>CAZHFC010000006.1:0-100404 GCA_964531985.1 uncultured Bacteroidales bacterium
AACAGAAAACCATTAATAAAAAAGAGACTGCCCCTTTTGAGACAGCCTCTTTTTTATGTTTCCGCCCCACCGGCATCCTGCGGGAACGGTCAATTTCCATAACAGTCTGATGTAGTATCCCTGGCAGGGAATGAAGAAATACAATAAGTTTGCCGGGCCATACCACTAACCGCATCATTGCCTGATCAGTCTCATTGCTGATATCCCCTTCCCGGTATCGAGGTACAGGATATAGGTACCAGCCGGAAGGCTGCCGATGCTGATGGAGCCGTCTGCCGGGACAACCCCCCGTAGCATTTGCTGCCCACGCAGGTTTAAAATGCTGAATGCGGCATATTCCGGGCTGTTCTTTACATAGATGTTGCCGGCTGCCGGCACCGGGTAGATGTACGGTTGTTTTTCGGCTGATAGGTCGTCGGTTCCTGTTGAAATAATGGTAAAGCTTTGTTCTTCTGCGAATGGGGAACCGGCATAAGCCTGGTCGATGGCCTGTACGCTCCAGTAATAGGTGCCGGCTGGCAGCATGCCAAGGGTTTTGCCGGTCAGTGTATTGGTGTTGCCCAGAGCCTGCACAAGCCTTTTCCCGTCATCGTCTGCCAGTGCGGAGAGTACATCCCCCTGCCCGGGTTGCGTTCCCACGCGCAGGTTATAATTCAGTCCATCCTGGGGCGTTTGGTCGTCGGAAGCATGATCCCATGAAAGGCTTACCTGCTCGCCAAGCACCACTGACGAAAGGTTCTGTGGCGCAATGGGCGGTGTGTTGGGGACAAAGAGGTTGCTCCCGGCACCATTCAGGATGAGCCTGGTAAAAGGCACTTCGGATAAGGTGAGGCCGGTAAGCAGCAGGTCGAGGTCGCCGTCGTTGTCGAAGTCGGCCCAGGCGGCAAATGACCGGATGGCACCGGGAAGGATGGCATCCAGCTCTTCAAAAAAGCCGTTGGTCTGGTTACGGAATATTTGTGTGATGTTGCCTCCGCAGGAAGCGTTCTTTCCCGATATCAGCAGGTCGAGCCTGCCATCGTTGTTATAGTCGCCCCAATCGGCGCTGCCCGTGGCCACGCCGGTGATGAAATGGGAGTGCAGGCTCACCGTTCCGTCGCCATTGTTGACATAAATCAGGAATTTCGGTTCAAGGTAAATATCGAATCCGCTTAGGGAGATATCCGCGAACCCGTCATTATTAAAATCCACCCAGTCGGCTGTTCCTGAGAAGAGTCCTTCCAGCCCCAGGTCTACATACACGAATTCGCCGTCTTCATTCAGGTATACCCCCGAGAAGTAGCCGCTGCCGCTATCGCCGGCCAGCAGGATATCGGCATCGCCGTCGTTGTCGAAATCGCCCCATGCCGCCCGGCTGTTCTGCAGCGGGATGAATTCCTGTCCGATGGGGGTGAATATACCGTCGTCATTCCGGTAAATGACACTTTTCCAGTTCCCTGTGAGAAAGATATCGGGGTCGCCATCGTTATCATAATCGCCCCACGTAGCCTGGCCGTATCCGATTCCCGGCAGGCCCGGGTCATATTCGGTAAATACGCCCCCTCCGTCGTTGCGATATATGAGGGTGACATTGCCTTCGTCCATCGTTTCACCGGTGAGCAGCAGGTCCAGGTCGCCGTCGCGGTCAAAATCGCCCCATTCGAGGGAACCATCTTTTACGCCTGTTATCCCGGCCCCGATATCGATAAAGCTGCCATTATCATTTTCGAAGATCAGGGTTATATGGTCTCCGCCTGCCGTGATGCCGCAAACGGCCACATCCAGGTCGCCGTCGTTGTCGAAATCGCCCCAGGCCACATGGCTCCTGCCCAGTCCGGGAATTGATGAGGGTATATCTTCGAATGGCTGGGCCATGACCGGGGCCAAGAAGGCAAAAAACAGTATAAGCGGCAATAAGGAAAGTTTTTTCATGGATGATGAATTTACCGGCAGCCTGCAGCCGTTTCCAGATTTTTCGCCGGGGCGGTTATTTCGCGGACGCAGCCAACCCTTGTATGTTAAGGCTGTAAAGATACAAAAACATACAAATTGTTATATGTATATATGGGGGAATAACAATTTGCATTTATGGTTGCGGTTGGCGGGAGTTTTTTCAGAAACCCGGTTTTGGAGAACTGTGAAGCCTGAACTATGCGGTTTGAGATTTTTAATTAATCAATAAAAACACAGGAAGGGTGCGGGGCTCCATTGTAATCAGCTTCGGGTATACGGTTTTGACTGAACCTTTGGAGGGCCGGGGCAAGTCATAGCGTTGAACCGGGGTTGGTCCGGCCCTGTCATTTCATTATGCTTCGCTCTTGAAAAAGCGGATTCGTCTATAAAACTAATTCCCTTACACCTGTAGGGGGTAAACGGAATTTATTCGCCATACTTTTCCCGGAAGGCCTCCACGCCTTCATCCAGGAACTGCACAAAGGCATCTACATTCAGGTTGTAAGCCCTGGGCTTGACGAGTATGTCGCCCTCATGGCCCATCAGCACATAGTAAGGCTGGGCGTTGATATTGAAATTATGGATCTGCAGGTCGGCATAGATGCTTCCGATGGTCTTTTTCAGCTTTCCGTCGACACTTGAACGCACCCAGTCGGTTTCGGGCAGTACGGTTTTGTCGTCCACGTACAGGGCAATGATCAGGTAATCGTCCTGCAGGCGTTTCAACACCTTCGGATCGGACCATACATTGGCTTCCATTTCGCGGCAATTTACGCAACCATGACCGGTAAAATCGATAAAGATGGGTTTATTGAGTTTTTTGGCACAGCGCAATCCCTGCTCATAGTCGAAATATCCTTCGAGCCCGTGTGGAAGATGCAGGAATTCGTGATAAAGTGAAGCTTCACAAATTCCCGATTTATCATCGCCTGTAACCAGGCGAACGTTTTCCCTCACAATGGCATTGATGTCGAAGTCGTGGGTCTGGGCCGGCGGAAGGTATCCGGAGAGGAATTTCAGAGGAGCCCCGAACATGCCGGGGATGAGGTATACGACAAAAGAAAAGGTGATGAGGACAAAAGTAAGCCGCGGCACGCTGATGAACTTCACATCGCTGTCGTGCGCAAACTTGATCTTGCCCAGAAGGTACAGCCCCATCAGGGTAAAGATCACGATCCAGATAGCGAGGTAAACATCGCGGTCGAGCAGCCCCCAGTGGTAGGTCTGATCGGCGATGCTCAGGAATTTCAAGCCCAGTGCGAGCTCAAGGAATCCAAGTACGACCTTGACCGAATTGAGCCAACCGCCCGAGCGCGGCATCTTGTTAAGCAGGGAGGGGAAAAAAGCGAAAAACGCAAATGGCAGTGCAAAGGCGAGTGAAAAGCCCAGCATGCCGATGATGGGTTCAAGCCATGCGCCGGTGGCCGATTTTACCAGTACCGTACCCACCAGCGGGCCGGTACATGAAAAAGATACCAGCACCAGGGTAAAGGCCATGAAAAAGGGCCCCGTTATTCCACCTTTCTCTGCCCGCTTATCCGATTTATTGATCATCCAGCTTGGGAGGGTGATCTCGAACATTCCGAAAAATGAAGCAGCAAATACCACAAATATGAGGAAGAAGAGCACATTGGGCAGCCAGTGGGTCGACAGCCAGTTGGCAAAGTTCACACCCAGGGTAAGGGCGATGAGCGTGCCGATAATGGTATAAATAAGGATGATGGAGATCCCGAACACGATGGCCTGGAACTTGCCTTTCGACTTTTTGTCGCCATCGTGCATAAAAAAGCTCACGGTCATCGGGATCATCGGGAACACGCAAGGTGTAAGGATCGCGGCAAGCCCGGCCAGGAAGGCAAAGATAAAGAGTTCCAGTATGCCGGAGTATTCCAGCTCCTTTATCTTCATTTCCTCGAGTACTGATTTATCCCTGATCACCTCGGTGGTCGACCTGTACTCCCCGTCTTTCGAAACCGGCTGTTCGGCAGCCTGCAGGCCGGCGCCGTTAAAGGCAAAGGCAAATTCCACATCAGTAGGCGGGAGGCAGCGGGTATCGTCGCAACACATATAGTTCAGGTATCCGCTAATGACGACCGGCTCGTCGGTTAGCAGGCGCACCACCTGCCTGAATTCGGCTTCTTCGGCAAAGAATTTCATCACCATATCGAAGTTCGGGTCGAACTCTTCGATGGTCTCCGTTTCACTCACAGCACCCAGCAGTTCATACAGGGCCGTATCGCCTTCAAAATGGAATGTAGTAGCCGGGGGTGCCATGGGTATATCCTGAGAATACAAGTGCCAGTGGGTATCAATATCGGCCCGGAATATGAGTACGGCTTCATTTTCGCCGGTCATCTCATGGGTATAGCTCCACTTAACGGGGTCAAGCACCTGGCTGCGGGCCACAGTGGCCGCCAAGAAAAGAATTATAAAAGGGAAAAGGGTTTTCAGGAATGAAAAAGGTCTGCTGTCTTTCATAAGTCCGTCGGTTTTGAAGGTGCAAAAATAAAATAAATATAAATAGGTCGATAGAAGGCACCGACCAATTGGCCTATGTAGCTCTTAAAAAATGTTAATCGCAGTAGGGAAGCGAAAAGCGCCCGCCTGATTTTTGCTGCCCGGTCGTGCATCAGCCGGGTTTCAGGCAATATACCATCCTGGTTTCATTGCCCACCTTATATCTTTGGTCGATGCGCATACCAACCACCCACACGATATCATTACCCGAACAGAGCACCCATTTTCTTTGCTTGATGATACGCGGGACCTTTTCATCGATAAAAAAATCGCTGAGTTTTTTACGTTTTTCCATTCCCAGCGGGAAAAAGGCATCACCTTTTTTCCACCTGCGCAGCCTGAGGGGAAAACTGAGTTTGTCATAGTCGAGCGAAGCCGTGTTCTGATCATCCGGAATAATGTATTCGTTCGCGGGATGGATACTGACCGTGATACCCGGTCCTTCTTCGATCCTCCGGGCATCCTCTCCGATCATGACTTCTTCGGGGCCGGATTCTGCACGGGTTGTAACGAGGACGTCATTGCGGTCGATGAGCAATTCATGCCCGGATGAGAAAAAACGTTTTCCCGGGATGCCGTCCAGGGCAGCGGCGATCTGTGCTGCATCTGCTGCATTGAAGCCATATGGAGAGAAGAACTCGAAAAGAAATGCCGGCAGGGGCGAAAGCTTTTTCAGCCCGGCCTTGTCGAAGATGACCAGGCCGTCTTCTTCACGCACAAGTTCGCGCCGGATAATGTTGATATATTGCCGGTAGATATCTTCCGTATCCTTCAGCCGTTTGATGTTCTGGTCCATCTCCCTGCCAAAGCCCGGGTTGATTTCCGTAAACAGCGGGATGATCCGGTGTCTGATCCTGTTCCGCACATAGTCGGTTTTGCGGTTGGAGCTATCTTCGCGAAATGCCAGATCATTATTGCTCACATAAGTTTCTATATCGCTTCGCGTGGCAAACATCATGGGTCTTACCACGCGGTCCTGCTTCAGCCTGATGCCGTGCAGGCCGGCTATTCCGCAGCCGCGCATAAGGTTAATGAAGAATGTCTCGACCTGATCGTCGAGGTTGTGCGCCGTGGTGATGTGGTCATACCCGTGTTTCACGGCTATTTCTTCAAAAAATCCGTAGCGCAGTTCCCTGGCCATCATCTGTACAGAATTCCCGGAGTGAGCGGCCAGGGTCGTTGTGTCAAATGCTTTGGAATAAAAAGGAACCTTGTATCCTGAAGCCAGTTCCCTGACAAAGGCCTCGTCGCCGTCGGATTCGGCTCCCCTCAGCCTGAAATTACAATGGGCGATGGCAAAGGTGTAGCCTGCCTGATTGAACAAAGCGGCCATAGCCACGCTGTCGATACCTCCGCTTACCGCCAGCAGCAGCTTGCCGGACTTGCCGAACAGCCGGTTTTCGTCAATAAAGGATATAAATCTGCCGATCATACAACAAAGATAAGGATGACCGAAGGAAGCACCAAACCGGGGCAACTAACATGCAGCCTATTCACCTACCGTAAAAGCATTCTTTTCAATGAGGTCCTGCAGCGACTTCATGCTGCTTTTATGCCTGGCATTTGCTATCTGCGCTTCCAGTTCGGCTTCGTAGGTGGCAAATTGTTCGCAGGAGCGGATCACGCCGGTAGCCACGGGATATTCCGGCAGGGTCATCCGCACCAGCATATAATGAGTGGTGTCGTCAGGATTGTGGACGTCGTGCACCAGCAGGTCTTTTTCGGTGATACCATTCTCTCCGATGGTGACCACTTCGAGTCTGGAATTGCGAAGCACCAGCCCTTTATCTTTTTGCTTGCCAAAGATCATGGGTTTTCCGTGTTCGAGGTGGATCTGGTGGTCGTCGCGCACGTCTTTCCCCGTGATGGCGGAATGAATGCGGTTGTTGAAGATCACGCAATTCTGGAGCACCTCCACCACCGAGGTACCGCGGTGCCTGCTGGCTTCGAGGAACACCTCCTTCATGCGTTTGGGTTCGGTGTCGACCACCCTGGCAAAGAAAGTGCCCTGGGATCCCATGGTCAGTTCTCCGGGTTTAAAGGGATTTTCGATGGTTCCGTCGGGTGACGTCTTTGTAATGCTTCCCCTGGGCGTTGTGGGCGAGTATTGCCCTTTGGTGAGGCCGTATATCTTGTTGTTGAAGATGATCACATTCATGTCGATATTCCTTCTCACCAGGTGAATGAAATGGTTCCCTCCGATGGCCATGCTGTCGCCGTCGCCGGTGATATGCCAGACATCAAGCTTTGGGTTTGCCACCTTGATTCCGGAGGCGATGGCGGCTCCACGACCGTGAAGTCCGTGAAAGCCATAGGTGTTCATATAATAGGGGAACCTGGATGAGCAGCCGATGCCGGATACGAATACAGCATCCTCTTTGCGCACCCCGCTTTCGACCAGGGCGCTCTGAATGGCAGAAAGGATGGCAAAATCGCCGCAACCGGCGCACCATTTCACCACCTGGTCGCTTTTGAAATCTTCTTTTGTAGTCGGCACCTTGCTTTTTACGTTAACGGCCATTTTAATTTTCCTCCAGCATTTGGTTGAATTTTTCCTTGAGCTCGGCAATCATAAAGGGCAATCCCTGTATTTTATTATACTGTTCGTAGCGGAATTCGGGATGGCACATCCGCAGGTAATTTGCAAACTGCCCCATATTGATCTCACAAACGATGATCTTTTTGAAGCGGCTGAACACTTCGGCGGTATTTTTCGGCAGGGGTTTGATATAGTTGAACTGCGCCAGGCTGACATCCTTTCCCTTTTCCTGCAGGTCTTTAACGGCTGAGATGAGCGCCCCGTATGTTCCTCCCCATCCCACCACGAGCAGCTCGCCATGGTCTTTGCCCGACACTTTCAGGTCGGGGATGACATTGGCCACCCTTTGAACTTTTTCCTCCCTGAGGTAGACCATTTTTTCATGGTTGGCCGGATTGTGCGACACCACGCCTGTTATATCTTCTTTTTCGAGCCCGCCCACACGATGACGGAGTCCTGCCTGTCCGGGGAGGGCCCAGTACCTGGCGAGGGTTTCCGGGTTTCTCCTGTAGGGCTCATAATCGCTGTTGTCTTTAACCAGCGGCGGTTCGATGGAAGGCATCTTGCTAATGTCGGGGATATTCCAGAGCTCGGAACCGTTGGCGAGGTATCCATCGGTGAGGAGGATAACGGGTGTCATATGTTCCAGGGCGATCTTGCCGGCCATATATGCATAACGGAAGCAGTTGGCCGGCGTTGAGGCTGCGATGACCACGCAGGGGCTTTCGCCGTTACGCCCGTAAAGGGCCTGCATCAGGTCGGCCTGCTCGGGTTTGGTGGGCAGCCCGGTGGCGGGTCCTCCGCGCTGAACATTTACGATAACCAGGGGCAGTTCCGTGATAACGGCGAGGCCGATGGCCTCTCCTTTCAGGGCCAGTCCGGGCCCGGAGGTGGATGTAACGGCGAAATCGCCGGCAAAGCTGGCCCCGATGGCCGAGTTGATACCGGCAATCTCATCCTCGGCCTGGAAGGTCTTAACGCCAAACTGTTTCATGCCCGAAAGTTCCTGCAATATTTCAGAGGCCGGTGTGATGGGATAGGAACCCAGGAAGAGGTCGAGTCCGGCACGTTCTGCAGCGGCCACCAGGCCCCAGGCGGTGGCGGTGTTTCCGGTGATGTTCCGGAACTTCCCTGAACGGTTCTTGATGGGGTTTATCTGGTATGTTGTACGAAGGGCCTCGACGGTTTCTGCATAATTATAACCGGCAAGCAATACACGCTTGTTGGCTTCGGCCAGCAAGGGCTTCTTGCCACCGAACTTCTTATCGATGAACTCATTCCCGTACTTCAGATCCTTGTTGAAAAGCCAGTAGAGGATTCCCAGGGCAAACTGGTTCTTGGTGCGCTCGGCCGACTTTGGGTCGATGCCGAGGTCTTTCACCGTGGTCTTGCTCAACTGGGTGATCGGCGCCTTCACAACATTATAGCCGTCGAGGGTGCCGTCGCCGATGGGATCTTCAATAAATCCGGCCTTCTTGTAGCTCTTGTTGTCGAAATTGTCAATATCGATGATAATGGTGGCACCAGGCTTCACCCATTTCATGTTGGCCTTAAGCGCTGCAGGGTTAAGCGCAACAAGCACGTCGGCCAGGTCACCGGGAGTGTCGATCTCCTTGTGGCCGATATGCAACTGAAAGCCCGACACGCCGGCAATGGTGCCCTGCGGGGCACGGATCTCCGAGGGATAATCGGGAAATGTGGCCAGGTCGTTACCGGCAAAAGCCGTGGTATCCGAAAACTGGCTGCCGCTGAGCTGCATCCCGTCGCCCGAATCTCCCGCAAACTTCACAACCACCGCATCAACTTCAATGACTCTGTTCGGTTTTTTTGTCATGGGGTATGAACATTGATAAAACGCAGCAAAGTTATAAGTTTTATAGGTTACGGATCAGCATTTTTTAACAAATTTTTAATATAGAGCAATGAAGATGTGACTGATTGACAATGAAGTTATTGATTAAAACAAATACTATTTAGAACAGAAATAAATTAATGATCGGACAGGCAAAGAATACGCGCATAAAAAATATGTACCATATATTTGCAGCAAATCATTTTTATCATTTAAAACGTTCAGTTATGGCTTACAAAATCACAGACGACTGCACCGCATGCGGCACCTGTATCGACGAATGTCCTGTTGAAGCAATTTCGGAAGGTGATATCTATGTCATTGATCCTGACATTTGCACCGACTGCGGCTCCTGCGCAGATGTTTGCCCCGTTGAGGCAATCGAACCTGAATAGCAGCAGTCCATAAACAAGTTTACACCCATTGAAAAGCCTGTCGCCCATGCGACGGGCTTTTTTTTCATGAACAGATTGGCTTTACACTTGTTAACCTATCATTTTGACCCATTCTCGATTATTCGTAACTTTGTGAGCCCTTACGCCTGATTATGGATAAAAAATCCTTTATGAACAGTTCGGATCCCGCTGCCATTGAACGGATCTACCGCGATTACCTGGATGACCCGGCATCCGTGCCAGACGACTGGCGAATTTTTTTTGAAGGTTTCGAATTTGCCCGCACCGATTACCACGGCGGGGCCGGATCGGGATATCCTTCGGAGTTCAGGGTGATCAACCTCATCAATGCCTACCGGCAGCGGGGCCATCTTTTCACAAGGACCAATCCGGTGCGGAAGCGCCGCGCTTACAGTCCCACGCTCGATTATGCGAATTTCGGTTTTTCGGAAGCCGACCTCGACACTGTTTTTCAGGCGGGCAAAGAGATCGGAATGGGCCCGGCCAGCCTGCGCGAAATCATTTCACGGCTGGAAAAGACCTATTGCGGATCTGTAGGCGCCGAATTCGTCTATATCAGGCACCCTGAGGTGACGGGCTGGCTGCGGGAGCGAATGGAGCGACGGCAGAACACGCCTGCTTTTGGCAACGACACCAAACGCCGGATCTTTGATATGATCGGACGGGCGGTTTTGTTCGAAAAGTTCATCCATAAGAAATTTCCAGGCCAGAAGCGTTTTTCGCTGGAGGGTGCCGAGGCCCTGATCCCCGCCCTCGAGGCCATCACACAGAGCGGTGCAGGCCTTGGCATCAGCGAGTTTGTGATCGGCATGGCACACCGCGGAAGGCTTAACGTACTTGCCAACTTTATGGGGAAACCATACAAGAGGCTATTCCATGAATTCCAGGGTGAAGAATACAGCGAAGAATACCTGCTGGGAGATGTGAAATACCACCTTGGATTCAGCACATCCAGGGATGCAGACGGCAGGGAGGTAAAACTGACCCTGGCTCCCAACCCTTCACACCTCGAAGCCGTCGACCCTGTGGTGGAAGGTATTTCACGGGCCAGGATCGACCAGGACTACAAGGGCGATTACAAGCGCCTGGCCCCCATCCTCATCCACGGCGATGCTTCCATTGCCGGGCAGGGCGTAGTTTACGAAGTATTGCAGATGTCGGAACTGCCTGGCTACCGTACAGGGGGCACCATCCACCTGGTCATCAACAACCAGATCGGTTTCACCACTAACTACCTCGATGCCCGTTCCAGCACCTATTGCACCGACGTGGCCAAAACAACCCTCAGCCCGGTCTTTCACGTGAACGGAGATGATGTGGAGGCCCTGGTATTTACCGTACAGCTTGCCCTCGAATTCAGACAGAAATTCCATAAGGATGTTTTCATCGACCTGCTCTGCTACCGGAAATACGGCCATAACGAGGGCGACGAGCCCCGCTTTACCCAGCCGGTTCTCTATAAGATCATTGAAAAGCATCCCAATCCCCTCGATATCTACCGCGATAAGCTCCTCGCAGAAGGCACCATCAGCCCGGAAGAAAGCCGTAAAGCAGAAGATGCCTTCAACCAGCTTCTTGAATCCGAACTGGAAGCATCCAAAAAAATCGGTAAGAGCAGCATCCACTCCTTTCTGGAAGATACATGGCAGGACATCAGGAAATCGGTACCCGGCCAGGACGACCCCTCTCCCGAAACAGGAATAGCCCGCAAAAACCTTCTCCGGATTGGCAAAGGCATTTGCTCGCTGCCTCACGAAGGCAAGCTGTTCAGAAAGCTCTCACGATTGCAGGAGACGAGGCTGGAGATGCTGACACAGGGCAGCAAACTCGACTGGGCCATGGGCGAGCTGCTGGCATACGGCAGCCTGCTCGATGAAGGTATACCCGTGAGGCTCAGCGGACAGGATGTTGCCCGCGGCACATTCTCCCACCGGCACGCCGTACTGAAAATTGAAGACTCGGAAAAGGAATATCTTCCCTTAAACCACCTTGGCAGTAAACAGGCCATGATAGAGATCTTCAACTCACCCCTTTCGGAATATGGAGTACTGGGCTTTGAATACGGCTATTCCCTTGCCTCGCCGCATACCTTAACGATATGGGAAGCCCAGTTCGGTGACTTCGCCAACGGAGGGCAGATCATCTTTGACCAGTTCCTGAGCAGCGCCGAAGACAAGTGGAACGTGATGAACGACCTGGTGGTGCTGCTTCCGCATGGTTACGAAGGCCAGGGCCCCGAGCATTCCAGTGCCCGCCTAGAACGCTTTCTGGCGCTCTGCGCCGGTGACAACATGCAGGTGGCGAACCCCACCACCCCTGCCAACCTCTTCCACCTGCTAAGGCGGCAACTGAAAAGGGATTTCAGGAAGCCCCTGGTGGTATTTACGCCTAAAAGCCTGCTGCGGCATCCGCGATGTGTTTCATCGCTCGACGACTTCACAAAGGGCGGATTCAGGGAAGTGATCGACGATAAAAACGCTGATCCGGGGAAGATCAGGCGGGTCATTTTCTGTACGGGCAAGATCTATTATGAGTTGCTCGAAGAGAAAGAGCAGCATAAACTCCATGACACCGTCCTGATCCGGCTGGAGCAATTGTTCCCCCTTCCCGTGAGACAGATCAGGGAGATCATAAAAAAATACAGCCGGGCCGGGGATCTGGTCTGGGCACAGGAAGAGCCCGTGAACATGGGTGCATGGCCATTCCTGAAGCTTCATTTTGACGAACCCGGCTTCAGGCTGGTATCCAGACCAGCCAGCGGAAGCCCTGCCACCGGTTCCAGCAAGTTTCACCATATCAGGCAGCGCAAGATCATCGAGAAGGCTTTCGGCGAATGCCAGTGCCCGCTGGTGGAAGAAGAATGCCGCATGATATGTATCGGCAACAGGTGGAAAACCTTCGATGCAGAGCTCAAAAAGGCAGCCGGCAAGTCACTGAGTGCAGCCGATTTCTCGGCTTTACACAGGCTGAAAGAAAAAGCGTCAGATAAAAATCAATAATAATTCCATGATCATAGAAGTTAAAGTTCCCAGCCCGGGCGAATCCATCTCCGAAGTACAACTGGCCTCCTGGCTCGTTGCCGACGGGCAGCAGGTAGAAAAGGACGATGAAATTGCGGAGGTTGATTCCGACAAGGCCACGCTCACCATCAGTGCCGAAGCTGCCGGAAAAATCGTGTTAATGGCCGCCGAAGGCGATTCCCTGGAGATCGGTGCCGTAATTGCGACCATCGACACGGGGGCAAAAGGTAAAAAACCGGAAAAAGATGAAGTTGCCGGTGCAATTGCAGAAACCGCCAAAGAAACTGAAAAGGCTGCTGAAGAAAAGCAGCCCGTAAAGGAGAAAGAAAAAGAAGCAGAAAAGCCTGCTGCCCTGGCGGGCAGCGAAACACTCAGCATGTCGCCCCTGGCACGCAAGCTGCTGAAGGAAAGCGGCAGCACGGAGGAAGAGTTCATCGGCTTTCTCCGCCAGTACCGGGCAGGGAAAAAAGATGTTGCATTCTTCCTTTCGCAAAAGACGAGTCCAATTGCCCGGCCAGCTGCAGGTCTGGGAGCCTTGGAAGGCAGCCGCATAACAGAAAGGCAGAAGATGAGCACCCTCAGGATTAAACTGGCAGAACGGCTGGTGGCCGTAAAGAATGAAACAGCCATGCTCACCACCTTCAACGAGGTGAACATGTCATCCGTCATCGCCATCCGGAACAAATACAAGGAAGCCTTCAAGGCCAGGCACGGCCTTTCGCTGGGGTTCATGTCGTTCTTTACCAAAGCCGTTACCATCGCCCTGAGGCATTACCCGAAGGTGAACGCGCAGATCGAAGGGAACGAGATGATACTATTCGACTATGCCGACATCGGCATCGCCGTGAGCACCCCCAAAGGGCTGATGGTGCCTGTCATACGCAATGCCGAACAGCTGGGGCTGGCCACCATCGAAGCCAGGATAAAGGAACTCGCCACCAAGGCCAGAGACGGCAAGCTCAGCCTGGAGGAGATGAAAGGCGGTACCTTCACCATTACCAACGGCGGGGTTTTCGGCTCCATGCTCTCAACGCCCATCATCAACCCGCCGCAAAGCGCCATACTGGGCATGCACAACATCGTGGAACGCCCCGTGGCCGTCGACGGGAAAGTTGAGATACAACCTGTTATGTATGTAGCCCTTTCGTATGACCACCGCATCATCGACGGCAGCGAATCGGTAGGCTTCCTGGTCAGGGTAAAGGAAATGCTCGAAGACCCTGCACGGATGCTGCTCGATGGTCAGGACCCGGTACCGGGGCTGCTTGAACTTTAAATACACAGGCTCATGAGAAAAAAAGCCGATTACCTCGTCATAGGTTCCGGCATTGCCGGACTTGTTTTCGCCCTGAAGGTAGCCGGGCACGGGAAGGTCATCATCGTAACCAAGGCTGCGGCCACTGATACGGCCACCAAGTACGCCCAGGGAGGCATTGCAGCGGTGATGTACACCCCCGACACCTACGAAAAGCATATCATCGACACCATGGACGCCGGCGACGGATTGAACAACAGGAAGATCGTTGAGATGACCATAAGGGAATCCACGGCCCGCGTGCGGGAACTGATCGATTGGGGCACGCGCTTCGACAGAAAAAGCAATGGTGAATACGATCTGGCCATGGAAGGCGGACATAGTGAACACAGGGTATTTCACCACAAGGACAGCACCGGCCTGGAAATTGAGAACGCCCTGCTTCACAGGATCGATGAACATCCCAACATTACGATGCTGGAAAAGCATTTCGCCGTTGACCTGATCACACAGCATCACCTGGGCCGCCTGGTCAAACGCAGCCACGACGACATACAATGCTTCGGAGCCTATGTGCTTAACCAGAAAACCGGGAAAGTGCATACCATACTGGCAAAAACAACCATGATCGCCACGGGCGGCGCCGGATCCGTATATTCCTCCACAACCAACCCCCCCATCGCCACCGGCGACGGCATTGCCATGGCATACCGGGCCAAGGCGCAGGTCGACAACATGGAGTTCATACAGTTTCACCCAACGGCTCTTTATAATCCCGAAGAAAAGCCTTCGTACCTTATCACGGAAGCATTGCGCGGCTTTGGTGCAGTATTGAAAACCATGCAGGGGGAAGAATTCATGCAAAAATACGATGAGCGTGGCTCGCTGGCCCCCAGGGATATCGTTGCCAGGGCCATCGACAAGGAGATGAAGCTTTCGGGCGATGAACACGTATACCTGGATGCCACCCATCTTGACAAAAATGAACTGATCGAACGCTTTCCTTCCATTTACGCGAAATGCCTCAGCCTGGGCATCGACATCACACGCGACAAGATCCCCGTGGTACCGTCGGCCCATTACATATGCGGCGGCATCAAGGTGGATGAAAACGGGAAAAGCAGCATTAAAAGACTCTATGCATCCGGCGAATGTGCGTCAACCGGATTGCACGGGGCCAACAGGCTGGCATCAAATTCACTCCTCGAATCGGCCGTATTCTCGCACCGCGCAAGCCTCGACGCCATCGAAGCCGCACCTGATACCAATTATTGTGACGATATCCCCGACTGGAACATCGAAGGTGTGGTACTCAATGAGGAACTGATCCTCATCACGCAATCGCTCAAGGAACTGCAATCGATCATGAGCAGCTATGTAGGCATTGTACGATCAAACCTTCGCCTGGAGCGGGCCCTCAGCAAACTGGAGATCCTCTACCGGGAAACGGAAGAATTGTACAAAAAATCCGTCATCACCCGCAACATCTGTGAACTCAGAAACATGATCAACATTGCCTACCTGATAGCAAAAATGGCCAGGCAGCGAAAGGAAAGCAGGGGCCTGCACTATTCGATCGACTATCCCGAAGTGAATAATCAAAAGTAAAAACAATAGAAATCATCAGCATGGCACTGATCAAAAGCATCAATGGCATCAGCCCCCGCTTCGGCAAGGATTGCTTCCTGGCCGACAATGCCACCGTCACCGGCGATGTTGTTACCGGCGATTACTGCAGCATCTGGTTCAATGCCGTGGTTCGCGGCGATGTGATGTATATACGTATCGGTCATAGGGTGAACATACAGGACGGCGTGGTTATTCACGGCACTTACCAAAAGGCCGCCGTAGAGATCGGGAACAATGTTTCCATTGCGCACAATGCCATCATCCATGGCTGTACCATACACGATAACGTATTGATCGGAATGGGGGCCATCATCATGGACCATGCCGTGATCGGCAGCAACAGCATTATTGCTGCCGGGGCATTGCTTGCCAAAAACACCATCGTGGAAGAAGGGAGCGTTTATGCCGGTGTTCCCGCCAGGAAGATCAGGAATGTCAGCAAAGAGCTGCTCGAGGGGGAGATCGAACGCATTGCGAACAGCTATCATAAATATGCCGGATGGTATAAAAATGAATGACAGCAATACGTTTGTCTCCTTCTGAACCGAATATCCCTTAAAGCCAATTCAGAGATGCCCCGACAGGGCCGCACATCAGCTTTTCGCGACTCAAAAAGCGGTCATACAGGAAAAAGCCTGCCAGCACAATAAACAATGCGATAAATCCGGGGAAACCAGTGATGCCCGTCGTCAGATCATTGCCCCCGTTGATCATCATAATGGCCACCCCTGCCGTCCCGTTCAGGGTGCCATGCATGACAGCGGCCGCGATCACCGACCGGGCCTTTAAGGTGATATACAGGAACAAGGGGCTCAACAGTATGCACCAGGCAGTCATCATCAGCACACCCCATTCGGGATGCTGCGGATAGTTATGCCCCATCAGGATCAGCGGGGCATGCCAGATACCCCAGATAAACCCGGTGATAAGCGACGCTTTCATGAAATGCATCTCCCTGAACCGCCTCAAAAGGAAACCGCGCCAACCCAGCTCCTCGCCAAACCCGGCAATGGCATTTATGGTAAGACCTGCCACAAGGCCCGACAGCAATGCCAGCCAGATTGGATGCACGGGAAGTGCCTCAGTAGAATTTCTCATTTCCTCGATCTGTTCCGGCGGAAGGGCACCCTCAAAGCGACTGATCATCTCCGACATCTCCGGGTCATAGCCTATGTCCGGAAACAACAAACTGATGCCGAATGCGGCAAAGCCGATCATAGGCGTTATCAACCAGGCGACAACAAACCACTTGTTCAGCCTGAATGAGATCAGCATCGTGGCCCTTATCTTTTCCCTGTGTATGACCTTCTCAACCAACAGGGCCGAAAGCATGGGAACAAACATGTATACGACCGCCATAACGGTACCGCCGGTACCTGAATACTTCAGACCCAACAGATAATAAGTCCCTGCCATCGACCAGCAGACCACAAATGTCAGCAGCAGGAACAAAGCTGTCTTATTGATTTTTCTCATCATATAATTTTTAATTCGTTCATTTCCCGGTACCGGGAAGTGCATCCCGTATTTTTTAAACTAAAATACAAAAAAACCTCAAAACAGCTAAAAGGCGGTTTTTTTTATTAAAATAAGTTTCAGGCTGACTGCAGGATTTTTTTTAAAAAAACTATCTTTGAGAATCAAACATCAGAAAACATGAAAAAGAACTGTCTCTTCTTCCTGGCTGCAGGCATGCTGTTTTTCAGCCCCTGTACCAAAGGCCAGTCCGCACAGGGTAGCGGCAGCACACTGAATTATACACGGATTACGAGCGGGTTGCTATACCCCGAATTTGAGGGCGGGCGCAGCGATTTTGCCATGAACGACATCAACGACGACGGGCATGTGGATCTGCTCAGCATCGGCGATCACGGCTCTCCGAACGTTGGCACCGACCAGCATGGCATCATGGTATGGTTTGGCGACGGGCAGGGCAATTTCAGCCTGCACATGGAAGGCGATTTTGGCTACGGAGGCATTGCCGTGGGCGATGTGAACAACGACGGGCTGAAGGATGTGGGGTACGGTATGCACCACAACTACTCGGCGACCAATTTCGGCGATCAGCTCATCGAGGTGGCGCTGGGCGACGGCAGCGGAACAAGCTGGATGCCCTGGGATGAAGGGCTTGCCACCAACGGTGAGACCTGGGGAATGTTCGGCACCGACCTTGGCGATGTCAACAACAACGGCCTGCTCGACCTGGCCAGCATTTCATTCGGCAGCGGCGCCGGCTTCCATGTTTACCTCAACCAGGGCGACGGCAGCTGGATCCCGGGCTTCGGCATCGTCAGCAACAACAACTCGGATATGCTGATCCAGTTTGCCGACCTTGACAACGACGGGCATCTCGACTTCATCGCTGGGCATGCACTGGGAACGGCTTACTTCGGCGACGGAACGGGCAATTTCGCAAATAACGACAACGGGCTGCCGGTGCAGGGCGAATTCACGCCCCGTTATGGCATTTCGACAGGCGACGTCAACAACGACGGCAGCGCGGGTGTGGCCTTTACAAATACCGATGGCGGTGTGGAAGTATATGAATATAATGCGGTAAGCGAAACCTGGGAGAGCTATAGCGGCAACCTCCCGGCAAGCGGCGGATTTTCACTTACACAGCTTTTCGACATGAATGCCGACGGCTATATGGATGTGATGGCCTTCGGTTCAAAAAATTTCCAGCTCTGGCTGGGCGACGGCAGCGGAAACTGGACCGCCGATGCAAGCTTTCAAACCAACACCGACCCCGGTCACGCCAGGGCATTCAGGGCCGGCGGCGACCTGAACCGGAACGGTTACGGCGACATCGTCATCCTTGCCAATGAAAAGATCGGATTTTTAAACTGGCAAAACCGCCTGTATGTCTATATGGAAACATCCGCCCCGGAAGAATTGTGGATAAAAACCCTCACACCACGCGGAAACGAAAACTTCTATGGCGGGGCAGCACGCTTCATCGAATGGGCATCGGCCGTTCCCGGGGCAGCACAATCGGAAGTCAAAATCGAATTCTCCCATGCCGGCAATGCCGGCCCCTGGGAAACCGTGGCCGACAACCTGCCCAACAACGGAAAGCACCAGTGGACCGTGCCCGACATTGATTCCGACAACTGTTACCTGCGGCTCACCGTCAGCGACGGAAGTGCAACCGCAAGCCATGTAACTCAGCTTCCGTTCACCATCTTTGGCGAACCCGTCTCGGCGAAAAACCCGGATGCGGGAACGAAAACCCTATTCAGCCTCCTGCCCAACCCCGGCGGAAACCATGCCCGGATCAACAGCAGGCATGACACCAAACGGATAGCATTTTACGACCTGGCAGGACAAAAAGTGCTGGAAGCGGAAAACCCCGGCAAGGAAATCAACACCGGCATGCTGCCTGAAGGCTTTTATCTCTACCGGGCAATATTGAAGAACGGAAAAGAAACCAGCGGAAAATGGATCAAGGCCAACACGAAATAATGATGAAACAAAGCTGCAGATTACTTTTTGCCATAACAATCCTTTGTCTTTCAACGGGACTCACAGCACAGTCACAAGCAGGAAATAAAAGCCAGTGCTCCTATACACAGGTTACCTCAGGCCTGGCTTACCCTGAATTCGAGAAAGGACGCACCGACTTTGCCATTGACGACATCAACATGGACGGGCACCCCGACCTGCTCTCGATCGGCGACCACGGCTCCCCCAACTTCAATTCCGACCAGCATGGCATCATGGTATGGTTCGGCGACGGGCAGGGCAATTTCAGCAATCATATGAACGGGAACTTCGGTTACGGCGGTATTGCCGTGGGCGATGTGAACAACGACGGACTGAAAGACGTGGGTTACGGCATGCACCATAACTATTCGGGAAGCAGCTTCGGCGACCAGCTCATTGAGGTGGCGCTGGGCGACGGCAGCGGCATGAACTGGACACCCTGGGACGAAGGGCTGGCCACCAACGGCGAAAGCTGGGGAATGTTCGGCACTGCCTTCGCCGACTTCAACAACAACGGCTACCTCGACCTGGTGAGCACCGCCTTCGGCTGCTGTGCAGGCATCCATGTATACCTGAACCAGACCGACGGCAGCTGGGAGCAGTCGTACGGATTCCTGGGAGGTAATTCGGGTATGATCGTCAGGGCCTGCGACATCGACAACGACGGCAATATGGACTTCATCGCCAACCACCAGTCGGGTGCGGCATATTTTGGCGACGGCAACGGCGGTTTTATCATCCGGGATGCCGGCCTGCCGGCAAACGCATCGCTGACCGGCTTCGACATCGGCGATGTGAACAACAACGGCAGCACAGGACTGTCATATGTCAATTCAGGGGGCGGCATTGAGGTTTACGACTGGAACAGGGAAAGCATGAAATGGGATCATTACTCCGGCAACCTTCCCGCCACGGGCCCTTACCAGGTGACGCAGCTATTCGACATGAACAGCAACGGCTTTACAGACGTGCTGGCCTACGGGAAACAACAGTTTCAGCTCTGGCTGGGCGACGGGACCGGAAACTGGACCGCCGACGCCGGCTTTACCATTGCCGGCGACCCCGGTAACGGCAGGGCCATCAGAACCGGTGGCGATTTCGACAACAACGGATTCCCCGACCTGGTGATACTCAACCAGGAATTGAGCGGAGGCTGGGTGCAGTTCGAACAGAACAAACTATACGTTTTCTTTGAAGATACGGAAGCCGACAGCCTCAGCATCATGGCACATCAGCCCGTGGGACATGAAAGATTCCATGCCGGATCGGTCCGTTTCATCGAATGGATCTCGGCAGTCCCGGGTAATACGCCCTCTGCAGTCGGGATCGACATCTCGGCATCCGGTCCCGCGGGACCCTGGACAACCATTGCCGAAGACCTTCCGAATAACGGCAGGCATCAGTGGACGGTAACAAATATCGACTCGGAAGACTGCTTCCTGAGGCTGAGGGTGACAAGCGCAGGCAATACCGCCAGCAGCATTACCCAGCATGCGTTCACCATCATTGGCGGGCCTGTGTCGCTGAATCCTCTGCCTGCGGCCGATGATGCCACCGTTTCATTACTTCCGAACCCCGGCAAGGATCATGTGCTGCTCAGCAGCAACCGGGAAATAATGATGATTGCCATGTATGACATGAGCGGGAAAAAAGTGATGGAAACGGAAAATCCCGGAAAGCGGCTGTTTACCGGGGCGCTGCCACCCGGCTTTTATTTCTACCGGGTATTGCTCGAAAGCGGCGAAGTCCGCAGCGGCAAATGGCTCAGGAAGTGACACTGGTCAGACCTTCGCCCTCAGAGAAAAGCCAGGGCCTCTGCCTCGATCAGGCAGCCATGGTGCAGGCGGCCGGAAGGGACCACGCACCTTGCCGGTTTGTGCCCACCGAAATAGGCTGCATACACTTCGTTAACCTGATCCCATAAGCCGATATCCGAAACATATATCCTGACCTGAAGGACCTTTTCCCTGGAGCTGCCCGCCGCGTGGAGCAGGCGGCCGATGTTCGAAAGCACCTGCCCGGTCTGTGCCGCAATACCTTCGGGGATCGTCCCCGTATTCGGATCGAGCGGCAACTGGCCGGAGATATACAGCAAGCCATTGTGTTCGACACATGGCGAATAGTGCCCCCCCGGCGGGGGGATGCCATCATCATGGATTGTTTTCATTGTATTCGTTTTTGTGAAAGTATCTATTCAGTTTGTTCTTTTGACCGGCATCAGGCCCCATGTATCCATCCGGCTTATCATAAAGCCGGCAGCCTGCTGGCCGAGAGCAGTGCGAGCACCCACAACAGGCATGCATTCATGATGATGAATGCATTGCGGATCCCATGTTCATTTCGGATGTAAAGCATCAGCACCACAAGCAGGTTCAGCAGGATCACTCCTCCCGCCAGGGCCCACGCCAGGCCATTGTGATGCACGCCGGCCATCTGCGGCAGCATGATGCCGGCCACGGTGGTCCCGGCAAGCCACAGCAGAAGGATGCGCCTGACAAAGGAAAACGAATATACACTGCTGAGCACCGGCAGGCGGGCGGCTTTGTATTCGGCGGAATACCTCAGCAGGAGCAGGACAAAATGCGGCACCTGCCAGAGGTAGATAAAAAGTGAAAGCGCCAGTACGGGCCGGGCATCCATGGCACCCCCGGCGGCCGTCCAGCCGATGAGCGGCGGCAGAGCCCCGATCACAGAGCCCAGGGCAAGGGCAAAAACACTGCGGTATTTCAGAGGAGTATACAGGGCATTATACCAGGCATACGACAAAAGCCCCAGGCCAAGGCTCAGGGTATTGACAGCCAGCAACAGGCTTCCGGCCACAAAAAGCAATACCACCACCAGGATGGCCGTTCTCACATCCATGCGCCCTGCCGGCAGGGGCCTGCCCCGGGTACGTCCCATCAGGGCATCGGTACGGCGTTCCTGCACCTGGTTCAGGGCCGAAGAGGAGGAAGCCAGCAAAAACACGCCCAGCACCACCCGGAAGGCATTGAAATCGACCTTGCCTGCGTACATGATCCAGGCGGTGAGGGTGCTCAGGGTAACGGCCAGGGTGATCCCGGCTTTTGTAAGTGCAATGAGGTCGGCAGGTCTTATAAACTTATTCCGGCTGCCCGACATCGGAAAGGGATTTAATGTACAGGATGATCATTTCCACATCATCCTCGCTGATCTGCCCCGTGTATGAGGGCATTACACCGGCCGGATAGCCTTTGGCAATTTCAATATCGGGCTCGTAAATCGAGCGGCGAAGATAGTCCTCATCAACGGTGATGGTCTCCTCGCGCCCATCCACAAGGATCACCTTTGGCCGGCCGTAAAGCTCCTTCAGACTGGCTCCGATCAATGGTGAGCCATCAGTGGTATGGCAACCGATACATCCGTTGGCACGCGTTACCTGGTAACCCATGTCAACACGGTCAACAAGGCTGTCGGGGGGAAGGGCATACCACTCTTCAAAGGCTTCAGGGCTCACCACTTCCAGTTTGGTGATCATGAAGGAATGACGCAAACCACAGTATTCGGCGCAGAGAATATCATACGAACCCTCCTTTTGTGCCACAAACCACATATAGTTCTCCCTGCCGGGAACCACATCCTCCTTGATCCTGAATGCCGGGATATAGAGGTTGTGCAGTACATCCTGCGAAATAAGCTCAAGCTTCACGGGTTTGTTGTGCGGCACATACAAAACCTCGCTCTTCCTGCCGTTGTCGTATTCAAATGTCCAGCTCCACATACGGCCGGTCACCGTAACCTCCATGGCATCGTCGGGGATCTTTTTCATGGGCACATAGCCGATATAGCCGTACCAGAACATCAGCAACACAAGAATGGTGGGGATCACCGTCCAGAGCAGCTCAAGCCGGTTGTCGCCATGAATATCGACAGGTACCGGGTTCTTCTTTTTGTTAAAGCGGATCACAAAGTATATCATCACCACCGTGATCGCCACCAGCAGGATAACGGAGATCCCCAGTATGACCATGAACGCGGTATCAACTCCTTCCACAAAATTCGATGCGCCAGAAAACATATAATATCCTCCTATCTGAATGAATAATCAAAGAAAAGAACAGCCATAAAGGCAATAAAGACAAATGCCGCAATGCCCACGAACAGGGCAAACAGGCGGCTCTCAAACTTCAGGTGCATAAAGAAGTAACCAACCAGGAATGTTTTGATGCTGGCCACCAGCAGTGCGATGACCACGGTAAGATCGTGAAAATCGAACTGTGCGATCTCAATGGTAACAAAGGTGAGGATGAGCAGGTCGATCCAGATCAGCACGTTGCTGCTGTATGGAAAAATATGTGTATTGCGTTCACTCATGGTATTGGTTATTTGATAAGGTACAACAAGGGAAACAGGAAGATCCAGATCACGTCGACCAGGTGCCAGTAGAGTCCGCTGTTTTCGAGGAACACATAGTTTCCGGATGTGATCTTCTTCCGGAAGACCTTGACGGCCATGATCGAAAGCAGGATCATTCCCACCACCACGTGAAACATGTGAAGGCCGGTCATGAAGTAATAGAGATAGAAGAACATCGCCTCTCCCTGCGGCAGTTCAAAGAAGTGTTCCGTACCCGGGAAAAGCCCATGTTCGATCTTTGCACCCCACTCGAAGTATTTGTTCACCATAAACGCCAGTGCGAGTATGAGCGTAAGGTATAAAAACAGCAGGGTATGTTTGCGCCGCCCCATCTGTATGGCCGATATGGCCAGTGCCACGCTGAGGCTGCTGGTGAGCAGCACCACGGTATTGACGGCTCCGAAAGCCAGGTTCAGTGTGCCTGAGCCTGCATGGAAAGCTTCGGGATTAAGGAAACGGTATACGGCGTAAACGGCAAATAGCCCGCCAAAAAGGATCACTTCCGTGAACAGGAACAGCCACATCCCCAGGCGGGAGCCCTCGTCATCCCTGTGCAGGACATGGCCCTGAATACCATTATGCGTTGCTGTGGTTCCCATATGCTGATGTTTATTTATTGTATATATAAGGACCTTCCGTCACTTCAGGGGTTTCGTCGAAATTATAAAGACTTGGCGGAGATCCGGCCTGCCATTCGAGCGTTTTGCCGCCCCAGGGGTTCCGCCCAACCTTTTCACCTTTCATGCCTCCCCTGATCAGGTTCACGATGATCATGAGCAAACCGGCAAACAGGATAAAAGAGCCGATGGTGGAGATCACATTGGGTATGGTAAACTCCGGCAGGTAGTCGTAATAGCGCCTCGGCATGCCCATCATGCCCACGATAAAGAGCGGGAAATACAGGAGGTTGAAGCCGATAAAGAGCAGCAGCAGGCCCTGGTTGGCCCTGCGTTTGTTATACATCCTGCCCCAGATCTTGGGAAACCAGTAATGGATGGCCCCGATAAAGGCAAAGCCCGTGGCTCCGAACATCACATAGTGAAAGTGGGCCACCACGAAATAGGTATCGTGCAGGTGCACGTCGGTTGCCAGGGAGCCCACCACCAGGCCCGTGAGTCCGCCTATCATGAACTGGAAAATGAATGCCAGCATATACCACATGGGAGGCTGCAGATCCACGGATCCCTTGTAAAGGGTGGCCACCCAGTTAAAGACCTTTACCCCGCTGGGTACGGCCACCAGGAAAGTGAGCAGCGAAAACACGATCAGGGCCGTACCGCTCATACCCGAGGTGTACATATGGTGACCCCACACGAAATACCCGACAAAGGCAATGGCCAGGCTGGAAAATACGATGGCCTTGTAGCCGAATATGGATTTTTTGACAAATACCGGGATGATCTCCGAAACGATGCCCATTGCCGGCAAAACCATGATGTATACTGCCGGATGGGAATATATCCAGAAAAGGTGCTGGTAGAGGATGGGGTCGCCCCCGATGGCCGGATCGAAAAAACCTACGCCCAGCACCCGCTCCATTACGATCATCAGCAGGGTGATGCCCACCACCGGCGTGGCCAGGACCTGGATCCAGGAAGTGGCATACAGGGCCCAGGGGAAAAGCGGCATTTTGAACCAGCTCATGCCCGGGCAGCGCATGCGGTGAATGGTAACAATAAAGTTGATCCCCGTGAGGATGGATGAAAAACCGAGGATGAAGGCAGCCAGCACGGCAATGGTCACGTTGGTACCTGTTTTCACACTGTAAGGGGCGTAGAAGGTCCAGCCCGTATCGGGAGGGCCCTCCCCGAAAAAGAGGGTGCCGAGGGCCAGCAATCCGCCGATCACATAAAGCCACCAGGAGATCAGGTTGAGCCGCGGAAAAGCCACGTCGGGAGCGCCCAGCATCAGCGGGAGCATAAAGTTTCCAAAGATGGCCGGAACCCCGGGAATTATAAAAAGAAAGATCATAATAACCCCGTGAAGGGTGAACACCGCGTTGTACATCCCCGCATCCATGATGGTGGGACCCGGGGCTATCAGCTCAAGGCGCATGAGCATCCCCAGCAAAACAGCCACGATAAAAAACCCGATCACCCCCCAGAAATACAAGAGGGCGATACGCTTGTGATCGTGTGTGAACAGCCAGGAGGCGATGCCCTTCCTGACCTGGTAGAAATTCACATATTCGGGTTCCCGGTTAACAGCTTCCATATTTTAATTCTTATTTATTACGCCTGGCAATTCTCTTGCGCCTGGTAAGAATGAGATAAATGAAAAACAGGCCCACTATAAAAAGGATCAGCGTGGCGGTCACTTTGGTAATGTTGAATACGTAAGTCTTCCCTGCAGGATCGTATGAAAAACAATAATTCAACAGCTTGTTGATGGCAGGCCCCGAACGCCCGGCCGAAGCTTCCACCATGGCCATCTTCAGATCGAACGGCAGGAAATAGGTGCCATAAAGATAACGGGTCACTTTCGACTCCGGACTCACGGCAATGATGGCTGCCGCATGAATGAAGTCGTTACCCTGGCGGATAAAATGATACCCGATGCTGTTGGTCAGCATGTAAATGTTTGTGCTGTCGCCTGTCAGCCACATCCAGGCCGACTCATCAATCTCCTTCTTCACCTGTTGCACATAATTCACTTTTTTATCGCGTGCCAGGGCCGGTGTCTCCTCCGGACTGAAGCTGACCGTGATCACCTGGTAGTCCTTGCCCAGTTCCATGTCCATTTTTGTGATCACGTCGGCTACGCCGTCGAGCAGGGGGCTGCAGATACCCGGGCAGGTATAATAAACCGGTACGATCACCGTAGGCTTGTCGATGAGCGAAACCAGTGATACCAGCTCACCCTCTTCGGTATAGAACATGGCACCTGGCGGGATGAGGGTGTCAAGCTTTTCAAATATCCCTACCCTTTCGTCCTCTTCAATGAACTGTGCCTGCCCCGGGGTCAGAAACAACAGCAAAAATATGGCTGAGATGAGTCTTTTCATTGCATTGTTCTTTTTTGGTTGTCAATTCCCAAAAATAAAAAAAAAAGCATTGCGATATGCCATGGCGGTATTATGCCGGAATAAACGCAATAGAGTACCTGTTTCCAAAAATATAAAAATATATATATTGCCTGATATGTAATATGGAATTTATACTGATGATAAATAAGGGTGAAGGTGTGCGCCCCGGCCTGTCAGCCCTGTTTCCAGACGCTGCATGAAATATTTGCCGGCGGGTGTTTTACACGAAAGCAGGCACGATGCAACACTTTTCATTCCAGCCACGATCAAAGCCGGGGGCTTCTTTACAGCACCCGGTGTTCATGGATCATAATCCCACCGCCTCTCCCATCTCTTAAAACAACAATTATCCGGAAGAAGTATCCTTAAAATGTAAGGATTAAATGCCAAAAGAAGATCTGTGAAAAAGAAAGAAAAAGCCCGGTCCGGAGTACCAGGCTTTCAAAGAATTTTCCGAAAGATGTGGTAAAGGATATTGAGCATGCATGATAATATCCGGTATTCAAAATCTTCCGGATTCCGGAATCAGGCTATATAACCGGATGTATCAACCCAACAATCAAAACTGCCTGATGTTTTTCCAAATCCCTTCAGGTTCGAAACCACTGTATCATACATAAAGCCGGAAGCGGGGCAATGCATTATCAGGATCTACGACTCCAATGGCCGCTGTGTAAAAACCCTGTTAAATGCCCGGGGCCCAATAGGCAGAGGCGAAATGAAATGGCGTGGGACGGATGGGTCGGAGAGTCTTGTTAAGGCAGGGACCTTTATCCTTGCCATTAGCCTGAATGGTAAAGAAGCGGATGCGATGAAAATGGTCAAAAGATGAGGGACCGGCGGCGAGCCTGACTCGTGCTGACAACAGACGGGTTTTTTCATTGGAAGTCCCGGCCTCCGCCCCAAAAAGATTTTACACAAAAGCCGGCAGGCAGAACGCAACACTCATGCCGGCAGGCCGGTACATGCCTGCCGATATTTCACCGGCCTTCTTCATTTTTTTTATCGCTCATGAATGAAAAGACTTTATTATATTTGTTACCAACAAACCAAAGCCCTAAACATGAAAAAGTATTTCTTATTATTGCTTGTGGCGCTCTTTATTGCGGCATGCAGCAACCGGCAGCCGGCCGGACAAACAACAGACGAACAGGCTGAAACAGAAACCACCGAAGCGGTTCAGCAAGTGGCCGCTACCGAGGTGGTCATCATTTACGTAAGCGGCATGCACTGCGAAGGCTGTGAAAAAGCCATTACCGGCGCCATCACGGCGCTCGAAGGAGTGCAGGAAGCAAGGGTGTCGTGGCTGGAAGAACAGGCCAAAGTCAAATACGACCCCTCCCTTGTCGGCATCGACCAGTTCAGGGCAGCCATCGAGGACAAAGGCTACACCGTCAGCGAATATGAAATCCTGCCACTGGCTGAACAAGCCGGCGGACAAAATGAATAAACATCTAATGCTATGAAAAACACATGGGTCTTTTTGCTGCTGGCATTGTTTTTTGCCGGCTGCGTTAATGTTGAAATGGACGAAGAAGCCATCGAAGCCGCCAAAAAATCTGCGGTAAGCGAAAAAGTCGGAACAACAGGGGTATTGCTCCATATCAGCCACGGAAGCGATGACCCGCAAAGGGCACTGATGGGCCTGACCATGGCCAATAAAATGGCCTCAGGGAAAGATGTATGCGTTTACCTCGACATCAAAGGCATTGAGCTTGTATTGAAGGACGGAGCGGATGTGCGCTTCCGCGAATTTGCCCCTTCTGGGCAGATCATCGGCGAATTGCTCGATAAAGGGGTAACCATCATGGCCTGCCCGGGCTGCATGAAGGTGATGGGCGTTACCGATGACATGCTGAAGGAAGGCGTTGTGGTGGCCTCCAAAGACCGCTTTTTCGATTTTACCGAAGGAGGCATCCTCACACTCGATTACTGACGGAAGCTGCATAAGTGGTGCCAGCACCCGCCGGCAGGCTTGGAGTTGAAATCACTATACCTGACCGGTATTATGTCAGGCATGGAAAAAAAAATATTAAAAAAATGTAAATAATCAAGTAGGTGAATACTTATATTTTTTAAATTCGGGCATTCATTAAGCATTACTTTGGGAAAAAACATCTTTGGCAGGGTCTTTTATTTCTATTACGACGGCTTCAGGAACCTCAGCCCCGTCGGAAAACGGCTTTGGATCATCATCCTTATCAAGCTTTTCGTGATGTTTGCCGTACTCAGGCTCTTCTTCTTCCCCAATTACCTGAATTCAAATTTCGACTCCGATGAGGAACGGAGCGATCATGTAATTGAACAACTAACCAATACCAAATAAAACCATGGAAATTGATTATGCACTGGTCGACTGGTCGCGACTGCAGTTTGCAGTAACAGCCATGTTTCACTGGATCTTTGTTCCGCTGACCCTGGGCCTGACGTTTATCATCGCCATCATGGAATCGATCTATGTCAGGACCGGTAATCCCGAATGGAAGCGCATCACAAAATTCTGGATGACGATTTTTGGCATCAACTTTGCCATCGGGGTTGCCACGGGTATCATCCTCGAATTTGAATTCGGCACCAACTGGTCGAATTACTCATGGTTCGTGGGCGACATTTTCGGGGCGCCCCTTGCCGTTGAAGGCATCATGGCCTTCTTCATGGAATCAACATTTATTGCGGTTATGTTCTTCGGATGGAACAAGGTAGGAAAGAAGTTCCACCTTGTATCGACCTGGCTTGTCGCCATCGGGGCCAGCCTTTCGGCCCTCTGGATACTGGTGGCCAACGCCTGGATGCAGCATCCCGTCGGCATGCGTTTCAACCCGGATACGGCCCGCAACGAAATGATCAACTTCTGGGATGTATTGTTCTCGCCCGTTGCCGTGAACAAGTTCCTGCACACCATCTCATCGGGTTATGTGCTTGCTGCCATCTTCGTGATCGGCGTAAGTGCCTGGTATCTGCTCAAGAAGCGGCACATCCTCTTTGCCAAGCGCAGCATGGTGGTGGCTTCCGTCTTCGGCCTGGTCATGGCCCTGCTCAACGTCGTTTCCGGTGATGAATCGGCCAGGCAGATCGCCGACAAACAACCCATGAAGTTCGCTGCCATGGAAGGGATGTACGAAGGGCAGACCAATGCCCCGCTTGTGGCCATCGGATTCATGCAAAAGGTCGACCCCGACCGGCTCAATATCAATGAAAGAGAATTCGCCTTTTCCATTGAGATCCCCGACCTGCTCTCTTACATGGCATTTCTTGAAGCAGGAGCCTATGTGCCCGGCATCAAAGACCTCCTTTACGGCTATACCGACAGGGATGGCAATGAAATACTTTCCTACACGGAAAGGATGCAGCGGGGCAGGATCGCCATTCAGGCCCTGCATGACTATAAAAAAGCCAAAACGCAGGCACGGAGCACTGAAACCCCGGAGGTTGAAAAGATCTCCCACATGGCCAGGGCCGACTCGCTGGGTGCCTTGTTTTATGACCCCGTGTGGCTCGACAATTATTTCGCCTATTTCGGATACGGTTATTATGACGATCCTGCCCGGCTGATCCCCAGCGTGCCCGTGGCATTCTATTCTTTCCATATCATGGTGATCCTGGCAGGGCTGTTCCTGCTGGTATTCATCCTGACGCTGATAAATGTTCTCCGCGACAAGATCGAGAAACGAAAATGGCTGCTGTGGCTGTCGATCTTTGCCATCCCCATGGCATACCTCGCCGGCCAACTGGGATGGTTGCTGGCGGAAATGGGACGCCAGCCATGGGTAATACAGGATCTCATGCCCACGGTTTCGGCCGTTACAAAGATCAGCAAAGGGAACGTACAGATCACGCTCTGGCTCTTCCTGGCCACCTTCACCATCCTGCTCATTGCCGAGCTGAAGATCATGTTATCGCAAATCAAAAAAGGACCTAAAGAAGAAGGAGGACAATAAGATGTTTGAAAATTTATCACATTTGGCATTGCAGCAGTACTGGTGGATCATCATTTCAGTGCTGGCTGCCTTACTGGTTTTCCTGATGTTTGTCCAGGGCGGGCAAACACTGATCTACAAACTCGGAAAAACCGGCCTGGAACGCACCATCCTCATCAACACCCTGGGACGCAAGTGGGAATTCACCTTCACCACCCTTGTCACCTTCGGCGGAGCTTTCTTCGCTTCCTTCCCGCTCTTTTACGCCACCAGCTTCGGCGGTGCCTACTGGGTATGGATGCTCATCCTCTTCGCCTTCGTCATACAGGCTGTGTCATTTGAATTCAGGTCAAAAGCAGGAAACTTCCTCGGACAAAAAACCTACGAGGGCTTTCTGTTTGTGAACGGGCTGCTGGGCACCATCCTCATCGGAACGGCCGTGGCAACTTTTTTCACCGGTTCGCCCTTTATCCTGAGCCAAAACATCAGCACCTCGGGCGAAATACTGATGATCAACCAGGTGGAGTGGCAAACCCCCTTTCGCGGGCTGGAGCTTGCCTTCAACTTTGGACGCTACTTCACCTTTGTCAACCTCTCACTGGGCTTTGCCGTCTTCTTCCTGGCCAGGGTGCTGGCAATCCTCTATTTCATGAATGCCGTTGATGAAGAGAATATCAACCAGCGGGCAAAAACCCAGCTTCTCAGGAATGCATTGCCCTTCCTGGCCTTTTTCCTATTCTTCCTGGCAAACCTCCTGCTGATGGACGGCTACGCCGTGAACCCCGAAACAAAGGAGATTTATGCCGAAGCAAACAAGTACCTGCATAACCTGCTCGAAATGCCTGCGGTGCTGGTGATCTTCCTGCTGGGCGTGGCAGCGGTGCTGCTGGGCATCATCCGCCCGTTGGTCGCATACGAACAGTGCCATAACAAAGGAATCTGGCTGGGCGGCATCGGCACCATCCTGACCGTATTCGCCCTCTTCCTCGTGGCAGGCTTTAACAACACGGCCTTTTACCCCTCCTATATCGACCCCCAGAGCTCCCTGACCATTGAAAATGCATCATCCAGCAAATATACCCTCACGGCCATGAGCTATGTTTCACTGATGATTCCCTTCGTCCTTGCCTACATATGGTACGCCTGGCGGGCCATCAGCAACAAAAAGATCACGGCAGGGGAAATGGAGGAAGATACCCACATCTACTAACCGGAAATAATCACATCATGTATACAGCAGAGATCATATCCATCATTACCTGGCCCGTGTTGATCTGGGTCAGCTACAGGCTGGTGCTCATCGCAATAAAGAAGTTCGAAAAGAAAGTGGCCCGGTCCGGGGAATAACCCCCGGCCGGCCAGGGCTACAGGCATTCCTGCAGGCTGTTCATCCGGCAGAAGCGCAGCTTCCCCGGCAACCATCATATTTTGCCCGTTTCATCATGTCATGCGCGAAGCTATACATGAATTGTTGTATCTTTGTGTGTTATAACCATCATCAGAACCTGTCATGAAAAACATCCTTCTTTCCATTGCCGCACTCTTATTTGCATGGACCTTTTCCCATGCCCAGCAAAGCACCCTGCCCCCCGACGCCGAACTTGCCAGATACCCATACTGGATCGAGATGATGCAGGATCCTTCCGTCAATTTCTTCGACGTTCAAAAAGCCTTTTACACATACTGGGAAGGCCGCGAGATCACGCGCAGTTCAGGTTACAAGCCATTCAAGCGCTGGGAATACAATATGCAGTTCAGGGTCAGGCCCGATGGCAGCCGCTACCCCGACAACCGCCTGTGGAACGAATATCACCGTTTCCTGGAAGAGAACCCGGCAGCCAGATCGCCTTCGGGTAACTGGGAAAACCTCGGCCCTTTCTTCATCCCTGAAAACAAAGGTTACAAAGGTCTGGGAAGGCTCAATGCCATTGCCTTTCATCCCTCCGATCCCGACATCATCTATACAGGGGCCCCGGCCGGCGGGCTGTGGATCACTCACGACGGAGGGAACACCTGGAACAGCTATTGCGACGGGCTCCCAAGCCTCGGGGTTTCGTCCATCGCCGTTGACTATACAAACCCCGACATCATATACATGGGCACCGGCGACCGCGACGCAGGTGATGCCTACGGCATCGGTGTGCTAAAATCCTTTGACGGCGGTGTAAACTGGAGCACTGCCAATACCGGCATCGAAAACCTGACCGTTGGCAGGATGATCATCCACCCCAAAGACCCCTTAATCCTTTACATCGCCACCTCGGGCGGCATCTTCAGGACAGATGACGGCGGAATTACATGGAACAACCAGGCCACCGGCAACTTCAAGGAGATCGTGATGAAACCCAACGATACCGAAACACTTTACGCCAGCAAGGGAGGCAGCTTTTACAAGACCACCGACGGCGGCAACAGCTGGGTGCAGATCACCAACGGCCTGTCGGGAGGCGCACGTGCCGTCATCGCCGTAACCCCCGACAATCCCGAAGTGGTCTATTTCCTGCTGACCAATTCCGATTCCTTCAAAGCACTCTACCGCTCAACCGATGCCGGAAACAGCTTCACGGAAATGTCGAACTCACCCAATATCATGAGCTGGGGATGCCAGGGAGGCAGCGGCGGGCAGGCATGGTACGACCTTGAGATCGCAGCCGACCCGCTGGATGAATATACCATCTTCGCCGGAGGCGTGAACTGCTTTAAGTCGACCGACGGCGGCGCCACATGGCAGATCAGCTCACACTGGTGGGGCGACTGCAATGTGCCTTCCGTACATGCCGACCTGCACGTGCTCGAATACAACCCTGTCGATGGCAGGCTCTACGCAGGTAACGACGGCGGCATTTACTGGACCGCCGACGGCGGGGCCAGCTGGCCCGAGATCACCGACGGAATGCCCATCAGCCAGGTATACAAGATCGGACAAAGCGCCACGGTTAAAGACCTGGTGATAAACGGTTACCAGGACAACGGCACCTCCACCTGGTATGGAAATACCTGGGAGTTTACACGCGGAGGCGATGGCTTCGAATGCATCATCGACCACCAGGACCCGGCCTATAGCTATGCCTCGCTCTACTTTGGCAGCGTAGCCCGCTATTATAACAACAACTACCAGATGGTGGTATGCGAAAACGGCCAGTACGGGATCGATGAATCAGGGGCATGGATCACACCGTTCATCATGGACGAATACGACCCCAATGTGATGTTCATCGGCTATAAAAACGTATGGCGCTGCGAAAACGTGAAGGCGGGAAGCAGCCAGATCAGCTGGAAAAAGATCTCCGACAACCTGGCCGGCAATAACGGCACAAACATGGCCGTGCTGGAACAGTCGCCGGCCAATACCAACATCCTGTATGCCGGCAGGTACGACAGCAAGGTTTTCCGCACCGACGATGCCTTTGCCAACAGCCCGGTATGGTTCAACCTGACGCCATTTCTGCCTCAGGCCGTAACGCCCGGCGACATTGAAGCCCATCCCACCGACGAAAACATTGTTTATATCCTGCTCGGGTCAAAGGTCTATAAAAGCACGGATAAAGGCCTGAGCTGGGAAGACATTTCAGGCAGCCTCCCCGACGTCCACCTCACCTCCATCGTCTATTATAAAAGCAGCCAGGAAGGGCTCTATGTGAGCTCCGACCTTGGCGTGTTCTACCGCGATGCCTCCATGGGCGACTGGATATGGTTCAACCAGGGCCTGCCGGTTGATGCCTCCGTTAACGAGATCGAGATCTATTATGATCCCGACAGCCCCGGCGGGGATGCGATACGCGCCGGAACCTACGGCAGAGGGCTCTGGAGCTCCGACATGTGGTTCGGAACACCGGAAGCCGGCTTTACAAGTTCCGACACCCTGGTGCCGCCCAACTGCCCTGTCGACTTTTACGATGCATCATCCGGCGTGCCGCATTACTTCGAATGGAGTTTTGAAGGAGCCACGCCGGCAAGCTCGACCGAACGCAACCCTTCAGGCATCGTCTTCAGCACACCGGGTACCTATGCCGTGGCATTGAAAGTGTGGAACGATCTGGGCGAAGACTCCGTTTTCGTGGCCGCTTATATTACCGTCAGCGATGAGATCCTGCCCGTTGTCGACTTTACCGCCGACAATATTGTACCCTGCGGCACCGATATCATCCGCTTTACCGACCTCAGCCTCAACTGCCCCATTTCCTGGCAATGGCAGTTCGGTTCAACGCAGATCAGTTTCCTGGAAGGCACCAGCGAAAACTCACAAAACCCGGTTGTGCAATATCACGAAACGGGTTCATACAATGTTACACTCATCGCCCATAATGCCAACGGACAGACACACCTGACGAAAAACAACTATGTGATGATCGGCGGCATGCCACTCCCCTATTCCGAGGATTTCGAAAACGGATCACTGACTGATGCTTACTGGACGGTTGAAAACCCCGACCTGAACATCACCTGGGAGCTGACCGAAGTAAGCGGCAACTGGCCCGGAAGCCATGCCGCATGGATCAACATCTTCAACTACTATGCATTCGGGCCAAGGGACTACCTGGTGTCGCCACCGCTCGATTTCAGCGGATTCAACAGCCTGGGGCTGTACTTCCAGCACGCCTATGCCAGCAGGTATTCTCTGGCCGATACGCTCATCGTGAGCATTTCCGGCGACTGCGGCGATACATGGACCCGGCTCTATTCGGCCACCCTTGAGGACCTTGAAACAAGCCCGCCAACGGAAGAATCTTTTGCACCGGCTTCAGCTGACGACTGGTGCGGGGCGGGATACGGAGTCGACTGCAACATCCTCGACCTCTCTGCCTGGGCCGGACAGTCGGGCATCCGCATCAGGTTCGAAACTTTCGGCAGGTTCGGAAACAATATCTTCATTGACAATATCCAGATTTCGAATTCGGTGGGTGTTGCCATGCAGGGTCGGGATGAAGGAGAAATCACCATCTTTCCCAATCCATCCGAGGGCATTTTCAACATCATGCTTCCCGTGAGGACGGAAAAGGTACAAATGCTTGTGAGCAGTCTACAGGGGCAATTGATGTACAGGAAGGAGATCATGCCCGCCGAAGGCAGCAGCCGGCTGGATGCGTCCGCTTGGCCCAAAGGGGTGTACTTTGCCAGCTTCATTTCTGACGGGATGAATGTAACGAAAAAGATCGTTGTGCGCTAAAGTGGTTTTGGCATGCAATTGTTCTATGCACCGCATATCAGCGGCGAATATCATACGCTCGAAGGGCAGGAGGCGAAACACTGCACCAGGGTGCTACGCATGAAAGCCGGTGACATCATACACCTCACCGACGGCCTGGGAAACCTATACAAGGCTGAACTGCTGAACGGGAACGACCATGCCTGCGAGCTCAGGCTCACCGGTATGCTGAGCGAATACGGCAAAAGACCTTATCGCCTGCACCTGGCCGTAGCCCCTACCAAAAACATCAACCGCTTTGAATGGTTTCTGGAAAAGGCCACCGAGATCGGTGTTGACGAGATCACCCCGCTTCTTTGCCGGCGTTCGGAGCGTGGAAAGCTGAATACCGGCCGCCTCAATAAGGTGATCACGGCAGCCATGAAACAATCGCTGCAGGCCTATCACCCACAGCTGAACCCGGCCACTGCTTTCGCCGATTTTATCCGGGACAGGCACGAAGGTGATAAGTATACGGCCTATGTAGAAGAAGGCGAACACCCGCTCCTGTCCGGCATGTACCGGGCTCCCCGTGATGTTACGCTGATGGTCGGGCCCGAAGGCGACTTCCATCCTGATGAAGTGACTGCTGCACGCTCGCAGGGATTCACCACTGTCAGCCTGGGCAACTACCGCCTGCGAACCGAAACGGCGGCGGTGGCCGCCTGCCATACCATCGCACTGCTCAACCAGAAGGGCTGAACAGATCATGGCATAAGCCGGCTTTCCGAAGGGAAATATGCATTATCTTTGAGACATGAAAAAGAGCGTTATTTTGCTTTTTGTTCTGCTGGCGGCCTTTACGAACACAAGAGCACAATTGCAGATCGCTTTGTTGAAATATAAAGGCGGCGGCGACTGGTATGCCAACCCCACCTCCCTGCCAAACCTCATCAGCTTCTGCAATGAAAACCTCGGCACATCCATCCATCCCGACCCTGCCACCGTGGAAGCGGGAAGCCCTGAATTGTTCTATTACCCGTTCGTACACATGACCGGCCACGGCAATGTCGTATTTTCGCCCCAGGAAGCCCAAAACCTCAGGAATTATCTGATCGCCGGGGGCTTCCTTCATATCGACGACAACTACGGCATGGATCCTTTCGTGCGGCCGCAAATGAAAAAAGTATTCCCCGAACTCGATTTTGTTGAGCTTCCTTTCGATCACCCGGTATATCACCAGAAGTATTCATTCCCGGCAGGGCTGCCAAAGATCCACGAACACGATGGAAAGCCCCCGCAGGGCTTCGCACTGATCTTCGAGGGAAGGGTGGTTTGTTTCTACACTTACGAATGCGACCTCGGCGATGGCTGGGAAGATGCTGCCGTACATAAGAATTCCGAAGAAACAAGGCTGAAGGCCCTCAGGATGGGTGCAAACATCCTGCAATTCGTATTTACGCAATGACCTTTGCAGAATTCCCTGCCTCCCGCGAAAATCCTGCCTGCAAAAAAAAAGGATATTCCCGCAAAGGGAAATATCCTATATAAACAGTATGAAAACTAATTTTCGGGCATAAAAAAAGCCCGGACGAAGATTAGTTGCTGGCAGCTTCAGAGCATAAGATTTGGCAATTCTTTGCGTATCCGGGCTAATTATGTTACAAAAATAACAATAAATTAATACAAACGCAACTTTTTTTTAAAAATTCGTTGAAATTTCTCACAAATCCGAAAACCAACATATGATCGGCAAGCCTGTATCAGGCATATACCGGGGAATCCGGTCAGATTTTATTTTTTCAGGGCTTTGAGCTGCTGCCCGATGATCCGGATGCGGGCAAGGGCATCGGACTTTTTCTTGTTTTCGAGGGCAACCACATGGTCCGGTGCGTTGTTTACGAAGGCCTTGTTGCCCAGTTTCTTTTCAACGCCTGCCAGGAAACCATGCGTATATTTCAGTTCTTCCTCCAGTTTTTCGATCTCGGCCTGCAGGTCGAGTTTTCCTTCCAGGGGGATAAAGAATTCCGTGGAACGGACGATAAAGGACGCTGCACCTTCCACCTTATCGGTAACATAATCCAGTTCGCGAAGGTTACAGAGCTTTATCACCAGAGCATCGAAGGCTGTTTCCGGTTTTTCGCCTTCATTCTTTTTCACCAGCAGGCTGAGGGCCTCCTTGTTCGGGATATTCTTTTCCTTGCGAAGCTTACGGATGCCCATGATGGCCTCACGTGCAAAATCAAATTCTTCCAGCAGACTCTTATCCACGGCCCCGGGGTGAGGCATCCGGCTCACCATGAGGCATTCGTCCTCTTCCCTTTCCCCCAGGTGATGCCAGATCTCCTCCGTAATGAAGGGCATGAAAGGATGCAGCACCTTCATAAGTTCTTCAAAGAAGCCGATGGTGGCCTGCATGGTTTTCGGATCGACAGGCTTCCGGTATTCGGGCTTCACCATTTCGAGGTACCAGGAACAGAAGTCGTCCCAGATGAGTTTGTAAACCGTCATGAGGGCATCGGAGATCCTGTATTTCGAAAAATGGTCGTTGACCATTTTCAGTGCTTCGTTCAGCTTGTTTTCAAACCATTTGGCTGAGATTCCGGCCGATTCGGGCTGCGACAGTTTTTCATCCGTTTCCCATCCTTTAACAAGCCGGAGGGCATTCCAAATCTTGTTACTGAAATTACGCCCCTGTTCGCAGAGGGCTTCGTCGAATGGCAGATCGTTGCCTGCCGGCGATGTGAGCAGCATGCCTACCCGCACGCCGTCGGCACCGTAGCGTTCGATCAGCTCGATGGGATCTGGTGAATTGCCCAGCGATTTTGACATTTTCCTGCCCAGCTTATCGCGAACGATCCCTGTAAGGTAAACATTCCTGAAAGGCACTTCCCCCCGGTATTCGAGCCCTGCCATGATCATCCTGGCCACCCAGAAAAACAATATTTCGGGTGCCGTCACCAGGTCGTTGGTGGGATAATAATACCTGATATCGGCATTATCGGGGTGGCGGATGCCGTCGAATACGGAGATGGGCCAGAGCCAGGATGAGAACCAGGTATCAAGCACATCTTCGTCCTGCCTGAGCGAGCCGGGCTCCAGCAAGGGGTCATTGGTCATTTCTCGCGCAAGTTCGAGCGCCTGTTCCGCATTTTCGGCCACGACCACCTCCCCACCGGGAAGATACCAGGCCGGTATGCGCTGCCCCCACCACAACTGCCTGGAAATACACCAGTCTCTGACGTTTTCCATCCAGTGCCGGTATGTATTTTTAAATTTTTCGGGATAGAAGCTGATGGTCCCGTCCATCACCACCTGCAGTGCAGGACGTGCAAGGTCTTCCATTTTCAGGAACCATTGCAGCGAAAGTTTGGGTTCGATCACCTCGTCGGTACGCTCCGAATAGCCGACCTTGTTCATATAATCCTCGATCCTGACCATGTGTCCGCCGGCTTCGAGGTCGCGCAGGATCTCTTCCCTTACCACAAAACGGTCTTTGCCGACATAGAGGGTTGCCTGCCCTGACATTGTTCCATTATCGTTGAAAATATCGATGATATCGAGCTTATGCCTGATGCCGATCCCGTAGTCGTTGATGTCGTGTGCGGGTGTGATCTTGAGGCATCCCGTTCCGAATTCCATGTCGACATATTCATCGAAGATCACCGGCACCGTTCTTTCCACCAGGGGGATGATCACCTGTTTTCCTTTGAGCCATGAATAACGTTCATCGGCGGGGTTCACACAAACGGCCGTATCGCCCAGTATGGTTTCCGGCCTGGTGGTGGCGATGGTCACCCAGTGGTCATCACTGCCGGCAACGCGGTAACGGACATAATAGAGTTTTGAGTTCACCTCCCGGTAGATCACTTCTTCGTCGGAAACCGCCGTGAGTGCTTTCGGATCCCAGTTAACCATTCGCACGCCCCGGTATATGAGGCCTTTGTTGTACAGGTCCACAAAAACCTTTATCACCGATTCATAGAGGGCTTCATCCATGGTAAAACGCGTACGCTCCCAGTCGCAGGAGGCGCCAAGGCGTTTCAGTTGTTCAAGGATGATGCCCCCGTGTTTTTCACGCCATTCCCAGGCATATGCCAGGAATTCATCCCTGCTGAGCGATGATTTGTCGATCCCCCTTTCCCGAAGTGAGTTCACCACCCTGGCTTCCGTAGCAATGGAAGCGTGGTCGGTACCGGGCAGCCATTCTGTATTGAACCCCATCATTCGTGCACGGCGCACCAGTACATCCTGCAGGGTATTGTTCAGCATATGTCCCATATGTAGGACGCCTGTAACGTTGGGCGGAGGGATCACGATGGTATAGGGTTCGCGATCGTCGGGCACTGATTTAAAATAGCCCTTCTCCATCCAGCAGGAATACCATTTTTCTTCAAGGCCGGCAGGATTATATTTGCTGGGGATCTGCGTCATGTCACTCATTTTTGAAGTGGCAAAAATAGTAAAAATATATCATGCCTGCCCTGCCTGCCGCACAGGAAAGAAAAAGGCCCCGGCGGCAATACCGCCGGGGCCCGGTCATCCGTTTAAGATAATATCGTCAGGGATTATTCCGCTTCAGGCTTGTCTTCGTCGCAGCCTTTATTCATTTTTCCTTTCGCCATGGCGGATAAGAGTTCCTTCATGCCGATGCTGCCGGGGTTGAATTCGCCCCTGGCATGGATCATCATCACATCGTCGGTTTCCCTGATGAGCAAAGCCATTTCGCTGATCACCCCATTCTTTTCCTGGCTCGCATAAAAGCCGATCTCATCTTTGGGGGTATTTACGTTGATCAGTTCCCGGTAGCGTTTTTCCTGCAGGGTTTCCATGGCTTTGGAATAGAACAGCCCGCGTGTTTCAGGGCTTGTTTCTTCCGCATTGCAGCGGATGAATCTGATATATTCGAACTGGGCAAGCACTTCGCGCGCTTCGGGCCCGTCGATCTCCGAAAAAGCCGGGAACTCAGATGAGGCAGGTTCAATAACATCTACACTGATACCGGGTTCATAGGCATACTTTTTGACGAACTTTTCGAGCGGGGTCTTCTGTGCGCCGGCCGAGAGGGTGAAGGCTGCCAGAATAAAAACGATGATTGTTCTCATAATTTCCGGTTTTTATTTATCCTTATCGCCCTTTTTGTCAAATTTTCCCATTTGCTCAATGCCCATGGTCTGGCTGATGTTGGAGATCGTTTCAAAGTCGATGTCGCCGAAGATGCTGACAAATCCGGCCTCATCAGCGCTGTTGATCAGGATCAGGAACTCCTTGAAAAGGTTACCGTCCTGACGGGCCACGAAGCGCACCTTCTCGTCGCCGTCGTCAACGACCATCAGTTCGGAGAAGCCGTCGAGTTTGAATGACTCAAGGTCTTTTTTAAAAGCCATGAAATCCTTGTTATCCGCCGATCCGTTCTCAAACATGACAATACGGATAAACTGCAGGTTGGCCATGGCGTCTTTCATCTGGTTCATCTCAGCGGCGTCTTCCCCTTCGAAATTCATCTGGGAGATCATGTTAAAAAGCTCCTTGTTGATATGGACGGTGGTAAAGCCTTCCATACCCCGGTATTTTTCATACAGTTTTTCTGTTACGCTGGTCTGCGCCATTGCAAAGGACATCATGAAGATGCCTGCGATCAATACTAAAATGGTCTTTTTCATTGTTAAAATTATTGGGGCACCTTATCGGGGTGCCGGGTTTGTAAAATAGTTGGTTATCTGGTTGAATTTCGACACCGGTCTGGTTTTATCCATTCCCTGGTCGAATTTTTTTATGCTCTGTAAATTATCCATTCCCTGCCCGAAGCGATCGATCTTTGCGATGGCTCCGGTTCCCTGGTTAAACTTTTCCGAAACGAAGAACAGCACCTTGCTGGCTTCTTTGAAGGCCGCATCCGGATCATCGGCAACGGATGGGGGGCTTATTGGATTAAAATGGAAGAAGATGCTGATCATCAGCAATACGGTGGCCGCCACACCAGAAACATAAAAGATCATGGTTCGCTTCGAGACTTTCTGTTTTCTTTCCCGCAACTGAATAGCCCTGATCACATCATCATCGAAACTGCCGGGGAGGCTTTTGCGGCTTTCCTCTTCGCTGTGAAGAAATTGCGATTTCAGCTCCTGTATGTTGGCTGCTGCCTCATCGCGGAGAAAATGCTCCCTGAGCAGGCGTTCTTCCTCGAGCGAAGTCTCGCCCTGGTAGAACTTTTGCAGTATTTTTTCAATTCCTGGAGAACTCATAGTTGTGTAATTTAACCAGGGTGTCCCGTATCTTTTTTCTTGCGCGTGAAAGGCTGACCCTGATATTGTTAAGGCTCAGTCCTGTAATTTCAGCGATCTCATCAAAATCGCACCCTTCCACATCGCGCAGGTGTATCACCGTTTTCTGCTGCTCCGGCAAAGCCTCCATGGCCATGTACACGAAACGCATGCTGTCGGATAATTCGGCATCCCGGTAGGGTGTTTTCAGATCTTTCATTTCATTCACTTCATCAAGCATTTCCATTTTCGAGGCCGGAGAGCGAAGCTTGTCGAGACAATAATTACGGGTCATTGTCATGGCAAATGCTTCAATGCTTCTGTATTCATGCAGGCCTTCTTTCTTCGACCACAGGCGCAGGAGGATCTCCTGCACCACATCACGTGCATCTTCATCGTTTTCAAGGAACCGGAGGGCAAAGCGGTAAAGCTTGTTTTTAACCGGAAGCACCTCTTTTTTAAATTCTTCGATGGTCATGACAGTATTAAGACGATGGAAGGATAAAGTTATTACAATATGGTGAAAAAGTTTTCCCGGCCCCGGTAAAAGTGAGCCGGCAACATTCACGAATATATGGCTCCACGGATGTTAAGATCACGCTTGCAAATACAACCGAAAGGCCTGAATTTATTATCTTAAAACCCTTGATATCAATACGTTCAGGGAAGGGGCACAGGGGGTACTGCATCCCTGTTCCATAATATTCGGAATGCTCTTGCAAAACTTATATTTTTGACTATTTTTGTAAGCTATTATTTTACACGAATATAAAGAATCGCATGTATAATTATTAATAATCTAAAACTACGACTATGTTAAAAGGACATCCTCAGGGACTTTTGGTAGCCTTCTTTTCGAACATGGGTGAAAGGTTTGGCTTTTACACCATGATGGCTATCCTGGTTCTTTTTCTGCAGGCGAAATACGGCCTGACGGAAGAGGGAGCCGGGAATTATTACAGTTGGTTTTATTTCGGCATTTACGGGCTGGCCCTGCTTGGCGGTTTGCTTGCTGACGTAACGAACAAGTACAAGCTCGTGATCCTGGCGGGTATTGTAATTATGTTTGCCGGTTATGTCATCATGGCCGTCCCGGGAATGAGCCTGGGCGTGACCCTCACGGGCCTCTTCACCATTGCACTGGGTAACGGGCTTTTCAAGGGAAACCTGCAGGCCGTGGTAGGGCAGATGTATGACAACGACCAGTACAGGAAGGTGCGCGACTCTGCCTTCATGATCTTTTATATGGGTATCAACATCGGTGCTTTCTTTGCGCCTTTTGTTGCCACGGGGATCAGGAACTGGTTCCTGCGCACCCAGGGCTTCGAGCATGACGGAAGCCTTCCGGCCATGTGCCATGCCTATATCGATGGAAAACTTTCCGATATCCCGGCCTTTGAATCCCTGGCCGCCCATGTAAGCCATAAGCCCGTGACCGACCTTTCGGTTTTTGCCAAGGATTACATTGATGCCTTTGCCATCGGTTACAATTATGCTTTCGGTATTGCCGCCCTTGCCATGATCGTTTCGCTGCTGGTATATTTGATCTTCAACAAGCACCTTCCTTCAAAGCAGCGGAAACCAAAAGAGCAGAAGATAGCCATCCCTGAAGGCAAGCGTTTCAAGATGGGCAAGCAGCTCACAGCCGGCATCATATCCCTGATCATCGGTGTTGCCGTATCGGTCGGCATCTGGTTTGCCTCCAGCAACGTCGACATCGCTTTTGCCGTAGGTCTTTTTATCGTGTTCGCCGCATGGATTTTCCAAAGTTCAAGCAAGGAAGAAAGGCCAAGGACCTCGGCACTGCTGCTGGTATTTGTCGTGGTCATCTTCTTCTGGATGTCCTTCCATCAGAACGGACTTACCCTCACCTACTTTGCCAGGGATTACACGGTTAAGGAAGTGGACGCCTTTACCAGCACCTTCTTCAGCCTTGAATCCATCCTGGCCTTTATCGGCAGCGTGGCCGGCCTCGTGATCCTTTTATTCCGCAAGAAGCTCACCGATAAATTCATCGGCATGGTGATGTTCGTGGGCCTGGGTTATCTGACCTATTATATGATCAGCCAGAGCCACCCGACCAACAATCCCATTGCTCCCGAAGTATTCCAGTCGTTCAACCCGCTCTTTATCGTGGCGCTCACCTTCCCGGTCATGGGCATTTTTGCCTGGCTGAGAAAGAAAAAGATCGAACCTTCCACACCCAAGAAGATCGGCATCGGGATGATCATTGCATCGATAGGCTTCATTATCCTGCTCATTGCCTCCACCGACCTGATCTCCCCCAATGCCCTGCAGTTTGTTGACGAATCGGGCGACATGAAATACCAGCCGGTTCCTGACACATCGCGTGTACTGCCGTACTGGCTGATCAGCAGTTACCTCGTACTGACCATCGCCGAGCTCTTCCTGAGCCCGATGGGGCTGTCCTTCGTGTCGAAGGTGGCTCCCGAAAGGTTCCAGGGGCTGATGCAGGGCGGATGGCTTCTTGCCACCGCCGTAGGGAACAAGCTTCTCGTTGTGGGCAGCTTCTTCTGGGGCAAACTCGACCTTTGGGAACTCTGGGCCATCTTCATCGTCTGCTGTCTCGTATCGGCCGCATTCATCTTCCTCATCATGAAGAGGCTGGAACGGGTAACCAGGTCATCGGAATAATCATCATGCAATATAAATCAAAAGCCCTGCTGCAACCGGCGGGGCTTTTTTTTTTATCTTAGCCCGGTGCCGGGCGTATGGCAGTGCCAGACACTGACACAGCCGGCAACAAAGAAAACAAACATCAGCACAGCATGTACCCATGGGGCCATCAGCGAAGGTTTAACGCCTACTCCAACTATTTCAGGAAAGTATTCGGGCAACGCGTGCAAAAGCTCAGCATCGATGCCGGCTTTAGCTGCCCCAACAGGGATGGCAACAAAGGCCGGGAAGGATGCACCTATTGCAGCAACGATGCCTTCAACCCCTCCTACTGCGATCCTTCCAAGTCCGTGGAACAGCAAATCCGTGAAGGAATTGAATTCCATGAATGGCGATATAAAAAGCCCGGGAAATACCTGGCCTACTTCCAACCTTATTCAAACACTTACGCACCCCTCGAAAAGCTCAGGGGCCTTTACGAAAAGGCCCTCGGCTTCCCCGGGATCACCGGCCTGGTCATCGGCACCCGCCCCGATTGTATCGATGACGAAAAACTGGAATATTTTGCCGGGCTGGCACGGACGCACTACGTGATCATTGAGTATGGCATAGAATCATGCTACGACAAGACCCTTGCCAGGATCAGGCGGGGGCATGACTACGAAAGCAGCCGGGATGCCATCATACGCACAGCCGCTGCGGGCATAAAAACGGGCGCCCATATCATTTTCGGGCTGCCCGGGGAAAGCATGGAGGAAATGATGGCAGAAGCCCCCATCCTCTCGAATTTGCCGCTCACCAACATCAAATTCCACCAGTTGCAGATCATCAAGGGAACACGGATGGAAGAGGAATACAGAACAAAACCCGGTGATTTCCTTTTTTTCGGGCTGGATGAATACATCACATTTATCGTCGACTTCGTGGAACGGCTCAATCCCGGCTTCATTATCGAACGCTTTGCCGGGGAGGTACCGCCGCGTTTCCTGGCGGGACCCGGCTGGGGGATGGTCAGGAATGAAAATATTGTGGAAATGGTTGAAGCGGAGCTGGCAAGACGTGATTCTTTCCAGGGAAAGTATTTTAAAGGGAAAAGTTAAGCTGATCCCTGTCAATCCTCCCTCCCGCCATGAAGCAGGTTCATAACTTCATTCGGGAAGGGCAGAAAACTTTGCATAGCTTTGCAGGCGATGAAAAAATACCGGCATATTTTTTTCGATCTTGACCGCACGCTCTGGGATTTTGACGCCAGCACCGGGGATTCTTTCAAAAAAATGTTTGCCCGTTACGGCCTCGGGGGGCGCGGCATTCCCTCACTGCAAACTTTCAGGGAACGGTATGAGAAACACAACGACATGCTGTGGTCGTGCTATATCCGTGGAGAAATACTAAAGGAGGTTTTAAATATCAGGCGATTTGAGATGACCCTGGCCGACTTCGGCATTCACGACAGTGACATTTCCGTTGGCATGTCGGAAGATTACGTACGCGTTGATCCTGACAGGCCCTTCCTTTTTCCCGGTGCCCTGGAAGCCCTGGAATACCTTTCGGGGAAATACCTCCTGCATCTCATCACCAACGGTTTTGCCGAAGTGCAGGAGCAGAAGTTCAGGATAGCGCGCCTGGGCAGGTATTTCAGCACCGTAACCACCTCCGAGGAAGCCGGCATCAAGAAACCGGATCCGGAGATATTTTTTTACGCCATGGAAAAGGCCGGTTCGGATGCCCCGGAAAGCATCATCATCGGCGACGACCTGGCTGTTGACATTGCCGGTGCCCGGGCGGTTGGCATGGACCAGGTTTATTTCAACCCGGGGCGCAAAGCCCATAACGACAAGGTCACCTACGAGATCGCCTCCCTGGCGGAACTGCTGGATATATTCTGAAATCAAGCGTGAAGGATCAGCGGGGCAGGTTGCCGGGGCCGGCATCAGCCCAATACGGCCATAATGGTTTGGCAGGCACGCACCTGCTGCCCCAGGCTCACTTTCACATCGGCGTCGGGAGGCAGGAGCAGATCCACCCTTGAACCAAACCTGATCATGCCAAGCACCTCGCCCTGCCTGACCATTTTCCCCTCCTCAGCCCGGCAGAGGATACGCCGTGCCACTGCACCCGCGATCTGCCGCAGCATGATCTCACGGCCTTCCGTATCACGCAGCACCAGTGTGGTATGTTCATTGAGCATCGACGACTTGGGGTTGAATGCAACCAGATGCTTTCCCTGGTGATGCTTTCTGTAGACCACCTTCCCGCCCACCGGGTACCAGTTGACGTGCACATTGGTAACCGACATAAAGACCGAAAGCTGCAGGCATTCCCTGCCAAAGTATTCTTCAACGAAAACCTTTTCGATGGCCACCACCTTGCCGTCGGCGCCGCTGTATACATGGCCGGTTTTTTCAATGGCCTGCCGGTCGGGGAACCGGAAAAAACGCAGCACAAAGGCCATGAAGATGATGGCGGCAAGATACAGCAGCAGATGTACCGGCGTTTGAACGGGGAAAAGCAGGTTCAGCAGCAGCAGGATGCCGCAAACCCCGAACAGGAGTATAAGAATGGGAATGATGCCGGCCGGGTGAATTTTCATTTTGCTGTTAAAAGTATAAAAACATATAATACCGGAACTGCCAGAAGCAGGCTGTCGATGCGGTCGAGCATGCCACCATGCCCGGGCAGGATGCTACCCGAGTCCTTCATCCCTGCCCTGCGTTTGAGCAGCGATTCGGCCAGGTCGCCAATGGTACCGAATACCGCTACGATCAGCACCACAGCCATCCACTTCATGGTATTGAGTTCGGGAGAAAATAGTGAGATGATATAGGCAGCGACAATGGCAAAGCCCAGCCCGCCGATGCTTCCTTCCACCGACTTTTTGGGCGACACCGACGGCCAGAGCGGATGCTTCCCGAAGAGGCTCCCGCTGAGATATGAAAAAGTATCGTGGGTCCAGAGAATGATGAATATCCCCAGCACGAACCAGTAGGTATGATGGCTAGGGATCATGAAGGGGTTAAGGAAGAAGTTTAGCAATGCCAGGGGGAGGACGATCAGAACGATGCCGCTGATGCCTGCAGACAGTGAGGCCATGGCGGATTTTTTTCCCGAAAGGACATGAAATGCCGTAAAAACCACCAATAGCGGCAGGATCAGCCAGAGGTTCACGGCGGCCAGTGCCGACAGGGCATAGAGGCTGACAAGCAGATATACGGCCAGGCCGGTGACCAGTGTCGCCGTCGTTCCTGAAAATCCTTGTTGGGGGCCGGCAAGCCTGGCAAACTCCAGCAAAGCAACAAAGGCGATCAGCATGAAGAGGGCTGCAAAAGCCAGCGGGGAAAAAAGTGCGCAGGCCATGATGGAAGCCACAAAAACGGCTCCCGTAATGGTTCTGATGACCAGATTTTTCAATTCAGGTATATTTTATTCACTCCAGATCGTCGATCATGAAAACATATAATTCTTTGGGTCCGTGTGCGCCCATCACCAGTGTCTTCTCAATGTCGGCCGTACGGCTGGGCCCGGTGATCACCGAGATCATCGAAGGCAGGTTCTTCCCGTACTTTTCCCTGATCTTTTTCAGGGCCGTTTTGAGGTCGGGCAACAACTGTGAAGCACGTGCGTAAACGAGGTGGGCTTCGGGAAATACGTTCATCCTTCTGCCGGAAGCCTGCGCCGAGGAAACCATCACGCTGCCAAGCCGTGCAATAAGGTATTCGCAACGCGTAATACCGGCTTTCATCCCTTCAAAATCCGCTGCCCCGGTCCTGAAGGATATGCCGCCCTGCCGGAGGATTTCGCTGAGGGCCGGGTCAAGACAAAAAACTGAATCCCAGCTATTTTCCTTCATGAGCGATTGCAGCATTGCGAAGAATTCTTCATCGTCGCTGCAATAAACAAACCTGCCGGAAGCCCTGATGAAGGCCTCTGCAAAAACGATGGCAGGCGCCTCGCTGGCCTCATGAAAGACAGGCGAATCGAAGTCGACATCCTGGTAGGGATTGTCGGGTTTCGACATCAGGGCATTCCTGACGCTCTTCAGTACCTTTTCACGTGCGGTGGTTTCGTCCATCAAAGTTTATTTCTCTTCCGGGGCCGCTTCATCCGGCACCGGATCATTTCCGACGGTTATACCGGCGGGGCCGGCATTTTCATCAACCGCCGGCTTTTCTTCAGCATCCCCGTTATCGTCAATCCTCTTTTCCTCATCCCAGGGACGTTTACCGAATATTTCCTCGAGGTCTTCGCCGAAGATCACCTCCCTTTTCAGTAACCTTTCGGCCAGCATCTCCAGCTTATCGCGGTTATCTTTCAGCAATTCCACGGCTCTTTTATATGCTTTTTCCACGAGGGTCTTCACTTCTTTGTCGATGAGTTCGGCTGTTTTCTCACTATACGGTTTATGGAATGAGTATTCCTGTTGCCCGGTGGAGTCGTAATAGCTGATATTCCCGATCTTGTCGTTCAGCCCGAAATACACCACCATGTTAAATGCCTGTTTGGTAACCCTTTCGAGGTCGTTCAGCGCGCCGGTTGATACTTTCCCGAAGATAACCTCTTCGGAGGCCCTGCCGCCGAGGGTTGCGGTCATTTCGTCGAACATCTGCTCCCAGGTGGTGATCTGCCGTTCTTCGGGCAGGTACCATGCCGCCCCGAGCGCTTTGCCACGCGGGATAATGGTAACTTTCACGAGCGGATGGGCATGCTCAAGCAGCCAGCTTACGGAGGCGTGTCCTGCTTCATGAAATGCGATCACCTTTTTTTCCTTTGACGAGATGATCTTGTTCCTTTTTTCGAGACCACCGATGATGCGGTCGATGGCATCCATAAAATCCTGTTTTGTCACGCTGAGACGGTCCTTCCGGGCAGCGATCAGCGCCGCTTCGTTGCAGACATTGGCAATATCGGCTCCCGAAAACCCGGGGGTCTGCTTGGCCAGGAAGTCGATCTTTACGCCCTCGTCGGCTTTAATGGGACGCATATGCACCTTAAAGATGGCTTTACGCTCTTCCAGGTCGGGCAATTCCACATGGATCTGCCTGTCGAAGCGTCCGGCGCGCATCAGTGCGCGGTCGAGGATATCAGCACGGTTTGTGGCTGCCAGGATGATCACCCCGGTATTGCTTGAAAAGCCGTCCATTTCGGTCAGCAGCTGGTTGAGGGTATTTTCCCTTTCATCATTGGCACCCGTCATGGGGTTCTTTCCCCTGGCACGGCCAATGGCGTCGATCTCGTCAATGAAGATGATACAGGGGGCCTTTTCCTTGGCCTGCTTGAACAGGTCGCGCACCCTTGAAGCGCCCACCCCGACGAACATCTCGACGAAGTCGGAGCCCGAAATGCTGAAAAATGGCACCTTGGCCTCCCCTGCCACCGCTTTTGCGAGCAGTGTCTTGCCGGTCCCCGGCGGACCCACCAGCAGGGCGCCTTTCGGTATCTTTCCGCCCAGCTTTGTGTATTTACCGGGATTTTTCAAAAAGTCGACGATCTCCTTGATCTCCACCTTGGCCTCTTCCAGGCCCGCCACATCCCGGAAGTTGATGCTAACGCTGGTGCTTTTGTCAAAAAGCTGCGCCTTTGACTTTCCGATGTTAAAGATCTGGCCGCCGGCTCCCCCGGCTCCCCGGCCCATCATGCGCATGATCACGATCCACACCACCACCAGTATCAGGATAGGCAGGAGCCAGCTCAGGCTGTCGGTCCAGCTCGTCCGGTTTTCAAACTCCGGGTAGATCACCTTTGGTGCATCCTGCTGGGCTTCGATCATTTTGTCTTCAAAATTCTCGGCCGAACTGATATTCATGTAATACTGCGGCTTTCCGGACCCTGTGCGCGAAGGCCTTACGTCTTCGTACCTGGGGTCAGATTGCAGTTTTTCTTCGACGATATAGATCTCGGCCTTATCCTTGTTCACCACCACCACCTTTTCCACATCGCCGGCCACGAGCATCTCACGCAGTTGCGGCCAGTCGGTTTTCTGACTTTTATCACTGAAATCGGAAAAGTAGAAGATAAAGATGATGAAGAATATGATGGCATAGATCCAATAGAAATTAAACTTGCGTTTATTTCCTTTGGGGGGGAGTTTATTCTGCCCCTTATTGTTGTTTTCCTTATTTTTCTGGTCTGTCATCCGCTTGTTTGAATAAATTGAACATGCTATTCGCCGGTCCTGTGCCAGGTAATGGGGATATCTGCCCAGAGTTCTTCGAGCTTGTAGAACTTTCGCGTTTTCTCCTGGAAGACATGCACCACCACATCGGCGTAATCGAGCAATATCCATTCTGCATTCTCAAAGCCTTCCTTGTTCCAGGGTTTATAGCCTGCCTCATTCCGCACCTTCTCGATCACATGGTCGGCCAGCGATGAAACATGCACATTGCTGCTCCCATGGCATATAACAAAAAAGCGCGCAATCATGTTTGCCGTTTTGGAAAAATCGATAGCTGCGATATCGATCCCCTTGCTATCTTCAAGGGCGCTCACAACCATGCCGACCAAATCCCCGCTTTGTATTTCCTTCTTTTTTTCAGTCATGTACGATGCTTTGCCGCAAAAGTAAGCAAAATTGCTTTTCAGGCCTCTATGAGAATGCTTTAAGCAAGGAATATTAACAATAATTAATAATCGCGGGGCGATGGAGCTGCCTGCCCCCTGCATAAGGCTTTCAGGGGAAACGGGGGACTAACCGGTAATGCTGATGAAGGGCAACAGCGGCGGTGAGATCATACATCCGTTCGAATCGTTTATCTTTGAGCCCAGAGAATGGAACCGAAAGGCATACATATGATCCGGCTCACCGAAGTTTCTTCTACGAATGAATATGCGGGGCGATTGCTGGCCGAAGAAAGCCTTCCCGAGGGGACGGTCATTTTTGCCGGCCATCAGACGGCCGGGAGGGGTCAGGGCCGCAACAGATGGGAAAGTGAAGCCGGAAAGAACATTCTGATGAGCATGGTCTTCTACCCCAAATTCCTTGAGATCGCCCGGCAGTTCAGGCTGAGCATGTGCATATCGCTTGGCATTACCGACTTTCTGGCCGGGCTGCTGCCGGGGCAGAGCATCCGCATCAAATGGCCCAACGACATTTATGCCGGATCCGGAAAGATCGGAGGGATACTGATCAACATCGAGATCATGGGTGATTCATTCAGCCATGTGATTGCCGGCGTGGGGGTGAACATTAACCAGCTTTCCTTTAAAAAATCAGTACCCAATCCCGTATCGGTGAAGATGCTGAGCGGGACAACGCATGACCCCTTCATCCTTGCAGGCCATATGGCAGAAAGCATCCTCAAAAGGTATACCCAATTGCAGCATGGCGACCAGGAAGGGATCCTGGCCGAATACCATGAAAAGCTCCTGGGAATGGGCGAGTGGCGTGATTATATTTACCATGGAAAGAAGATAAAAGCCATGGTCAGGGGGGTGAATGAATTTGGCAGGTTGCTGCTGAGCAGCGGGGATCAGGAGTTTGAATGCGACCTGAAAGAGATCAGTTATTTGTTCTGAAGCCGGGGCGCGGACAAAACCCCTGCGTGTCAGGGAAGGTCGCGGATACACTCCGCCATGTGGTTCACCAGGTTGGTGAGCGGCCTTTTGGCCATCATGGCAATGAAAGGCTGGACTTGTCCCTCGAAGCCGACCGCCACCTTTGTTGCAGTATCGTCAAGGCTTTCCAGTTCAACCCACATTTCAAAATCAAACGGGACCTTACCGTCGGACGACAGCACCACTCTTTTATCCGGCACGGTTTCAAGGATCTTCATCCCGATCTCGGCTGTATCCCTGATGGTAAAACGGCCAGCCCGGGCAGTCGATTCCCATTTAACCACCTGTTCGGGCATCAGCAGGCGGTAATTGTTGAAGTCGCACAGGAATTCGAACAAGGGGCCGGCTGCCTTTGGGGCAATCACTTCATTGCTTATGATCTTCACCAGCTGTTTATTTGAATTGTTCGCCCCATGATTTCGGGTTTTCGCGCCATTGTATAAGCGATTGCAGTTCGGCATCGCGCACATAGCTGTTCTCCACCGCCCTTTTTATCAGGATATCATAATCGGTTAATGTGATGAGCCTGCAATTCTCCTTTTCAAAGTTCTCTGTTGCCGCCCTGAGGTTATAGGTAAAGATGGCTACCATGCCTTTGACGATGCAGCCGGCCTGTCGCAGGGCTGTAACGGCATTAAGGCTTGACTTGCCGGTTGAAACAAGGTCTTCGACCACCACGGCCGATTGCCCCGATTTTGTGATGCCTTCAATTTTGTTTTCAAGACCGTGGGATTTGGATTCGGCCCGCACATAAACGAAGGGAAGGCCCAGTTCCTGCGCAATGAGTGCAGCCTGCGGAATACCGCCGGTAGCCACGCCTGCCACCAGGTCGATATCGCCGAATTCCTGCACAATGGCTTTTACGAACTCCTGCCGCATATATGTCCTCACCTTCGGGAATGAAAGCGTGATGCGGTTATCACAGTATATGGGCGACTTAAGGCCAGAAGCCCAGGTAAAGGGGGTGCTGCTGTTCAGTTTTACTGCCTTTATCTGAAGCAGGAAATCTGCCACCGTCACCGCCGTTTCTTCAGTATAGACCATGGGTTGGGTTTTGCGACAAAAATAATAAGAAAAGGAAAGCAGGGGCTGATTTCTTTTACAAGGTGCATTGGTGGTGAACCGGAATGGGAAATACAGGCAGAGGAAACAGCCGGAAATATTGATTTCCGGCCTGAAAAGAGTTTTCTGCCTGATAAAGATCACAGATAATGACTCAGGCAGCAGGGGAAAACTGATCAAACACTAAATGGTGATGATGGTGTCTTCATTTTTTTTTAAATTGCAGCGGCTATGACTTAATCTTTCAGGCGGGAATCAAAGCCGGGGCAGAAATAAATCAACCAGCAATTTGCAGATGCAAGGCTAAGCAATAAGCGAATGAAGGCATACCCCACAGTATTCATCAGAACGAAGGCGGTGATCTTTACGGGAAACAGGGTCGTTTCGATGAAGGGAAAAGGCAGGCAGTTGCATGAATATGCAGGGATGAAGGAATTGCTGGCTGCTTTCGGCGAATTCATTAAGTCGGAGGATAAAACAACCCTGTACATTCACAGCAAGGCAGATCATGACAAGCTTTTCAGGGCTTTTATCAGCCAATTCACCCTGACCCTGGCAGCAGGCGGTGCAGTTATCAACAACAAGGGGGAGGTACTGATGATCCGCCGGCACGGGCGGTGGGACCTGCCCAAAGGCAAAAAGAACAAAACCGAAAAAAAGAAAGAGGCCGCCATCCGCGAAGTGGCGGAAGAAACCGGCATCGCGAACCCGGAAATCCGGAGGAAAATACAAACGACCTATCATTTTTACCGCAGAAACGGCCGGCTCTATATCAAGAAAACAAGCTGGTACCTGATGCAGGCCGCCGCCTCCGCCAGCCTCATCCCGGCCAGAAAAGAAGGGATCAGCACCGTTAAATGGTTTCCGCTCGATAAGGCCTGCAAAAAACGCAGGGAATCCTACCGCTCGGTGGCGGAAGTGATGAAAAAAGCCATCAGGAAAGGTATGACCGGCTGATAGAAGGGGAATTTAGTATATTTGTATAAAATAACAGCCGATATGGACAGAATTGCCGTTTTTCCCGGATCATTCGACCCGATCACCGTCGGACACCAATCCATCATCCTGCGGGCATGCGATCTTTTCGACCAGATCATTGTGGCCATTGGCGACAATGCCGAAAAGACCTGCTACTTCGACATCGAGCAACGCCTCGAATGGCTCGATAAAGTTTTTGCAGGCAACGGAAAGATCAGCATTGCAAAATACTCAGGCCTGACCGTTGAGTTTTGCCGGAAAGTGAATGCCCGCTTTATCCTCCGGGGGCTGCGCACCTCGGCCGACTTTGAATTCGAGCGAAGCATCGGCCAGGTAAACAAGAAAATGTATCCCGAAATAGAAACCGTCTTCCTGCTTACCATCCCCGAACACACATCCATCAACTCCTCCATCGTAAGAGATATACTGCGGCACGGTGGTGATGCCTCCCGCTTCGTGCCGGATGCGGTGCGTTTCGGGCGTTGAAAAACCCATCATAACCCAAGCCTTTAGTCATCATCATAATAATGACCCGATCTGACCGTTTACAATTCAGTTCAGCCAACCAGCATTGCCATATGCCCAAAACCATCATCATCCTGCTGTTGTTCATCTGCCCCGGTGCAGCCATGGCGCAAACCACCACTGTAAAAGGGGTGCTTGCCGGCGGACAGGGACAGATGATCAGGCTCATGGCCAGTGAGGATTTTATTTCCGGCAAGCTTATCACACTCGCTAAAACGAGGGTTTCGGAAGATGGCAGCTTCTCGATGGCCTTTGAAAGCGGGGAAACACTGGCAGCCTATCTCGACGTCAATGGCCAACGCGCGGAAATATTCCCGGAACCGGGCTATACATACCATTTCAGGATCACCTACAGGCCGGCCATGCAAATTGCATCATACTACGAACGGGAAGGGCTTGAAACAGAACTTGTGGATGCCCCTCCGGGCGATCTGAACATGCGCATCTGGGAATTCAATGCCCGCTACAATGCCTTTGTAATGGAAAATTTCGACCGCATATACAAATTGCGTGACAAGCAGGTGGTAGAAAACTTCAGGGAGGAGATATCAGGCACTTTTGCCGATGCGGAACAACCATACCTGGCCGACTACATCAGGTACAAGCTTGCGGATATTGAGCAATATGCCCGGATGAAAGGCAGAGAGAGGCTGGCCGAAGAATATTTTTCAGGTCAACCCATCCTTTACAGGCAGGTTGAGTATGCCGCCTTTTTCAATAGTTTTTTTGAAAAATACCTGCTGACATCCCCGGATGTGATCAACATTTCGGATCTGATCATTGCCGTGAACGAAAGGCAGGACACGGACATGATCATGGATGCCCTGGCCGGTGTCAGTTACCTGGGCGATCCGCAGTTCAGGGAGCTGGTACTCCTGCACGGCCTGAAAGGCATTTCCGGGCACGGGGCCTTCAAAAAAGAAAAGATCCTTGAAATGATCCGTTCCCTTGCTGAACGGACCACCTTTACCATGAACAGGAAAATTGCGGTCAACCTGCTTGAAACCCTCCAAAAGCTTCAGCCCGGCACAGCCGCTCCCGGAATGACCGTTTACCTTGCCCAGGACAGCATCCGCCTTCCCGGGATACAGAAAGGAAAGCTGCTCCTGCTGGTTTTCTTTCGCAGCGGCCTCCCCGGTCTGGAATCCGAACTGGATGTACTCGCCGAAATGCACAGGGTATACCGGGCCGGGATGGAGATCACCGGCATCTCGCTCGACGAGGAGCCCGATGAACATATCGCCCTGTCAGAAAAAAACCGCTACCCTTTTACCATTTCCCATTACGGCAACAACCCCGATGTTTACGAACTCTATAATATCAGGCACCTGCCGTTGTACGTGCTGATCGATGTGGAAGGGAATATCGCCGCCTGTCCGGCGCCCCCTCCCGGGGAACAACTCGAAAGACTGATCATGAAATTCATTCACTGAACGGGCTGGGGACAGGCTTCGACAAGATTGCGAATAAACGGGTAAACGGTCCGGCAAAGACTGTAATTGCTATTTCCGGCGAATTGAATTAATTTTGCCGTTTTATGCCGATATGGCAGGCATAAACCTGACAGGCATGAAGGCACAATAATTGCAAAGGTTTTTGGAACATCAGCGCCCATGCCGAAATGGCATGGCGAAAAAAACACTTTAGATGAAAATACTGAACAAGCTGCTTGGCAGCAAGTCAGCCAGGGATATCCGCTCCATCACACCCATTGTCGGCAAAATCCTTGATGCTGAAAAGAACATCCGTGAATTATCGAATGACCAACTGCGATCGAAAACCGCTGAATTCAGGAAAAGGATCAGCGATTACATCGCTGCGGAGGGAGAAGAGGTTGGCGTTCTGAGGAAACAGATCGAGGCCGAAGAAGATATCATGGAACGCGAGAAGCTGTGGGAGCAGGTCGACAAGCTGAATAAAAAGATATATGAAAAAACACAGGATGTACTTACCGAGATCCTTCCCGAAGCTTTTGCGGTGATCAAGGAAACTGCCCGTCGTTTCAAGGAAAACGAGCGCATAGAGGTTGCGGCCACGGAACTCGACAGGCAGCTTGCTCCGCAGCGCGACGGCATGGAACTAAAGGGCGACAAGGTAATCTATAAAAATGAATGGACGGCCGGCGGCAGCCTGATCAGGTGGGACATGGTGCACTACGACGTGCAGCTGATCGGCGGCATCGTACTGCACGAGGGCAAGATCGCCGAAATGGCGACAGGCGAGGGAAAAACCCTTGTGGCTACGCTGCCCGTTTACCTCAACGCCCTGCCGGGCAAGGGGGTGCACATCGTTACCGTGAACGATTACCTTGCCAGACGTGACTCGGAATGGATGGGGGTGCTGTATGAGTTCCTCGGACTGAAAGTGGACTGTATCGACAAGCACCAGCCAAATTCCGAAGCCCGGCGACAGGCCTACCTGGCCGACATCACTTTCGGTACCAATAACGAATTCGGCTTCGACTACCTGCGCGACAATATGACGGGAAACCCCGAAGAGCTGGTACAGCGTGAACACAATTACACGATTGTTGATGAGGTTGACAGTGTTCTGATCGACGATGCCCGTACCCCGCTCATCATTTCCGGGCCCACCCCGCAGGGGGAAAAACACGAATTTTACGAGCTGAAGCCCCTGGTACAAAAACTATATACGGCCCAGCGCAATTATGTTACCAAAATACTTGCCGATGCCAAAAAGCTGCTTGCCGACGAGAGCAATGACAACGATTACAGGAAAGGGGCGGAACTGCTGTTCAGGGCACATCGTGGTTTGCCTAAAAACAGCGCCCTGATCAAATTCCTGAGCGAGCCGGGAATGAAAGCCCTGATGCAGAAAACCGAGAACCATTTTCTGGCCGAGCAGGGCAAGAAAATGCATATCATCGATGATGAATTGTTTTTCGTGATCGAAGAGAAGAACAACTCCATCGACCTGCGCGAGAAAGGCATCGACCTGCTCACTGCCGAGACCGGCGATTCCGGGTTCTACATCCTCCCCGACATCGGCACCGAGATCGTCGAACTTGAACGCTCCTCCCTGCCGGAAAAGGAAAAACTCGAAAAAAAGAGCGCAATGATCAGGGAGTACTCCATGAAATCGGAAAGGGTACACTCGGTTAACCAGTTGCTGAAAGCCTATGCCCTCTTCGAAAAGGATGTAGAGTATGTGATCATGGATAACAAGATCAAGATCGTGGATGAGCAGACGGGGCGTATCATGGAAGGCAGGCGCTATTCCGACGGGCTGCATCAGGCCATCGAAGCCAAGGAAAATGTAAAGGTTGAGGCCTCTACACAAACCTATGCCACCATCACCCTGCAGAATTATTTCAGGATGTACAAAAAGCTGGCCGGGATGACCGGGACAGCCGAAACCGAAGCCGGCGAATTATGGGACATCTACAAGCTGGACGTGGTGGTGATACCAACCAACAAGCCCATCGTACGCGACGACAGGCAGGATTACGTATTCAAGACGAAACGTGAAAAATACAATGCCGTGATCGACGAGATTGAAGCATTGGTGGGAAAAGGCCGTCCGGTGCTTGTCGGGACCACCTCGGTTGAAACATCCGAATTATTGTCGAGGATGCTCACCCGAAAGAGGATCAACCACAATGTCCTGAATGCCAAGCTGCACAAGAAGGAAGCCGACATCGTGGCGGAAGCAGGCAAGCCGGGTGCCGTAACCATTGCCACCAACATGGCCGGGCGCGGCACCGACATCAAGCTGGGCCCCGGCGTGAAGGAAGCCGGCGGGCTTGCCATCATCGGTACCGAACGGCATGAATCCCGGCGCGTCGACCGCCAGCTCAGGGGAAGGTCGGGCAGGCAGGGAGACCCCGGCAGCTCCCAGTTTTTTGTTTCGCTCGAAGACGACCTCATGCGCATGTTCGGATCGGGGCGTATTGCCAAAATCATGGACCGCCTCGGCCTCAAGGAAGGCGAAGTGATCCAGCATTCGATGATCACCAGGTCGATCGAACGGGCACAGAAAAAGGTGGAAGAAAACCACTTTGGCATCCGCAAACGGCTGCTCGAATATGACGACGTGATGAACTCGCAGCGCGAAGTCATTTACAAGAAGCGCCGCCACGCCCTGCACGGGGAAAGGCTGGCCGTTGACCTGATGAACATGATGTACGATGTTGGCGAACAGCTTACCATTGAGAAACAGGACGCAGCCGACTTTGAAGGTTTCAAAATGTCGCTGATCACCCTGCTGGGCATTGAATCGCCCATCACGGAAAAAGAATTCAGGGATGAAAATGCCGTAGACATTGCCGACCGCATCTTCGAAGTGGTCATTAAAAGTTACCGGGAAAAATCAGCGCTCATCGCCAGAAATGCCTTTCCGGTCATCAAAAATGTTTACGAAAACAACACGCAGTACGAAAACATCCTGGTGCCGGTAACCGATGGCATCAAAACCATGCAGGTGATCGCCAACCTTAAGAAATCCTATGAAACCGAAGGCCGCGACGTGGTGCTGTCTATAGAAAAAGGCATCACGCTGGGCATGATCGATGAATCATGGAAAGAACACCTGCGCGAACTTGATGACCTGAAGCAGTCGGTGCAGGCTGCCACCTACGAGCAAAAGGATCCCTTGCTGATCTATAAGTTCGAATCGTTCACCCTTTTCAAAAACTTGATCGGAAAGATCAATAATGAAGTGGTCTCATTCCTTGTAAAAGGCAATCTGCCCATGCAGGATCCCAATGCCGTTCGTGAAGCACAGGCCCCAAGGGGCATCGATCACAGCAGGTTGAAAGAAGAACGCACCGACCTGCTGGCACAATCGCATTCCGACACCCAGGGGCCGCGGAAAACAGCCCCCATCAAGCGCACGGAAAAAAAATACGGGAGGAACGACAAGGTCAAAGTCCAGTATAACGACGGCAGGGTGCTTGAAAAGAAATACAAGATGATCGAGCACGACCTCAAGCGCGGAGAATGCCGTATCATCTGATCCCCCTTCCTCAATCGAGGGTTTTGTATCAGGTTGTCCTGCCCCATCAAAGGCTTTTGAAACCGCCTATTAAACTTTATTAAACTATATTTGCAGCCATAAAAACAATTGTTCTTCTATCAAAACAATAACATTACTGATGAAAAAAACACTACTGTTTACCGTCTCCCTGCTACTCGGCACACTTCTTTTTGCGCAAATTGCCTACAGCCCGCTTGTTGACTCACTAAAAAATGAAGTAAGCGAAGCGTCCGTCACAACTTTGCTTGAAAAGCTCTCGGGTGAGGTTCCCGTGATGATCGGGGGTGAAGAATACACAATCGTTACACGCCATTCATTTTCACCATTCAATGCCCTGGCGGCACAATGGATATACGAACAATTCGAGGCCATGGGCATCCCGGTCGAATACCATTATTTCGGCGATAACGGGGAGAATGTCGTTGCCACCATTACCGGCAGCCTTTACCCCGACCAGCAATATATCATCTGCGCCCATTATGACGACATGCCATCGGGTAACCTGGCTCCCGGCGCCGACGACAATGCTTCCGGCGTGGTCGGTGTGCTGGAGACTGCACGTCTCCTGAAAGACCAGGACCTGAAATATACCGTGAAGTTCATTGCCTTCGACGAGGAGGAGCAGGGTTTGATCGGCAGCACTGCCTATGCCGGCCAGGCAGCCGGTGCCGGCGACGACATCCTGGGGGTGCTCAACCTCGACATGATCGCCTACGACTCGAACGACGACTACGAGATGTCGATATCAACCAATGCCCAGTCGGCAGGCTTTACCGCCGAATATACCAGTGTACTGGGGATCTATGAATTCGACCTTGGCTATAATTTTATTTCCACCGGCGCCAGCGACCATTCGCCTTTCTGGAACAATGGCTACCAGGCCATCCTTGCCATTGAAGACTGGAATGATTTCAATGCTTTTTATCACACGGTCAATGACATTATATCAAATTGCAATATTCCGTATTTCAGGCAGATGACACAAGCGGCCTTTGCCACCATGGCCTCGCTCGGGATGGACATGAAGATGGAATTATTCCATGAACCACTTGCCTCCGGCAGTGACACCACCGGCCGCGAAGCCATGCTGGTGGTATCGTCAAACCACCCTGTGGGAACGGCAGCCGGCGCACCCAGGCTTTATTACAGCGTAGACGAAAGCCTGTTCATTCCCCTCGAACCCTCCAACAGCAGCCAGGACACCTTTTGGTTCATCATCCCCGGACAGCCCATGGGAAGCAAGGTTGACTATTACCTGGCCGCACAGGACGAGGCCGGTAGCATGATCGCCACACTGCCAGGCGGCGGCAGGGGGGTCAACCCGCCCGGCAGCATCGCCCCCGGCTATTTTTATACCTACCTGGTAGCCGACATACAATCACTATACCTATGCAGCACCACACTGCCGAAAGAGATCAAAGACCTCCACAACACCTTCGACACCATTATGGTTGACACGGGAGGCATGCTGACCGACCTGAATGTGAACCTCGACATCACACATACCTACACCGGCGACGTGGAGATATACCTGATCAGTCCGGGCGGACAGGAAATAGACCTCTGTGTTGGTCACGGCGGATCAGGAAATAATTTCACCGGAACCGTCTTCGACGACCAGGCCCTCATTCCCATTGCACAGGGCACGCCTCCCTTTACCGGGAGTTTTATACCCGACGAGCCCCTTGGCACCTTCAACGGGGAAGATATTGCCGGGATGTGGATACTCCGCGTTTACGACAATGCCCTCAACGACCAGGGAATCCTCCAAAACTGGTGTATCAGCATGCAGTATTCGGGCGAACCGGTGAACATTGCCTCTCATGAAGAGAGAAGCACCCTTCTGCAGCAGAACTATCCCAATCCCTTCTCGGGCAGGACGGTTATACCCTTTGAACTGGACAGGGGAACCCACGTGGTGATCAGGGTTTACGACATGATGGGACGGGAGGCAGGCATCCTTGCCGACCGTTACTACGATGCCGGGGCGCATAAGATCAGCATGCGGGCAGAAAAGCTTGCTGCGGGAAAATATTTTTACAGGATCCAAACTGATCATGCCGTGGAGGTAAGATCCATGATGATCGTTAAATAAAAACGTATGCAATTCAACAGGATATTACTCAAGCTCAGCGGAGAGGCGCTGATGGGCAGGCAGCAGCACGGCATCGACCCGGAGCGCCTGGCACAATATGCCTGTGAAGTGGTTGAAGCCGTCCGCGGCGGTGTACAGATCGCCATTGTCATTGGTGGCGGCAACATCTTTCGCGGACTCAGCGGCGCAGCCGGGGGCATGGACCGCGTAACCGGCGATTACATGGGCATGATGGCCACGGTGATCAACAGCCTTGCGCTGCAGGCGGAAATTGAAAAACAGGGCATTTCGACGGCACTTTTCTCGGGGCTTGAGATCAGGGCCGTTGCAGCGGCCATGTCGGCCACCGCAGCCATTGGTGAAATGGAAAAAGGGAAAGTGGTTTTGATCAGCGGAGGCACCGGGAATCCCTATTTTACGACCGATTCCGCATCGGCCCTTCGCGCCCTCGAGATCAGGGCCGACATCATCTTCAAGGCAACGAGGGTGGATGGGGTTTACACGGCCGATCCCGAAAAAGACCCTTCGGCAAAAAAATATGAGCAGCTGAGCTTTGACGAAGCCCTTGAAAAAGGGCTGCGCATCATGGATCAGACCGCTTTTACCCTTTGCCGGGAAAACAAAATGCCCGTTTACGTGTTTGACATGAATGTAAAGGGGAACCTCCAGAAAGCCCTGAAGGGCGAAAAGATCGGAACCCTGATCAGCTGATCACGACAGGCTGCGGGGGTACTGAACCCCTGCGCGATGCCCTGTAGCCGGAAAGCCTGGGCAAGCGGTTGACCGATTATCAGTAAAATCATTATCTTTGTTCTTTAAACAATCACAGCCATGAACGAAGAAGCCCAAATGTGCCTCGAAGAAGCCCGCGAAGGGATGGAGGATGCCATTTCTCATCTTGAAAAGGAATTTCAGAAGATACGGGCCGGCAAGGCCACGCCCCAGATGCTGGAGGGGATCAAGATCAACTATTATGGTGCATTGACGCCCATCGAACAAACGGCCAACATCAACACGCCCGACCCAAGGCAGATCATCGTACAGCCGTGGGACAAAAGCATACTGAACGATCTCGAAAAGGCCATCATGAACGCCAACCTCGGATTTAACCCGAAGAACGAGGGTGAGGTGCTGCGTATCATTGTCCCTCCCCTGACGGAAGAAAGGCGCAGGGATCTTGTAAAAAAGGCCAAGACAGCAGCCGAGAACACCAAGATCAGCATCAGGAACACCAGGCGATCGGCCAATGAGCTGGCCAAAAGCCTTGAGAAGGACGGCCTGCCCGAAGATGAATCAAAAAAAGTGCAGGAAAAGATACAGGAGGCCACTGACGAGTATATCAAGAAAGTTGATGAGATGCTCGAAGCCAAAGAAAAGGACGTGATGACCGTTTAGGCGCATCCGTTTTCCTTTTCTGCCATCCCCTACCCCTTACAGTTCCTGCAAATATCAATCTTATTTCTTTCGCTGAAGACTTTCCGCCTGAAAGCTTTACAGGCTTCGCCTTTCCAGATATCCGCAAAGCCGGTTTCGGTGAGGGCCCCCAGTTGATGCGTGGCGTCCTTATCAAAGCAACAGGGCACCACACGCCCATCCCAGGTAATGACCGCCCCGGTCCACATGCGCAGGCAGCGGTTCCGCATCCGACCCTTCACTTTCCATCCGTTCAGGCCATCCCGCTCGTATCTTGAATACTTCGGATTGGAAGGTATGCGCCGGTGTCCGTCCTTATAGCCGGCCAGTTGCGCCGTTTTCAGATCAAGGCGGTCGGCCCCCAGCTCCCCGGCCAGTTTTTTCACTGCAGCAATCTGATGCTCGTTATTCTTCATCACCAGGAACTGTATAACGAGATAGGGCCGGGATGATCTGAGTTTTCTTTTCCATTTCACCACATTCCGGATGCCCGACAATACCTTTTCCAGATCCCCGCCCCGCCGGTAATCCTCATAGGTTTGCTGATCGGTTCCGTCGAGTGAGATGATGAGCCTGTGCAGGCCCGAGCTTACCGTTTTGCGCGCGTTTTCATCATCCAGGAAGTGGGCATTGGTGGATGTGGATGTATATATGCCCTTCTGACAGGCATATCCGATCAAATCAAAAAAAGCGGGATGAAGAAAGGGTTCACCCTGGAAATAGAGAATGATATGCATCAAACGTTTGTGGAGCCGGTCAATCAGGGGCATGAAAAGACCCGGATCGGCATTGCCTGCGGGTCTAGACAGGTCATGCAATCCCGAAGGGCATTCCGGGCAGCGGAGGTTACAGCGGTTGGTGGGTTCCAGGGAGATGCTGGCAGGCATCCCCCGGTGAAACGGCCTGCCCGCTATAGCCGAGAACAGGTATGAGGACCTGAGCAGGAAATAATTCCGGAGTTTACCGGGAGTGAGTGTGGCAAAAAAGTGCAGGCCGTCGCGTATGGCAGGTATGGCTGCTCGCATGACAGGCCCCTCCTCAGATGTTTTCGGTTAACTTCTTCACGAGGCGAAAATTCGACAGAAACTCCCTTGCCACGATTCTCAGTACCGTATAGGATGGTATGGCCAGGATCATTCCGGGGATGCCGGCCAGGGTGCCGGCCATGATGATCACGAGAAAGATCTCCACCGGGTGAGCCTTCACGCTGTTAGAATAGATCAGCGGCTGAAGCAGGAAATTATCGATGAGGTTGGCCACGCTGAAGACCAGCACCACTTCCACGGCCGTGATTAAAACGCTGTCGTAATAGCCCAGGCTCAGGGTGCCGGTAACTGCCAGCAACACCCCCATGCTGGCTCCGATGACCGGCCCCAGGTAAGGGATGATGTTCATCAGCCCGCCCAAAAATCCGATGATCAGGGCACCCTCGATACCAAATAATGTCAATCCAATGCTTATCAGGGTCATCATCGACAGCAATTCACAGAGCAAGCCAATGAAATAGCGCGACAACAGCCTGTGCACCTCTGACATGATATGCCTTATTTTTTCCTCAAATTTCGCCGGGATCAGGAGTACGATAAAGTTAACCAGCATACCCTCCTCTTTCAGGAAGAAGAAGGTGATGAAAAGTATGGAAAAAATCCCTATGAAGAAAGCGCCCGTGGCACTGATCAGGTTATTGAAAACATTCGAAAACGCAGCCAGGCTTAGCATGGACTTCACCTGCGTTTCGAGGATCCCCTGTATGGTCTGATCATGGGCAATGATATCGAATCGGTAAAGAAAAGCCTGCAGGTTCTGCAGGGGTTCCTGAAAAGCGGCCACGACCTCCTCCATGTTGATCTGGGAGATGATGTTTGCCTGTTTGGAGATGAGCGGGACAAAGATCAGGAAAAAACCCACGATCAGCGTGATGATGGCCAGGAGCCCGATCAACGCGTTGAGGGCATGGGGCAGGCGAAACTTCCCGAAACGCAATTTATCGAGCAGGTTGACCAGTGGATGGCCGATAAAGGCAAGTACGGCCGAAACGACCACGTAAACAACCACATTGGAAAAATACCAGACCATGATGAGCAGCAGGATAATGCCAAGGATGGATAAGGCAATGGAGTATTCCTTTTTCATAGGCGCCGTTTGCAACAAAGTTACAAAAATCACAAAGCGGCGCGATGCATGATAATAAGATATTATTTAGTTTCGCACACTGATTTTGTAATGATGAACGAATTCTGGGAAAAGCGGTTTTCGCAGGAAGCATATGTATACGGCAAGGAACCCAATGCATTTTTCAGGGAATGCATTGACGGGCTGACGCCGGGAAAGGTCCTTTTGCCGGGCGAAGGCGAAGGCCGGAATGCTGTTTATGCAGCCGGGCTGGGATGGGATGTTCACGCATTTGACCAGAGCGCGGCAGGGCGTGAAAAAGCCTTCAGGCTTGCCCGTGAGCGGGGTGTTCACATTGCTTATGAGCTGGGGTCCATCTTCGACATCCCTTACCGGAAAGGTTTTTTTGACCTTGCTGCTTTAATATTCATGCATATCCATCCGAAAGCCAGGAGAATGTTCCATAATTATATCATGAACAGCCTTGGCCACGGCGGCCTGCTGGTAATGGAGGCTTTTGGCAAGGAACAGATCCGCAATGCTTCCGGGGGGCCGCGCGATCCCGACCTCCTTTACATGCCCGAAGACATCATAGAGGATTTTGAAGGCATGGAGATCATCAGGGCCGCGAATGAACGCGTTCATCTCGATGAAGGGCCCTCCCACCAGGGGGAAGCTGATGTGGTAAGGTTTATTGCAAGAAAAAAGTAAAGCCTTGACAGGAACGATCATTTACCGGGGCGAAACGGCCGGCGACGAAGAAGGCATTGGCCGGGTAAACGACCTGGCCTTTGGCCAGCCCAACGAAGGCCGCCTTGTGACTGCGCTCAGGACAAAACCTGAATTCAAAAGGGAATTGTCGCTGGTGGCCGAACTGGACGGCAGCATCATCGGGCATATACTGTTTTTTCCTGTACAGATACGAACCGTGGATGATCATTTCCCGGGCCTTTCCCTTGCCCCGCTGGCAATAATCCCGAAATACCAGAATATGGGCATCGGCGGCACGCTGATCCTCAAAGGGCTTAAAACAGCCAGGAACCTCGGATATACCGCCGCTTTCGTACTTGGGCACCCCGATTACTACCCGCGATTTGGATTTACCAGGGCATCCGAATGGGGGATCTACTGCCCTTTCCCGGCCCCGGATGATGCTTTCATGGCCATCGAACTCACAGAGGGAGCGCTTGAGGGCATCAGGGGTACGGTGATCTTCCCGGAAGAATACAGTGAAGACTGATAAGCGTTTATGCAGGCCTGCAGGCATCACATTATTGATTAGCTTTGCTTTCGTAAAACAGCAACATATGCCTGTAAACATTGAGATAAAAGCCCGCTGCCCCGATCCTGCCGCATCAGCGGAAACCCTTGCCGGCCTGGGCGCCGAAACTGCAGGAAACGACCGGCAGACCGACACCTACTTTCATACAAACAGCGGGCGCCTGAAGCTCAGGGAAGGCAATATCGAAAACAATCTGATCTATTACGAGCGAAATGACGAAAAAGGCCCCGGGAAGTCGGAGGTGCTGCTTTTCCCCGCCGTAAAGGATACCCAACTCAAAAATATGCTGGAAAAAGCTCTAGGGATCATGAAAGTAGTGAAAAAAAACCGGAATATTTTTTACCTCGGCAATGTCAAATTCCACATCGACCATATAGAAGGTCTGGGAGATTTTATCGAGATCGAAGCCATTGGCGAAAGGGGCGATGAAGAAAAGCTCGGCAGACAGTGCAGGCATTACATGGAAAAGCTTGGCATCGATCCCCTGAACCTTTTGGCCGGCTCATACAGTGACATGGTAAATCCGTGAAAAGTATAATAAAATGAATATAAGCCGGATTTATCAGGTTTCCCGAAAGGGATGATCAAAAGACCTGCCCGCCGGAGCGCATGAACAACAGGCGGGTAAGGGGTCACTGAAGAAATGGCATGCCTTCAAATGCACAGTTAAATTTACAACCCGCGACAATGAAAAAGATACTGACGCTTGTGTTCATCCTGATTGCCTTAACAGCCCTTCATGGCCAGAATAAAAAAGTGGCGGATGCGGTACAATTGTTCAACGACGGGAATTATGACGATGCCTACATGCAGTTGAAGGAAGTGCTGGCCGATCCGGGAACCCTCAGCGGCGACTATCTTCCACTGGCTTATCAGTATTTGGCAAACGCACGCATGCAGGTGTTGCGTGTGGCCATGGAGGGTGGCGACAACGACGGGCTGAAAGGCATGCAGCATGCCCTGATGGAAAGTTATTACGACTACAGGCAGGCGCTTGAAACTGCAGGCGACAAGCTGCGTTCCGACATCCTCCGGGACTTGTCGGTCCTTTACCACCCGCTCATACAGACGGGTTTGGTGGCGCTCAATGCCTCCGGTGACAGGAAGCAGGCGGAAAAAGTCAGGGCTTCGGCATTGCAAACGGCCAGGTTGTACCTGGAAGCAGCCAGGGATATATCGCCCACCTACCTGGTCAGCGACCTGCTCGGACAGGCGATGCTGGCCATGGGTGATTCGCTGGGAGCGAGTGCATATTTTAGCGAAAGCATTGCGGCCTACCGGGAGGAACCTCCCTCGCCGCCCGATTTCCTTCTGGCCTATGTTTTCTTCAGAAAGGCGCTGATCGAACGGTACAGCCTCCATGATCCGCGGATAGCGCTAAAAACTTTACAGGAAGGGGAAATGCTGATGAAAAAAGAATATGAGCGGGTGGAAGCCATAGGCGGCCTGACCGATCAGGCAGCCAGTGAGTATCAAAACGGCCTGGACGACCTCATCAGTTTTGAACTGGACATCTACCTGAGCGAACCCTCGCTCATTGATGAGGCCATCCTGCGTTTCCGGGAAGCCATAGCCCTATATCCCGCCGATTACGATATCCTCATCGCCTACGGCAACCTCCTTGAAAACATCGACATGAAGCAGGCCATTGAAACATATGAAGCGGCCACTGCCATGGATGGCTCTAAAGACCTGGGGTTTTTCAACCTCGGGGCGGCTCACAACAACATGGCCGCAAACCTTTATGAACAGGCCCTTACCCTTGAAGATGACGATAATGCCGGAAGATTGTACGGTGAAGCCAACCGGCATTTCATCAAAGCCTTTACGAGTATGGAACAGGCATACCGCCTGAACCCGGGCCAGCCCGCAACGATCAGTGCGCTGGTACAAATTGCGACTACCCTGGGACTTGAGGAGGAAGCGGCATTCTACAGCAAAAAATTAGCGGCCTTAAGCGGGCAATAAATTCCACTTTATTATACCTTTACCCGCAGCATGGAAAGCATCATTAACGATATTCTCCCGGTTATCCTGGTCTTTGTGCTGGGATTAATGCTCAAGCTCTTCGGCATTTTGAGGTCTGAACACGGGGACATATTCATGAAGGTGGTCTTTTACCTGTCGTTGCCCGCCCTGGTCATCCTCTCCCTCACAAGGGTTGAGCTGACGAAGGAGCTGGCCTGGCTTCCGGCCATTTCTTTTACCATCATCATCATACAATGGATCATTGCCACCCTGGCCGGGAACATCATGAAGCTCGACCGCAAAACACAGGGCGTGCTGGTTGTGGGGAGCATGATCATGAACATCGGCTTCGCCCTTCCCTTTGTCATTGCTGCATATGGGGATGAAGGGCTGGCCCTGTTGTCGCTTTTCGATTTCAGCAATGCCGTTCTGGCATTCACCCTGGTCTATTACCTGGCCTGCCGCTACGGGCAGCAGCAGGGGTCGGGCAGGCTGCTGATCAAAAAGTTCCTGCTTGCGCCACCCGTATGGGCGCTCATCGGCGGCATCATCCTGAACCTTGCCGGGCTCAAGATCCCGCATGTGCCGGCGCGTCTGCTCAACATCCTCGGCGACCTGACCATTCCCCTGATCATGATTGCCCTGGGCAGTTTTTTCAGCCTGAAACTGATCAAGCCGGGACCCGTTTTTGCCGGCATCGCCATCAGGATGTTCCTGGGGCTGGGCCTCGGCCTGGCCTTTTCAGGCCTGCTGGGACTGGAAGGTCTGGTACGGACAATCGTACTGATAGGGTCTTCGGCACCGGTGGGCTTCAACTCCATCATCTTTGCCTCCATGGAAAAACTCGATAAGGAATATGCCGCCTCCATGGTCTCCTTTGCCATTCTTATCGGGATGATATACATCCCCCTGCTCATATATCTGACATAGAATGACGGCAACAGTTCTTTTTTGCCGCCGGCATGATCCTACATGCCGGGATCGCTTATCGGAAAGACCAGGCTCAGTTTATAGGCGAAATTATCGGCGGGGCGGTCGAAGCCATAGGGTCCGTAACGGTAAAATGTACCCAGTCCCAGCTGGAACAGGCGCATATTGAACAGGCCGTGCAGGATCACGCCCGACTCATAGTAGCCTTTCTCCATGGTATTGTACGCCACGTTATAATGACGGGCATCATTGTTCAGGTCGCCAAAACCGATATTGGTTGCAAGCACGACCTCGGGCGCAAAATAGCGAGTACGGACCAGCAGTTTACCGAAATTATGCGAGAAAAACACCGCCACGTAACGGTTGCTGAGAAATTCATTCATGCGCATGGTGGCAAAACTACCCGGGGCATAAAGGGTAAAGACCCTGTAACTCCCATTACCGTTGTACAGGTTACAGTAAGGAAGATCTCCGTCAATATACCCGGCCCTGATCTCGATGTTGGTCATCCCGAGGTATTTCGTATAGAACGACTCCGAAACCTTCAGGTCGAAGCGATTATATATGAACTCCCCGTTCAGCACATCCTGCATCCCGCGGGTATACTGGAAGCGTACAATGGGGTATTTTGTGCCGAGCGAAATTTTTACTCGCCGGGTCCTGATAAACTTTTCGCGAAAGGCAAAGCGAAACCCCACACGCATCTCGCTGAAGCGGAATTCATTCATCAGCATGGAAACGCCATCTTCCGTATTGCCGTACTGATAGTCGGGATAAGCCATTTTGTAGTCGGCATTAAAGCCCACGCTCCACTTGAAATGTCGCAGTGCTCTGAATTCCAGCGAAATACCCGCCCTTTCCGTTACATTCATCCTGCGGATCAGCAGCTTCCTGATCCCGTCCTCGCGGAGGAAAGGCCGGTTATCGTCGAACAGCTCTGTTCCGCCACTTTCAAGCACATCATAGAAATAGAGCGCTTTCAGTTCCAGTTCACTGTTGCGGTGCAGGATGGCACTGATATCACCGCCATACTTTAGGGTTTGATCCCTGAAGCCGTAGCCAAAAAAACCACCGGTGCGGAACCGGCGCGAGAGGCGGTCATTGGTATGAATGCCCATCCCCAGGTATACGCCTTCGTACTGGTTGTAGCGGCTGATCCTGTTCAGGTCAACATCAATGAACTTATAGGGAATGCGGCCTGTCATGAGGGTTTCGAATGTCCGGGCCAGGCGGTCGAAATTAACCTCGCGCCCGATGCTGTCCATGAAGGCATATGTATTGCGGTCTCTTTGGCTGAGGCTGTCGACACGGTAAGAATTCCAGAAATCCTCCTTCCTGTCGTGGGCGTTAGGGTCCACATCCACTTCTATATTGCTGAATTGCCTCCTGACGAGCTCGGGGTTAAGCTCAACATCGCTGATATAGCTCTTGCCGATGCCAACAAAGGAATAGGTCTTGTCATCGATGGTGGCCCCGATGGCACGGATCCTGATATCGGTGTTCAGTTGCACCGGGAACCATTGGTTGTCGTTAAACAATTCATAGAGTTGCTGTATCCTGATATTAAAGGGCCCCTCCTCTATGGCAGGTTCGGCGATGACACTCTGTATGGCCCATTTATGACTGTTTACCGAGAGCACGCCTTTTAGCCCGTCGAAGTTCGTATTGGGCCTGGGGCGATAGGAAATGATGAAAACCGTATCCTTTCTTTCGGTATAGGCCGTATCCTCGATGATGAAAGTATATTTAGCGGTGCTTCCCCTGCTGATGGGGTTGATGTATTCGCTCCTGCCGATGGTAATTCTTTCACGGTAGAATGATGTTGACTGTATCTGTGAAACCAGGAAGACAAAGATCGGGTCCTTCATGCCGGAAACCCTTGTGGCGATCACATTTTCGTAGTTGCGACCGGGATAGAGGAATTTTCTTTCGGTCACCGATTCGGCGATGAATATATCCTGCCGGTCGAAGACCCGCCTGATCTCACGGGCGGAGGTATCAAGCAGGAGGGTATCGATCATCCGCAATGAATCCAGGTCAAGCGTAAAGATGGCCTTTTCATAGGAAGTGTAGGAAAAGGAAGTCAGTTTTTCGGGATCGTTAAGGTCTCGGTTTCTGATCACGTTGTTGATGATGCGGTGGGCGGGGTTGATACCCGGATAGATCACCACTTCACGCAATTCGTAAGGGATCTTTTTCATGAATATCCTGTGCCCGTGGGCCTTTCCTTCCAGTTCATAACGCCTGGGCTCATATCCTACGTAGGTAAGTCGTAAAAAATCGATCCCCTCGCCGGAGGCGATCCTGAATTTCCCGTCGATATCGGTTGCACCGCCCTGCAACCCATTGTTGACGACAATATTTACAAAAGCGAGCGGTTCGCCCGTTTCGGCGTCATATACCCGTCCGCTGGCCGTACGCGGCTGTGCATGCAGATGCAATGCATAAAACAATACGAGGAATAACCCCGTCAGCAGTTTTATTCCGGATGAGCGCATAAGGTCATTTAAACGGATAAAGATAAGCAATATGGCAGATCAATGCTTCATTTTCATTCCGAAAAGGAAGTTGTTGTACGAAAGATCCCGGGGCAGATCATTTTACCCGGCACGGACATCCTTTCCATGGCCATTCCTGATTTTTCACTATGTTTGCAACAGAAAACATGTCACAGCAGATCATTGAATACTATAGAAAGCACAGGACCCTGATAAGGGAGAACCTGGCTTTATGTCATGACCCGCAGGATACTGAGGCGGTTCACAACCTGCGGCTGAGCATCAAAAGGCTCAGGGTTGTTGCCAGGATCTGTGATGTTTTGAGTTTGCAGGAATTCGATGCCACGGCCAGCCTTTCGGATATCAACCGGCTGTTCAAAAAAGCGGGTCGGCTGAGAGACATACAGGTATTGCGCTTCCTTGCCCGGACACTGGCGGAGGAACACGGATCAATATATCCGGGCTTTGACCACGAACTTCTGCGTCAGGAGAAAAAAAGAAGGGAAAAATTTGAAGCGGAGCTGTCTGTTTTCAGGCAGGAAACCCTTGAAGAAACCGGTACGAGGATAGCCCGTTTCACCGGGCATATACCGCAACAGAAAGCTTTGGCGGGCGCCGAAGAGCTCCTGGCCGCCTACCTGCGCGAATGCAGGCAGTTATTCCACGAAAGCTCTGATGAAGAACGCCTGCATGATATCCGGGCAAGGTTGAAGAACATCAACTATCTCAATAACATTTTCGACGATCGGCTGCCACTTGAAGACTACCTTCACATCAATGCCGAAAGGCTGAGGGAAACCGGTGAAATGGCAGGCTCCTGGCACGATCACCTGATCCTCTTGCAGAAAATGGAAAAATACGGCCGGAAAACCGGAAAGCGAGAAAACCAGGAGACCGCCGAACGGACGATGGCGGCGCTGCAAGCCAAAAAAGATGCACTTTGCCGCGAATACACCTGTATACTGACCATGGAGATCAGGTTATAGTAGCATTGCCCGGTTTGCTTTTTTAAGCTTTCTTTCCCGGTTTTTTCAGTTTTTCATTCCCCAGGTGCCTTTCCACATCCCTTTTGGTCTTTTTTTCCAGGTTTTTCTCAAGGGCGTGGTTGAGGTCCACCCCGGTCTGGTTTGCCAGGCACAGCAGCACGAAGAACACGTCTGCAAATTCATCATCCAGCATCCCCGGATCTTCGCCATCCCTGAACGACTGTTCGCCGTAGCGGCGGGCCATGATGCGGGCCACTTCGCCCACTTCCTCCATGAGGATGACCGTATTGGTCAATTCATCAAAATATCTCACACCATTGGTCGTGATCCATTTGTCAACAGTCTCCTGTGCTTCCTTGATCGTCATGATATATTTTTTCAGATGATTACTTCGGTGAAACAAATGCAAATATCAGGATATTCACGGAACTTTCATTTGCCGGCATACAGAATCCTTACGGCATTAAAGGCCCTGCCGGGATCCATGACTTTTTCAGTATACTTAACTTTAAAAATCCCGGCTTCATGAATAAAAAATCCGTGATTATCGCGTCGAAACCAATACCTTTGGGACATGCAAACGAATACTTCATCGCGGGAACAAGAATTTACCATTGTTGCCAAGACCATCAGCGGGCTGGAGGGTTTGCTGGCTGATGAGATCAGGGCCGCCGGCGGGACCTCCGCCGTGGTACTGCACCGTGCGGTAAAGTTCAGTGGCAACAAGAGGATCCTTTACAAATGCAACTACACATGCCGGACGGCCCTGCGCTTTCTGAAGCCTTTATGGGAGTTTACGGCGGCCACCGACAAAGACCTTTACCGACAATGCCTGCAGCTTCCCTGGGAGCAGGTGATGGACCTCGGGCAGACCTTCGCCATCGACGGGGTGGTGAGCCAGTCGGGGATCACCCATTCGATGTATGCCGCCCTCAAGACCAAGGATGCCATTGCCGACCATTTCAGAGCAGTGTACGGCAAACGCCCGGATGTAGACACTGACAATCCCGACATACGGCTGAATGTTCACATCCACCGCAATCATTGCACTATCGCCCTCGACAGCTCAGGCACTTCATTGCATTTGCGCGGGTATAAAGTGGCATCGGGGCATGCTCCCATCGGGGAGGTGCTTGCATCGGGGCTCATCATGCTCAGTGGCTGGGACGGAAGCAAGACATTTGTCGATCCCATGTGCGGTTCGGGGACCCTGCTGACAGAAGCCGCCATGATCGCCTCGGGGATCCCCGCCGGATATTACCGGAAAAGTTTTGGCTTTTATAAATGGAAAGATTTTGATGCCGCCCTGTGGGATGAGGTGAAGGCATCCTGCCGGCCTCCCGACGCCCCGCCTACTGCGCGGATCATCGGCGGCGACATATCGCCCCTCGCCCTGCGCGATACGCGGAAAAATGCCGGCAACGCAGGCCTGCTCAGGGCCATCAAACTTTATCCGCTTTCTTTCGACAAGCTGCCACGCCCCGAAGGAGCAGTCCACATGGTTACAAACCCGCCTTACGGGGAACGGGTAAAGGCTGACGACATCACGGGCCTTTACCGGATGATCGGCGACACCTTGAAGCAGAACTACCACGACAGTGAAGCGTGGATCATCAGCGGCGACCTTAACGCACTGAAATTTATCGGGCTGAAGCCCTCCGTAAAGATCGCCGTTTACAACGGCCCCATCGAATGCCGCTTTGTTAAATTTGAGTTATACGCCGGCAGCAGAAAAGACAAAAGCAATAATGCTTAACTTTGCAGCCCAATTAGCTTGAACATCAAATGAAAGACATCAGAAAAATAGCGGTTCTAACGTCAGGCGGCGATGCTCCGGGAATGAATGCGGCCATTCGCGCCGTTGTCAGGACCGGCATCAACGAAGGTTTTGAAATGGTTGGCTCCCTGCGCGGCTATCAGGGACTGATAAACGGGGAAATCGTCCCCCTTCACAACCGGTCGGTATCGAACATCATCCAGCGCGGCGGCACCATCCTCAAGTCGGCACGTTGCATGGCATGGTATGAGAAAGAAGGGCGGCAGAAGGCATACGACAAGATGCAGACCATGGGGATCGATGCCCTTATTGTGATTGGTGGCGACGGCACCTTTGCCGGGGCCCGCATCTTCGGCAAGGAGTTTAAAGTGCCCGTCGTCGGGCTGCCCGGCACCATCGACAATGACCTTTTCGGCACCGACTTTACGATTGGCTACGACACGGCCATCAACACGGTAACAGAGGCCGTTGACAAGCTCCGCGACACGGCATATTCGCACGACCGGCTTTTCATTATAGAAGTGATGGGCCGCGATGCGGGATTCATCGCCCTGCGAAGCGGCATCGCCACCGGCGCCGAAATGATCCTGGTTCCCGAAAGCCCGACCTATATCGATGAGATGGTTTACATCCTCGAAAAAGACTGGAAGAAGAACAAGACCTCAGGCATCATCATTGTAGCCGAAGGCAACGACTCGGGCGGTGCACTGGAAGTTCAAAAAGAGATCAACGAACGTTTCCCGGACTTTGAGACCCGGGTGACCATTCTTGGCCACATCCAGCGGGGCGGTTCGCCAACCGCCATGGACAGGGTGCTGGCCAGCAGGCTTGGATATGCCGCCATCATGACATTAAAAGACGGTGTGAGCGGGGTGATGATCGGGGTTGTCGACAATGAGATCGCCCTCACATCATTCGAAAAATCGATCAAACACCACCAGAGCATCAACCCCGAACTTCTCGACATTGCACGCGTACTCGCCTCCTGAGGCCTGATCAACATAGATATTACCGCTTTGCATGGAAAGACAAACACTTTTCGTGGATGTAATGCTGCCTTTGCCCGTAAAAGGCCTGTATACCTATCGTGTCCCTTATGCAATGAATGACTTGATGGTGCCGGGGATACGGGTGGCCGTGCAGTTCGGGAAGAAAAAGCTGTATACGGCACTGGTGAAAGAGGTGCACGACAAGATCCCACGGGGCTACATTCCAAAGTATATCCTGTCCGTACTTGATGAAAAGCCCATCGTAAACAGTTTGCAGTTCAGGTTCTGGGACTGGATCTCCTCATATTATATGTGCCATCCCGGCGAAGTGATGAATGCCGCCCTCCCATCGGCATTCAAGCTGGCCAGCGAATCGAGGATCCGCCTGCACCCTGCATTCAGCCCTGGCGATGTTAACCTCAGCCAAAAGGAAGCATTGATCGCCGAAGCACTCATCCACCGGGATCAGCTGACCATTAAGGATGCCGCCGACATCACCGGGCAGTTGAAAATTCTTCCGCTGATCAACACCCTGATCGAAAAACAGGTGATCATTCTGGAAGAAGAGTTGCAGGACCACTACAGGCCCAGGACCGAACACTTCGTGATGCTGGCCGAAGCCTACCATGACGATGCCGCGCTCCGGGAGGTTTTTGACAAACTGGAAAAACGCGCCTACAAGCAGCTGGAACTGCTGATGACTTACATACGGCTTGCAGGCGGGGGAAATGAATACCGCTGGATTGGGAAAACTGCATTGATCAAAACTGCAGAAGCCAGCCACCAGCAGTTTAACGAACTTGCCCGGAAAGGGATCTTCATAACGGAAGAAAGAGAGGTAAGCCGGCTCGAGGACAGCCCTGCCGGTTCCGAGGCGGGAGGGATCGTCTTTAACGGACAACAGGTGAAAGCGCTCGAGGAAATACAGGCTTCCTTCCGTGAGAAGGATGTTTGCCTGCTGCACGGGGTTACCTCCAGCGGTAAAACGGAAATATACATCAACCTCATCGAGGAAAGCCTGAAGCAGGGCAGGCAGGTGCTGTATCTGCTGCCTGAGATCGCCCTCACCACGCAGATCATCAACCGCCTGAGAAAATATTTCGGTGAAAAGGTTGGCGTTTATCACTCACGCTATAACGAGGGTGAACGCGCAGAGATATGGAACAGGGTAAACAGTGAAGATGAAGACAGCTACAGCCTGATCCTGGGGGCACGTTCGGCTGTATTCCTTCCTTTCAGCAGGCTGGGTCTGGTGATCGTGGATGAAGAGCATGACCAGTCGTACAAGCAGCATGACCCGGCCCCGCGTTACCATGCCCGCGATGCGGCCATATACCTTGCCGGCCTGCATAGTGCGCGCAGCCTCCTCGGAACGGCTACACCTTCATTCGAAAGCTATTCCAATGCCAGGAGGGGCAAGTACGGGCTGGTTGAGATCACAAAACGTTACCGGGACCTGCTGATGCCGGAGATACTCGTTGCCGACTTCCGCAGGGAAAAGAGAAATCACACAAGCCCGGCCTATTTCACAAAAATGCTGCTCGACCATATCGGGGAAGCCCTGGCCAACAAGGAACAGGTGATACTCTTCCAAAACCGGAGAGGCTTTGCTCCCCGCCTGGAGTGCGATGTGTGTGCATGGGTGCCGATGTGCATCCGCTGCGACATATCGCTTACCTACCATAAAAAGGCCGACCACCTCCGTTGCCATTACTGCGGTTACAGCACAAGCGTACCGGCCGAATGCGAGCATTGCGGCAGCAGCAGGGTGCTCATGCGCGGCCTGGGAACGGAAAAGATCGAGGAGGAGCTGGCGGTGATCTTCCCCGAAGCCTCCATCCGCCGCATGGACCTCGACACCACCCGCAGCAAACACGGGCACTACCAGATCATACAGGCATTCGAAAACCGCGAGATCGATATCCTTGTCGGCACGCAGATGGTGACCAAAGGCCTCGACTTCGATCATGTGAGCGTGGTGGGCATCATGAATGCCGACAGCATGATCAACTTCCCCGATTTCCGGTCCTATGAGCGCAGCTTCCAGCTGATGGCACAGGTGGCAGGCAGGGCGGGGCGAAAAAACAAGAGGGGAAAGGTCATCATACAGACATTCAGGCCCAAGCACCAGGTGATCGCCGATGTGGTGGGAAACGACTACCTGAACCTGTTCAACAGCCAGATGGCCGAGCGCAGGCGCTTTCAATATCCTCCCTATTACCGGCTCATCATGATCAGCATGCTTTATAAGGATTACCGCTTGCTTAACAGCGCTGCCAAAGAACTCGCTTCACGCCTGCACACCGCCTTTCCCAAACAGGTACTCGGACCCGAATACCCGCTGGTATCGAGGATCAAGAACCAGTACATAAAGCAGGTACTGATCAAGACCGGCCGCAACGAGTCCATAGTGGCCGTAAAAAAGCTTCTCGACAAGCAATTAGGTGATTATGCCGGCCTGAAGGAATTCAGGCAGGTACGGATCAGGATCGATGTGGATCCTTATTAACACATGGCCGTTTGGGCCTACATGAGGATTCACCCACCAAAGGGCTCTGCGAATGGAATATGAACCGTGCTATGGCACAAAGGCTTATATTTGAAAGGGATAGAGGATCATAAAGTTTCTTTTTCCCATTTCTTCAGGCACATAATAAGTAAACTTCCATAACTGAAGCTTGAACGACAAGTACTGCGGCCGCGAACTGATAATGACATTAAGGTTGCGGGCCGGGTTTTGTGCTTCCTTAAAAAATACATTCAAATCATTGGTTACTAACCAGTTGACCGGCTGTTTAAAATTATAAAGTTGGAGCACCTCCATAATTGCCTGCCTTGTTTGCACAAGGGTAAATATCGCAAATTTTGCACCCAACTGCCTGTTAAGGTTGACGAGAGTCCTAATCCACTGGCTGAAGCCTATCTCATTTTCAGCATTTTCCGGCACAAAAACATTGATCCGTTCCATGGTATTCAGGGGCATTGGCAGATTACAAACGATCACCTCCCTGCCGGTGCCCCTTAAGGTAGTATCAAGGATATTGCCGAATATCTTATTCATTTCAGGCGACCTGCCCGACCAGCCGAGGATGATCTTGGAGATCAGTAATTCGCTGGATGTCTTGATAATGGCCTGTGGGATGCTCACATCGAACCTGTTGATGGTTTGTAACCTGACCCCCATGGTGGCGGCCTGTCCGATGATCTTTTCAAGCAGTGCCTTCTCCGACAGATTAACTTTATTCACATCATCAGGCTTGTTCACAATCTTCAGCGTATATACCGGCTCCAGAGATTGCACTGACCGAATGTAGATTGCTATATCCGTTAATTTTGCGATCGTGGCCGGATTCGAAATGGGTACAAGGATTCTTTCTGTTTCAGCATCGGATGCGTCGTACGAATGTTCACTGAGATCCAGTGACAGTTTTCTTCCCGACATTTCAGTGATATATGAACTTATGAGAGAGCTGACGAGAATCAGCAGGATGACAGCATTGAACAGGTCTTTATCCATCACCCCGTAATTAAATCCCACAAGGGCGATGGCCAGTGTGGCTGCTGCCCGTGCCGTGGTCAGGCCGAAGATCGTGTTCATCTCATTGATGGATTGCCTGAAGATGATTTTTGTCAGGAAAGAAGGCAACCACTTGGTAACGATCGCAATAACGATCAATGTCATGGCAACAGCGAGGGTGTTGAAGTTGGCAAAGATCGCCCCGAGGTCAACCAGCATACCCACGCTGATCAAAAAAACCGGGATGAACAAGGTATTGCCAACCAATTCGATATGACTCATCAGAGTAGAGGATCCGGGGATCATTCGGTTCAGTGCCAAACCGGCAAAGAAGGCACCTATGATCGGTTCGGCACCTGCAATCTCGGCAGCAAAAGAAGAAGCGAACAACATCGCGATCACGAACAGGAATTGGGTATGGCTGTCGGCCGGGATGGTGCGAAAAAACCATTGGCTGAGTTTCGGCACCCCCCAGAAGATGATAAATGAAAAGATAATAAAACTAAGAACAAATATCCCAATGCCGGTGACCAGGGGTTTATCGTCAAGCAATACGGCCGTTGTAAAGGCAAGGAATGAAAGGACGATGGTATCGGCGATTACCGTACCGCTGATGGCTACATTAACAGCCAGGCTTCTCGAGATGTTCAGCTTTTTCACCACCGGGAAGGCAATAAGGGTATTGGAAGCCAGCAGTATTCCAACTAGCACCGACCCTGCGAGGGGAAGGCCCAGTAAGTGAACCGCAGCAAAATAACCCGCTACGAATGGAAACACGAACGACAGCAAACCGAAAAAAATGCTTTGATTCCATGTTTTCCTGAATTCCGCGAATTCAATATCGAGGGCAGCAAGGAACATGATATACAAGAGCCCGACCTTGCTGAATAACTCGATGATATCGTTATTATCGATGATATTTAAGGCGTTGGGGCCAATGACGATGCCGATGATGATCAGCCCGATGATGGCGGGTGTTTTTGTGTTCCTGAGCAGCAGCGGGACTAAAAGCACGATGAGCAGAACAAATGTAAATACCAGCACCGGTTCTGATATAGGGAGTTCAAATGTGTATATTTTTAAGATCATTCTTCCTTAAGAAAGTGTTTAATATCCTTCATTCTGCCGTACAGGACCATGATATCACCTTCCTCCAGCAAAGTTTTGGCACTCCCCACCTCCTGTACTTTATTGATGGTTCTTGCAATACCGATCAGGTTCTTCTCAACCACGGTTTTGATCATAGTGAGAACGATGATGTTAAAATTTTTCCTGACACCGATTTCGCCGATGGTTTTTCCTGATAAATGCTTCGGCACTCTTGCCTCAATGATATGATGTTCCTGTGTAAGGTCAAAAGAATCAACAACTCCGCTAATATTCAGTTTTTTCGCCCATCGTTCGGCAGTTTCTTCCTCAGGGTGAACGATCTCCTCCACTTGCATGGCCTCAAGGATCATTTCATGTAAAGGAGATACTGCACGGCTGATCAAACGCTTGACTTTAAACTGTTTCATGAGGGCGGTGGTCAACAGACTTGCCCCTTCATCTTCACCAATACATACGAGGACTACATCAGTATCTTTGAGAGGAAGATGTTTCACTGCCTGCTGATCTGTTGAATCAAGGCATATCGTGTGGGTTACCTTTTCTTTCAGAGAATCAACTTTGCTCATCTTGCTGTCAACGCCAATAACTTCATGACCTGACAATGTCAGTTTTTGGGCGAGGGAAGCCCCAAAGTTGCCGAGTCCGATTATAATGAATTTCATATTCTATAAGTAATTAATTTATAAGTACATCTTCAACAGGATATTTATACTTCAGGTTCACCATTCTCCTCAGAAATGCAACCAGAATTGTGAGCATGCTCACCCTGCCTATGAACATGGTAAAGATAATGATAACCTTGCCAGGATCACTTAACTGGCTGGTAATCCCCAAACTCAGTCCGACGGTACTAAAAGCCGAAAAACTTTCAAAGGCTATGGGAAGCAGTCCTTTTTCCCCATCACAGAAAGTGAGGAGAAGAATGGAGAGCCCGATAATGATAATGGATAATGACAGGATTGCAAATGCCCTTCTTGTCGAGATGGGTGATATTTCCCTTTTGAACACCTCAATTCTGTCCTTACCCCTGGCAATGCTGAGGAAATTGAGAATGGCAATGGCAAAGGTGCTTGTTTTGACCCCCCCCCCTGTTGAGCCTGGCGAGGCTCCGATCCACATCAGAAAAAGAATGATCATGATCGTTGAGAAATTCAGTGCCGATGTGTCAACTGTATTGAACCCAGCCGTCCTGGGAGTTGCCGCTCCAAAGAAAGCGGTTACTATTTTCCCCAAGCCACTATGCTCCGCAAGGGTATTGTTATATTCGAAAACATAGAAAAAAAATGTACCGGCTATAAGCAATGACAGGGTTGTTATCAGTGCGATCCTGGTATTTAATGCAACGATCCATGGTGAACAAACAGCCTGTCTCTTCAAAAGCCTGTTTGCGACCAAGTGCCTCAGGTATGTCAATGCATTGAAAACTATTGGAAACCCCAGCCCTCCGATAATGAATAAAATAGCAATTGTAATATGAAGTGTATAGTTAAAACGGAATCCCGTTTCGTAAAGACTGTTGGACAGTGTCGAAAACCCTGCATTACAGAACCCCGACACGGAATGAAAAATTGAAAAAAAGATTCGGTTGCCGGTCATTTCCATAACATGCCCATCGATGCTGAAATAAATGATTACAACCCCAGCTAGTTCGATGATGAAGGTAATCAAGATGATCTTCTTCAGTGTACCGAACACTTCGGCAATTCTCTGGGAATTATTCATATCCTGGATCATTAGTCGGTTCTGATAGGATGCACCACCTTTAAAGAAGTATCCAAAATAACTCGTAAAAGTCATTATTCCTATGCCTCCGGCTTGTATAAGCAAGACAATCACTGTTTGACCAAAAACAGTAAAATAGGTTCCTGTATCAACAACGATCAATCCTGTAACGCAAACCGCACTGGTGGAAGTGAATAGTGCATCCAATATACTGATTCCCTCATAAGTTGCATTCGGCAACATCAGCAATATGGTGCCCAGAATAATAATCGAAACAAAACTGATTATGAATATCTGAGCCGGATTCAGGTGGTTCTTGTTATAGTTAAATCGGAGGGCAGATATTGCTCTGAAAAAGAAGACAATGATCGCAATATCCACAAGAAACCCTACATATTGAATCGGAATTGTGATAACTTGCACCTGATCCAAAACCAGTCCTATGAACATCAGCAGCAAAAGTCCGTCTACAGGCCATGCCTTCCTGTTTGGTCTGATTTTACGAAATAAATAGCTGAAAATGAGAAATAATATCCCTGCAAATAAGGTGAGGATGTAAACAAATTTCAATACTTCCTCTATCAATGCTGACGTCTCAAAACCTGAATCGTATATCAGGGCGAGAACACCAATAAATGATAATGCAAGAAAAATCTTGCCAACAAATCCAATGAATCCGGCCCACCCGGATCTAATAATATATTTACCATTTCCTGTCATCAGCCGAAACCGGATTAATCCATTTTCCGGGAACCCTGATCCGGAAAATTTTCATTTTCTACCTTCTTCAGGACCATCAGTAGGTGATCCTTAATATCTTTCAGTATTATTGCTGCTTCGGCGATGTTGTTTATGTCTTGCAGATTATCGTCTTTAATTTTTATCAGATCATCCGTATGGTTTATAATCTGCATAACCTTCAAACGAAATAATTCCTTGTTACCGGCTTTCAATGCATTTTTTATGGCATTGTTAAGATGATCATGGGATTCCAGAAAATCAAGAATCTTTAAATTCTCCTCAGACCTTATAACTTTTTTAAGTTTGCTGATCCGGAAGCAGGCAGCCACGACCAGTTCAGCTGCTTCGGTATTGTTTTTAAGCATATAAAATAGTTTAATCGTTACATAAAACCAATAATAGTCGAATCATGATGTGCCATGTGCATGATTCAAAAATGGCAGGAAAAAGCACTATCTGAACCTTAAAATACTTATCAAAACACATAGAAATCCCGACCCAATTATTTTTTGTTTATTTCAGGTCATTATCTCGTCCTTTCCTGCTCCTGTACACTTCAATAATACCAATGACAAACATCCAAACAATCACGACAAAAAGGATGGAGATGATGACTATTTGAATTATAATATTTAAAAGACTCATCTAGGCACGGTTTACTGTCGCTAGAACAAAATTATCATCCATGGAATAAGGAAGATATAAATAATGGGCTGATTGGTGTAAAGATTTTATAAAGGGCTAGCAGAAGCGATACCCTACACCACTTTCGGTAATGATGTGTTTAGGCTGGTTCGGATTATTTTCCAGCTTTTTCCGAAGTTGAGCAACATAAACCCTCAGGTATTGTGTTTCTGCCTGGAAACCGACTCCCCAGATTTCCTTGAGTATGAACTGATGGGTAAGTACCATGCCCCCGTAACGGGCAAACAAGGCAAGAAGATTGTATTCAGTCAGGGTCAATTTAACATAAACATCGTCCTTTTTCACCGTCCTGGCTTTCAAATCGATCTCCAGATCATCAAAAAGGATGGGTAAATCATTATTCGTTTCCCTATTCCGTTTAATACAGGACCTTATTCTCGCCAATAATTCACCCGTCCTGAATGGTTTAGTTAGATAATCCGAAGCCCCATTATCAAGGGCTTTAATGATGTCAATTTCTGAGTTCTGCACTGACAATATAACAACCGGCTTATTATACCAACCTTTCAATTCCATTAATACATCATGACCACTAATGTCAGGCAAGCCAAGGTCCAGCAGGATCAATTCGGGGAGATGGCTCATTGCCATTGCAAGGCCTTCTTTTCCGGTGGTGGCATGTAGTGCCTTATAACCATTGCTCTCCAGTGTAATTTTGAGCAATTTACGTATTTGCACTTCATCATCAATAATAAGGATGTCGGGATTATTCATTTTCAATGTCATTGATGATTGATATTTCGGCCGGAATAGTGATCGTAAAATGAGCGCCATGCCCTTCTTTCACATTTTCAAGAATGACATTGCCATTATGTGCTTCCACAAATCCTTTTACAATTGAAAGACCAATACCCGTCCCGCCCGGCGAGGTTTCAGGCACACGGTAAAATTTATTAAAAACCGTTTCTAATTCCTTCTCCGGAAATCCGGGCCCATTGTCCGAAAGGGTAATCACACATCCGGTTTCATTCTGTTCCACTGAAAAAACGATCTCCGATCCTTCTGGTGTATAATGCACCGCATTGTGCAATAAATTCTGCAAAACCTGTTCAATAAGTCCTCTGTCAACTTTAAACAGTGGCAGGAATTCTTTTGACTCGAATATTATATTCCGTTCGCCTATATCTATATCCAGGGTCTGAATCACTCTATGCACCAGCTCATTCATATCACACCAATCAAGTTGCGGCTTAATAAATCCCGATTCCAGCCTACTCATATTCAAGAGGTTTTCAACCTGTCTGTTTAACCTTAAACTAGCAATGCTAATCTCTGATAACAGATCATTCTGATCCATTTCTGATAATCTTGGTGTTGTTTCTTTTAAAGCGTCGACAGCTCCTATGATCGTTGAAATAGGGGTTCTCAGCTCATGCGACAATGAATTCAGTAAAGTATTATACAGTTTGATTGTCTTTTCCCTCTCCAATTTCTCCTTTACTTTCAGGTTGGCTTTCTTGATCTTTGAAGTAAGCACGGCGTTCATCATTGCGATTGCGAAATACATCATGAAGAGCAACACATCCTCAGGAGTTCCAATGGTAAATTTGTATAATGGCGGTATAAAGAAAAAATTCCACAGCAAAGCACTTAAAATTGCCGTAACCATTACAGGCAAGATGTCGAAGAGCATGGCAAGAATAGATACAGCCAGCAGAAGGATCAGGGCAACCACCTTATTGCCTATGTATTTTTCGAGAAGAAAGCAAGGTATTGCGATGGCAATAATGAGTGCGATACTAATAATATACTGGTATCGCAGCTTGCTTTTAATTTTATACAGCGTAGACATTGTCTTGCAGGAATACTCTGTTGAGATTACAAATTAGCTGCATCCTATATCACAAAAATAATGAAATTTCACATGTGCCGGGTCACTGATTGACCGGTACTGGTAAAATAACCATGCATATTTACTGGGGAAAGGAAGTTCACCACAACATCCCAAAGCCGGGGCATACGATGTGTTTCATCGATTTCCAACCAGAAGTTTGGAATTGATTCAGTCCCGGCAATTATTACCCCTGCCTCTTGCCTCCACCTCCCGGCCTCCTGCCTTGCTGGCCTCCTGCAGGCATCATTTTCTTCATCAGCTCAGGGTTTTCCTGTAAGAGTTTCTTTCGTTCCTCAGGTGTCATATCCTTTGTCATCTCCATGACCTCCTCAGGAGTAAGCTCTTTAGGTTTTTCCTGCTTCACCTCCTCCTTTTCATCCAGGCGGCGGAAATGGTTCAGGATGGCCGTATCCAATGGCACCAGCCTGTAATCATCGGCATTTTCGGGCGGAACCAGGTATACCATGTCGTTTTCTTGCAGTCCCGCGCGGATGATGATCTCGTTTTCGTTGGTTTTACCCAGGATCACCTGCTGCTTTATCCGGTCGATGTATACAAAAGACAGGCTGTCGTTGCTGTGGATGCACTCGATCGGGAGGAAGAGCACGCTGTCGATCACGTCGGTGATGATGGTGTTCTTGGTGGTCATGGCCGGGCGCAGGATAGAGTCGAACTCGTTCACCTCGATGATGACCTCAAAGACCTTTGCATTGGAGTTCCGCATTTGCTCGCCGATGTTGGCCACCTCGGTAACCTTGCCCGTATATTGTTTATCGGGGAAGGCATCAACGCCGATCAAAACCGGCTGGCCGGTCTGCACCTTGCTGATGTCGATCTCGTTCACATAGGTTTTTGACTTCATCTCTTTGAGGTTGGGCAATTCGGCAACGATGGGATCCCACACGTTGATGCTGGCACCTATTCCCTGTTTCTGCCCGTTCCAGTCGCGGCGGTAGATCACCATTCCGGCTTTGGGGGCGATTATGGTGAACTGTTCGAGCAGATCAAGCATTTCCTGGTATTCGTTTCGAGCCTTACGGAGTTTGGTGTTAATTTCGGCCATGTTGGTCCTGGCCCTTTCAAGTTTCAGCTCATAGTTTTCCTTCGACTGGTCGAAGGCGCGCTGCGCCTTGTCGAGGTCGATCCTGGCCTGTCGCTGGGTAGCGGGCGGCTCATAGATCGACTGGTCGACCGTGATCTGTCTTTCTTCGAGGTTATAATGCAGGTTGACCAGCTCGTCGCGGGCATTGCGCAGTTCCATGGTGGTGTCGAGCTGGGTTTTTGTAAACTGATTATCCAGCGATTCCAGGTCGAGTTCGTTATCCTTCAGCCTGCTCGTTAATTCCGAGCGGTCGAGTGTCGCCACGTAATCGCCCGAATCCACTACCGTACCGTCGGGGATGATGTCGTCGATCTTGACATTCCATATCCTGAAATTCCTCAGCCCGCTCGGTCCAAGGATCTTTTCCGAACTTTTTGCCTCCAGTTCACCCGAAGTCGTTACCTGTATCTCAAAACGGCCCGATTTAACGGGGACTTTTATTGCCTGGTCCTCCCCGCGGGGTGATCCAAAAAACACGAAAAGCAATATCACGACTGTTACAACAACAGCCAGCGCGATATATATCCTGTAGTTTTTCATTGTGTTATTAATTGAAAGAATCTATGGCTTTTGATTAAATCCGGTTGTTATTCATATTTTTCTCAGCTGAGGCTGTTCATCAACTTTCCGATGATATCCTCCACGCTCATTTCTTCCGCTTCGGCTTTATAATTGCGCACGATCCTGTGCCTGAGCACCGGTATGGCAACGGCCCTGACATCTTCAATGTCGGGGGCATATTTGCCATGCAGGGCCGCATGGCATTTGGCTCCCAGTATCATATACTGCGAGGCCCTTGGCCCGGCTCCCCAGTTCAGGAAATCATTTGCCAGGCTGTGTGCCTGTGGCGTTCCGGGCCGGGTCATGGAGGCCAGGCGTACCGCGTATTCATAAACATGGTCCGTTACGGGTATTTTCCTTACCAGGTCCTGGAAGAAGATGATCTCTTCACCATCGAGCACCTTTTCGGGTAAGGGCATATCTTTGAAAGTTGTGCTCTTCACAACCTTCACTTCATCGGCGAAGGAAGGGTAATCGAGCCAGATGTTGAACATGAAGCGGTCGAGTTGGGCCTCAGGCAGGGGGTATGTGCCTTCCTGCTCGATCGGGTTTTGCGTTGCCAGCACAAAGAACGGTTCGCTCAGTTTATAGTTCTTGCCTGCCACGGTAATGGCCTTTTCCTGCATGGCTTCGAGCAGCGCTGCCTGTGTTTTGGGCGGTGTTCGGTTGATCTCATCCGCCAGGATAATATTGGCAAATACCGGTCCCCTGAAAAACCTGAATGCCCTGTTCTCATCGAGGATTTCCGTACCGATGATATCGGAAGGCATGAGGTCGGGGGTAAACTGTATACGGCTGTAGCTCAATCCCAGTGCGTTTGCAATGGTATTCACCAGCAGGGTTTTCGCCAGGCCGGGAACGCCCACCAAAAGGGCATGGCCACGGCTGAAGATGGAGATGACCACATCGCGGATCACCTCTTCCTGCCCGACAATCACTTTGCCGATCTGCTCTTTCAGTTCCCCGTACTTGAGTACCAGCGCATCAACTGCTTCGACATCCGACTTATACTGTTCTTTTTTCATCTTTGCCTTTCATCATGATGATCAGTCGGCGAGGCCGTACCAATCATATTCGAATTCACAATCCCTGTATTTTTGATTGAGCCGCACATAGGTTTTTCCGGCTTTTTTGTTCACCCACTCCCTGAAGGCCCCGGTCTGTTTTTCGATCAGGGCCCATTCCTGTATGCGGTTATAGTCTTCGTTAAGGTTTGCCCTGTGCGGCAGTGTCCGTTTCTTCAGGTACAGCAGCCGGTATGCTTCCCTCCCGTCTTCGGTCTGCATCAATACCGGATTTGAGATTTCCCCTTCCTGGAGTTTATCGACCACGAAAGAGACCTGCGGGTCAAGGTCGGAGACCTCAAAACGGGTGGTACCCGTCATCGGGTTAATGAGCAGTCCGCCGCTGTTCTTGTTATCAGCATCGGAATATTCCAGCACCGCCTCATCGAAGCTGATGGAATCGCTTCTGACCAGGATTGCCACGGTATCGAGATATGCTTTGGCCATGGCGAGGTCTTCGGGTGCAACCTTTGTCCTGAGCAGGATATGTCTTACGTTAACATATTCTCCTTTTCGTTCGATGAGTTGAATGATGTGGAAACCGGCTGATGTTTCAACGATTTCCGACACCTCGCCCTTATCGAGCTTGAACGCTACGGCTTCGAATTCCTTGTAGAGTTCACCCCTGCCATAGAAGCCAAGTTCACCGCCTTTATTCGACGATCCCGGGTCTTCGGAATACATGATGGCCAGGGTGGAAAAATTTTCCCCGGCCAGCACACGTGCGCGCAGCTCACGCAGCCGCTCCTTGATTATCAGCTTTTGTTCAAGGCTGACAGGCGGCGTGCGTACGATCTCTCCGATGATCACCTCTGAATTTACAAGAGGAATGCTGTCGGCGGGAAGGTTCCTGAAAAAACTCTTTACGTCGGAGGGTGTAACCGCAACCTTGGCTACGATGTCGTTCCTGACGGATTCGACCAATAGCTGGTTCTTTACCTCATCCCTGAACTCTTCCTCGAATTCGGCAATTGATTTACCGTAATACTCTTCAAAGCGCTCGCGCGAGCCGAGTTGTGCAATGAAGTAGCGCAGGCGCTGATCCATTGTTTGCTGTATCTGCACATCGGTTACCTCTACCGAGTCGATCTCTGCCTGGTCAAGCAGGAGTTTCTGGAATAACATATTCTCAAGCATCTGACAGCGCACCGAGCTTTGCCCGCCCATCACTCCGCTTTGCAGCCTGTACTGAAAATACTGGTTCTCGATGTCGCTCGCCAGGATGATGTTTTTCCCAACCACTGCAACCACCTCGTCAATGATCATGTTTTCCTGTGCTCCTGACGGTTTACCGGCCACCACAAGGAAGGCCGCCATCAGCAATGCTGCGGCAGGATTTTTTATTCTAAGGGTTATCATGTGTTTTTTTAACATTATTATCCTCGCTTTATTGCCTGTTCTCAATATATCTCAACCTGGTTATTCAGGATGGCATCTTCCAGCACCCCCTGCCGCATGTTCAATATCAGATCCTTTTTCCTTCTGTTCAGTATCATGTTCCTGATCTCCTTTTCCACGAATTGCAGGGGTGCGATACTGTCGGCCGGCCGGTAATCGCGCACGCCGACAAGGTATAAATATGCCGTATCGCGGCTTTCGAGATAACGTTTATTCGCGGCATAATCACCGAAGGAATAATTTTCGACCGGAACGATATCGCCCATTTCCTTCAGATCCATCCAAACCTCGTTCAGGAGGTTAAAGGATTCGGCATACCTGCTGCAATAAAGGGTCAGGGAATCCTTCAATGCCGGTTCTTCCGACCGGAACCACTGCCTGATCTTGCCTGCCCCGGGTGAGTCGGGGTTCAGTACAACATAGTCCATCAGCAATATATCCTTTTTGAGTAAAAAGGCACTCTTATGATCTTCGTAGTAGATACCGATCAATTCAGGGCTGATCATGGTGTCGAGTTCCTGCCGCACCAGCATCTTTTCATATTCAAAGATGATGAGGCTGTTCCGGTAATCCTGCAGCTTGCGGTCGAAGTTCCTGAGTTCTCCGGGCAGGTTTTCTTCTGCTTTCCGCACGATGAGTTCCTTATCGACCCAGTTCTGGATGAAGGTCCTGACCATGGTGAGGCTGTCGCGTGCCGAAGTCCCTTCCGGCACCAGCCCTTCAAGGTCGGATTCATACAAATACCTGTCGTAAACCCGCACAAGCACCTCTCCACTTCCTGAATTGCCTGTATTGTTACAGGATGGCAATGCAAGGACTGCGAGGACCACTGCCTGCAGGATAAAAAGCCTAATATATATCATCCAGCACTTCTTCATGTATCACCACCGGGTATTTTTCTTTCAGTGCGCGTATCCATTCTTCTTCGAGCCGGTTCTGGTAGTCGGAAGTTACCAGTCCGCGTGCTTCGTTGAGGCTTTTGGGTTCAGGTTCCCTGATTTTCGTGATGAGGGCAAAGATGATGGAACTTTCATTGTGCGAACGCCCGTCGTATATGTCATTGAAGGCAGTGAGCGGCCTGGCTTCGCTTTGGCCCGTTTTCCATTCGATGGCATCCACAAAACCATTGTCGCCCCTGGCATAAACGCCGCTTTCGACAATCACATGCTGCAGGGTATCGATACCGCTTTCATGCAGGCTTTTCTTTCTGGCGACGGCACGAGTAACGGCCTGACGGATATCTTTTTCCATCGCCGGGTCATTCAGTATCACGAGTTGGGCTTCGACCCTTTCGCCCCACATATACCTGTTGCGGTTGGCATCATAAAATGCCTTGAGCCCCAGGGTATCTTTTACCGCTTTGCTCCAAACCTTTTCATCGGTAAGGTTAAACAACAATATGCCGTCGCGGTATTCGTTCATCAGCATCCTGAACTCCGGGTATTTTTTTTCCAGGTTCCGGTCTTCCATGCTGATGCATTCCCCGTCGACATATTCACTGTACTGGTTGTAAAAGAATGTTTCCAGGGGCGATGTGGCGCGCCGCTTCTGGATATTTTCCAGGTAAAGGGCAAAGTCGTACTGGGTATATTTTTTATCGCCAAGCTGGAAGATCTTCTTTTCCATGCCAGCCACCTTATCAGCGCTCCATTCGCCGGCCAGGAAGGATGTGTCCAGGGCATTATAGAGTTTTCTGAGGTTTTCGGGGAACTCCCTGAATCCATATTCGGCCTTGATCCTGTTGATGACCGATTCCCTGCTTTTTCCCGCACGGATGTCCTTTGTCATGCGGCGCTTCAGGTCCAGCACCTCCACTTTGTATTCTCCGGGGCGTTTCCGGTCGATAAGCTTCAGGATGTGCCAGCCGAAGCTGGTCAGCACAGGTTCCGAATACCCGCCCGAATCAGCGATCATCGATACGGCAACGATAAATTCGGGCACCATCCTGTTTGAGCCGAAACGCGGCAGCACGCCGCCCTTGTCTTTGGATCCCCGGTCGTCGGAGTACTCTTTTACCAGTTCAATATAGTTTTCGCCGTTAAGCAGGCGTTCATAAAGGTTGTCGATCTCTTCTTTTTTCCTGGCCGAATCCTGTGCCGTGGCGTTCTTCGGCAGGGCGATGTAGAGGTGTGCCACGGTAGCCTTTCCAAGGGCATCCCTTTTATCGGTCACTTTGATGATGTGGTATCCGTAGGCTGTCCTGACAGGCATGGATATTTCGCCCACGGCCGTATTATAGGCTCCCGTTTCGAAAGGGTATACCATATCGAAGACCGTGAAAAAGCCCAGGTCTCCCCCATTGCCTTTTCTAGCCGGTGCCTGCCCCTGCTCTTCCCTGTCGCGGGCCGAAGGGTCATCAGACACTTCCGCAGCTACGGATGCGAAATCCTCGCCGGCCAGTATCCGTTCCCTGATGTCCATGATACGGTTATAGGCAGCGAGGGTATCGGCCGGAAGGGCATTTTCGTCGAGGCTGATCAGGATATGGCTGGCCCTCACGTCATATTGCAGGCGGTCGTATGCTTCCTGCAGTAATTCGTCCGTCACCTCCTGGTCATTGAAGTAAGGCTCGGCCAGCTGTTTCCTGTATCCCGACAATTCATCGGTAAAAGACTTTGCCGTATCCATGCCGAGATCACGGGCTTCTTTAACCTTCAACCTGAAATTGATATACAGATCGAGGTATTCCTTAAGGGATTTTTTATCAGAAATCTCGGTGTTTACGTTATTTTTCTGATAGATACTCATGAATTCACTTACCGTGACGATCTCATCGCCAACGCTGATCAGTGCCCTGTCATCCGTTTTCTGTGCCTGCAAATTGAAGAAAAAGGTGATCAAAACAAAGGATAAGAAAAACTGAGAAACGATCTTTTTCATGATAATTGGATACTTACGGGGTTATTAAGTTTAATTTATCTGCTGTAATTGGGGGCTTCCTTGGTGATGGTGATGTCGTGCGGATGGCTTTCGACCATTCCTGCCGTGGTGATGCGTATGAATCGTGCATCCCGGAGCGACATGATATTTTTGGAGCCGGCATATCCCATGCCTGCCCTCAACCCGCCCACCATCTGGTGGATCACTTCCGAGAGCATGCCTTTATATGGCACCCTCCCGACGATGCCTTCGGGTACGAGTTTTTTGATATCATCTTCGGCATCCTGGTAGTAGCGGTCTTTTGATCCTTTCTGCATGGATTCGATGGAGCCCATGCCCCTGTATGTCTTATATTTCCGGCTTTCATAGATGATGGTCTCGCCCGGTGATTCATCCAGGCCTGCAAAGAGGGAACCTGCCATGATGGTGCTGGCTCCGGCTACCAGGGCTTTGACGATATCGCCGGTATAGCGGATGCCTCCATCGGCGATCACGGGGATACCCGAATCCCTGAGCACTTTGGAAACCTCGTAGATGGCGGTAAGCTGCGGCACACCAACACCTGCGATCACCCGGGTGGTGCAGATGGAGCCGGGACCGATGCCAACCTTCACGGCGTCGGCGCCGGCATCTTTCAGGGCAAGGGCAGCCTGGGCAGTGCCGATATTTCCCACAACGAGGTCGATATCAGGGAAGGTAGCCTTGATCCTGCGGGCCATTTCTATTACACCCTTTGTATGGCCATGGGCCGTGTCGATCACGATGGCATCAACACCCGCATCAACCAGGGCGGCTGTCCTGTCGAGGGTGTCAGGAGCAACCCCTACGGCAGCCGCGGCACGGAGCCGGCCACGGTCATCCTTGAAGGCATTGGGCTTTGACTTGATCTTGATGACATCCTTGTAGGTGATCAGCCCTACCAGCCGCTTGTCCTTGTCGAGCACGGGAAGCTTCTCAATGCGGTGCTTCTGCAGGATGTCGGCCGCCTTTTCAAAGTCGATGAACTCCGATACGGTGATCAGGTTTTCCCTGGTCATCACCTCAACGATCGGCCGGCCGGGATTGTCCTCGAAACGCAGGTCACGGTTGGTGACGATGCCGGCCAATTCATGCCGGGCATTTACGACCGGTATGCCACCGATATTGTATTCCTTCATGATGTCCCATGCATCCTTCACCAGGGCATCCTCGTTCAGGGTGATGGGGTCGAGGATCATCCCGTTTTCGGCACGTTTGACCTTCTTCACCTCGCTGGCCTGTTCTTCGATGGTCATATTCTTATGCAATACGCCAATGCCGCCTTCCTGGGCAATGGCGATGGCCATCTTCGACTCCGTAACGGTATCCATGGCAGCCGTCACGATGGGGATATTCAACTGTATGTTGCGCGAGAAATATGTAGAAACGTCAACATCCCTTGGAAGTACTTCTGAATAAGCCGGCAATACAAGAACATCGTCATAGGTCAGGCCTTCGCCGGTGAACTTCTGCATATCTTGATCCATAATACGCGTTTTTTTGACCTGCAAAGGTATTAAAAAAAAGGCTGGCACCTTATTAATTATTGTTAAAGAGAGCGAAGCAGGCAGTCGCGGCAAATCAGCGGATAAGGATAAAGGTGGATTTCAGGACACCGGCACCGCTTCCGGCCCCGGTGTAGCGGATCACGCAAACATACACGCCGGCAGGCGCCGGTGAACCTTTGTATGTTCCGTCCCATCCTGTGCCGAGATCACGGCTTACAAAAAGCAACCCTCCCCAGCGGTCATATACCTCGAAGCTGTATTCGGTAAGATCGGCAAAGGTTCCCAGTGGCCTGAAAACAGGGTTTTTTCCACCGGGGGTGAAGGCGTTTGGCAGGAAAAGTGCGGGGCTGTATTCGATAACGATCTCGTTCGACCAGCTGAAAAGTCCCGGTTCAGCATCTTCAAGGGCCCTGACCCTGTACCGGAGCCGACTCAGTCCGTCCGACACATCGCTGATGTCATCATCGAAGGATAATTCAGCCGCAGTGGTTTGCGCGATCAGTTCAAAGGGGCCGTCCTCATTCAGCGCCCTGAAAACCTCATAGCCGGCAACCCCCGGCGTCCATCCCTCAAAGGCGTTCCATTGAAGTTCATTACGCATGGCGCTGCTTTTCGTTCCGCTTAGCAGGATGGTCCGCATCAGGTTGGATGGCAATACTTCATTGCCACAACTGTCGGTAAGTTCAGAACGGTAATAATAGCTGAGACTGTTAACATTGGCCGTCGCATCGTCATAGCTGAGCATGGCCGAACCGCCGGGTTCGAGCGTGGCAAGCAGTTCAAAAGGGCCCGAAGCCTGTTCCGACCTGAAAAGCCTGACAAAGGACACATATGCCAGCGTGTCGGGTAACATGGATACCGTTACCGAAGTATTGGCATTTACCGAAACATTTCCAAGCCGGTTCGAAACCGGCTGCAGGTAAGGCCAGGGAGTAAATTCCTTCATGCAGGATGAAGAGCTTGGCTGCCCGCCCTGGCCGAAAGCTCTGACAAAATACCGGTAGGTGCTGCCGGGCTGCAAGCCTTCATGGACAAATGAAATTTCAGTCGCCGGAAGCTCAGCCAGAAGGACGAAAGGATCCCCGTTGACAGAAAGGAGCAAATGGTAAGACTGCAGGGAGGGCTGCATATTGATATAGGGGCTCCACGAAAGCGTATTGCTGAGCGCACACGGATCAAACAGGACTTCCTGCAGGAGGATGGTACGAAGGGGAATGTCGTAGCTGCCGGGGCTGATGTTGTTGCAGGTGTCGTAGGCGGCGATGGCATATGAGCGGTTCTCGAGGCAGGGATCGAAGGAAAGGTCGGTATAGGAGGTGTTTTCACCACCATCTATAAACGCCAGCGTATCGTTGATCCCATCCTGTACATGATAGATCACATATCCCCCGGCATCGCCCGCCGGGCTCCGGCTCCAGCCCAGTATGGCCTCGCCCGTAAAGGGGTTTATGCTGACCGAATCGAGCATGGGCATGGGCGGTGGCGTGATGTCCTGGAAAACCGCCGAGGCAATGTTGGAAGTGAAAACACAACCACCTTCCCGCGGCATTTCCACACGGAAATAAAAAGTGTCGCGGCACACGGCAAGCGGTATATCAAACTGGGTATCGAGGGTGGAGTCGACCAGGCTGAAGCCTGTAACGGGGTTGCGCATCAGCACATGAAAATACGGGCCGGAGCCCTGCGGCAGGGGGTTGCGCACTGCATTCCAGCTAAGCCGGGCCAGGTTGGGGTCGGCATTGTTCACGGTAAGGTGCATGGTGCGCAGGGTGTCGGAAAGGATATCGGGAAGCGCATTCTGAACGGTCTTGATATAATACAGGTTCTGTTGCTGCCCGGCGGAAGAAGCCGTGTGGATAAAAGTGGTGTCGTAATAGTTTACCACCTGTCCGGCAATCTGGAATTCATCGGGATTCGACAGGGTGGTATGGTAGATCTCATAGAGGACAAAGGTATCTTCATCGACCGGTGAGCGCCAGCGCAGCCTGACATCGTTCCCGTCGAGCACCTCAATGCAGGCAAAATAGCTGACGGCCTGCGGCCGGGCCACAAACACCGCCATCATTCCCAATATGAAAAGTAGTTTTCTTCTCATTACATTAACAACGTGCCGTGCAAAGTTAAAGTATTGGCCGGAATGGAAGGAAAACCGGCGGGGAAATGGTGCCGGGGGACGGGATGACGCCCCCCGGCGGAGTTTATCCTGAACGAAGTGAAGGGCTCGGGGCAGGCTCTGGGACGGGGGACGGGGAAAATCGACAATCTTCCGCGCAGCGGAAGCCATTTTAAACCGCTCTTTCTTTGCCGTATACTTTATTTCTATTAATTTTGCCTTGCAAAACAAAAAATACCCATCATGGAAAGAGATAAGGCAGTATTTGAGATTATCAGGAAAGAACAGGACAGGCAGCGCGACGGCATTGAGCTGATCGCTTCCGAGAACTTTGTGAGCGACCAGGTGCTGGAAGCCATGGGTTCATGCATGACGAACAAATATGCCGAGGGCTATCCCGGCAAGCGTTACTATGGGGGTTGTCAGTTTGTTGATGAAACTGAACAGCTTGCCATTGACCGCGCCAAAGAATTGTTTGGTGCCGAATACGCCAACGTACAGCCTCATTCGGGCGCCCAGGCCAACATGGCGGTGTTTTTGGCCTGCCTCAAGCCGGGCGACAAATTCCTCGGTCTGGACCTTTCCCACGGCGGGCATCTGTCGCACGGCTCGCCGGTCAACAGCTCCGGCATCCTCTACAATCCCGTTGCCTACGGTGTTGAAGAAGATACAGGCACCATCAACTATGACAAGATGGAGGAGGTGGCCCTGCGGGAGAAGCCAAAGCTGATCCTTGCCGGTGCTTCGGCCTATTCGCGCGATTGGGATTTCGAACGCATGCGCGACATTGCCGACCAGACGGGCGCCATCCTGATGGCCGACATTGCGCATCCCGCCGGGCTCATCGCCAAAGGCGTTCTGAACGACCCCGTACCACACTGCCACATCATCACCACCACCACACATAAGACCCTTCGCGGGCCGCGCGGCGGCATGATCCTGATCGGCGAGGACTTTGAAAACCCATGGGGGCTGACCACGCCCAAAGGAGAGATAAAAATGATGTCGCAGGTGATCAACTCCGCCGTATTTCCCGGTATACAGGGCGGCCCGCTCGAACATGTGATCGCCTCCAAGGCCGTCGCCTTCGGCGAAGCCCTCACCAACGGATTCTTCGAATATATACTGCAGGTGAAGAAAAATGCCGATGTGATGGCAAAAGCCTTTGTCGACAGGGGTTATCACGTGATCTCGGGCGGCACCGACAACCACCTGATCCTGATCGACCTGCGCACCAAATTCCCGGATGTGAACGGACGTACCGTTGAAAACACCCTTGTAAGGGCCGACATTACGGTAAACAAGAACATGGTGCCCTTCGACAGCCGCTCGCCCTTTCAGACCTCCGGCCTGCGCGTGGGTACACCGGCCATCACCACAAGGGGACTGAAAGAGGAACATATGGAACCCATCGTAGACATGATCGACGAGGTGATCAACAATCTCGAAAACGACAAACTGATCGGGCAGGTCCGCGAAAAGGTCAACAGCATGATGACGGAATTCCCCATTTTTGCATGGTAGGATAGGCGTTGCGGGCTGTCCCTCCAGGAGGGTTCTTCGCTTCGACGGGCTGCACAAACAGGGATGAAAAAGCGCCGGGTACCGCCCACCGCATACCGCAAAACCCATACCGCTTCGTGAAACATAACAATATCTTAACATACGTAACGGCAAACGTATATCACAAAAGTGTATTTTTATGACCGTCGATCCCTAAACAAAGCGTACCATGAAGACCCTGCTGCTTGTACGACACGCAAAATCATCATGGAGTTATCCGGAACTGCCGGATGAGCAAAGGCCCCTGCTCGAAAAAGGAAAGAAAAGAACCAAAAAGGTGATTGATTACCTGCTCGAAAATGATGTAAGGGTTGACCTTATCATCACCAGCCATGCCGTGAGAGCCCATGAAACCGCAAGGATCATTGCCCATGCCCTGGGCTTTCCCGAAGATAAGATCATTGTATCCAAACAGGTCTATCATGCCAGCGCCGAAAAGCTGTACGACCAGTTTTTCGACCTGAGCGACGACATCGATACAATAATGATGGTGGGGCACAATCCGACTTTCACCAATTTTGCCAACCAGTTCCTGGAGGAGAAGATCGACTGGCTTCCCACTTCCGGCATCGTATCCATTACCTTCAAAACCGATTTCTGGATCAACCTCCCCATGGCTGCCCGGCAGACAAATTTTGTAGTGGCACCCAAAGAACTCTGATCCCGTTGCCGGGCATCATTGAGAATAACGCAATGGCGGCTATGGCCGTGAAATCGGATTTCAATTATCTTTACACCCAAATCAGTCTAAGACTTTATAACAATGGCATTCGACGACTCAAAATTCATCAACCGGGAAATAAGCTGGCTCGACTTCAACGAACGCGTGCTGCAGGAAGCCATGGACGAGACCACCCCGCTTATTGAAAGGATCAAGTTCCTTGGCATCTTTTCAAACAACCGCGATGAATTTTTCAGGGTCAGGGTGGCCACACTCCGCCGGGTGCTCAATTACGAGATCAGGAACGGCATTACCGGAAACATTACCGCGGCCCTGCTTGAAGAGATTGCCGAGATCGTTGAAAAACAAGAGGTCAGGTTCAATGAAACCTGGGAAAAGGTAAAGATCAGACTCGAAGAGGAAAACATTATCCTGCTGAACGAGAAAACCCTCGACCATGAACAGGGAGCCTATGTTCATCGGCTTTTTTCAGAAAAAGTACGCCCCAACCTCTTCCCGCTCATGCTCGACAACTTCATCAACCCCGACACCCTCAGGGATGCCGCCATACACCTGGCCATTGACCTGAAAAGCAGGAAGAAAAAAATCAAAAGCCATTATGCACTGATCACCGTGCCAACCGGTTCATTGTCGAGGTTCATCATCCTCCCCGAGAAAATTAATAAAAAGTACATCATCCTGCTTGATGATGTGATCCGGTATTGCCTTGGCGACATCTTTTCGGTATTCGGGTATGACTCCTACAAGGCCTATACCATCAAGTTCACACGCGATGCGGAAATGGACATCGACAATGATGTTTCGAAGAGCTTTCTGGAGCTGATGAGCGAGAGCGTGAAACAGCGCAAAAAGGGTGTTCCCGTGCGGTTTGTCTACGACAGCGAGATACCCGAACCGCTGCTGAAGATACTGATGAAGAGGCTCAACATTTCGAAACGCGACAATGTCAGGGCCGGGGGGCGATACCATAACTTCAAGGATTTTATGGATTTTCCCCGCCTTGGCCGCGAAGACCTCAGGTATCCGCCAAGCCCGCCACTCCCGCATAAAGACCTGCCTCCCCACAAGAGCATCATCGAGGTGATCAGGGAAAAGGACATCATGCTGCATTATCCTTACCAGTCGTTCCAATATATCATCGACCTGCTGCGCGAAGCATCCATCGACCCGCTTGTCAGGGCCATCAAAATGACCTTCTACCGTGCCGCCGAAGGTTCGAGCGTTATGAATACACTCATCAACGCCGCCCGCAACGGCAAAGAAGTGACCGTATTCATGGAGCTGCAGGCGCGCTTCGACGAGGAGGCCAACATTTACTGGACCAACCGCCTGCAGGAAGAAGGCGCCAAGGTCATACAGACCATCCCCGGCTTCAAGGTACACAGCAAGCTGTTGCTGATCAGGAGAAAAGAAAACGATCAGGATATCTATTACGCCAATATCAGCACCGGGAACTTCAATGAATCCACCGCCAGGATCTATGCCGACGAAAGCCTGCTTACCGGCAACCAGGCCATCACCACGGAAGTGAACAAGGTTTTCCACCTCTTCGAGTCCAAATTCATCATGCCCAGCTTTGAGAACCTGATCGTGGCCCCTTTCAGCGTGAGGGATTTCTTTACCGGCATGCTCGACAATGAGATGCAGGCAGCCAGGGAAGGAAAAGAGGCCTGGGCCATCCTGAAGATGAACAGCATTTCCGATAAGAAGATCACCCGTAAACTCCATGAAGCCGCAACAGCAGGGGTAAAGATAAAGCTCATCGTTCGCGGCATCTGCATCCTCGATCCTGACGACAGCGAGATCGCCGGATCGCTGGAGGCATTCAGCATCGTTGACAAATACCTCGAGCATTCGAGGATATTCGTCTTTTGCAACGGAGGCCATCACAAATACTATATTGCCTCATCCGACTGGATGCCGCGCAACTTTGACCACCGCGTGGAAGTGATCTGCCCGGTCATCGACGAAGATATCAGGAAAGAACTGATGGATCTGTTAGAGATCCAGCTTCGCGACAACACACAGGCACGATACCTGGGGAGCGACAGCATGAACCATTACCGGAAAACCCCTGACCCGACCCCCCACAGGGCACAGTTCGAGATTTACGATTATTTCAAGTCGAAACTGGAACAGGGCAACGTGACGGAGAGATAAATGGTTAAATGGCTAAAGGGTTAAATGGCTAAAGGGTTAAATGGCTAAAGGGTTAAATGGCTAAAGGGTTAAATTCGTGAGACTGCCTTTTCATGAGCGAAGCGAAATAAAAAGGCTTAGTCGAACGAATCCCGCTCTAGCGGGATGGTAATTCGTCCTTTCGACTAAACAAATCACCTAATCAACAGTGTTTCAGTGTTTCAGTGTTTCAGTGTTTCAGTGTTTCAGTGTTTCGGTGCCTGCCCCGATTACTCGGGGTTTCAGTGCCTGCCCCGAAACCTCGTGGGTTAAACTGTTATGCTGGTTCAGATACTTTACTCCAACCCACACCCACACACAGCCATGTAACCGTGTAACCATGGAACACTTTTCCCGGAATCCGGTACCTTACCTAAACAAATCACCGAATCAACAGTGTTTCAGTGTTTCACTGTTTCAGTGTTTCAGTGTTTCAGTGTTTCGGTGCCTGCCCCGGGAATAGGGGGCTAAATGATAAATATCATAGCCCACGAATTTATTCGTGGGTCTTGAGTTTGGCTATTTTCGTTGATAAAAAATAGCGGAAGTAAACGGATTTGATT
>CAZHFC010000007.1:0-92912 GCA_964531985.1 uncultured Bacteroidales bacterium
CCTGCCCCGAAACCTCGGTGGTTTCAGTGTTTCAGTGTTTCAGTGCCTGCCCCGAGAACTCGGTGGTTTCAGTGCCTGCCCCGATTACTCGGGGTTTCAGTGCCTGCCCCGAGACCTCGGTGGTTAAATGATAAATATCATAGCCCACGAATTTATTCGTGGGTCGAATTTGGTTCGCGGGACACTCCGCACCTAGAACCTGATTTTACATACAATTTTTATTCGGTTTGTGATAACAAGCGTTTTCACAACACTTCAAATATCAGCGATCAGCGATCAATTATCAGCCATCAGCGTTCCCCGTTCTCAATAAACCTGCTGAAAATCAATAAATCACTTGCTTTGTGGGTAAATATTCAGTATATTTACCAGCAAGCTGTTATAACCCCTAAAGCATTATATTATGGATTGTCCTGTTTGTAATCACAAGGGCTTGAAGGCCGGTACAACGGCCTGCCCTTCCTGTGGAGCGGATCTCACTGCCTACCATTCCCTGGATAGGATTGCCGGCTCACTCCGCAGGCAACGAAAATTAAGCATGATCTTTATCGTGTTGTTCGTCATTGCCGTGGCGGCTGCACTGCTGATCCTTCTATTCGCGGGTTCGCCGGGGACCTCAGCCGAAGACAAACAAAAACTGGCCGATCAGGAAACTGCCATGGCACTCCTCACAGCCGAAAACCAGCAGTTAAAAGTGAACAATGCCGAACTGCTTGCCAGGCAGGCCGCCCTGATAGCCGAAAAGGAGGCTGCAACCCCCCGGGAGATCAGGCATGTGATCAAAGAAGGGGAAACCCTTTATGATATCGCCAAAAAATACCTGGGCGATGGCGGGCTCTATACGAAGATCGCTGCCGATAACGGCATCGGGAACCCCGACATCATCATCACCGGCAAAGAAATCGTCATTAATCAATAAAAAAAAGCATTGGTCATGGCAAGCGTGAAAGAATTTGACATCATCCGCGACAGGATAACCGTATATATCAATAATATCCGGAAACTGGAAGGCGAAATGGAAAAGTCGGCCGCTGAATGCAAACGGCTGAACAAGGCACTGGAAGCTTCGGTGAAGGAAGCAGCTGAACTCCGTGAGCAAAAAGACATGCTGATCGATGAAAAAACCGGCCTCGAAGAGTCTGTGAACAACCTGAATGCCATTGTCGAAAAGCAAAAGAAAGAAATGGATGCGCTGAACGGCCGGGTCAAAGACCTGCAGGATGAGAACCGTTCGCTGAAAGAGGAGATTGAAAAGCTGCTCGACACAACAAGCTGATCATTCCTCCCGTCAGGCAATTATCATGGTTTTTTCATCAGTGATTCGATATCGGCCACAGTTACCGGTATATGTTCTGTCAGGTTTACCGGCTTGTTCTCCGTGATCAGTATGTCGTTTTCTATCCTGATGCCGGTATTTTCTTCGCGTATGTATAGGCCCGGCTCGCAACTGAGCACCATGCCCGGGAGCAAGGGGTCGTATTTTGAACCGGCGTCATGCACGTCAAGGCCGATATGGTGCGAAGTCCCGTGCATGAAATATTTCCTGAAGAGCGGTTTTTCGGGATCCTGTTGCCTGACCGCTGCCTCCGTGAAGAGTCCCAGTCCGATCATCTCTTTTTCCATCATGCCGTTAACTTCCCTGTTGATGGCATCGATGGTGGTTCCGGGCATGAGCAGCCCGATGGCCTTGTCGTGCACCCGCAGCACGGCTTCGTAGCAGTCCTTTTGCCTGGCGGTGAACCTGCCGTTTACCGGGATGGTGCGGGTGATGTCGGCGGCATAGTTGGCATATTCGGCGCCGAAATCCATCAGCAGCAAATCGCCGTCTTCGCAGGTCTGGTTGTTATCCACATAATGGAGTACGCAGGCATTGGCGCCGGAAGCGATGATGGGCCGGTAGGCACTGCCGTTTGCAGCATGCCATGTGAATTCATATTCGATCATGGCCTGGACCTGGTATTCCTTCATGCCCGGCTTCAGGCCTTTCAGCACCCGCTCAAAAGCCAGTCCGCTTATCTCTCCCGCTTTCCTGATGAGGCCGATCTCGGTTTCCGACTTCCGCTGCCGCAATTCGGTTACCAATGGCGCTGCACGCCCGTACCGGTGGCCGGGAAAGCGCCGGGTCAACTCCTGCGAAAAACGCAGGTCCCTGTATGGCACGGGATTGAAATACTTCGGGTACTCGTTGGCATTCAGAAATACCTCTTCGGCCCACGACATCAGGTCTTTCAGATAAAACTCAAATTCACCCGCCCGGTAAACACCCGCAATGCCCGAAATCGCCGAAGCTTCCTCCTTTGTCAGCTTATGCCCTTCCCAGGTAGCTGTCTGCTCAGTGGTTTCCCTGATGAAAAGCATTTCGCGGTATGCCGTTTCGGGGTGGCCGGGCGCAAGCACAAGGATGGTTTCCTCCTGGTCGATGCCGCTCAGGTAAAAAAGATCCGACTGCTGCCTGAAAGGAAAATTCTGGTCGCCGTTCCTGGGGTATTCATCAGCCGAATGAAATATGGCCAGGCTGCGCTCCGGCAGACGATCACGCAAATGCCTGCGGTTTATCGTAAAGAAGGCGGGATCAATGGGCTCATAACGCGTCATATCGAAATTATTTAAAACCAGTAAAAATTATACAGGGCTGGTTGCTTTTTTATTTCAGGTAAAATTAATATCTTAATTTTGTTTGCCAATCAAATCGGTTTTTTTCTTGAAAAAGCTTCTGTTTTACACCCGGCATTTAATGTAAAAAATTTAGTTATGGCCTATCTGTTACATTACTCATCCCTGACCAAGAAATACATCATGGCGATTGCGGGACTTTTTCTTGCGGTATTCCTGGTCGTTCACCTGGGCATTAACCTGTTCATCCTTCCCTTAACGGGGAATCACGTGGAAATATTTGAGGTCGCCGTGCACTTCATGACGAGCAATATCCTGATAAAAGTCTTTGAAGTGGTGTTGTTCGGCGGGTTTATCATCCACATCCTGTACGGTTTTATCCTTCAGATACAAAACTGGATAGCCAGGCCGGTGCGCTACAAAAAGGAGGGCTTCTCTCACACCTCTTTTTTCAGCAAATATATGATACATACCGGCATCATCATCTTCGTATTCCTGGTCATCCATTTTGTGAACTTCTATTTTGTCAAGCTGGGACTGACGCAGGCACCCACAGGGCCGAACATCGTTCACAGCGACCATGACTTTTACAACATGGCCGTTAACCTGTTCAGCAATAACTGGTATGCCGCTCTTTACATTGTGCTGATCATCATCCTCGGATTTCACCTGAACCATGCCTTCCAGTCGGCGTTTCAGTCGCTCGGCCTTACACACAGCAAATACACGCCTGTGATCAAGGCGGTGGGTGTGATCTATTCCATCGTCGTCCCCCTGGGTTTTATCATCATTCCCTTGTATTTCCTGTTCATTTAATCATCATACATCATCATTAAATTGCATCAGACATGAAATTAGATCCCAAAATACCTGCAGGGCCCCTGGCTGAGAAATGGACCAATTACAAATCGGAGCAGAAACTGGTCAACCCCTCCAACAAGCGAAAGATCGATGTTATTGTCGTAGGGACGGGGCTTGCAGGCGCTTCTGCGGCTGCCAGCCTTGGTGAACTGGGATTCAATGTGAAGATCTTCTGCATACAGGACAGCCCGCGTCGTGCGCACAGCATTGCCGCACAGGGCGGGATCAATGCCGCCAAGAACTATCCCAACGACGGCGACAGCGTTTACAGGCTTTTTTATGATACGGTGAAAGGTGGCGACTATCGCGCCCGCGAATCAAATGTTTACCGTCTTGCCGAAGTGAGCAACAACATTATTGACCAATGTGTGGCGCAGGGTGTTCCCTTTGCGCGCGACTATGGTGGTTTGCCCGACAACCGTTCCTTCGGGGGTGCGCAGGTTTCGCGTACTTTCTATGCCAGGGGCCAGACCGGGCAGCAGCTTCTGCTGGGGGCGTACGGCGCCCTGAGCAAGGAAATACAGAAAGGATCGGTAGAGATGTTCGTCAGGCGCGAGATGGTCGACCTGGTGGTGATCGATGGCCTTGCCAGGGGCATCATCGTCCGCAACCTTCTGAACGGACAGCTCGAACGCTATTTCGGCCATGCGGTGGTCATCGCCACCGGCGGCTACGGAAATGTCTTTTTCCTCTCCACCATGGCCATGACCTCCAACGGGAGCGCCGCCTGGCAGGCATACAAAAGAGGGGCCTTCTTCGGTAACCCCTCCTTTACACAGATCCATCCTACCTGTATCCCGGTGCATGGCGATTACCAGTCGAAGCTTACCCTGATGAGCGAAAGCCTGCGTAACGACGGCCGTATCTGGGTGCCCAAAAACCTGGAAGATGCCGAAAAGATCAGGAAGGGCGAGATGAAGCCTACCGAAATAAAGGAGGAAGAACGCGACTACTACCTCGAAAGAAGGTACCCCGCCTTTGGCAACCTCGTGCCGCGCGATGTGGCCTCCCGGGCCGCCAAGGAACGCTGCGATGCCGGCTACGGGGTGGGCAGTACCGGCCTGGCCGTATACCTCGACTTTGCCGATGCCATCAAACGACTGGGCAAGGCAGTGATCGAGGCACGCTACGGCAACCTTTTCCAGATGTATGAAAAGATCGTGGACGACAACCCCTACGAAACACCCATGATGATCTATCCGGCCGTGCATTATACCATGGGCGGCATCTGGGTCGACTATGAGCTGCAGACCACCATCCCGGGACTGTTCGCCGCCGGCGAAGCCAACTTTTCCGACCACGGCGCCAACAGGCTGGGGGCTTCGGCACTCATGCAGGGGCTTAGCGACGGCTATTTCGTCCTGCCATATACCCTGCAAAACTACCTGGCCGACCAGATCCAGGTAGCCCGAATCCCCACCGACCATCCCGAATTCGAAAGAACGGAGAAAGAGGTGATGGAACGCTATGAGAAACTCATGGCCGTGAAAGGAAACCAGACGGTAGATACCTTCCACCGAAAACTGGGCCATATCATGTGGGAATACGTAGGCATGGCCCGTAACAGGGAAGGACTCGAAAAGGCCATCGTCCTGATCAGGGAACTCAGGGAGGAATTCTGGAAAGACGTGCGCATCCCCGGCAGGATCGATGAACTGAATATCGAACTCGACAAAGCCATGCGAATGGCCGACTACCTCGACCTGGGCGAACTCATGGCAAGGGATGCCCTCGAAAGAAATGAATCATGCGGCGGACACTTCCGCGAAGAATTCCAGACTGCAGAAGGAGAAGCCCTGCGCGATGATAAAAACTATACGTTCGTCGCAGCATGGGAATATAAAGGCCCCGGCCAGGACCCGGTGCTTCACAAAGAACCGATCATCTACGAAAGTATCGAGGTGAAGCAGCGGAATTATAAATAACATTATGTAAAACGAAAAATAAATACCCGACATGGATTTTACATTAAAGATCTGGAGACAGGAAAACGCAAAGGCAAAAGGCCGTTTTGTGGCTTACAAGGTGACCGGCATCTCCGCCGATGCCTCTTTCCTGGAAATGCTCGACATCCTGAACGAAAGTATTGTTGACCAGGTTCAGTTGCCGATCGCCTTCGACCACGACTGCCGCGAAGGCATTTGCGGTATGTGCAGCCTGTACATCAACGGGAGGCCCCACGGGCCCGACCAGGGCATTACCGTATGCCAGATGCATATGCGGAATTTCAGGGACGGTTCCACCATCGTGATAGAACCCTGGCGCGCCAGGCCTTTTCCCGTTATCAAAGACCTGATGATCGACCGTACGGCATTCGACAAGATCATTCAGGCGGGCGGGTACATCACGGTGCGTACCGGCAGTGCTCCGGATGCCAATGCCATTCCGGTAAAGAAAGAACATGCCGACCTGGCCATGGACGCCGCCGCATGCATCGGCTGCGGTGCCTGCGTGGCCGCCTGCAAGAACGCCTCGGCCATGCTGTTCGTCTCGGCCAAGGTCTCACAGCTGGCCCTCCTGCCACAGGGTAAGATCGAAGCAGCCCGCAGGGTGCAGATGATGGTGGCCAAAATGGATGAGCTGGGCTTCGGAAACTGTACCAATACCTACGCCTGCGAAGCGGAATGCCCCAAAGAGATCAAGGTTACCAACATTGCCAGGATGAACAGGCAGTTTTTTGCCGCTAAAGTGGGCGCAGAAAAGATGAATATTTAGAAAATAATACCTTGCTGACGGCCTTCCCTGCCCGGTGGGGAAGGCTTTTTTTTTATCTTTGGACACAAAGCCTCAAATGCAGTTTACGGAAATCATCGGACAGGAGCAGGTGAAGCAAAAATTGCTTCAAACCGTTCATGAGAACAGGGTGAGCCATGCCCAGCTCTTTGCCGGACCGGGCGGATCGGGTAAGCTAGCCCTGGCCATCGCCTACGCGCAGTATATCAACTGCAGCCATCGCTCCGGAAACGATTCCTGCGGGGTATGCCCTTCCTGCCGGCAGTTTGCCCGCCTTGCCCACCCCGACCTGCACTTTTCATATCCCATCATCATCAGCAGGGAAAAAAAGAAACTGATCAGCAAGGATTATATCGGACAGTGGCGCGATTACCTTTTCGAAAAGCATTTCTACGCCGACCTTAACGAGTGGTACCGGAAAATGGAAACGGAAAAGAAACAGGGCGTGATCGGTGTGGACGAATGCAACGAGATCATCCGTACACTCAGCTATAAGAGCTATGAAGGCAAATATAAGGTGATGATCATCTGGATGGCCGAACGGCTCTATCATTCAGCCGCTCCCAAGATCCTCAAGATACTGGAAGAACCCCCTGAGCGCACACTCTTTATCCTGATTGCCGAAAAACCCGACCAGTTGCCCCTGACCATCCTTTCGCGTACACAAATGGTAAAGGTGCCGCCCCTGGACCCCGCCTCCATGACTGCCGTCCTGACCGGCCATTTTGGATACCCCCCCGATAAGACCGGACGGGCCGTCAGCTATTCGGGCGGCAATGTGAACCTGGCCATCGAGATGCTGGAGGAAAGCCTTGGGGGCGATTTTTCGGCAGCCGAATTCCGTGAGTGGATGCTGATGTGCTACGGACGCAAATATAAAGCACTGGCGGATTATGTAGCCGTAACGGCCAGGGCTTCCAGGTCAAGGCAAAAGCAATTGCTGACCTATGGGCTGAACCTCTCGCGCAACTGCCTGCTGCATATCTACGGCCTCCGGGAACTGATCCGCACCACCGACGATGAAGAGGAGGCTTTCATCAGAAAAATATCACGCTTCCTGAATGAGAAAAATGCCATGGAATATGCCGGCCTTTTCGAAGAAGCGATCTTCCACATCGACCGGAACGGCAACGCAGCCGTGATTTTTATGGACCTCTCGCTCGGGCTTGCCCAATTGCTGAATCCGCAGGTATCGTCATTGTCGCACTAATTTCATATTTTTGCCTGTGCATCTCAAAAACAATGGACGACAAAAACCACCATATCCTCAATCATCATTTCCTGAGCAGGGGTTGTTCGGCCGAGCCCAGGCTTTACGACAGGAATGATAAGATATTCAGTCACGGCTGTTGCATGTTCGACAGCTGCGACTGGCTCGCCGACATCCCGGTTCCCGATGGGGGGCAACCCTTTCCCTATGTGGAAGTCAGGTTCAAGAACAACAGGCTTGAGTTTTTCCAGGTCCCGGCGGAGCTGGAACTGGAAACCGGTGACATCGTGGCTGTGGAAGGATCGCCCGGGCACGACATTGGCATCATCTCGCTGACGGGTGAAGCCGCCCGGCTGCAGATGCGCAAGAAAAAGGGCGGGCACGATGCGGAAGAGATCAAAAAGGTGTACCGCCGCGCAAAGGTTACGGATATTGAAAAGTGGGTGGCTGCCGTGAACAAGGAAGAAGAGGCAAAATTCAGGACCAGGGAGCATGCCCGCAGCCTGAAGCTGCAAATGAAAATCAACGATGTTGAGTACCAGGGCGATGGTACCAAAGCCACCTTTTACTATACAGCCGATGAACGCGTCGACTTCAGGGAACTGATCAAGGTGCTGGCCGATACTTTCAGGCTGCGTATAGAAATGCGGCAGATCGGCGCACGACAGGAAGCCAGCCGCCTGGGAGGTATCGGCTCCTGTGGCAGGGAGCTCTGCTGCGCCACCTGGATGTCGCGATTCCGCTCGGTGAGCACCAGCGCCGCACGCCTCCAGCAGCTTTCGCTGAACCCCCAGAAACTCGCCGGCCAGTGCGGGAAACTGAAATGCTGCCTCAACTTCGAAACAGCCATGTATGAAGACATGCTCAGCGAATTTCCCAACAGCAGGATCGTGCTCAAAACAAAAAAAGGCGATGCCGTACACCATAAAAACGATGTATTCAAAAAACTGATGTGGTATTCATATACCAGTGAGAAATCAGACATCATGGCCATCCCCGTCGACAAGGTGAAGCAGATCATGCTGGATAACGAAAAAGGAATGTTGCCCGAGAAACTCGAAGATTTTGCCTTTGTGAAAGACAAAAAAGTTGATTTTGAAAATGCCGCCGACCAGGGCGACCTGGCAAGATTTGACTAATCAGGACACAATATTTCAGGGGATTTACCCTTATCTAAACAACAGGACCGCAGTGATGAAAAAAAACAGACTTGCAATGGCCGGGTTGATCATACTGGCGCTGGCAACGGCATGCGACAGCAAGCTTGTTTATGACCGTTCGCAACAGATCGAAGGGGCTGCCTGGCACTGCGACTCCGTTTTGCAGTTCGAGGTTTTCATTGACGACAGCCTGACACTTCACAATTTTTACATCAGCATCCGAAACAATACCGATTACCCCTACAGCAACATTTTCTTTTTCCTTGAAACCGGGTTTCCGAACGGGCACGTAAGCAGGGATACCCTGGAATGTATCCTTGCTGCCAGGGACGGGGAATGGCTCGGCACAGGCAGCGGCCGTGTTCACGATCATATGATACTGCTTCGCGGAGCGATGCGTTTCCCCCTGAAAGGCATCTACCGCTTCCACCTGGAACAGGCCATGCGTGAAACGGTTCTTGCCGGCATCGAAGATGTGGGGATCAGGATTGAGGAAGAGAGGTGATGCAAAAAGGAGTATATGTTAAAGTTCATTTAAGTCACTAAACAAGGTATGGCAGAAAAGAAAACCAGGAAAGGCTTCAACTATATCACCAGGCTCTGGATGATCTACTTTTTGTCGCTGGCTGTGGTGGTGCTGATCTTTACAGGCATCGCCAGGGGATGGTTCGGCTATATGCCTTCATTCGAAGAGCTTGAAAACCCCGAACGTAACCTGGCATCCGAAATATACTCTTCCGATGGCAGTCTGCTGGGCACCTATTATATCGAAAACCGTTCCGATGTCCATTTCAGCAATTTGCCTCCCCACCTGGTACAGGCTTTGCTGGCCATTGAAGACATCCGTTTCAGGAAGCATGCCGGGGTGGACCTCAAGGCGCTCGGGAGGGTGATCTTCGGGCTTACAACGGGCAGGTACTCGGGAGGGGGAAGCACCCTCACACAGCAGCTTGCCAAAAACCTTTTCCCGCGGGGGGAACTGAGCACATGGCAACTGGTGGTGCGCAAACTGAAGGAGTGGGTCACGGCCATCAAGCTCGAAAAGAACTACAGCAAGGAAGAGATCATGACCATGTATCTCAACACCGTGTCCTTCGGCCATCATGCGTATGGCATAAAGTCGGCTGCCCTCACCTTCTTTAACAAGCCCGTCGACTCCCTCAACCTCGAAGAATCGGCACTGCTGGTGGGTGTGGTCAACGCCCCGACCTGGTACAGCCCCGTCAGGAACCCCGAAAGGGCGCTCAGCAGAAGAAACCTCGTGCTGGCACAAATGCTCAAATACGGGTTTATCAATGATTCGGTTTACGATACCGTGGCGGCCAGACCCCTCGACATGTCGAATTTTTACGTACAGGACCACACCTCGGGCATGGCCCGTTATTTCCGCGAATACCTGCGGGGGGAGATGAAGCAATGGTGCGACAACCACTACCGTCCCGACGGGACACCCTATAACCTATACAAGGACGGGCTCAGGATCTATACCACCATTGATTCGCGCCTGCAGCGCCATGCCGAAGATGCCGTGCGTGAGCACCTCAGCCTCGACCTGCAGCCGGCATTTTACCAGCACTGGAAAGGATATACCTGGGCACCTTTTGTATTTGAAGGGGAAGTGGTGGAAAAGGAAGTGGAAAACCTTCTGCGGCAAGCCATGCGGCGGTCGGAACGCTACCGGAGGATGAGCGCCGACGGCATCCCTGCCGACTCCATCGAAAAGGCTTTCGACACCCCCTTCAATATGTCATTATTTACCTGGGACGGACCGGTCGACACCGTAATGACACCCATGGATTCGATCCGATACTATAAGCACTTTCTGCAGGCCGGGCTCCTCTCGGTTGAACCCAATACGGGTGCCGTGAAAGCCTACGTGGGAGGCATTGATTACCTGTATTTCAAATACGACCATGCCACCCTCAGCAAAAGGCAGGTGGGGTCGACCTTTAAACCTTTCCTCTACACACTGGCCATGCAGGAAGGCGAGTTCTCACCCTGTTACAAGGTGGCCAACATACAGTATACCGTTGACCTGCCCACCGGTGAGATCTGGGCTCCCAGGAACTCCTCCACCCAGCGCGTGGGGGAAATGGTCAGCCTGAAATGGGCCCTGGCCAATTCCAATAACTGGATCTCGGCATTCCTCATGAGAAGATACTCCCCCCTTTCGGTGGTGAGAATGGCCAGGAAGATGGGCGTGAAAAGCAGCATCGACCCCGTGCCTTCCATCGCACTGGGAGCCTGCGACCTTTCCCTCTATGAGATGGTAGGGGCGCTCAACACCTTCCCCAGCAAGGGTATATATGTGAAACCCCTGTTTGTTACCCGCATTGAAGACAAGAACGGCAATGTGATCGAATCCTTCGTGCCCGAAAGGAATGAGGCCATGAGCGAGGAAACGGCGTTCCTCATGCTGGAACTGCTAAAAGGGGTGGTAGAATCGGGAACCGGAATTCGCCTCAGGCTGAAATATGGTTTTAACCATCCCGTTGCCGGGAAAACCGGCACCACCCAGAACCAGTCTGACGGCTGGTTCATGGGCATTGTGCCTGAACTTACAACCGGCATATGGGTAGGCTGCGAAGACCGTAGCGCGCATTTTCGCACCCTTACCCTCGGACAGGGTGCCAATATGGCCCTGCCGATATGGGCCATCTATATGCAGAAAGTATATGATGACCCCGAACTGGGCTTTGGAAAAGGCGATTTCGAAAAACCCCTCAAAGGACTGTCCGTAGAGGTGGATTGCGACAAGTACGATGCCGCCGGCCGACAGGGGGTGCCTGATTCCGGTGATATTGAATTCTGAATATAGCAATAACCGGATCAATATGCGAAAAAACTACTTCCGGAAATTACTTTCGAAATATATTAAAAAGCCCTCCGCAACTGTCATCTGCCTGAGCCTGGCGATCATCACCACCGTCAATATTTCCTACGAAAACTGGAACCATGAATATAAGATCATTGCGCATGATGTGAATTCCTATTATGCCTACCTGCCCATGATCTTCATATACGGTGATCCTGCAATGAAGTTTATTGATGATTTTCCGGAAAAAGCGAAGAAGCACTACTGGGTAATCGACACCCCTGCCGGGAAAAAGGCAATTATTACCTCTATGGGACTGGCATACCTGTTTACGCCCTTCTTCCTGGCCGGCCATGCCATTGCACAATTTACCCCTTTTGCAGGGGATGAGTTTTCAGCTCCCTACAAGATATCATTAATCGTAAGTTGCCTGTTTTACCTCACCATAGGACTGATATTCCTGAGGAAAGTACTGCTGCGATATTTTTCTGAATCGGTTACCACCATTACACTGATCGTCATCACTTTTGGCACCAACCTGTTGCATTATGTTACCGAAGAGCCCACCATGACCCATGCATTCAGCTTTTCCATGATCTCTGTTTTTATTTTCCTGGTAGAAAAGTGGTTTGAGCGGCCGGGGGTTAAAATAGCCTTTCTTACAGGAGCTTTGGCAGGACTGATCACCCTGGTCAGGCCCAGTAACGTTATTGTGATCCTTCTGCTTGTTTTCTGGGGGATCGTATCTTTCAATGATATCCCGGCCCGGGCTTCCTTTTACCTGAAAAGATGGTACCTGGTCTTGCTGATGATCCTGGCATTCATTATGGTCTGGGTGCCGCAGTTCTGGTATTGGCATTATACTTCCGGGAGTATTTTATTCAATACATACGGCAGCGAGGGCGCGGGTTTCTTTTTTGATAACCCCCAGGTTTACCATACGCTTTTCAGTTACCGGAAAGGATGGTTCGTATATACCCCCCTTATGGTTTTTGTCATACCTGGACTCATATTGCTTTACAGGCAGCAGCGGAGGCTTTTCCTTCCAATACTGGTCTTCCTGCTTGTCAATATATATGTGATCTCTTCGTGGTGGTGCTGGTGGTATGGCGGCGGTTTCGGACTGCGTTCATTTATCGATTCATATGCTCTGATGGCCATTCCCCTTGCGGCATTCATAAGCTGGACAATAAAAAGGAAGCAGATCGTTAAGTGGCCTTTATTAATGCTCCTTGCCGGAGCTGTTTATCTGAATGTTTTTCAGGTTATGCAATACAAAAGAGGTTTTTTACATTATGTTTCGATGAGCAAGGCATCTTACTGGGCCGTATTCCACAGTCTTTCACCAGACAGGCATTATCTCGACAATCTGGTTTTTCCTGACTATCCCGCTGCCCATAATGGAGTGTATTATCCTGAAACGGAGATTCCCATGGGGCTTGAAAGAAAACTGGGCATGCGGGGATGGGCATACCTGGATGTACTGAAGGATTCCGTGCGGAATCATCCTGATATATTTGGCATCGATATATCCTCCGGGACCGATGATATGAGCAGGGAAACCATTATCCATGAAGAAGGCATATCCATGTTCAGGAACCGGGTAAACGACTATTATGAATCGGTGAAAAAGAATAAGGAAATGGAAAAACAGAGACAGGTAAAAGATCAATAATACGTGTCAGGCTGTTCCTTATTTGCTCCCGTTGTATCTGTCAGGCAATATTCATTGAGCAGTTCCACATATTTTTGGAGATAGTATTCAGCAGGGCTGTATGCTCCCTGCATCTTTTCCAGAACAGGCAATGATGTGGCCTCCTTGTATTTCTGCATTAATACCTTTCTGTTATTCAGCTCATACAAACGGTCGCGCGTTTCATCCTGATCGTTCACCTGGTGATAGTACTTGTCGAGTTCGTCCAGAATGATTCTGTGCTCCGGATCATCATTCATCTTATCTGTGTTTATCAGCACCACATAATCGACAGGCCTGACGGGAATTTCGGGGTTGCCTTCGAGTGACCAGAAGATCCTTGATGAATAACGGCCTTTGGTCCCAACATAAAATGCAGGGCACTCGGCTGTATTTATTTTCAGGGGAAACTGCCCATGTACCTGGGGGGCATTGGTGTAGATCAGCGGGATATCTATTCCCGGAAGGCAACGAAGGTGCTGATGTGTCCATAAACTGGAATAGTTAAGTGCCACGTATACACTGTTGGGCTCCATTCCTGCCGTGTTCCTGATCACCCGCTCACTGATATCGGAAAGTTCATGCAGTTTTGTCATATGAATGTTGCGTTTGGCAACGGTAATGGGGATTACAGCCAGCATTATTGCTATGGAAACAAGGGCAGGATACCGCTGGGAGGATACCCAGACCAGCAGCACTAAAAAGAACAGGGTCAGAATTCGAAGGGATATATTGCCTGTGATCAGTTTATCGGGATAGAGGAAATACAGCAGCAGGATAATGATGGTTGCCGGGAACCAGAAATCGCTTGCCATTAGTTTTTTTCCTTTCCCGCCGTCCTTTGACATGAATATCCTGATCCTGCCAATGACCGAATAAAGGATCAGGAATAACAGGATCCCCCAGATAAAATGATTCAGAAAGGCATGTTGTTCCCTGACAAACCATGATAGCATCCTCACATTGAAGATGCCATCGAGCAGGTTTTCGACAGGGACAAATTGTTTACCCATGTAACTGGTAATATTCCTGATGGAAACAACATAGTTGACAAAAAGGATGTTGGCAGGAAGGGATACAAGGAACAGCAGGCCCGTTTGTTTCAGAAACAATAGGAATCCCTTGCCTGCTTTGCCGTACTTTTGCCATGAGAGGAAAAAGAAAAACAGCAGGTATGCCGCCATGATCAGGCCTGTGATGCCATACATGAAGGCATGTGTCAGGAATTGCAGTATCAGCAGCAGGCCAAGGGCCAGCAAGCTTTTCAGGTTGAACCTCCCGATGTGGCGGATGTAATAACCCAGGCAGAGGAACAATACCGCCAGTGCCAGGCTGAAATTGTAATAGCCCATGCCAATGAAAAAGGTAGCTGAAAACGGGAATATCAGGAATGTGACCAGTGTGGGTTTTCTGTGCACTGACCTGACAAGGTAGCGGAAGGCGTATGCTATTCCAAGGTAATAGATCGCCAGCAATATCTTGATCGCCATTGCCGCCGGCATGAACAATTTAAAAATGGCCAACAGAAAAGTGCCTGTCCAGTAACCTACGATAAGGTCGTTGATCAGAACATATCTCGAGATCTCTTCATTCCCTTTAAGGAGTTCCGCAATGATATTTGCCACATAAAGGTGTTGCGGGCCATCGAGCGAATAATAAAACCCGAGCTGGAAAATGGTGTACATGTTGAGCAAGGAAAAAACGAAGAATATAACCGGCTCCCTGTGCAAGATCCATTCGGGCAGTTTTTTCATAAGTTATTTCTTTTCACATCGCTAAAATGCAGGTCAAAGATAGGAAGTTTTGCAGAATGAGCTGTAAATGGTATATCCCCATCAGGATACATGGTCAATTGTATTGCATTCACCTACTTTTCCGTATATTTGGTGGTTGTAATGAGCTTGCCCAAGACATTTGCATTGCATAAAATATTTTGAAAAACCAATACCTGCGGGATCATGTTAAAGAATAAAACAATAGCAGTGGTCGTGCCCTGCTACAACGAAGAACAGCAGATCGGGATGGTCATAGAGACCATGCCCGGCTTTGTGGATAAGATCGTGGTGGTGAACGACCGCTCGACCGATCGTACCGCGGAGGTAGTGGCCGGCTATTTCAACCATTATCCCGCTTTCCATTTGCCGGCCAGGGACTACAACAGCAGCGAAGGTTCAGATAACCTTTACCTGACCGCCAACCAGATTGTTGATCAGATGAACAGGGAAGAGATCAGGTTTTTTACGCCGGCCGAAACGGTAAATGAAAAGCCCGGCCACGACCGGGTCATCCTGATCAACCACCTTGAAAACGGGGGTGTAGGCGCTGCCATCGCCACCGGATATAAATGGTGCAAAGACCACGACATCGACTGTACGGCCGTGATGGCCGGCGACGGGCAGATGGATCCCGCCGAGCTTGAGTCAATATGCATGCCCGTTGTGGAAGAAGGGATCGACTATGTTAAGGGAAACAGGCTGATACACCCCAGCTCACGGCTCCTGATACCCAAAACGAGGTTTTTCGGCAATTCCGTCCTCTCCATCCTTACCAAGGTAGCCTCCGGCTATTGGCATGTGTCCGACACCCAGACGGGTTATACGGCCATCTCAGGCAATGCCCTCAATGCCATCAGGCTGTATAAAATATATAAGCGCTATGGCATGCCCAATGATATGCTGGTAAAACTGAATATTGCATTTTGTACGATCAGGGAGGTTGGCATCAAGCCGGTTTATCATGTGGGCGAAAAATCGAAGATGAAAGTTGGGAAAGTGATCTTTCCCATCATGTGGCTGCTTTTCAAGTCATTTTTCAGACGGATGTGGATCAAATACCTCTTTCGTAATTTTCATCCCCTCTTCCTGCTCTATCATCTTGGTATTTTTCTTTTACTTGCCGCCATCCCCTTTTTCGTCGATATCATGCTGAATGCCTTCCGGATCGGGGAAGCCACCCCCTTTCAAACCATGATCATCTTCATCTTCCTGATAATATCAGGTTCGCAGTCGTTGTTTTTCGCGATGTGGATGGACATACAGGATAACGACCGCCTGGACAAGGGTTAATGGCCGGCCTTCAGGCTGAATTTGTTCAGGGCCAGTGAAAGCAGGAAAATAAAGACTTCGCCCGTGATGAACCATAGCCTGGAGATGATGGCGATGGTAGTGGCGTCATCCAGGCTCATCCCCGTAAGGACCATAAAGCCGGTCATGATGCCCTCCCTGACCCCGATGCCGCCCGGTGTGATCAGGGCCAGAACGCCCAGGGAAATGCCCAGGGGCCAGCTAAATACCACTGCAAAGGAAAAATCAATCCCGAATGCCATCACGAAAAAATAAAATGCCAGCATCCACAATAACCAGTAAGCCAAAATGTAAAGCAGCAGCGGCAGCACTTCGGCCGGCTTTACCAGCGGTACCGAAAGATCGCGTCTGAACAGCCTCGAAAACACTTTGACCACCAAACGGTGAAACCCGCTTGAAAAAAGGAAGAAGGTGAAAAAAACCGCAATGGCCAGCACCATCATCACAAAGCTGTTGAAGGGGTAATAATACAACATCGGCCCTGCCCCGAGCAGCAGGCCGAGCCAGATGTAGATCAGTTGCTCTTTGAGTGAAACGAAACTGGCTGTACGCATCGACTGCTTCCCCTCCGAGATGAAGGATGCCCTTCCGAGTATCACCCATACCTTGCCGGGGATGTACTTGGCAAATACCGAAAGCCCGTGCGATATCACGGCCACCCTTACCGGAATGCGGATATGATGGATCCCAAGCGCTTTCCACCAGCTAAACGAACTCATTAAAAACCCTGCCCAGAGCAGCAGGGTAGCCGGTATCAGTACCGCGTACCGGACCGGCATCCCTTTCAGGCTCAGATAATCGAAACGGTAAAGGTACCAGACCAGAAAGGCCAGCGAAAGATAGATCAGGACCCGGAATAGTATTTTCATTCCCGTGCAGTGAGTGGTGAGGCAAAGATACATTCTTTTGCCAACATCCCTTGCCGTCGCCTTCCTCCCGGCCTGTTTCATAAACACCCGCTTTCATTAATATTCATATATTTGCAGTTCAATCACATCATGATCAAAGACCTTATTCCTATGACCGACAAGCAATCTGACGTTTCCATCATCATCCCGGCCTACAACGAAGAAACGGGCCTGAAAGGCACACTCGAAAAACTGGTTGCGGCAGGGTATCATGAAAAATACGAGATCATTGTGGTTGACGACGGCTCAACTGACAATACCCGCGGCATTGCAGGAGAATATCCCGTCAGGGTGATCAGCCACACCGTGAACAAAGGCTACGGAGCCGCATTGAAGACAGGCATCAGGAAGGCCACGGGCAGCAAAGTGGTATTCATGGACAGCGACGGGCAGCATGATCCCAAATACCTTGACCGGCTTGTGGATATGCTCGGTGATCATGAGATGGTAATCGGCTGCCGGAGCAAAGACTCCTTCCAGGTGAAGAACCGTGCCCTTGGCAAGAAGCTTATAAAAAAAGTGGGGGAGTTCCTGGTTGAGCAAAAGCTGCCCGACTATAACTCGGGTTTCAGGGGGTTCAGCAGGGAGCTGATCATTAATATGCTCCATTTCATGCCCAATGGTTTTTCATTTTCCACAACCTCAACCCTGGCTTTTATGAAAGAGGGATACAATATCGGCACATTCCCCATTGTTGTCGAGGAGCGGGTTGGCCGGAGAAGCAGCGTTAAGTTCTTCAAGGACGGCACCAAGACGCTGATGCTGCTGTTGCGCATCATCATGCTCTTTAACCCGCTGAAGATATTCCTGCCGGCTGCCCTGATCGCGGCCGCGGCCGGGACAGCCTTCGGCATTTACGGCTATGCCGTCGCCGGACGTTTTTCGAACGGGGCCATTATCCTCATCACCCTGGGGATGATCCTATTCTTTATCGGCCTTATCGCCGACCAGATCTCGCTTCTCAACCGAAAGCACTAAGAAATGAAAAAATACTCGCCCGATTTCAGGAACAGGTGGACGGACAGGGAAGTGGAGGAACACTGGGACCGTGTAGCCGGTATTTACGTGAAAGAGAACGACAAGCTGAAAGATACCCACGACCAGCGTTTCGTGGAAAGCGTGGAGCAGCTTGCGCTGGCATCGGGCCACAGGATCATCAACATCAGCAGCCGCGACTGCGAGGCCAATGATTATATTATCGGTAAAGAAGAAAGCGTAGAGGTGATCAATACCGAGATCTCTGCCGGGCTGATGCAGGTGGCGCGGGAAATCAGACCTTATGTAAAGCAGCAGAAGATCAGCACCTATTCGGAACTTCCTTTTGCGGATGCTTTTTTCGACCGGGTGCTGAGCCTGGAGACCCTTGAACATGTTGAGCAACCCATCCGTTTCCTGCAGGAATTGCACAGGGTGGCAAAACCGGGCGCCCGGATGGTGCTGAGCTGTCCGCCGGCCACCAGCGAGATCCCTTACCGTGTTTTTACATTCCTGTTTGGGGGACACGGCGAAGGTCCGCACAAATTCCCTCCCTCGCGGAGGGTGAAAGCATGGCTGAAGCATAGCGGATGGACACTCCTGCACCATAGCGGCACCTTGCTGATCCCCGTGGGACCAGGGTTTATCAGGAAGACGGGCGAACGAATCATCAGGGCGTGCCAGGGAACATTCATTGCCGAGCTTGGCATCAGGCAATTCTTTGTGTGTGAAAAGAATTAACGGCATACGCGACGTGGTCCGTCATGGACTCTGTAACCGCTGCGGGACCTGTGTGGGCCTCTCGGGCGGAAAGATCACCTTTGACGACCGGACAGGCAGATACCTGCCCCGGCTGAATGATGATGCTGATGATGCACTGGACCAGGCACTGCTTTCCTGCTGCAGCGGCAAAGGCTTCGACTTCCCCGCCCAAAGCAACAGGATATACGGGCAGGACATCCATCACAGCATATTTACCGGTTCATACCGTAATATCTATATCGGCCATTGTACCGATGAACAGGTACGCCGGAACAGCGCCAGTGGCGGCATTCTTTCGGCCATCCTGATCTGGCTGCTGGAAAAGGATGAAATTGACGGTGCCGTGGTGCTGGGCATGTCCGAAACCGAACCATGGCTCACAAAGCCTTTCATTGCGACAACAAAGGAAGGGATCATGCAGGCAGCACAAAGCAAATACATCATTTCGTCGGTGAACGAGATCCTGCCGGAGATGGAAAAGTTTGATGGCAGGCTGGCCTATGTCGGGCTGCCCGGACAGGTGCAGTCTGTCCGCCTGCTGCAGGAAAGCCATCACCCATCGGTGAAAAACATTAAATATATCTTCGGACCCTTCTATGGCAACACCCTGCACTTCTCATCCGTAAAAAGCTTTTTGAGGTCCTATGGTGAAAAGGATTACAGGAAGATCAGGAAACTGTATTTCCGCTATGGCGAATGGCCCGGCAACATGCGGGTGGAAATGGAGAGCGGCAGGGCCATCGAATTGCCGAAGTTCCACGCCAATTACCTCATCCCGTTTCATATTTTGAAGAACAGCCTGTTGTGTACGGACCTGAGCAATGAGTTTACCGACATCTCGGGCGGCGACGCCTGGGCGCCGCGCTATGAAGAAAGGGGTAAGGGCTTTTCGATGGTGCTGGCCCGCTCAGCACGTGGCCAGGATATCATCAGCCGCATGATGGATGAAGGTGTGCTCCAACTCAACCCCATTGATGAAAATGAAGCCGTTAGCATGCACTCCCATGGCTATGACCTGAAAAAAAGAGGCACCTTTATCCGGATGAGGTTCAGGCGGTGGATGGGGAAGGCAAATCCCGATTACGGGTATGTGATGAAGGGATTTACATTTAAGCGTTGCCTCATGGAAGCATTTATCGACAGCCTCTTTCTGCTGATGGGTACCCGTTTCTCACGCTTCCTGATAGAAAAGATCCCCCCGGCCCTCGTGGGAAGGGTGTTTGAAAGATCAAGGAAGATATGGAAACGTTCCACCAAAAAGATCAAACGCGCACAACTGACTGAAGATGGCCGGAAAAATTAATAAGGGAAGAAAATATTTCAGCCCCTTCATGCTGATCAGACTGATCGGTATCGCTTTTTTCATTTATATACTGTTAACGGTCGATATTTCCGGTCTGTGGTTGAAAATGAAGGAAGTACGTACAGACTTCCTGGCATATGCCGTTTTCTTTCAGTTGTTGTTGTTGTTTTTGAAGGCAATACGGTGGCACATCCTGAACAATGGGGCCATGATCATGAAAGAGGTGTTCCGCAGCTTCGGCGAATTTTTCGAAAGTTATGCCATCGGTGTAGTAACCCCGGGCAGGCTTGGCGAAATGGTCAAGGCAGGCCATGCCCGTGAGAAGAACCGCATCATGGAAACCGGTATCCGGGTTGTCGTGGAAAGGGGTTTTGACCTTGGCATCTTTCTTTTTGTTGCCGGTATTGCAATATGGATAAGTTTTCCTGATCCTGCAGCCATGCTGGCCGGTATCCTGATCCTTATGGCAGGCACGGGCGTATTGTTCCTCGCCTTTATATTTATGGTATCACCCAAAGCCACAAGCCTGGCCGAAAAGATGCTGAACGGTTTACCATTCCTTAAACTGAACCTTCAACTGGGTTTCAGAAAGAGAAAACCCCTTAGCCGGCTTTTTATCATCGTATTGTCGGTAGCCGGTAATTTCAGCTATTTTATTTCCTGTTATTTTCTGGCGGCCGGGCTGCTCTTTGAACTCAGTTTCCTGTATATTTCCGGTGCGGTGGCCATCGCCGGCCTCCTGAATATGCTCCCGGTTACCATCATGGGGCTCGGAACGCGGGAAGGTACTTTCCTTCTGATGTTCAAACCCCTTTCCGAACCGCTGATCCTGGCCTTCTCCGGCCTGGTATTTCTTGTTGCCCAGATCGGCGGAGGCTTGCTGTCGCTGTTTCTGGGGCAGTTTTTCCTTTTCTTAAGCGGTAAGCGGAAAATATAATTTTAAATATGCGATTGCATAGCCGGCATCTTATTGAAATCCCGTATTTTTGCCACTTTTAATGATGAAATGCGTATGGATCAAACGATAATTGTAACAGGGGCAAACGGATACCTCGGGACATATATTTGCCGGCAATTGCTTGCCGAAGGATATCATGTTATTGCCCTGAAATTTCACCATTATGCTTCAACCATCCTCCGTCATAAAAATATTGAGTATCACGAATGTGATATCCGGAAGGAAATAAATCCACGCTTGGCAGATGTTATTGCCGGCAAACCGGTCCATGCCCTGATCAATGCAGCCGCATTGCTCGGTAGTTCGGATTATCAGAAAAACTATGATGTTAATGCAAAAGGGGTGGAAAATCTTATCGGCTTTTGCAGGATCAACGGGATCAGGCGTTTTATACAGATCAGCAGTGTGGTGGTGCTCAAGTCGTTCAAAGGCCCCTATGGAGAGACAAAGCTCCGGGGTCAGAAATTTGTGATTTCATCGGGTCTTGATTATACTGTTTTTATCCCTGCCATGATCCTGGGCCCGGAAGGCCTGGGCATCAACCGCATTCTGAAAAATGTTTTCCGGTTCCCGTTTATCGTTCCACTGGTAGGTTATGGGAAACAAACCCAGCACCCGGTTTTCGTAATTGACTTTGCAAAGTATATCGTAAAGTCGCTCAATTCACCTGCTGCCTCGGCGAAAGTCTATCAGATTGCAGGAAATGAAGTGATCCCTTTTCGCGAACTGGTATCAATGGTCTTGAAAATACGTAAGAAAAAAAGGCTGTTTTTGCCTGTTCCACCGGCCCTTGTGAAGGTTCTTGGAAAAGGTTTCCAGCGGTTTCAGAAAGTTCCTCTGTTCACAGCAGAACATGTAAAAGGTGTTTTGCAGAACTCAAAACTTGATACAAAACTGATCAGGGAAGATCTGGACTTTGAGCCCACACCTCTGAAGGAAGCGCTTGAATACAGTCTTTCGGTGATCGGCCGGAACTGGGACGAATATTTGAAGCCCAGGGATGAGAAGATCATTGATATTTAGGGTCGAAAAACTCAATTTTCAGGTCATCGATCCAGATGCTTTCAGTCCCTTTTTTAAACCACACATATACTTCGAGCTTATCGCCGGCGGATAAAAGTTCCGGTGTCATATAGTCGGCCCTGACCAGGTTCCACTGGTTCATCTGCAGCCCCACCGTATCGGCGTTCATGCTATAGCCTTTGTACTTATAGTTCTGGCTGCCGTGGCGGAAGGCGATAACCAGGGCGGCTTCGTTTTCCAGGGGGTCGGCAACGGGATAGATCCAGACGCTGGCCCTGACCCAGCCGTAATAGCTGTTGCTGATCTCATTGAAGGGCTCGCGGAAGGTTGGGGAGTATTCACGGCCGGGCTCCAGTCTGAACGACATCTTTCCGCTACGGGCGTAGGTGGTGTCGTAATACTGTTCCTCTCCCGGCTGAGGGGTCTCAAAAGCAAAATGCCGCAAGAGCTTCCTGTTGAAATCTTCTTCGTTTCCGAGTTTTTCCTGTGCCGTGAACGGACGCTGCACCAGCATGTATTTCCGGTCTTCTTCGCTTATCTTCGTCTTGAAGAAAATCCGGCAGTAATAGTCTTTTGTCATTCGATAGCCGTCAAGGATGCCGTTGTTGAGCTGCCATACCTGGAAAAGGTTGAGCACTGTGAAGAACAGCAGCAGGGCATATACCGCTATGCGGAAAGGCAGACGGCTTTTTTCCACGGCGGCGATCAGTAGGGCAAGGGGGATGACCAGCAGGGCATAGAGCTCGATAAAGGCCCGCCAGCCATAGGCCACAAGGCTGGTAAAGCTGGCGATGAGATAGGTATGCGCCAGGGTTACCAGCAAAACAGGCAGGAAGGCCTGCTTGTTCTTTTTATAGAGATACCAGAAGCCTGCCACAGCCAGGATCATAACCGGCGAATAGATAAACAGTCCTTTACGGAAACCGAACAACACATAATAAAAACGCGGGTTCAGCAGGTCGAGGGAGGAGCCGGGGTCATTGTAGGCATTGAAAAGCCAGCCCCCGGATGCCATCTTCCAGTATGCCAGCTGGGGCAGTACGGCAATGATGCCTGCCAGGACCAGGTACAGCAGGTGCAGGCGGTAGCGCCAAAGCAGCCCGATTTTATCAATGAGTGTTTGCCTGTTGTACACCCCCCAGAACACCGGTACGGCCAGCATGATCACCTCCGATATGCGTGAGATCACGGCCAGGCCGAGTACCAGGCCAAGCAGGATGGCGTGCACTGGCCGCCGGCTCTCATGCCAGCGCAGGCTCAGCCAGATAATGAGCACGTTCAGCGTGAAGGCATAAACATGCGGGACATCGTTGCCGTAAGTGATGAAAAAGAAAAAGTTGGACGAAATACATAATATGGCCAGGGTGATGGCCGCCACGCGGTCGCTCACAAAACGCAGCAATACCTTCCGCAGGAAGACAAGCCCTACAATGGTGTAAAAGAGCCCGCAAAGGATGATGGCCCACTGGTAGGGATCCGAAAAGCCGTCGGCAAGGTCGATCTCGCTCAGGGAAGCATAGGCATGGCCTGCCAGGAAAAACGGCGACATCATGATGGCCATCCCGGGCGTGAAACGAATCACATTGGTGCCCATATGGGTGGGCGCAAGCTGATAGAGCGTGGCAGTATTGTTATAGGTGGCATTGATCTCTTCGATCCAGCGCACATCCCTGATGCCCGGATCATCGTAAATGAAAGTGGCCGGAAGATAAAGGTAAAAACCAAAAGTGTCCCACGAAAGGATATTGTGCTGCGGGTTTCTGAGCTTGATCACCGAAATGGTCAGAATGATCAGCACCAGCGTGATCAGCGATACAGGTGATTTAAACTGTTTGAAATCCATGATCTGTGCTTGTTTATGGTTGACCGGGCTTTTTGCCGGGCTCTTTGAGGTATTTCCTGCTCCAGATATTGTATTTCAGGATGCACCAGATGGCGCGGAAGCCGTCGCTGGCGCCAATCTTCTTGCCTTCGTCATAGGTCCTGCCGTAATAGGAAATGCCTACTTCATAGATCCGGATGCCCGGAAAACGGGAAATTTTGGCCGTAACCTCTGGCTCAAAACCGAAACGTCTTTCATGGAATCGGATCTTCTTCAGGTAATCGGCCCTGAACAGTTTATAACAGGTTTCCATATCGGACAGGTTCAGGTTGGTGAACATATTCGACAGGAAGGTGAGGAATTTGTTGCCGATGGAGTGCCAGAAGAAGAGGATACGGTGCGGTGTGCCACCCATGAAGCGTGAACCGTATACCACATCGGCCTGGCCGGCGATAACGGGCCTGAGCAGGATATTGTATTCTTCCGGATCGTACTCCAGGTCGGCATCCTGGATGATGATATAATCGCCCGTGGCCTCTTCAATGCCCCGGTGAAGTGCAGCTCCCTTTCCCATGTTGACAGGCTGTTCGAAAAACTTAATGTCATCTTCGGGATGCCTGCCGGTGTATTCCTTCACAACTTCCGCTGTTGCATCGGTGGAGCAGTCGTTTACGATGATGATCTCCCGGGTGAACCCGCCGCTAAGCTTTACCGCAAGCACCTTGTCGAGGATCAGGTGGATGGTTTTTTCTTCATTGTAGGCAGGAATGATAACAGAAAGCTTCATGGCCGCTGATTCGTGAATAAGTTTCAAATGTAAGAATTATCATGCGAATATAAGGAAGCTGCCGGGTGTTTGCCGAAAAAATTATTCGGAGGGAGGGTGCTTTTTGGCTTTTAGCAGGTTGATGCCTTCTTCCACCAGCATATTCACAGTATTTTCCTTCATAAAGGATTCGATGGGCCATTCGATGCCGAATTCTTTATTCACATCCCGCTCGAGGCTTACGGCAGTGATGGAATCGAGCCCATAGGCCGATACGGCTTTGTCGGGGTCGATCTTCCCGGGGTCGACCTTTAGTTTTTGCGATATCCAGTGGATCAGCCACTCGCGGAGGTACCCGGGCCGGAATCCTATCTCAGAGGCAAGTTCATCTGTTATGGCCGGCATCTTCCATGAAGCCACCATTTTAAGTTCATTTTCCTGCCAGGCTCTTTTCACGGCAAAGCGCTGGATCTTGCCACTGGATGTTTTTAAAATGCTGCCGGTACGGATGAGCGACAATGCATGGGGCTGGATGCCGTATTCCGAAAAGATGGCCTGCCTGGCGGCTTCAAACACCTCATCGTGCTTGTCCGTATTCATGAAGGCGCGCTCTGTTTCCATCACCACCACGAGCTTTTCCCCCTCCCCGCTGTCGATGGAAAAGGCTGCGCTGGCATTCTTCCTGATCGCCGGGTGACAGCCCTCGGCGCAATGTTCTATGTCGTTGGGGAAGTAGTTCGCACCCCTGATGATGATCAGGTCTTTGCGGCGGCCGCTGATAAAGAGTTGACCGTGGCTGATGAAGCCCAGGTCGCCGGTGCGCAGCCAGGGCCCGTCATGGGTTCCGGCGATACGGGCATTGAAGGTTTCTTCCGTTTCCTGCGGCTTGTTCCAGTAGCCCTGGGCAACGGAAGGGCCGCTGACCCATACCTCGCCAAGCATGCCGGCTGCTGAAGGTATTCTGGTAACGGGGTCGACAATGGCCACGCGCATGCCCAGCCAGGGGTATCCGCAGGCGGTCAGCACACGGCTTTCCCTGCCTGAAGTGACGGAAAGCACCCTGTTCTCTTCCAGGGCCCTGGCATCGACCTCTGTGTACAGGGGTGCTGCCAGGTAATTGCCCCCGGTGACGATCAGCACCGATTCGGCCATGCCGTAACAGGGATAGAACTGTGCAGGCCTGAACCCCGAAGGCTTGAATTTTGCCGCAAACTCCTGCAGGGTTTCACGGCGTATCGGCTCGGCCCCGCAATACAGCGTACGCAACCCGCCAAGGTCAAACTGCGGGATGTCTTCATCCGCCACTTTTTCGATGCTGTAGTCGAAGGCAAAATTCGGACCGCCTCCGGTAGTGGCCCCGTAACGGCTCATGGACAGAAACCAGTTGGATGGATTTTTCAGGAAGCTGAGCGGCGGGATGATCACGTTGGAAGCACCCAGGTAGGCAGCCTGTATCAGGCAGCCGATCAGCCCCATGTCATGGAAGTTGGGGAGCCAGTTCACACCAACCGAGTTTTCGTCAAAACCGAATGATTGCCTGATGCATTCCGAGTTATGGATGATGTTGGCATGGCTCACCATCACCCCGTTGGGGGTGCCCGTCGAACCTGAAGTGTATTGCAGCAAGGCAATATCGTTGCCCGATATGCCGGGGTCGGCCCATTTTTCCGCCAGGGATTCATCCATCTCCTCGTAAACCAGCATCTGCATCCCTTCCGGGTAGCCTTCCGTTGAATGGTATTCCAGCAGTTCGGCATGGATGCCGGCGGTGCTGATGAGAAAGGCCGGGGATGAATCCTGAACGATCGACCTGAAACGTTCGTTGGCCTTGTTCCTTTTTGGGGGATAGGCCGGCACGGCGATCATGCCGGCAAAGTGGCAGGCAAAAAAAGTCGTGATAAACTCAATCCCCGTCGGGAATAACAGCAACACCCTGTCGCCCTTATTCCCCTTTTCCATGAGCACACAGGCTATGGCTTTGGCCCTGGCAACGAGGGCGGCATATGTGATGCTGTCTTTTTCGTTCAGGCCGTCTTCAAGCAGGATGTAAACCACCTTGCCGGGCTGGTTCTTTTCGTGCTGCAGAAGCCGTTCTGCCATGGTGCCGGCCGGTAGAACGGTGCCCTCCATCGATGAGCCGAGATATTGCGGATAAGGTTTGTCCATGTGTTGATGTCAGATTAAGTTCCCTTCCCGGCATTTCCGATACCTGCGAATATTTCGGGGAATACACACTTCACATCCAGTATCTCGGCCCTGCCTTCGAAGCAGAAATTGCGCATATGCATGTTGGAAGAGAATGCCCAGGCGGCGGTGGTGGCATTTTGGGTGAGTTTCAGCGTATTCAGGAATTTCTTTTTCAGTGTTTTTACATTATACAATCTTTCCCAGTTCTCATATACGGCTTCCTCAAAGGTTTCGGGGCTCATTCTTTGCGGCTTGTAAACAACCTCCGCATAATTGTACCTTTCCCAGTCGGCAGGATAATTGGTATAAAGCAGCCTGCCTTCGTCCCTTAACCTGTTATACAGGGCGGTGCCGGGCAGGGGCGTAAGGATGGATGCCTGCATGATGTCGATGTCGGAATTCAGGATATAGCTGGTCCGGTTGTACAATGTTTCCGGCGTATCCCTGTCGAGACCGAAGATAAAGGCCCCGATCACGGCAAGTTCATATTTGTGTAATTTCCGGTAAACTTCTTCGTAGCGGTCTACTCCCAGCCTGAGGTTAACCTTTTTGTTCATCTGCTCAAGCTGGTCGATCAGTTCCGATTCAATGCCGAGGAAGATCGTTTTGCATCCGCTTCTGGCAGCCCATTCGAGCAGTTCCTCGTCTTCGCCGATGTTCATGGAAGCCGATCCGGCCCAATGCTTTTGCACCCCGCTCCGGGCTACGCCCTTAAAGAAATCCAGTGCGTGCTGGCGGGCGGCCTTGCTGTAGCCCACAAAATTGTCGTCGACAATGTAAACCCGGTCTTTCTGAAGGTTTATGAAGTCATCGACCGACCTTTCGACCGAGCGCAGCCTGTATTTGCTCCCGTTAAAGGTATGCACCGAGCAAAACTCACATTTCATGGGGCATCCGCGGGTGGTTTGCATGCTGCTGAATTCATAGCCCGGGTGGAAAAGGTCCTGCCTGGCCGAAGGCGAATCAACGATGGAGGGCAGTTTCGGACGGTAAATGTCGCGCAGCCGGTTGTTCTCAACATCCCTGATCACCTCCTCCCATATTCCTTCGGCTTCGCCAACCACTACGGAGTCGACGTAGCGCAGGGCTTCCTGTGGCAACATGGAGGCATGGATGCCGCCGATCACCGTCGGGATCTTGTTTTTTCTGTATTCCGTGGCAATCTCATAGCACCGGTTTACCGTGGCCGTCAGTGAGGTGAAGCCAACCAGGTCGGCATCCGTATATTCGAAAGGGGTAAAATTTTCGTCGATGATCTCCACTTCCCAGTTTGGTGGCGTGAGGGCCGCAATGATGCCCAGGGCGATGGGGGGATAGATGGAGCCCTTGTCGAGCATGAGCCCTTTCCGCCGGCTATTGACGGGGTTGACCAGAAGCAGCTTATATGATCTTTTCTTTTTGTTCACGCTTATCCCGGAATTGCGGGCGTTTTTACCTGAAAGGGCTTGCCAGCAACAAATCGCGGCTGTTTTCATCCAGCCCGAAAATGTCTTCTATGTTCTTCCCCGGCCTTTCGCCCTCATACACCATGTTGTGATATTGCAGGTTGGAACCATACGACCAGATGGCCGCCAGCGGGCTGCGGGTCTGTTTCAGCGTCCGCAAAAACTTTTTCTTCAATATGTGGTCGTTATACAGCGCCTCCCAGTTCTTTCTCATCTCCCTGGCAAAGACTTCCGCCGTCATATTCCTGTGTGCAAACACCATTTCAACAAAGTCGTATTTCTGCCAGTCGGAAGGGAAATCACGGTGTGCCACCTTCCCTTCTTTCATCATCCTGTTGTATAGCCCGGTGCCGGGAAGCGGGGTGAGCACGGTGGCCTGTACGGCGTCGATACTGGCATTGTTGATGTACTCAGTGCGCTGTGCCATGGTTTCGGGCGTGTCGCTCTCAAGACCGTATATGAAGGCACCCAAAACGCTGATGCCGTATTTGTGGATCTTGTCAAAAACCGCTTCGTAATGGTCAATTCCGATGCGGATGTTAAGCTTTTTATTGGTTTCTTCCAGTTGCTCGATCCTTTCAGATTCGATGCCAAGCAGTACCATCACGCAGCCGGCCCGGGCAGCCAGGCTCAGCACTTCTTCATTGTTGGCAAAGTTCATGGAAGCCGAACAGAACCACTGCTTTTTGATGCCCCTTTCGATCATACCCCGGAACAAGGCAATGGCGCGGCGTTCCGACCGTTTTCCATAGCCAATGAGGTTGTCGTCGACAAAATAGATCTTTTCGTGCGGGATGCTTTCAAGCTCGTCAAGGACTTCCTCAACGGGCCTTTCGCGGTATTTGTCGCCGTTAAAGGTGTGTACCGAACAAAAATCGCACATCATCGGGCAGCCGCGCGTTGTTTGTATGCTTGCAAACTGGTAGCTTTTATGAAACAGATGACGGGCCGGGTAAACGGCATTTTTAAAAGGAAGGAGTTTGCCCTTGTAAATGCTTTTCATTTTACCCTGCTCAAAGTCGCTGATCAGCTCCGCCCATACGCTTTCCGCCTCACCCGTAACCACCGTGTCGACATATTGCCCGGCTTCCTGCGGCATCATCGACGCATGGATGCCCCCCAGCACCGTGGCAATTCCCTTTTCACGGTATACCGCCGCCAGTTCATAGGCCCTGGCCACCCCTGATGTGAGGGCGGTGATGCCTACCAGGTCGGCTTCACGGTAAGAGAAACGATCGAAATTCTCATCCAGGATCTCTACTTCCCAGTGCTCCGGCGTGAGCGCTGCCACAATGCCAAGCCCGATCGGGGGGTAGATCACATGGCTGTGAAGGATGAGACCCTGCCGCTTCGTGCTCAGCGGGTTGATGAGCAAAAGTTTTTTCCTGTTCCCTTTAGTTGACATGCCCGCCAAAGTTAATCATATTATGTTTAACAAAGCCCCCGGACCCATACAGACTGCATACTTATATCTGTTTAAACCAATCGGTCAGTTGTTTGTTCAGTTAACGGGGTTTGAAAGTTTCGCGAAGCGATGAAACTGCTGCGATGCCCGCTTTGTCATGGTTTTATCTCCGGCACCGTACATGGCTGCTCCACATCCCGAAACCGTGAGAAGCGGTCATCCTGATAATTATTTTCCACTTAAATGGCTTTCAAACAGAAAAAACGTAATTTTGCGCTAAACTGATCAAATTGAAAATGATTGGCATCGAAGAATTCATTAAAAAGGTAGAAGAGGAGTTCGAGGACATGGAACCCGGTAAGCTGAAGCCCCATAGTGTGATCAGGGAACACTTTACCTGGGATTCGATCAGCGCGCTCATATTCATCGCACACGTGAATGTTGAATATGATGTGGTGATCACCGCCGATGACCTGGTGAACTCCGAAACGGTGCAGGACCTTTATAACCTGGTTATGTCCAGGGCACAAGCTGCATAATCCTCTATATGGCTATTTTCAGCATTCCTGATATCAGGCTTGCAGGTGTTGCCGCAAGCGTTCCCCGAAAGGAATATAATAACCGGGATTACGAATGGATTACTCCGCGGGAGCGGGAAGTGCTGATCAAAACCGTCGGGGTTGAAAGGCGCCGGGTGGCGGAAGAAGGAATGACCACTTCGGACCTCTGCTATGAGGCAGCCCGGAAACTGATTTCAGGCCTTGGCTGGCAGGCCGGTGAGATCGATCTGCTGGTCTTCGTCAGCCAGTCGCGCGATTACCTCATCCCCGCCACGGCAGGCATACTGCAGGATCGCCTCGGGCTCCCCAAAACATGCATGGCCTTCGACATCAGCCTTGGCTGCTCGGGTTACTTGTATGGCCTGTCGGTGATGGGCAGGATGATGAGCGGAGGGGCCATCCGCAAAGGCCTCCTGCTTGTCGGGGACGTATCCACGCAAAATACTTCTTATAAGGATAAAAGTACCTTCCCCCTCTTCGGCGATGCCGGAACGGCCACGGCCCTGGAATATCAGGAAGGTGCAGGCCCCATGGACTTTAACCTGCAAACCGACGGATCGGGCTACCGGGCCATCATCATCCCCGACGGGGGTATCAGGAACCTCGCCGCCCGCGAACGTTCATTCGAGTATGAGGAGATTGCCGAGGGCATTATCAGGAACCGCTACCATATTGCCCTTGACGGGCTCGAGGTGTTCAACTTCTCCCTGCGCGAAGTGGCAGCCAACGTCAGGAGCCTGCTGCAGCATGCCGGTGCCGGCATCGACGACATCGATTTTTTTGTGATGCACCAGGCAAACCGGCTCATGAATGAAACCATCAGGAAGCAACTGAAGATTGTCCCGGAAAAATATCCCTATTCGCTCCGCCTATACGGAAACACCAGCTCGGCCTCCATCCCGCTTACCTTCATCACCCAGCTGGGAGTACCTCTGGGCTCGAAACGGCTGAGGTTGCTTTTGTCGGGCTTTGGGGTTGGACTTTCATGGGGCAGCGCACTGCTCACCACCGACCATGTTTTTTGTCCTGAAATTATAGAAATGTAAAACCATATGTTACCCTTTTGCGATCTTACCGGAAAAACCGTGCTGGTTACCGGTGCCTCCTCGGGCATCGGGATGCAGGCAGCCATCAGCATCAGCAGGCATGGCGGAAAGCTCATCATTGCCGGACGGAACCGGGAAAAACTGGAAGAAACACGATCAAAACTGCAGGGCGACGGGCATCAGCTGTTTGCCGGCGACCTGACGGTCGAAGCGGAACTGGCTTCGCTGGCGGAGATGCTTCCCGGCCTCGACGGGCTGGTACACTGTGCCGGGGTTATCGGCCCCACACCGGCCAAATTCATCAGGGATGAGCATATCGATAAGATGTTCAGCATCAACTACCGCGTGCCCGTATTGCTCACCGCCGCCATCCTCAGCAGCAAGAAGCTGAACAGGAATGCCTCCGTCGTGCTGATGTCGTCGGTGGTTACGCGCTCACCCTATTTCGGCGGCAGTCTCTATGCCGGATCCAAGGGCGCCATCGAGACCTATGCCAAAACCCTTGCCCTGGAACTGGTTGAACGGGGCATCCGCGTAAATTGCCTTTCGCCGGGGCTGGTAAACACTCCCATGATCACCGACCCCGCAAAGGAATCGAATCCGGCCATCGTTGACGACTCGCTGAAACGCTATATTGCAAAATATCCAATGGGAGTAGGCGAAGCCGAAGATGTTGCCAATGCCGTCATATTCCTGTTGTCGGATGAGGCACGCTGGATATCCGGTGCCAATATCGATATGGGCGCAGTGATCAGGTAAACATCCGGGGTCAGGCAACGGTAGTTTGCCATTCTTTACGGATGCATCAAAAGATAATATTCTTCTCCATCACCCGAAATATTCTTATTTTTGTTTTAAACAATACATCGCAGCGATGTCAAAACCCGGCTATTCCGTAGTTGTACCCGTTTATAACAGCGAAGAAACACTCAGGGAACTCTTTGAAAGGGCGACGGCCGTTTTTCAACGGCTCAATGCCACTTTCGAAATTATTTTCGTGGAAGACTGCGGAACCGACAATAGCTGGGAAGTGTTGAAGGAACTGAAGAACGCGCATCCCGGAGAGGTTACCGCCATAAGGCTGCACCGTAATTACGGGCAGCATAACGCCACCATTTGCGGATTGGGTTTTGCCCGGGCCGACAGGGTCATCACCATGGATGATGACCTGCAGCATCCGCCCGAAGAGATCCTGAAACTGGTTGAACGCTTTGATGAAGGCGATACCGATATCGTTTACGGCGTTTTTTCCCGGAAACGGCATTCGAAACTCCGGAACATAGGCAGCAATTCCGTAAAAAAAACCTCCCGGATGCTCCTGAAAGGTACCGGAAAAGGATCTTCCTTCAGATTGATCAAAAAGGAGATCATCGACAAGCTGCTGCAAAATATCATCCATTTTGTCTTTATCGACCAGTTGTTGCTCTGGCATACCAACGATTTTGCCTTCGTGGAGGTTGAACATCACCCCAGGCGGATTAAAAAATCGGGATATACGGCCAAAAAGCTGTTTATGCTGGTAACCGACCTGACCTATTTCTATACGAACATCCCATTAAAGATCATGGTATACGGCGGCCTGCTGATGTCGATGGTGTTTTTCCTGTTCGGTCTGCGTTTCTTATTGCAAAAATGGCTTTTTAATGTTACGGTGCCGGGCTATACCTCTACCATCGTTACCATCCTTTTCAGTACGGGGATCATCGTGTTCAGCCTGGGTATCATTGGCGGTTATCTCAGCCGCATTTATATGGTGCAGAGCAAGAAACCACCTTTTACCATCAAGAAGATCTTATAATTCTTTTTTATACACCGGTTTCCATCCCGTTCGGCAGCTGTTGCCGCTTTTTTGCGACATTTGTTTCATCCGTCCGTCGAGTTCACGTAGTTTTTTCCTGTTGAAAATGCCCAGGTAGAAGCGGCCTACCGCCAGGGGTGCTTTGCTGAGGATGGTCATGCGCAGGCGATAGGGGAATTTGTCGATCATCCATGTAGCCATGTAGAGAATGCCCGCAAAGGCTTTGCCGGGCAGGCAACGGATATGGGCCCGGACCCCCGGTTTTGGATATGCTTTTTCATGCCCGGTAAGGGCTGCATAGGGTCCGGCACAGGCATCGGCCACCCGGATCTCCGAAGGTTTCAGCTCTTTCTTCCATAAGCCGGTCCTGCCGGTATTGATCTTCTTTAACAGGCTGGAATGGTATTTCAGGATGAGTTCGTTCGGGTAGATCTTCAGCACTTCGCTGCTTTTTTTGTAGAAATCGAAAGGAACGGGGCTGAAAGGGATGCCGATAAACCTGCAGAGTTCCGAAAATACCTCCTCCGGCCTGGAAACAAGGTCTTCGTAACGGATTTCCTTATGCGTGCCCGGATACCTGCCGGCAGCCTGCCTGAATTTTTTGACAAAATAACGCCATTTGCTGGTGGTAACGGAAATAAATGGCAATTCAAAGTCGACGTTCCTGATCGAAACAAAATTATCGCGGTAGTCTCTGACGATATGTATGAACCTGGCTTCGGGGAAGATTTTCAGCAGCCTTTCCGTATAGATCGTGTAACCGGGATTTTTATCACCCAGTGCCAGGATTACTCCGTGTCTGAATATTGACCGGTATTCATGATAGACAAGCTTGCAAAGTGTTCCGTAACTATAATCTCCCCGGCATTGCATAAGGCTGTGATAAAGCTTGTTCCGGTCGAGGGGCCAAAGGTCGAAACGCCATTGGCGGAAAAGGTCTTCATAAAATGATTGCAGTTGTTTTTTCGACCAGTTGGTGATTTTCCCGTATTTTGGATAAAGGTTGATGATCAGCTGGCATTCGGGGGGTACCATCACGTTGGGATGTGCATCGAAGAGGGTACGAAGCAGGGTTGTTCCTGAACGCGGCCTGCCAACTACAAAAAACATTGGGATTTCCTTCAGTTGCCTGGCACTGAGATGCCGCTGCCGTTGCAGCAGAAGGATTTTATTCTGGTCTTTTTCTGTAAAGAAATGATTCATGAATGTGCAAAAATAGGGAAAAAGGGTTGCCAGCCTTATTAGGGTTGGCAACCCTTTTTTAAAACCCTGTCAACCAACAGTTTAATTTCTTTAAAATCGCCCCGTTTTACCAGGAGAATATCCCGTACCGGAACTTTGAGAATACGGGAATACATGGCCAGGTAGCCGATGGATCCGGCCGTATAGCTCACGTTGGTGGCCATGGCGGCCCCAGCACCTCCGTAGGAGGGTATCCACCAAAGGTTCAGCAGGATGTTCAGGACCAGGGCAGGCAAAAAAACGTAGAGGGTTATCTCCGGTCTCCCCAGCCCGGCCAGGTGGCCGCTGAGGATGCGGAACATCACCACCATGATGATGCCGGGCAGGATCAGTTGTATGATGCGGATGCTTTCGTGATAAGCCTGCCCGAAGATGAGGGGAACCAGAAAGGGTACCAGGAAGAACATGGCAACGGCCAGGAGGAGGCTGAAAAGGAACGACAGCCTCAGCAATACCCCCGTTGTTTCTTTCATCTCGGCCTGGTCGCGCGCATTCGCCGTGCGGCTGAAAACCACGATGCCCACTGCCAGCGGTAGTTGCCAAAGTTGTTCCGCCACCGATGCCCCGATGGAATAGATACCCACCTCGGCCGTGTCGCGCAGCTTTTCGATAAGCAGGATGTCGATACGGTAGTTCAGTTGCAGGATGAAAAACGAAACAGAGAACAAAATGCCCAGCCTCAGCAGGCTGATGATGATCTTTTTATGGAAGCGGAGACGGATACGGAACGACTTCCCGAGAAGGAACAGTCCGTACACGGCTACCATTGCCGCTGAAGCAAGAAAGGCGACAACCGCACCGATGATCCCCGCTTTGAGCACCCAAACCAGTAAAATGATGAGCAGCAGGTTGAGGGCGTTGGTGATCCAGTTCATCTGATTGGCTTTGCTGATCTCATCATTTCCGAGAAAAACGCCGCCGAAATAGATAATGGCCAGCCGTCCGGGAATGACCATCAGCACCAGCCCGATCATCAGGGGAGTAAACGAAGGGCCGTCGTAGATCCAGTAGGCGAGGGCTGAGATAACGATGCCTAATGCCGATGCAATGAGCAGCAATACGATCACGGAAGACACAAGCTGGTCGTGGTTGTGTTTTTTCTTGCCCACATGAAAAATGGCCGATCCCCTGATGCCGAGGTTGGTCAGGCTGACCACGATCATTGGAATGATCACCAGTGCCATGAAGATACCGTACTCCTCAGGGCCCAGCAGGCGTGCCAGCACTATGCTGGCCGCAAATCCCGCCAGGATAGAAAAAACATTGCTGTTAAAAACACCGATCACATCGCGCGAAAAGCGTCGTTTGGCCATGGCATCAGGGTTAAATTGTTGATTGCGGCATCAATCTGTTTTTCGGCCGGTAAACGGCCCTTTTGCCGAATAAGCGGAACTGTACGGGCATCCTTGCATTGTTTTAATTATCCTTATTTACGTTCCTTTATTTATTTTTTTAATTCCTGCAGGCTTTTCAGCAGACGGTTCGGGTCGAGGGGTTCCTTTTTGTTCCCGAAGCAAACATTGTGTCTTTCCACGTTCGAGAGATAAGCCCATGCGGCAGCCCTGGCATTTCGTGTTTCCTTCAGGCTCCTCAGCATTTTTTTCTGAAGCAGCTTGTCATCGTACATGATCGACCAGTTCTGGTACATGGCATCCATGAATTCCTGCGGATCCATCTTCAGGGGTTGGTGTACCACCTCGAGGAAATGGTAATGCTGCCAGTCGGCGGGATAGTTTGTATAAAGCAGGCGTTTTTCGGCTTCCATACGCTTGTAGAGCCCGGTCCCCGGCAAGGGTGTAACGATGGTGGCCTGCATGGCGTCCATGCCGCTATCGATGGCAAAGCGGGTTCGTGCAAAAAGATCATCCCTGCTGTCGCTGTCGAGGCCATAGATCAACGCTCCCAGCACGCTGATGCCATGCCTGTGGATACGGTCGAATACCTCCTGGTATTTATCAATGCCCATCCGCAGGTTCAGCTTTTTGTTGGCTTCTTTCAGTTGTTCTTCCTTTTCCGATTCGATGCCGATGAGGATCATGCGGCAACCGCTTTCGGCGGCAAGCCTCAGCACCTCTTCATTGTCGGCAACGTTCAGGGAGGCCTGGCAGTACCAGTCTTTTTTGATCCCCCGCCTGATCATGCCCCTGAAGAGGCTGATGGCGCGTTCCGACGACTCCCGGGAATATCCGATGATGTTGTCGTCTACAAAGTACACCATCTCCTGGGGTATGCTTTCCAGTTCGTCGAGGACTTCTTCAACGGGGCGTTGCCGGTATTGTGATCCGTTAAAGGTATGCACCGAACAAAAGTCGCAGTTCATGGGGCATCCCCGCGAGGTTTGTATGTTGGCATAGGTATAGGCAGGATGAAAGAGGTCGCGGCGCGGCATAACGGCATTGTTCATGGGTAGAAGCCTGCCTTGATACAGTTTCTGAAGGTTTTTGGCTTCAAAGTCGCTGATGACTTTCCCCCAGATGCTCTCCGCCTCACCGCTCACCACGGCGTCGGCATGCAGTGACGCTTCCCCGGGAAGCATGGAGGCATGGATGCCGCCGATCACCACCGGGATGCCTTCGGCACGGTAGATGGAAGCAATCTCGTAAGCGCGGTTAACATTGGCCGTCATGGCAGTGATGCCAACAAGATCGGCTTTGCGAAATTCGAAATCGTCGAAGTTCTCGTCGATGATCTCTGTATCCCAGCCGGCAGGCGTCAGCCCGGCAATAATCCCCAGCGCAAGCGGTGGCGACATGGCATGGGTGTCGTAAAACCCGTCGCGGGTATGCCTGTTGAAAGGATTGACCAGTATCAGTTTTTTCCTGCGCATCTGCACCTGTGCTGAAGTATTGCAAAGATATTATTTTTAAGCAAGCAGGTGGCGCGGAAGCTTGCACGCAAGGAATGCTTACTTTTGCAGCACCATCCACCTTTTAGTGTTATGATCATATCAAAATACAATATCCGCTTTACGCGTCTCAGCGAAGACGACATCGAGCTTGTCAGGAAGTGGCGCAACCACCCGAGCATCAAAAAGTATATGGTCTACCGCGAATACATCAGCCCTGAGATGCAGGAAGCCTGGTTCAGGTCGGTAAATAATAACGATAACCTGTATTTTATTATCGAGTATAAGGGTAAAAAGATAGGTCTGATCAATGGCAAGGACATCAACTGGGAAGAAAAATCGATGGAAACCGGCATCTTCATCTGGGACAGGTATTACCGCAAAACCCATATCCCGACCTTGTGTACCATCATATTTGCCGAGCTTGGCGTTGCAATCTGGGGTTTGAAGCCGCGTGCCACCATCCTGCGAAGCAATGAACGGGCTTTAAAATACAATAAGATGCTTGGTTTTAAGGTGATTGAAGACGATCCTACCAAGGAGTACGTCAGGCTGTCGATGGAGAAGGACAGCATGGGCTTCATTGCCAGGAAGCTGAAAGCGGCCATCAACCTTTTTGCCGGGGATGAACCCATTCAGCTGATGATTGAAAAGGAAGACATGGAGAGCGGCATCTATGATATCATCAGGCAGGGCATTGACCCGTCTCTGGTAAAGAGCGTAAAAGATGAAGGAGACCGCATTATATACCATTTCTGACCTGCCGGTTGCCGGCTATATTCCGTAAAGGCGGTTTTCACGGATGTATCCCCATACCCCCGGAGGCAGCATATGGCTGACATCTTCTCCCTGCCTGATTGCATGCCTGATAAAGCTGGCCGAAATATTGAGTAGCGGTGCCTTGAAAAACCTTATGCCGGGATGGTCTTTATATTCGCCGGCTTCGTAATGGGGGCGGTTATAAATGTAGATTGGGCAGCATGCCAGCAATTGGCGGTAATTTTTCCACAGGTGGAGAGAGGGAAGGATATCGGTGCCCGCGATCAGCACAAAGTCACGGCCGGGATATTCTTTCTCCAGGAACTCCAGGGTGTCGATGGTGTAGGAGGGCTGGGGCAGTTTAAATTCCGCATCGCAGGAGCGGAAACGGGCATCGCCGCGGATGGCGATGTTGACCATGGCCAGCCGGTGATATTCATCCAGCAATTCCTGCTCATCCTTGAGCGGGTTTTTGGGCGAAACGACGAACCAGACCTCTTCCAGGCCGGTATGCCCGGCCATGTATGATGCCACTGTGAGGTGTCCCGTATGGACAGGGTTAAAGGATCCGAAAAACAACCCGGTTTTTGATTTTTCAGGCATGTTGGGTCAAAAATTCCGAAACCACACGGATGGCTTCTGCTGTTGCTTTTTTTATATCATCATTAACGATGATCAGGTCGAAATCACGGGCCAGTTCCATCTCCTGTTTTGCCTTTCCGATGCGCCTGGCGATGTTCTCTTCCGAGTCGGTCATCCGCTTGCGCAACCTTTCTTCGAGCACTTCAAGCGAGGGGGGCATCACGAAGATAGCCAGCGATTCCTCAGGATACTGCCTTTTGATATTGAGCCCCCCGTAAACATCCACGTCGAAGATCACATGCCGGCCTGACCGGCGGATGCGTTCCACTTCAGGTTTGAGTGTGCCGTAGAAATGATCCTTGTAAACTTCTTCCCACTCGAGGAATGCCCCTTCGGCAATTTTCCGGCGAAAGCCATCAATCCCCAGAAAATAGTAATCACGTCCGTCAACTTCCTTATTTCTTTTGGGCCGGCTGCATGCCGAAACCGAAAACTCCAGTCCGAGCCCCGCAGCCAGCAGGGCATGAACCAGGGTGGTCTTGCCTGCCCCCGAAGGAGCCGATATGATCAGCAGTTTGCCTTTCATCAGAGAATATTGAACAATTGTTCCTTTATCTTTTCAAGCTCGTCTTTCATCAATACCACGATGTGCTGGATGTGGGCATCATTGGCCTTCGATCCCAGGGTGTTGATCTCCCTACCCATTTCCTGTGAAATGAACGACAACTTTTTCCCGTTCGATCCGTTTTCCTGCATGGTTTCCAGAAAATAGGCGCAGTGTTTCTCCAACCTGACCTTTTCCTCGTTGATGTCAAATTTCTCAAGGTAATAGATGATCTCCTGTTCGAAACGGTTGGCATCGATACTGTTTTGTTTCTGCAAATCCTCGAATTGTCTGTTGAGCCGTTCCCGAAGCCTGCCGATGCGTTCATCTTCGAAAGGCTTGATCTCACCGAGTAAACGCTGGATGGTATTTACCCGGTTGATCAGGTCTTTTTCGAGGGCGCCCCCTTCATGCTCCCTGAAGATGTTCAGGCTTTCGATGGCACCATTTACGGCTGTCCGGAGCTTTTCCCATTCCTCTTCGCTCAGTTCGGGCTGTCCGGCTTTGAGAACATCCGGCATCCTCACCAGCGTACCGATCACTTCTGCATTGATCGCCAGCCCCAGTTCTCCGGCCAGGGTTTTGATCTCTTTATAATAGGCACGGGCAATGTCGCGGTTGAAGGTATATTGCGGGGCTTCTTCATCGGTGTCGACACTTACGCTGAGTTCAACCTTTCCCCTTTCCAGGCCTGAAATCAATATGAGCCTGATCTCCGATTCCTTTTCACGATACAGATGTGGCAGGCGGAAACCGGCATCAAACTGCTTGCTGTTCAGTGACCGTATTTCAACCGTGATGCGCTTCCCGGGCATCTCCACATTACATTTGCCATAACCTGTCATGGATCTGATCATAAGGCGTTATTTTTTACCAAAGATACAGAGTCTCCGCCGTAATCCCAAAACTTTTACACATGAAGACTTTTGGCAATTACCGGAAATTGATTAATTTGCGGTGTAATTAAACCCTATGAATCGCCCGGTGAAATACTTTTTCATCCTTATAATGCTATGCCTTGTTTCCCTGATCCTGCCGGCGCAGGAACCCGTATTTACAAATTTTTCGGAAGAGGAAGGCCTGCCGGGGAGAGATGTTTATGATATCCTCAATGCCAGAAACGGATATTTATGGTTTGCCACCGACAATGGCGTGTGCCGCTACGATGGGAATGAATTTGTAAATTACAGCGTTTCGGAAGGCCTGCCGGTCAATGCCATTCTTAAGCTGAGCGAAGATTCCCTTGGCCGCATCTGGTTCCTGGGTTACAATGGCTCATTGAGCTATTATAATGAGTGTGAAGGGATCACTGCCTGTGCCTTTAACGATACCATCGTGAAATACTTTACCGATAATTACCTCGATAATATTGATATTTATCCAGGTGATGGTATGCTCATAGCACCCAGGCGGGGAGGTGCCGCATTTATTGATCAGTCAGGAAAGATCTACCTGAAGTCTGACATAACGGATCCGCTGAAGATCGACTCCTGTTATTTGTATTTTACTGACCGTGGCGACCAGCACTTTATTACCCTGGTAACCGGCAAGCCCGGGGGCCTTCATTCGGATGGGTTACTGGCATATGCGCCCAGTGGTTATTACCTGAAGGTGGAATACAGCAGCCGGCAGTTTCACAGGAACTATCTTCGTGCCGGCAACGACGAATATGTGGTCAGCTATCGCGACATGGCATATTATATCAGGGACCGGAAGATCGTGTCGAAACGTAAGTTCAGCCATGAGGTGGTTTCACTGTACCTGGATACCCGGAGACACCTGTGGGTGAGCCTGAAATCCGATCAAGGCGTGTATGTATTTGACCACATTTCCATGCTGGGCCCTAAAAAACAATATATGCAAGGGCATGCTGTTACCAGGGTGATGCAGGACAGGGAGGGCAATTACTGGTTCAGCACCGAGGGCGACGGGCTTTTTTTTGTCCCCGACTTCAATTTTAAGCGTTATACCCCTGCAGATAAAGAGCGCCAGCTGAAAGTGATGGCCATGGCCATTTCGGGGCAGCGACTGTTTTTTACCACACGCAATAAAATGCTTTTTTCCGGACGATTGCACTTCGGGGAGATCTCAAAAATACGACCCATCGATATCGGTGAACCACTGAACTGGATCAAATATATCGCCCTTGACGGGCAGGGATATTTATGGTTGTCGTCGACCGAATATCTCAGATATGATCCTGCCGGTTTTCCGCGTCCGCCCGACACGGTTTTGGATGCCATTTGTATTGCACGGGGCCGCGATAATACAATCATTGTCGGCAGCAGGAATCTGGGTTTTTATAAAGATGGCCGGCTGGTGGATCTCAGCGAAACAGACCATCGGAAAAGGATATATGCCATCTGTGAGGACCATGACGAAACCATATGGCTCGGAACCTTATATGGTTTATATGCATTCGGGAATGGTGAATTCCTGTCGAAAACACATCTGCATTCCCGCTTGAATGAAAGGATCAGTTGTATTGAGAGGACAGGCGATATGCTCCTTGTGGGTACAGCGGCGCACGGGTTGACAGGAGTGAGGAATGATATGCCGGTCATGCACTTAAACAGCCGGAATGGTCTGACCGGTGACGAGATCCGTTCCCTCTTTGTGCAAAACGATTCGGTTTTTTGGGTAGGCACACGGAAAGGCCTGAACAGATGCTGTATCAAATCCGCTACGGACAGTATTGCCATTGAACGTTTCTGGCAAAGCGACGGCCTGCCTTCCGACGAGATCAATGCCATTGGTATGCATGGGGGGCATATGTGGCTGGCAACCGGCAACGGGCTGGTGTCATTTGACCCCCTCCGGCTTACGTCAAACCTGGTGGCACCCCTCATCCAGATTAACAGCATCAGGATCATGGGCAGGGATGTTGAAATAAAAGATCAGTATGTGCTTGAACACGACCAGAACGATATCAGGATCTCATTCAGCGGGATCGGTTTTCGCTCCGCGGGTAAAATGATGTTTCGCTATTGTATGTTCAACCTGAATGACGAGATCATAGAAACCAGGAACCAGTGGGTCAATTTTTCAAACCTTGCTCCCGGCGATTACAATTTTTTTCTGAATGTGGCCAATGCAAACGGCGTCTGGAATGAAAAACCACGGAGCATCCGCTTCACCATTAAAAAGCATTATACCGGTACAGTCTGGTTCATAATCCTGCTCATCCTCGTTACTTCATCCATATTTGTCGCGGCAGCCTTGTTTTTCCAGCGGCAGAGAAAAATGAAGGAAATGGTCAGACACGATCTCACCCTGATGGAACAGAAGCTGTTCAGGCTGCAAATGAATCCGCATTTTGTGTTCAATGCCCTGCTGGCCATACAGGGCTTCATGTACCAGAATCAGGCCAGGGAGGCCGCACGTTATCTGACCAGCTTTGCCAAACTGATCAGGCACACACTGTATGGATCAAGCGAGGAATATATTCCGCTCAACCAGGAGATCGAAGCGCTTACCTATTACATCGAATTGCAGCAACTGCGCTTCAACGAATACTTTTCATTCAAGATCGAAACAGATCCGGAATTGATCGCCGAATCAGTTCGCGTCCCGTCACTCATGATACAGCCCTTTATCGAAAATGCCATTGAACATGGCCTGCAGCACAGGGAAAGCAAAGGGATGCTTTATCTTCGCTTTAAGATGTCCGGCTATGATTTAATGGTTGAGGTAGAGGATAACGGGATCGGACGGGAGGAAGCCGCCAAAAGGCAAAATGAAAAGGGCGCACTGCATAAGTCGCTGGGACTTGAAATCCTTTCGAAAAGGATCAGGTCACTTAACCTTATACAGACCGGCAAGATCCTGCTCGAGATCATTGACCTGAAAGACGTGCAGGGAAAGGCTTCCGGGACACTGGTACGGATCATCATGCCCGTAAAGGAAAACTGAAAAGTTTATGGCATGATAAAGCAGGATTACGGGCGGAAAGAGGAATAATGATCCCGATATTGATTATATTTATCAACCGAATATATCATTACAAAACAAAAAGTCCTGAAAAATGATAAAGACTGTGATCATCGACGATGAAGAAAAGGCGCGTGAATCGATAAGGAATATGCTAAAGACCTATTGCCCGGAAGTGAGCGTGATCGCTACTGCCGGAAGCGTGAAGGAAGGGGTTGAGGTTTTACGTACCCATAAACCGGATCTGCTGTTGCTGGATATTAAAATGGGCGATGGCACCGGTTTCGACCTGCTGAAAAAAATACGGAACAATAACTTTTTTCTGATCTTCATCACTGCCTTCGAAGAATTTGCCATCAGGGCCATCAAGTTCAGTGCCCTGGATTATATCCTCAAACCCATCGACCCGGACGAGCTGATAAACGCCGTTGAAAAGGTTGGCGCCAGGATCGAAAAGGAAAATATCGGCCTGCGCCTCAAAGCCCTGTACGAAAACCTCGATGCCCTGCAGAACCATTCGAAAAAGATCGTTTTAAAGGCGGCCGACAGCGTTCATGTGATGCCTGTGAGTGATATTGTGCGTTGCGAATCGGAAAAGAATACCACACATTTCTTTACCGGCGGCGGAGATATGATCACGGTGCCGAAAAGCCTGAAAGAATACAGCGAATTGCTGCAGGAATACAACTTTCTTAGGGTGCACCAGTCGCACCTTGTCAACCTTTTGCATGTCAGGCGCTATGAAAAGGCCGGCAGCGGATCCCTCGTTATGGTTGATGGCTCACGCGTGCCGGTTTCCTTCAGGAAAAAGGAGGAACTGATGAAGTTGTTCAAAAGCCTGTAAAACTTAATGCCGGATGTGATGGAACACGCTCAGTATAAAACGGAACGACCGGTATTTTTCGACGACCCGTGGCGGTTTTATAATGCCATGCTCGACGATCTGGCTTTGGCAAAAACAAGTATTTGCCTCGAAACCTATAAGTTTGGCAACGACAACATCGGCGAACGCTTCAGGGATGTGCTTACACGAAAGGCCAGGGAAGGGGTAAAAGTAAAAATTCTGATCGACTCATGGGGAGCCGGACCATCGCATTCCTTTTTCCGGGAATTGCTGCAGCATGGCGGGGAAGTACGCTTTTTTATGAAAATTAAGTTTTTCTGGGATTTTTTTACCCGGAACCACCGGCGTAACCACCGCAAGCTGCTGCTGATCGACAATAACATTTCTTACATTGGTTCGGCCAACATTACCGGATACTCGCTGAACTGGTGCGAATCGGTACTGCGCATTGCCGATGCCGACCTGAACAAGCATTTCACAAGGATCTTTATGACCGACTTCAGGATGTACAAGCGTTATGTGTTTAACAGGCCTGAGCTGACCCGTCTGATCCGTTGCGGGGATTACGAGATCCTGCGCGATGTGCCTTCCATCACCCGGCAAAGGATTAAAAAACGCTATGAAAAACTGATCCGTAACGCCAAACAAAGGGTGGTGATAGAAACTCCCTATTTCCTGCCCGGCTTCCTGCTCAGAAAAGCCATGAGCGATGCCGTAAAAAGGGGCGTCGACATCACGGTGATCATCCCCCTGAATTCCGATGTGCAGCTTGTCGACATCGTGCGCGGACGATACCTGGGGATGCTGCATAAGAATGGCGTAAATTTCCGCCTTTTCTACCCGAATAACCTGCATGCGAAAATGATGATGGTCGATAATAAAGTGTATTCGGTAGGTTCGCCGAATTTCGACTATCGCAGTTTCAGGTACCAGCATGAAATAATTCTGGTGGGCAGGGATGAAGAAACCGTCAGCCAGGTGAAAGAACATATTGCGCGCTGTCTTGATAACAGCGCACCCTTCGACTATGAAGGGTGGAAAAACCGTCCTTTCATGCAACGGGTCTTCGAATGGGTATTTCTCCCCTTCAGGCATCTTCTTTGAATGTGCAGCCTGCCTGACCCTGCCAGGTTTTTTTATTGAACTTTGCTGCATTTATACCGGTCCTAAAGTGGTTCGTCCCCAAAATATCATTACCTTTGCAGGGAGTAAAACCATTAAAAACTAAAGTGATGCGTGAACAAAAAGCTGAAATTATGACATCTGCAAAAGCCATTGAACTTGAAGATAAATACGGTGCCCATAACTATCATCCGCTCCCTGTGGTGCTGGCCCGTGGCGAAGGTATTTTTGTATGGGACGTTGAGGGGAAGAGGTATTTCGATTTTCTGTCGGCCTACTCGGCCGTGAACCAGGGTCACTGCCACCCGAAGATCGTTGATGCCCTTGCAGAACAGGCCCGCACGCTCACACTTACCTCAAGGGCATTCTACAATGATGTGCTGGGGGTTTATGAAAAGTATATCTGTGAGTATTTTGGGTATGATAAGGTGCTTCCGATGAACACGGGCGCCGAAGGCGATGAAACCGCACTCAAACTTGCCCGCCGCTGGGGATACGATAAAAAAGGCATTCCCGAAAACCAGGCCAGGATCATTGTTTGTGAAAATAATTTCCATGGCAGAACCATCACGGTCATCTCCATGTCAACCGATCCCGATGCACGCGGCGGCTTCGGGCCCTACACGCCCGGATTCGTTACGGTACCATACAATGACCTTAAGGCACTTGAAAAGGAACTTGCCCATCCTCATGTGGCCGGCTTTCTGGTCGAACCCATACAGGGGGAGGCAGGGGTTTACGTACCTGACGACGGCTATCTTTCAAAGGCCTACCGGCTGTGTAAAGAAAACAATGTGTTGTTTATCGCAGATGAAGTACAGACCGGTATTGCCCGTACCGGTAAGCTCCTTGCATGTGATCATGAGGATGTTCGCCCCGATATTCTAATTCTGGGAAAAGCCCTTTCAGGCGGCGTGTATCCCGTCAGCGCCGTTTTGGCCGATGATGAGGTGATGCTGTGTATCAAGCCCGGTCAGCACGGATCCACTTTCGGCGGTAACCCGCTGGCCTCAAAAGTCGCTGTGGCAGCACTGGAAGTGGTCAGGGAGGAAAAGCTGGCCGAAAACGCCACACGACTGGGTGAGGTCTTCAGGAATGAAATGAAAAAGATACAGTCGGATATGATCGAGACCGTACGCGGGAAAGGCCTGCTGAATGCCATCGTTATCAGGCCCAAAGGCGATAAAACCGCCTGGGACGTTTGCCTGAAGATGAAAGAAAACGGCCTGCTGGCAAAACCCACCCATAACCATATCATCAGATTCGCTCCTCCACTGGTCATCACCGAAGAACAATTGCGCGAAGCGATCGGACTGATCAGGGATTCTATCCTTTCTTTCTGACAACGAAGGCCTGGAACCGCCCTTCGTCCTCAGCAGCCATTGTAGATTGTACCAAAATAAAAAAAAAGCCCTCCGGAAGGATCCGGAAGGGCTTTTTGCAATTAACCCAAATCAAAATTGCTATTAAAAAATAGCATCGCCTATGAAAATAGAGACGCTCTTATCACGCTTTTTCAAGGTTTTTGGCAACGGCCTCCCAGTTCACTACATTCCAGAAAGCATCAATATACTCGGGCCTGCGGTTCTGATATTTCAGATAATATGCATGTTCCCATACATCAAGCCCCAGAATGGGAGTCCCCTTGCAGTCGGTTACGTTCATCAGCGGGTTATCCTGGTTGGGCGTGGAACAAACCTCCAGTTTGCCCGAGCTGTTCAGGCATAACCAGGCCCAACCGCTGCCAAAACGGTTTGCGGCCGCATCGCTGAATGACTCTTTGAAAATGGTGAAGGATCCGAATGCCTGGTCGATCTCTTCCATCAACCTGCCGGCAGGTTCCCCGCCACCATTGCCGCTCATCACGCTCCAGAAAAGCTCATGATTGAAGTATCCGCCACCGTTGTTTCTTACAGCAGCAGACTGATTGCCGATGTCGGCAAATATGCTTTTCAGGTCTTTGTCGGACAGGGGAGTGCCATCAATGGCCGCCATGAACTTATCATAATATGCCCTGTGGTGTTTGGTGTAATGGATCTCCATCGTCCTGGCATCAATATAGGGCTCCAGGGCGTTGAAATCGTATGGTAAATCTTTAAAATCAAACTTGCTCATTGTTCCTTGAATTTATTAATTTGTAATCAGTCTAAATAACAACAAGTGTCTTGAAATGTTCAATCAGGAAGTTTGTTTTTTTTAGGAAATTTACCCTGAGGGGCCTGCACCGGCTTGCGCAGGCCGGATGCTTTGCAGGTGGCTCAGAAATTCACTGCCAGGCGCAGGTTGATCAGCCTTGGCGTGAGGTAGTTCGGAACGGCATACTCGCGGCCGTCCTTGTCTTTTACCCAGATATACGAAATGGTGTTTGATATCTGGAAGAGGTTGAATACTTCGAGGCTGATCCAGGCCGTTTCAATAAAACGCAGCGGGTTTTTAGGCCCGATGTTCGTGTATCCGCCGATCAGCTGTTTCGAAAATCCGATATCAACACGGCGGTATGGTGGAATGCGGTATACATGTTCATGTTTGGGAGAGTTGGGAGGGCCAAAGGGAATGCGGCTGCCAAAGATCAGTTTTAGCTGCATCTTCCAGGTAGGATTGCCGGGGATGTAATCCTGGAAGAACAGGGCAAAGTGGACATGCTGGTCGGTGGGGCGCGGAATATACCCCGGATATACCACACTGCTGTCGACGGCTGTCTGGTCTTCGGTGTAGCCGGGAATGATCTTTTCGCCCGACTCATTGTAATATTCCCGGAAAAAGTCGTTTTCGATGTCTTCCATGGTCTTCAGTAACGACAGGCTGGCCCATGATTCGATGCCTTTGATGAATTCGCCGTTCACCTTCAGGTCGAGCCCGTAAGCAAAACCCTTCGACAGGTTATCACCGTAATACCTGATCCGGACATTGTCGACGGTATAGGGAACCAGCTCGTCCAGTATCTTGTAATATGCTTCTGCAATGAACTTAAAGGGCCGGTCCCATGCCTTGAAATCCCAGTCGAGCCCGGCCACAAAATGGATGGATTTTTGTGCCCGCACATTGGGGTTGATGCGTCCCTGCAGATCTCTCAGTTCCCTGTAAAAGGGAGGCTGCTGGTAATAGCCGGCCGAAAACCGGAAAAGGATGTCCTTTTCCCATTGCGGGCGCAGCGACAGGCTGGCCCTGGGACTGAAAACAAACTGATTGTTCACATCCCAGTATGTGGCCCGCATGCCTGCCACCACAAATGCCGTGGCGCGTGTGAAACGGATGTTCCAGGTGTTTTGAAGGAAGGCCGAATAGCGGTTCGACTGAAAGCTGGTATCGGTGCGGTAAGCCGAGAAAAGCTCCAGTTGGGGATTATACACGGGTGCCGGATCTCCGGTGGTGAAAGGCGGCTCGGGGATGGAATACCCGGCCGAATCGATGAGTTCCCATTCGTTGAGCCGGTCATATATGATCTCGTGCTGGTATTTGGCGCCCCATTGCAGGTAATGATTGCCCAGATCGAAATGCCCTTTGTGTTCGGCATTGTAAACACTGGCTTGCAGGTAATTTCTGGCATGGTCGAGGAAACCGCCAACACCCTGGGCTTCTACAACCTCCCCGAACTGCTCGTCACCGATTTGGTTTTCAAGCCTTCCGATATAATACTCGCCAAGTATGTCGAAGGTCTCGCTTTCGCGCGTCTGGAAGGCCGAAGCGATGAACTGCAGCTTCAGCTTGTCCTGGGGGTAATGGTTAAGGCTCAGGGCCCCCATATAATTTTCAAAACGGTTAAGTTCCTGTCCTTCAAAATAAATATTCAGACGGTATGCTTCCTGTATCGTTCCGAATTCTGTTTGTCTGCTCGAGGGGATGACCTTATAGGAATTCCGGGCGTAATTCCCGAGCAGGGAAAGCTCCGTTTTCGGGTTGATCCGGTAGGCGAACAATGCCTGGGCATCCATGAAGTTGGGCTTGTAGTTGCCCTGGGTCTCAAGCCCGCGAAGTATATATGAGTTTGATTTGTACCGCAGGCCGGTCAGGTATGTGAATTTCCGGTTTTTCGACAAGCCTTCGATATGGGCTTCCGCTCCGAGGAGGCTGGCCTGGAAGGAGCCGGCGTTTGTCGTGGGCTTTTTGTATTGGATGTCGAGTACCGACGACATCTTGTCGCCGTATTTTGCTTCAAATCCGCCGGCCGAAAAGAGGATGGACCCGACCAGGGCGGAATTGATGAAGCTCAGCCCTTCCTGCTGCCCTGCCCTAATCAGGAAAGGCCTGTAAATTTCAATGCCGTTGACATAAACGAGGTTTTCGTCGAAATTGCCGCCGCGCACAGAATATTGCGAACTCAGTTCATTTCGCGAAGCCACGCCGGGAAGCGTTTTGATCATGTCCTCGATACCGCCCGCCAGGGTTGGTATCTCGGTGGCCACCTTGGGATCGAGGCGTTGCAGGTTGGTGTGCCTGATCTGCTTATCAGTGATCTCCACGTCGGGCAGCTCTTCGGCTGTTCTCTTCAGCGTGATGTTGAGCTCCCGCCTTTGTCCAGGCTGGAGAAAGACCCTGAACAACTGCCTTTCGAAACCAACAAAGGATATGACCAGTTCGAGTTCGGTTGAAGCGGGCACCGATAATTCAAAGCTGCCATCATCACCGGTAGCCACGCCGCCGGCGTAACCGGTCACGGCAAGGTTGGCATATTCAACCGCCTTGCCCTGCTCATCGGTCACCCTGCCGTAAATGACGGACTTTTCCTGCGCAAAGGCCAGTGCCGGAAGCAGTATGAAAAAAAAGGCAGCAATGGTTTTCAGCATATATGATGTCATCATTGGCGGCTGTGTCTGTCTCAGTCTTTATCTTTTCGTTTGAAGTCACCATTTTCCCATGCCTGTATGAACTTGGCCCAGGCAAAGGGGTTCAGTATGGTTATGGGTTGCGTTTGCCCGTTATAATAAAGTTTTTCCACCTGCCGGTCGACCAGGTACTTGAAGTTGATGCTTCCCATGGCCGGAAGGTTTTCGGCCTTTGCCATCAGCTTGCGTGCTTCCAGGTTTTTTCGTGCAATTTCCAGATCGTCATCGGGGATCTCGAGGGTCAGGAATGCTTCTTTGAACTGCTGCCGTGTGGGCCAGGGGTATATGACGGTTTCGCTCAGAAAGATGGTATCGGCGGTCATGAGCTGGATCATGGAGTAGCGGTTGTTGTTTATGGTATCGGGGATGACGAAACGGCCGGTTTTAAACCCTACTGCACTGAACTCAACCGTATCGCGTTTTTTGGCTACAAAAGAAAAATACCCGCTGAAATCGCTCACGGTTCCCCGCATCGAATTCACCACGATGATATGTGCCAGGGGGATGGCCCTGAGGCTGTCGGAAGTAAGTATGACTCCCGAAAACTGCACGAGTTCACGTTGCTCCGTATCTTCAGCCTGCTGGGCCTGTACGATGCCTGCAAGAAAAAAGAGAAAGGCCAATAGCGGGATGTGTCCTGCGGAATATCTCATGATGTGCAAAAATAAGCTAATTCGCCGTGATAGAAATAATGAACGTTTTTGGATGGCCATTATTTTGAATTTCACCGCTTCGCGGGATTTTTAAGTCTGCGGTAAATAAAAAAGGCTGCCATAAAATGACAGCCCCGTTGAATATGTTTTCCGGAAAATCAGCCTTTGTAGAAGCCTTTTTCCCTGGCATCCTTCAATGCCTGGCTGATGCCTTTCTTGCTGATGGTGCGTATGCCCGCTGCAGAAACCTTCAGCGTAACCCAACGGTCTTCTTCTTCAATGTAAAAACGCTTGGTTTGAAGGTTGGGATAAAATTTCCTTTTGGTTTTTATGTTTGAATGGGAAACGTGGTTCCCCACCATCATCTTCTTGCCTGTAATTTCACAAATTCTTGACATTTTTCTATGTTTTTCAGGGTTGCGCTCAAAAAACGGAGTGCAAAGAACGTCATTTTTTTTGATATTTTCAAATGAAAAATAAAAAACTTTAGGCAATCATCATCAGCCTGAGGTGGTTCAGGGCATGAACGGCAGCCAGCCGGATATTCCGTTGTCTGTTGATGCCAAAGTTATGTTTTTGTGCAATACTGCCTTTTGGTCCTGCAATCGCGATCCATACGGTGCCAACGGGTTTTTCTGCTGTTCCGCCCCCGGGCCCGGCAATGCCGGATACGGCAATGGCATAGTCGGTACTGAACTTTTTTCTGGCTCCGGCTGCCATCTCCAGCACACATTCCCTGCTCACGGCCCCGTGGAGGCTGAGGGTTTCTTCTTTCAACCCTGGTAATTCCAGTTTTACCTCGTTCGAATAGGCGATGATCGAGCCTTTATAATATGCTGAACTGCCGGGGACAGAAGTGACGAGGTGTGCAATGTAGCCGCCCGTGCAGCTTTCGGCCGTTGCCAGGGTGCTGTTCCTTTCCTTCAGCAGCCTGCCGGCCACTTCTTCAAGCGTTTCCTCGTCATAACCATAAATAAGGTCAGGGATGATGGAATGCAGCGCCTTCACCTTTTCATCCATCTCTTTGGCCAGTAATTCTTCGTCTGTGCCGCTTCCGCTCAGGCGAAGCCGCACAATGCCCGGTTGCGGGAGGTAGGCCAGCCTGATGTGGGGCGGGAGGTTGTCTTCCCAGCCGCTGATCGTTTCGGCCAGCATTGACTCTCCCATTCCCTGGGTGTTTACTTTTCGGTGAATGATGTATTGCCCGTTTCTCCTGCCAGCCAGCAAGGGCAGCACATGATCCAGCATCATGGCCTGCATCTCATAAGGTACCCCCGGTAGTGAGATACAGATAAGGTTTTTGCGTTCAAACCACATGCCGGGTGCCGTACCGTTTTCATTCAAAATGACCTTACAGTTATCGGGTACTTCGGCTTGCCTGCGGTTTACCTCCAGCAGGGGCAGCCCTCTCCCGGCAAAAAGCATTTCCACGTTCCTGAGCGAAGCTTCGTGAAGCACAAGCCTGCCATTGAAATATTCGCAAAGACTGTGTTTGGTGATGTCGTCTTTGGTGGGGCCCAGGCCGCCGGTGAGAAGGACCAGTTCCGCCCGCGAAAAGGCATCGTCCAGCGCTGCGATGACGTCTTCCCTGCAGTCGGGGATGGCCGTGATACGGCCAACTGTAATGCCTGCAAGGCTAAGTTGCTCCGCCAACCAGGCAGCGTTGGTGTTGATGACCTGCCCGATCAGCAATTCATCTCCGATGTTGATGATCTCTGCTTTCAAGATCAACTCATTATGTAGGTAAAGCCGAGCTGTTTCGGGATGATGGTCATGACGGGAACCTTCGACTCGGTAATGATGTCCTGTGCCGAAGAGGTGAGAAAGAGATCGAACAAACCGGATTCTTTCTGGGTCATGATGATGATGAGGTCAATGTCGTCATGCTTTTCCGAAAATTGTAAAAGCATGGGCGTGAGGCTCCTGGCCGTGCCTTTCTTTTCAATGATCTCGCCTGAGCAACTGATCCCCGCCTTTTTGATAAATGTGGTTACCTGTTTCATCTGGGTTTCGAGCTGGTTCAGCACGGTTTTGCTACCGGTCGACCAGTAAACGGAAACCACTTTGATGGTGGAGCCGAATATCTTTGCCATTTCAATACCGTGGCTTACCTTTTGCCGGGTTTCCTCGGTCAGGTCGAGCGGGAGCAGAATGCTGCGGCACCCGTTGTAGGAATGCGGGTTTTTAACGGTGATCACCGGGCATTCGGCCTTGTTGATCACCCGCAGGGCATTGGACCCGATATGGTTTTTCCCCGAGCCCGGCTTTTCATTGTTGATGCCCTGCACAATGAACCTCGATTGCAGCAGGTGTGAACTCTTGAGTATCTTGTCATAGGCTTTCCCTCGCGAAATGACGGCATTTACCCTGGTTCCCGAGCGGTTTGTGGCATCGGCGGCAATCTCCTGTAACTGGCTGCGCAGCTGCGACTCATATTCCTTTTTCATGCTTTTCGAACGTTCTCCGCCGAAGGCAGAGAACAGGTTTTGATTATCGCGGATCACATGCAGAAGCGTGATCTCCAGCCCGGTGATCTTGGACAGGTTAAAAGATTCTTCGAGAGCGATCAGCGAGCGTTCGCCAAAATCTGTCGGAACAAGAATGGTATTATAGATATTCTTCATAGCGATTTCCTTTTAAAGTGGGCAAAGTTATTTAATTTTGTTTGTATGGAGAAGATTAAAGAATCGGAATTGATCATTAATCCCGACGGAAGCCTGTATCATGTAAGCCTGCGCCCTGAGCATCTTGCGGGTAAGGTTATTCTGGTTGGTGATCCGCAGCGGGTGCCGATGGTCTCTTCCTGTTTCGACAAGATCGAATTCATGTTTGAGAACAGGGAGATCGTCACGCACACAGGATACCTGAACAAGGTGAGGCTTACGGTGATGTCGACAGGCATGGGCACCGACAATATCGACATTGTGATGAATGAACTTGATGCCCTGGTGAATGTCGACCTGGTCAACCGTACCCTTAAGCCTCAGCATACAAGCCTGGAGATCATCCGGCTGGGTACTTCCGGTGCCATGCAGCCAGATATTCCGGTCGATAGCTTTGCCATGGCCACGCATGGGATTGGAATGGACGGCCTGTTGCATTTTTATAAGCACAGCCGTGTCTGCGACAGGAAGATGGCCCGTGCCTTTGCAGCCCATACCCGTTGGCCCGGCGTTTTACCCGGGCCTTATGCTGTCAGAGGTTCGGAAGAACTGGCCCGCCGCCTGGGAGAAGGAATGATACATGGCATCACCATTACGGCTCCCGGCTTTTACGGGCCCCAGGGCCGGGAGATCCGCCTGGCGGCAGCCTATCCCCGAATGAACGAACGGATCAGCTCATTCCGGTACAACGATTTACGCATCATCAACTTTGAAATGGAAACCTCGGCCCTGTATGCTCTTGGCAAACTGCTGGGCCATCATACCCTCACGCTTTGTGCGGTCATTGCCAACCGAATAAAGGAAAGCTATTCGCATAAGCCCAAAGAAACGGTCAAACGCCTGATCAGTTTGTTGCTCGAAAGGCTGACCCTTGCCTGATATGATCCCGCCTCCGCCGGCCCGGACTATTGCTTTTTCCCCTTCAGCAGTTCACCCGTGTTTTCGGGAAGATATTCCTTAATGATGTTGTTGACCATTTCAGTGTATTCCTCTCCGCGTGAGGAATAGGAGGTGAGGCCTGCAGCCAGTTCCACCGGGTCGAGCGGCTTTTTCTTTTCCCTCATTGCGGCCCGGCTGCTGCGCAGGTCGCGATAGGCATATCCTGTATTCAGGTTCCATAGGTAATCCCTGATGCAGGCCGCTTCACTCGGATAGCTTTTTACATAAAACCCGGCGCTGTCAGCACCTGTTGGGCTCATCCCGCAGCCTTCACGGTAACAGCGGATACCATAATAATTATTGGCTTCGCGGGCAAATTTCGAACTTCCCCAACCCGACTCGATGATGGCCTGCGCCATGGCCAGCCGGGCAGGTATGATATCGACCCGCCTCAGAAGTCTCGAAAATGTGCTGTCGGGAAAAGAGGGCGCCAGTACTGCAGAAGTATCAATCACTTCGAGCCTGTATTGCCGCAGGTAAGCGTTCAGTTCCCGGGCCATGGCCGCCGGGATGTGCGTGGCATCCCCTATGCTGTCGCGAATGTCAAGGATACGGTTCCTCTGCCGCAGTATGTCATTGTTGGCCTTTTGTATCGCAGGCAGGAAACGTGCAATAAAGGCCTTGTGCCCGTTGGGAACGTTTCGCGGCGTAATGATGTCACTGGCATGGAGTACCGGTGGATCCGTAATGGGATGGCGTTCGGCCGTACGACGGCAAAAACACAGCGACAGCGACAGCATGGTTAAGATTAAAACCCTGAAATATGGCCGGTCAATCATTTTCATTTGACGGGAAGTGTTTTTAATAGTAATTTTGATTTTGATAACAAACATAACGTTTCATCTGAGTGTTTGGTATCCGGAGGTGCCCGGCATGATGCGGAATCCTGCCTCAAATGGCTGAAAAATATGGCGGAAGATCAGAAACTTAAGGAGCTTAAGGCTTTACTGAGCCTGCTTGATGAACCCGATCCCGAGGTATTTGAAAGGATCAGGAGCAGGGTGCAGGCCTATGGCACCGATGCCGTTACCCTGCTTGAGGCAAAGTGGGAGGAGTCGTTCGATCCTTTCCTGCAGGATCGTATCGAAGATATCATTCATTCAATTCAACTCGACGATCTGTATGCTGCCATATGCAGTTGGGCTCAGCTGGGAAGCGATGACCTGCTCAAGGGTTTTATCCTGGCGGCACGTTACCAGTATCCCGATCTCGACACCGAAAAGATATTCAAGGAAGTGGGTGCCCTGGTGCAGGATGTGTGGCTGGAGCTTAACGACAGGCTTACGGCCCTTGAAAAGATCAAGGTGGTGAATCATATTTTATTCGATGTACATAAGTTCAGGGGGAATAAGAGTAATATCAGGAGCCCCGAAAACCTTTACCTGAATACCCTGCTGGAAAGCAGGAAAGGCAATCCTCTCTCCATAGGCATCCTCTACATGATCATTGCCAACAGCCTGAAGATGCCTGTTTACGGTGTGGACCTGCCAAACCATTTCGTGCTTGTTTACATGGACCTTAAAGGCAGCAGCGATGCCCCGGCAACCGGTAATCCCTTGTTCTACATCAACCCCTTTAACAGGGGTGCGCTCTTCACCCACCACGAAATTGAAGTATACCTTCGGCAGATAAAACTGCCTCCTGACGAAGTCTATTACCGGCCTTGCAACAACATCACCATCATCCGGCGACTGTTCGAAGAATTGATCAGCCTGCATGCCGGGCAGGGGAACCGGGAGCGGGCGGAAGAACTGAAGAAGCTTGCTTCGGCTTTGTCAGTGGACTGACCACATACGGCAAACCTATCCTGAAATTGGATTTATTTTTTTCTGCGGGCAATCCCTGCTGCTGTCCGGAACAGGATCACAATGTCGCCCCAAAAGGATCTTTCGCGCATGTAGCGACGGTTAAGTAAAAGCTTTGCCGGCATGATCTCACTGATATATGTATTTTCGGGGTTGTTGCTGTTCCCGAGGAGTTCTTCCTCATTGATGTATTCGAGTGAGGCATAATCGGTCAGTCCCGGCCTGATGCTGAGTACCTGCAACTGCTCTTCATTGTAGGCTGCAACAAATTTTTCGACTTCCGGCCTGGGTCCTACAAAGCTCATATGTCCTGCCAGGATGTTGAACAGTTGGGGAAGTTCGTCGAGTTTTGACTTTCTCAGGAAATAACCGGCCCGGGTCACCCGGCCGTCGCGCCTGCCAATGGTGAGAAAGCCCCCGGCGTCGGCACCGGGCCGCATGCTCCTGAATTTATATATGCTGAAAGGTTTCTTATTTTTCCCCACCCGGGTCTGTGTGTAGAAAACGCCGCCACGCGAATCAAAAACGATCCATAGCGAAAGAATAATAAAAACCGGGCTCAGCAGGATGAGCAGGAATATGGCCAGGCATATGTCGAAAAGACGTTTGAGTATCATCACAATTCCTCTTCAACAGCAGCGGTTACTGCACGGATCACCATTCCGGCCTTCTCATCGTCGAGGTCGTAATATACCGGCAGGGAGATCACCCTGCTGTACTGGTGATAACTCGACGGATAGGCGTCAATGTCGTATCCCTGGTTTTTATAGTAACTGAGCATGGGCAGCGGAATGAAATGCACATTCACCGACACTCCTTTTTCGAAGATCTTTGTGATGATCCTGTTGCGTTTGTCTTCGCTGATGCCTTTGACCCGGAGCAGGTAAACGTGGCAGGAGCTTTTCCGGGTATCATCTTCAAAGGGGGGCAGCAGGGCCCAGTCCTTTTCTGAAAAGGCCTGGTTGTATTGGCCGAAGATCGCATTTCTTCGCGGCAGCATATCATCATCGTAGCGTGGCAGTTCAACGATGCCCATGGCTGCCTGTATGTCGGTCATATTGTATTTGTAGCCGGCTTCTATCACGTCGTATTCCCAGTTTCCGCCCTGGCTCTTGGCCAGGGCGTCCCTGGTTTGCCCGTGAAGTGATTTGATACAAAGATACCGGTAGAGTTCCCCGTTGTCGAAAGGGGGTGGCATGTTCAGGCAAACGGCGCCGCCTTCAGCCGTGGTGAGGTTTTTCACGGCATGGAATGAAAATACCGTAATGTCGGTAAGTGCGCCTGTTTTTTTCCCTTTAAAAACGGCTCCCAGCGAATGGGCTGCGTCTGACAGCACCAGTATCCTTCCCAGCATTTCCTGTTCGGGGGTGTCGGCCCTGAACAACTTTCTGATGTCATCGTCTTCCACCATCTTCATAATGCCTTCATAGTTGCAGGGAAGCCCAGCCAGGTCTACGGGCATGATCACCCGTGTAGCGGGGCTGATGGCATTGCGCAGTTTTCGCAGATCGATATTGAAATCGTTGCCGATGTCGACCATCACCGGCCTGGCTCCGCAGTGCACCACCACGTTTGCCGTGGCCGAATAGGTATAGGCGGGTATGATCACCTCGTGTCCGGGCCCTACGCCATACCAGCGCAACATCAGCTCCAGCCCCGAAGATGCCGAATTTACGCAAAGTGTGGCGGCATGCCCGCAATAGTCGCTGATCATCTTTTCGAACTGCTTGGTCCGCGGCCCGGTGGTGATCCAGCCCGAGCGCAGGGCGGCTGTCACTTCGTCAACGATCTTCTGGTCGATCCGGGGCGGTGAGAAGGGGATCATGGTATTTGTTTCTATGATGAGTGGGCCGAAAGAAATTCACGGATGTTCTTTTCCACACGTCCGGTCACATTGGTGTTATCGGCCCTGACAAACTTCTCGCCGGTGATGTTCTCATACAGCTCTATGTAGCGTTCCGAAACCGAACGGACAAAGTCGTCGGGCATGAACGGCATCTCCTGGCCTTCGTTCCCCATGAAGCCCTGTTCCATAAGCCATTGGCGGACGAATTCCTTGCTGAGCTGTTTCTGTGGTTCGCCCCCGGCCTGTCTTTCTTCGTAACCATCGCGGTAAAAGTACCTGGAGGAATCAGGCGTATGGATCTCGTCGATGAGGTATATCTGGTCGCCGATCTTGCCAAATTCGTACTTGGTGTCGACAAGGATCAGCCCCATTTCGGCGGCAATTTCGGATCCCCGCCTGAAAAGCTCGCGCGTGTATTTATCGAGCAGGCGGTAGTCCTCTTCCGTAACCAGTCCCTGGCGGATGATCTCCGCTGCCGATATGTCTTCATCGTGTGCACCGCCCTGGGCTTTTGTGGTGGGGGTAACGATGGGCTCGGCAAAGGCCTGGTGTTCCTTCATTCCGTCGGGGATGGGAACCCCGCAGATCTCCCTGGCGCCTTTCTGGTAATTCCTCCATGAACTGCCGGTAAGGTAGCCTCGGATGATCATCTCCACCGGGAAGGGCTTGCAGAAACGCCCGATGGTGACCATGGGGTCGGGCAGGGCGATCTTCCAGTTGGGGACAATGTCGGCCGTGGCATCAAGGAATTTGGCTGCGATCTGGTTCAAAACCTGCCCTTTATAGGGGATGCCCTTGGGCAGCACCACATCGAAAGCAGAGATGCGATCGGTGACCACCATCACCATCCATTTGTCGTCAATGTTGTACACATCACGTACTTTCCCCTTATAGAAGCTTTTTTGCCCGGGGAAATGAAAATCTGTTGCGGTTAATGTATTCATGTTTTTGCATTTTTTGTTTGAATGCAAAAATAATCAGAAAAAGTTAACCGCCAGGATGTAAAAAAAAGAAGTTAGTCCAATGTGCCGGATGCCTTCCTATTCCTGCAGTTCCAGCTCCTGGAGGCGTTTTTCAAGCTTGTCGGAGATCTCGTCGTACCTGGCCTGGTACATCTCTTCCTGTGTACAGATCACAAATTCCGTCCAGGATGCATACCAGTTGGCTGCTGATTCTGCCAGTGTAAGATATTCCTGGCTCAACTGGATATTGGTGGGGTCTTTCTTGTAGGCTTCCACCACGGCAATGTAATCTTCCGTCCATTTTTCAAATTCATCCAGGAATTCATCACAGCTCATTTCTTCTTCGCCGGCGGTAGCTTCTTGTTCTACGGCCACGGCTTCATCGGTGCCTTCTTCGGCTTGCTGGGTGCTTCCCCCGCATGAAAACAGGAAAAAGCCCAGCATGATCAATACATAAAACAGTTTGTTCATAGGACGCAATAATTAGGGTTAATGGTTCGAAAAGTTTTTAATGGATCGGTATAAAGATAAATGTTTTTTATATGTGAATCAAGGGAGTTAATAATTATTTTATTTCCAGCAGGCTGTTCTCGGTAGTGAGGAACAGGAAAACTTTATGGAAACGGGTTTCAAAGCCCCAATTGCCGGTATTCTGGTGTAATGCCGGGTGCCTGTCACCATCCTTACCCAGCAGGATGAGCAGCCAGAAACGGTCGATCAGTTTTTTCCGGTACAAATCCAGCTTGCTGTCTTTGCGGGCAATGCAGCCTGCAATCAGCTCCCGGCTGAGGTGCTTGTCGTTCTTTCCGGCTTCCGGGATGAGCCAGGTCAGCTCTATGCCGATGGATTTCTTGCGGCCGGTCTTCAGGATGAAGTCGGGCGATTCAGCGGGGATGAGCCTGCCCGCAGGTTTTTCATCCAGCAGTCCGAAAAAGCGGTCGAGATATTCCCTTTCTCCGGTCTTTTTCTGATCATCATTTTTCGTCACCGGGATTATCCTTTTTAGCGCCATATGCTGCAATTATTTTACTTACGAGCCTGTGGCGTATGATGTCGGTTTCGTCGAGGTAGATGAACTCTATGTCGCTGGTGTTCTTCAGTATCCGGGCGGCATGGATGAGCCCCGATTCCTGTTTTGGCGGGAGGTCGATCTGGGTTATGTCGCCGGTAACGATAAATTTTGATGAACGCCCCATGCGTGTGAGGAACATTTTTAACTGGTTGGGTGTGGTGTTCTGCGCTTCGTCGAGGATGGCAAAGGCATGGTCGAGGGTGCGGCCTCGCATAAAGGCCAGCGGGGCCACTTCGATGGTGCCGTCTTCGAGGTACGACAAGAGTTTTTGCATGGGCAGCATGTCGCGGAGGGCATCGTAGAGCGGCTGCAGATATGGATCGAGCTTGTCCTTGAGGTCGCCGGGAAGAAAGCCGAGGTTCTCGCCTGCTTCAACAGCCGGCCGGGTTAGAATGATGCGCCTGACTTCCTTGTTCTTCAATGCCCTTACGGCGAGTGCAACAGCGGTATATGTCTTGCCCGTACCCGCCGGACCGATGGCAAAAATGAGGTCGTGCGCGTCGCTTCCGCTGACCATCCTGCGCTGGTTGTGTGTACGTGCCTTTACCAGCAGGCCGTCGCGGCCGTATACCAGGATATCGTCGCTTTTGCCGTTAACCGCAGGCTCGGGCTTGTCGTTCTCCTTTTCCCCCATGACCTGCACCACATCATTCTCGGTAATCCTGCCGAATTGTTCATAGGAAGTGAGCAGCAGGGAAAAGCGGCGCTCAAAAACCAGCAGTTCCGCATCAGGACCGGCTACCTTGATAAGGTCGCCGCGGGCAATGATCTTTAACTGGGGAAATAGCTTCCTGATGAGCTCAAGGTTTTTATCGCTTACCCCGTAAATATCCAAAGGGCTGTACCCTTCAATGGAAATACTGATCTCGTTCATGCCATACGTGCTTTATTGTTTCACCGTCGCTTAGGAATACCCAAAACTAATGAAAAAAAACGATGATTTGAACGAAATGATTACTTTTGATGATGGTTTAAGGGATGTGATTTTTATAAACCTTTGAGGATTGACTATGGCGCTTATTACACTGACCAGCGACTGGGGAATGAAGGACCATTACCTGGCTTCTGTTAAAGGAGCCATACTGAATCAGATACCCGATGCCCGCATTATTGACATATCCCATTCAATTCCTCCGCATAACCTCACCCAGGCCGCATTTATTATCAGGAACTGCTATCGCGATTTTCCGCCGGGTACGATCCACCTGATCGGAATCAGTACCGAGGAATCGGAAACCCGGCCGCATACAGCCATATCGGCCGAAGGCCAGTATTTCATCGGTTGCGACAATGGTATTTTTTCGCTGATCTTCGACAAGCCCCCCGACAAGATCGTTGAGATCGGGCTGATGCAGGACTCGGAATTCTTTACTTTTTCCACCCGCCACCGTTTCATCAAGGCAGCCGCGATGCTGGCCGGCGGTGGCAGCATTGAGGAACTGGGAAACATACGCGAACAGCTCCACGAAAAGATCCTTTTCGCCCCCGTAATCGAAAAGGATGTGATCAAGGGCATGGTCATTTACATCGATAACTACCAGAATGTGATCACCAATATCAGCCGTGAAAAATTCAGGGAGGTGGGAAAAAACAGGAAGTTCACCATTTATATGCGCGGTGAGGAGATCAGCCGGATCTCCGAATCCTATTCTGATGTGCCGCTTGGCGAAGTGCTGGCATTGTTCGGCTGTCACGGCAACCTTGAGATCGCCATGAACAACGCCAATGCAAGCAACCTGCTGGGCCTTGGCATTGATGACCCGGTGCGGGTGGAGTTTACGGGATAAGGCCCGTCCATTCCTCTGATTATCCTTCAAAATACTGATCCCCCGCATGGCCGGCAATACTGATTGTGAACGTTCAGTGCAGGGAAAATCCCGGGATTGTTATTTTGAAGTTACCGGCATATTCCGGCTAAAGTATCATACTAATTGACCGTCCCCGCCGTTTTCATAAAAATACGTAATTTAGCCCCTGTTTTCCGCCCATCATGCGGGCCGGATATAAGATACTGTAAAACATGCTGGCATTACTGAAGAAAGAGATCAACGGTTTTTTGAGCACGCTCACCGCCTATATCGCCATGGTGGTGTTCCTGCTGGTGCTGAGCTTTTTCCTTTGGATGCTGAATGTTGACCTTTTCCTGGGGTTGCATGATATCATATCCAACCGGTCGGCAAGCCTTTTTGGACTGTTTGCCGTGGCTCCTTATGTTTTCATGTTCCTGATACCGGCCATCACCATGCGGATGTTTGCAGAGGAAAAACGCACCGGTACCTATGAGCTTCTGCTTACACAACCCCTGTCGGACATGCAGATCGTACTGGCCAAGTTCCTGGCCGGGGTTCTGCTGGTCATCTTCTCACTGCTGCCCACCCTGCTGTACTTTTATTCCATATACCAGCTTGGCGATACGGTCGGTAACATCGATGCCGGTGCCACCTGGGCCTCCTATCTGGGGTTACTGCTGGTTGGTGCATGTTTTGTGGCCATTGGTATTTTTGCCTCCTCGCTTACCGGCAGCCAGATACTTTCTTTCATTTTTGCGGCACTGATATGCGTCTTTATGTTTATCGGCTTCAGCACACTTTGGAAAATGCAGGTTTTTGGCGGGGTGGCATTGTTCATCCATTCACTGGGCATGCTGGCACATTACGACTCTATCATGCGCGGTGTGATCGATGTGAGGGATGTGGTGTATTTTCTGAGTGTGATCGTCCTTTTCCTTATGATGACAAAGTTTGTCCTGGCGGGAAGGAAATGGTAATGCGTACATACAGTAACGGCCCGGGTAAAAACCTCTGAGGGTACAGGAACAGACGGATCGGGGCCAAAGAACAGGATTGAATAAAAAGATTATGAGTAAAACAAGAAGAAATCAAAAACGAAGTGCCTGGGTACAGTTTCTGCTGATCCTGGTGGTCATCGTTTTTGTGAACCTCATTGTTTCTTTCCTGCCCCTTCGCTTCGATCTGACGGCAAACAGGCTTTATTCCGTGTCGGACGAAACGCGCCAGATGCTCAAAAGCCTCGATGATATTGTGTATTTCCAGATCTATCTCGATGGTCAGCTTCCTCCCGATTACCGCAGGCTGAAGAAAGCTGCCAAGGAGATGCTGGATGAATTCCACGTGATCAGCGACAAGGTACAGTACGAGTTTATCAATCCTTCGGCCAGCGATGATCCGCGCGACCGTATGCTCACCCAGCAGAATATCGAGGAAAGAGGGCTGGTGGCCGACCAGCACCGCGAGGATGGCAGCGAAGGAGTGAAATTCCGAAAGATATTTCCGGGGGCCATCGTCACCTATAAATCGCGCGAACTGCCGCTGCAGTTCCTCCAGCCCGAGCGTTTTCCGATGCGACTTGAACAACGCATCAACCGTGCCATTAACGAGATAGAATTCAGCCTTGCATATACAATCGGCATCCTGAGCAGGGAAACCAAGCCCAACATTGCCTTTATCGAAGGTCACGGTGAACTGGGGCGGCTTGAAACGGCCGATATCAGTAAGGCACTTGCCGATAATTATATCGTGGAAAGGATTCGCCTCAATGAGCAGGTGAATATCCTCACCGAAAGGGTCGAGACCGATTCGGGCAATTTTGTTGTCAGGAACAAGTACCGGGCCATCATCATTGCCGGGCCCGATTCGGTATTCAGTGAAAAGGACAAATTTATCATCGACCAGTATGTGATGTACGGAGGAAGCGTGCTTTGGCTGATCGACCCGGTTTTTGCCCGTATGGACAGTCTGCAGTTCACGGGGGTAAGCATGGGCATCACCAACGACATCCACCTCGATGATATGCTTTTCAACTATGGGGTGAGGCTAAATACCGATCTGGTCATGGACCTGATCGCACTGCCCATTGCCATGGTTTCGGGCTCTACGGCCGGCCAGCCCAACATCGAGTTTTTCCCCTGGTATTTCTTTCCGCTGGTGGCTTCCGACACCAGCCATCCGGTGGTGAACAACGTGGGAGCTTTGAAAACCGAGTTTGTCAGCAGCATCGACACCATCGGCGTGCGCGGCATCAAAAAGACCTTCCTGCTCAGGACCTCACCTTATTCAAGGCGGCTGAATGCCCCTGTTTATATAAATTTGAACATCGTTAACGAGGAACCCGACCGCAGCCTGTATAACCTGAAGAATCTTCCTGTGGCCGTTTTGCTCGAAGGGGAATTCAACTCACTCTATAAAAACAGGATCCCGCCCGCCCTGGCCGGCAGCAGGGAAATCGCCTTTGCGGAAAGCAGCCGTCCCACAGCCATGATCATCGTTTCCGACGGAGATGTGATAAAGAACCAGTTTCACTATTCACAGGGATATCCGCTGCCCCTGGGGTACGACCAGTATACCGGCGAAACCTTTGGCAATAAACGTTTCATCCTGAATGCCATCGACTACCTGGTGTCGGGATCGGAATTAAACACCATCAGGCAAAAAAACTTCAGCATCCCCTCACTCGACGATGCATACCTGAAAGATCACGGCTTTTCGTGGCGCCTGGCCAACTCGGCCATCCCGCCCCTGGTGGTGATCATCTTTGGCATTGCATATGCCATCATCCGCAGAAAAAGATATGCTTCCACCAAATAGGAACCCCATGAAATATTTACCGGTAGAAATTCGCAAACACAGCCATGTCATGAACATCCGCAGAGAGGTTCCGTCATATCGCTAAAAAAAAGATATTAACGATGAAAAAAAACAAATTACTGCTCATACTTGCCATCATCCTGGTTATTGCCGGGAGCCTGTTTGTGGTTAACCACAGCTATACCACGCTGAGCCACTCCGAAAGCGGGTTTGCCATTGCCGATACGGCAACGGTCACCAAAATTTTCATGGCCGACATGAACAACAGGACCGTTAAGCTGGTAAAGCAGGAACCGGGTGTGTGGATACTGAACGATCAGTATCTTGCCAACAGTTATAATGTGGCCATGCTGCTCAGGACCGTGAAAGAACTTACGGTGCGCTACCCGGTACCCCTTGTGGCCCGCGACAATGTGATCAGCAGGCTGGCAACCATCGCCAGGAAGGTTGAGATCTATCAGATGGAATATGCCGTGAACCTGTTCAACTACATCAGGCTTTTTCCACGCGAAAAACTCACGCGCACTTATTATGTTGGTGATGCTACAGCCGACAACCGCGGTACATACATGCAGATGGAGGGTGCCGACCAGCCCTACGTTGTATTCCTGCCCATGCTCAGGGGGTATATCTATCCGCGTTACAGCACGGATGAGGACGACTGGCGTGATCACAGCATTTTTCAGACACCCATCAATGAGTTTGCTTCGGTCAGGATTGAATATCTCGAAGAACCCGAAGAGTCGTTTATCGTTGAGAGCGACGGATTCGGCGATTTTACGCTGACCACCCTCCACGACGGCCTGCAAAAGGATTATGACACGCTCAGGATGCTGCAGTTTGTGTCGGCCTTCAAAGACATCCGCTATGAGGCAGTCCTGAACAACAAGCTGGAGCAGCACTATATTGATTCCATCACGGCCGGCTCCGAAGCTCATCGCATCACCCTGGAAGATATTGAAGGGGAAAAATATTTTGTGAAGACATACCGGAAAAGAGGGTTTGCAGAGTTATTTGAGCATGACGGTGCCGCCCTTGAACCCTTCGACCTCGACCGCCTGTATGCGTACGTCAATGACGACAGGGATTTTGTGCTGATACAGTATTTTGTTTTCGACAAAGTATTACGGACGGCCTCTTACCTGCAGAAAAAGGAATGATCCCGGGATGGTTTTTACAAAATGATCAGGAACATTGAAACTGCTCATTCTTACACAGTATTATCCGCCTGAGACAGGTGCAGCGCAAAACCGCCTGCATGAGATGGCCCTCAGGCTCAAAAGCAGGGGTGTGGATATTACCGTGCTCACGGCTATGCCCAATTATCCGCAAATGAAAGTATATGATGGATATCGCCGTAGATGTTATAAGAGGGAGGAGGTCGACGGCATCGTGGTGCATCGCTCGTGGATCTTCGCTGGAAGAAGCAAATCCGTTTTCCTGAGATTGCTGAACTATTTCTCTTTCGTGATCACTTCCTTTTTTGCCGGCTGGTTCAGGACCCCGAAATGTGATTATGTTTTTTGCGAATCGCCGCCGCTCTTTCTGGGGATCTCTGCCTGGCTGCTGTCGGTCATCAAAAGGGCCGGGCTGATACTGAACGTGTCGGACCTCTGGCCTGAAAGTGCAGAAAAGCTGGGCCTGGTCAGGTCGCGGTTGCTGCTGGGGATCAGCCGGCGGCTCGAGGAATTCCTGTACCGGAGATCGGTACTGGTTACAGGACAAACGCAGGGGATCGTAAACAATATATCAGGCCGTTTTCCTTTAAAAAAAGTATACTGGTTTCCCAACGGGGCCAGGCTTGAAAATTTCTCGCCGGACGGGATCAATATCTCCTGGCGTATCAAACATGGTTTCGCCCCCGGCGATTTTCTGGTGTTTTACGGAGGCATACTGGGACATGCACAGGGGCTCGAAGTGATATTGCATGCCGCCGCACGACTCACCGGGCTCCCCGATATCAAATTTGTGATCATGGGCAGCGGCCCCCGCAGGGATGAACTGCTTAAGCTGAAGGAGGAGATGAAACTCCGGAGGCTGCATTTTTTCGATACCGTTGGCAAGGCTGAGATGCCCGCCGTGATCGCCGCCATGGATGTGAGCGTGATCCCCCTTAAAAGACTGGAACTGTTCAAAGGGGCCATCCCTTCCAAAATATTTGAAAGCCTGGCCATGAAAAAGCCTGTCCTGCTTGGGGTGGAAGGCGAAGCAAAGGAATTGTTCATCGATGAGGGCGGATGCGGACTGGCATTTGTACCGGAAGATGCCGCCGACCTGGAAGCAAAGATCAGGCAGTTATATGAAGACAGGGAATTGCTTAAAAAACTCGGGGAAAATGCCAGGGCCTGTGTTGAGAAAAAGTTCAACCGCGACATCATCACGGATGAGCTTCTCAGTCAATTTCTTCAGTTGTACGAAGAAGGGAAGGAAGGCAAAAAGGCTGGCAGTAAAACCCTTAAACAATGATATCATGAAAGCCAATATGCTATCTTTAACGCGCCTGCAGCCATAAAGCCGAGCAAATGACGAACATCCGCCAACACATATTTCGCCTGTACCGCATTGAATTCCTGCTGATGGCATTCATGCTGCCGATATACCGGAAGGTGATCCCGTATATTATTGCTTTGTTGGTATTGACCTGGCTGGCGGAGTTATTGCTGTGGCTTGCTGAAAGGGATTTTGCCGCCAGGATCCGAAAGCTGTTTACCGATCGGCACCGTCTGTATACGCTGCTCTTCGGGACTTTTTATGTTTATTACCTGTTCGGGATGCTCTACACGAATAACTTTCATTACGGCTTGTTTGACCTGGAGGTAAAGCTATCGCTGCTTATCTTTCCGGTCATTTTTTTCACCATGGATACCGCCTTGTTGACGGCCAGAATGGCCCGGCAGCTAATGCTTTCATTTACCGGAGGGGTCGCGGCGGCCATGCTGCTGTGTTATGGCGTTGCACTGGCCGACTACCTTGGCAGCGGCTCAGGAATGGCGTTTTATTACAACCGCCTGTCGGTGCTTATCCATCCCTCATACCTGGCCATGTACGTTTGTTTTGCCATTTCCATCATCCTGTATTTTCTTGCCAACGGCATAATAAAGAAAGGTTCTGTGCGTGCAGCACTGTATGCACTGGTATTTTTGTTCGGTATTTTTATTGTCATGCTGAGTTCCAAGGCCGGCATCCTCAGCCTGGGGCTGGTTATTGCGCTTTACGCTTCATACCTGGTCATCATCAAAAGGCGTGTGGTGTACGGACTGATGCAGGGTACCGTGATGGCTGTGGTATTTGTCTTCCTGCTGGTTTTGTTCCCGGCTTCCGCGCAACGTTTTGAGCAATCGCGGGAAGACCTCGGCCAGGCCGATCTGAAGGCATCGGAAGTGGTGGGAAGCACGAGCGAACGGATCATGATATGGTGGTATTCGCTGGAGATCACAAACGAGCATTTCCTGGGCGGGGTCGGTACGGGCGACGTAAAGGATAAGTTACTCGATAAGTATCGCGAAAAGAAGATGACACATGCCCTTGAGCTTGAGCTGAACGCCCACAACCAGTATTTGCAGACCATGATCGCACTGGGAATGGGCGGTTTGATCCTGCTGTTGCTATGCCTGGTTATTCCGGCCATGTACAGCATCGAACGGCGCCAATATCTCTACCTGGTTTTCCTGCTGCTCCTGGGGATGAACCTCCTGTTCGAATCCATGCTTGAAACCCAGGCCGGGGTGGTATTTTACGCCTTCTTCAATGCCTATCTTTTTGCCATAAAAAAAGATCCCGCCTCTGTGGAAGCGGGATCTCCTTGACAGATACAAGCCTGAATACTATACGAATCCCTGTGCCATCATGGCATCGGCCACTTTAACAAACCCGCCGATGTTGGCTCCTGTAACATAGTCGATGTAGTCGCCTTCTTTGGGGCCGTACTTCACACAGGTAGCATGAATGTCTTTCATGATCTGGTGCAGCCGTGCATCCACTTCTTCCCTTGTCCAGGAAAGCCTGAGCGAGTTCTGGCTCATTTCCAGTCCGGATGTTGCAACACCGCCTGCATTGGCAGCCTTACCGGGTCCATAAAGGATTTTGGTATTCTGGTATACTTCGATGGCGCCCGGAGTGGATGGCATGTTGGCACCTTCCGACACCAGGAAGCAACCGTTTGAGATCAGTGTTTTTGCATCGTCTTCGTCGATCTCGTTCTGTGTAGCACTGGGCAGGGCCACATCGCATTTGATGCCCCAGGGGCGTTTCCCTTCATAGTACTCGCAACCGTACTTTTCGGCATATTCCTTGATGCGTCCGCGCTTTACGTTCTTGAGCTGCATAACGTAAGCCAGTTTCTCTTCATCAATGCCATTGGGATCATAAATGAATCCCGCCGAATCGGAAAGCGTAACCACTTTGGCTCCCAGCATGGTGGCCTTCTGAGTGGCAAACTGGGCCACGTTGCCCGACCCCGATACCGTACAGATCTTTCCCTTCATGCTGTCGCCGCGCACATTGAGCATTTCCTCGGCAAAGTATACCTGTCCGTAACCGGTAGCTTCGGGACGGATGAGGCTGCCTCCCCATTCAATGCCCTTGCCGGTGAGTACGCCGGTAAATTCATTTTTTAACCTCTTGTATTGCCCGAAAAGATAGCCGATCTCGCGACCGCCCACCCCGATGTCGCCGGCAGGTACGTCGGTGTTGGGACCAATGTGGCGGAAGAGTTCGGTCATGAAGCTCTGGCAAAACGACATCACCTCGCTGTCGGATTTTCCTTTGGGATCGAAATCAGATCCCCCCTTGCCACCGCCCATGGGCAGGGTGGTGAGGCTGTTCTTGAAAACCTGTTCGTAAGCAAGGAATTTCAAAATGCCCAGGTTCACCGTGGGGTGGAAACGCAGGCCGCCCTTGTAAGGGCCGATCGCACTGTTCATCTCAATGCGGTAACCCTTGTTGATCTGTATTTCACCTTTGTCGTCTTTCCACGGAACCCTGAAAAGGATTACGCGCTCAGGCTCGGCAAGCCTTTCAAGGATCTTGGCTGCCTTGTATTTGGGGTTTTCCTCAACATAGGGGATAATGGTCGAAACCACCTCCTCAACAGCCTGGTGAAATTCAACTTCGCCGGGATTCCTGGCAATAATCCTGGCCATGAAATCCTTTAATAAAGAATCATAAGCGGTGTTTGTCATAATAAATATTTGTTGGTTGGTAAAAAAACGGTTTTTGTGAAAACGTTCACAATATTAAATAAAAAAAATTAAGTATTGCAAGAATTCGATATTATTTTGATTCTAAATTGTTATTGCGGCCCTGATGCCTGTAATAAGCGAAATGATTACCTTTACCATCATTTATCATTAGCCCGTATCAGATATGGAGGGAAGCAAGAAATCACCAAAAGACCTGCAAAAACTTGAATTCGAAGTACGTGAGCGGCTGAAGGAACTGGCTGCCATCAACCAGACCACGCAAATTCTTCGCGAAGGAAAAAGCATCGAGGAAACCCTGCACCGCCTGGTCGATATCCTGCCCCCGGCCTGGCAATACCCCGATTATACGGTTGCCAGGATAAAATTTGGCGAAATGGAGTTTGCAAGCCATGATTTTATGCCCAGCAGCTGGATGCAGAAGCAAAGTTTTGAGACCATCGATGGTTTGCAGGGCTGCGTGGAAGTATTTTACCTGAGGGAATTTCCCGAACTTGACGAGGGGCCCTTCCTGAGAGAGGAACGTCACCTGATCGATAACATCGCCGGCCTGATCGAAGGCTACCTGAACAGTGTAAAGGGAAAAACACTTTTGCGAAGGGAAAGGCCGCTCATCACAGGGGTGGATGCGGGGGCGGAAAAAGAGAAGGAAGCGGGCCACAGCCGGCAATTGCTGCAGAAATTCCTGAACAAAAGCAATTACGACCGCGACATATACCACGATCTGATGCCATTCAAGGTTAAGGAGATCCTGCTTGTGGCCAACCTCTATGATGCATACAGTATAGAAAAAGAGGGTCGCTTTTCGGAACATGTGCTGGGCGAATATCATCAGTTGAACCTTACCTCCATCCCCCGTATTACGGGAGTTTCAAACGAAAAGGAAGCCATGGCGCAATTGCACAGCAAGCATTTCGACCTGGTCATCCTGATGATGGGGGCCGATAAAAAATCACCCATCGGGCTGAGCTGCATGATCAAGAACGAATTCCCTTATATTCCGGTTTTTCTGCTGCTGAACAACAACAGCGATATGGAATATGTGGCAGGGCACAAGGCTTCGGTAAAGCACATCGACAAGGTTTTCGTATGGAATGGGGAATCACAGGTGTTCTTTGCCATGATCAAGCATGTGGAAGACATGATCAACGCCGAGAACGACACGCGTGTTGGCATGGTCAGGGTGATATTGCTGGTGGAGGACTCGCCCCAGTATTATTCGCGCTACCTGCCCATGCTCTATAATACCGTTCTTGAACAAACCAAAAGGATCATCGACGATGTGAGCACCGACGACCTGTACAAGGTGCTGAAACTTCGTGCCAGGCCCAAGATACTCCTGGCTTCCGACTTTGAGCAGGCTACCGGCATCATCGATAAGTACGGCGAATATCTGCTGTGCCTCATCACCGATGTGAAATTTAAAAAAGAAGGCAAGGATGACGAAGAAGCAGGCTTTGAACTGGTAAAGTATGCCCGGCAACAGATCAGGGACCTCCCCATCATCATACAGTCATCAGACGAAAATAACGCCTCAAAGGCCTATAAGTACAAATCCACTTTCATCAACAAGAATTCTGAAAGCCTCTCTCAGGATTTCAGGAGCTTCATCACGCACTATCTCGGGTTTGGCAATTTCATCTATCGCGACGAAAAGGGGAAGATCATCAGTGTGGCCCGCTCGCTCAAGGAATTTGAGAAACAGCTCAAGACCATTCCCGATGAATCGCTCATGCACCATGCCCGCAAAGACCATTTTTCGCTATGGCTCATGGCCAGGGGCGAAATTCAGGCTGCCAAGATCCTGAACCCCTACAAGGTGACCGACTTCGAAAGTCCCGGCAGGGTCAGGGAATATTTGCTCGATATCATTTCCAAATTCAGGAATGAACAGGAAAAAGGAAAGATCATTCCATTCGAGAAGGCCGCCATTGCCGACGAATCGAATATCGTTTCCCTTTCGGAAGGCAGCCTGGGAGGCAAGGGGAGGGGCGTTGCGTTTATCAATACGCTCATCTACAATTACGAATTCAGCCAGTATATCCCGAATATCCATGTAAAATCGCCCAAGACACTGCTCATCGGCACCGAAGAGTTCGAATATTTTATCAGGCGTAACAACCTGCTCGACCTGGTGCTGAACGAAAAAGACTACCTGAAGATCAGGAAGGCCTTTCTTCAGGCCACGCTCACGGGCACCCTCATCAAACGGTTGAAAATGGTGCTGGATGAAATAAAAAAGCCCATCGCCATCAGGTCTTCCGGCCTGTTCGAAGACTCGCTGATCCAGCCCTTTGCCGGAATTTTCGAAACTTACCTGCTTCCCAACAACCATCCCGACCCCAAAGTGCGGCTCGAACAGGCCATGGATGCCATCAAGCTGGTATATGCCAGCGTATATTCGTCAACGGCGCGCGGGTATGTGGAAGCCATCAACTATAAGCTTGAAGAGGAAAAGATGGCCGTGGTTATCCAGGAGGTGGTAGGCAACCAATACGGCCGTTACTTTTACCCGCACATCAGCGGGGTGGCCCAATCATATAATTATTATCCTGTTTCGCATATGAAGCCTGAAGAAGGCTTCGTGGTGGCCGCCGTGGGTTTGGGAAAATATGTGGTGGAAGGGGAAAAAGCCTACCGTTTTTCGCCCAGATACCCCGAAATTGAGATCAACAGCGCCAGGGACCAGTACAGGAACTCGCAGGTCAAATTTTTTGCCGTCGACCTCGAAAAGAAAGAACCCAACCTGCTGGAGGGTGACACGGCCGGCCTTGCCCGCCTCGACATCGATGATGCAGAAATGCACGGAACGCTCAATCACTGCGCTTCGGTATACAATCCCGATAACGACCAGATCATTCCCGGCCTGACACATGCCGGGCCCCGTATCGTTAATTTCGCCAACATCCTTAAGTATAACTATATCCCCCTGGCCCAGACCATCGAAGTGGTCCTCGACGTGGTGAAGGAAGCCCTTGGCTCGCCTGTGGAAGTTGAGTTTGCCGTTGACCTGAACAAGGACCGCAACGGCATGGCATCCTTCTACCTGCTGCAGATCAAGCCTCTCATCGGCAATGCCTCGGACTATACCATCGACCTGGCGAAGATCAAAAAGGAAAGCATTTTATTGTTTTCGGAAAAAGGCATGGGCAACGGAATCATCGAGAATATCAGTGATGTGGTTTATGTCGACCCGAAAACCTTTGATAAGGCCGAAACGGAAACCATCGCCGCAGAGATCAACCGGATCAACACAAAAATGGTGTCGGAAAAGCGCAAATATGTCCTGATCGGACCCGGCCGCTGGGGAACCCGCGACCGCTGGATCGGCATACCCGTGACCTGGCCGCAGATCTCGAACGCCGGTGTCATCATCGAAACCAGCCTGGAAGACTATCCGCTTGATGCTTCTTCCGGATCGCACTTCTTCCACAATGTCACATCCATGAATGTCGGCTATTTCTCGGTGCAACCCGAAATGTCGGAAAGCTACATCCGCTACGACATGCTGGAGGCCGGCAAGCTGGTCGAAAAAACCGCCTTTGTCAGACATGTCAGGTTCAAAAAACCCCTGAAGGTACGCATGGACGGCAAGAAACGGATCTCGCTCATCACCCTTGAATAGCATATCGGCACAATGAACATTCTGCTTTCCGGACTTGTTAAGTTGCCGGATGAAGCATGCAATGATAATATCTTTTATCAGGCCGCTGGCAGTCGTTGGCCTGCTTTTGCTGTTGTTTTCCTGCCGGGATGGCAGGGAGCCTGCACAAAAAAATGCCCGGGCTCTACCGCTGAAAGTGGCCGAAGCGGATGGCATCAGCGTGCCGGTTTATGATTTTGCCTCCATCAGCCCCCTTTTCGATGAACAGGGCGATACACTCTTCATTTTTAATTTCTGGGCTACCTGGTGCAAACCCTGTGTAAAGGAATTGCCTTATTTTGAGCGGGCAGCCAAACATTTTTACGGGGAACCCGTGAAGATTACCCTGGTCAGCCTCGACTTTTCGGAGAACATTGAAGAGGTGCTGATCCCTTTCATGCTTGCAAATGGGCTGAAACTGGAAGTGGTCAACCTTGACGACCCCGACGCCAATGCCTGGATACCCAAAGTCAGCAGTGAGTGGGATGGTGCCATCCCCGCAACCCTTTTCATGCGAAAGGGTGAAAAGACCTTCTTTGCGCATGCCTTCACCTATGAGGAACTGATTGATGAAATTGAAAAACAACTTAAACGATAAAACAATGAAAAAAACAAGTCTGACCATCATCGCGCTGCTTATGTCAGTGGCATATGTTATTGCCGGCGGATACCGGCCGGGCGACAAAGCCGCCGGCTTTTCGCTGAAAAACGTGGACGGAACCATGGTTTCCATGTCCGATTATGAAGATGTCAAAGGATTTATCCTGATATTTACCTGCAATCACTGCCCCTATTCGGTAAAATATGAAGACCGAATCATCGCCCTCGACAAAAAATACAAGGAACAGGGTTACCCGGTAATTGCCATTAACCCGAACGATCCGGCCAAACAGCCCGAGGACAGCTTTCCGCTGATGCAGGAGCGGGCACGCAACAAGGGTTTTACTTTTCCTTACCTCTTTGATGAAAGCCAGGAAACAGCGCGTACATACGGTGCAACACGCACGCCCCATGTATTTCTTCTGCAAAAGGATGAAGGTGATCTACTGGTAAAATACATCGGTGCCATCGACAACAATGTGAAAAGCGAGCAGCTTGCCGATATAAAATATGTTGAAGATGCCATTGCTGCCCTGGCTGAGGGCAGGGATCCCGATCCCGCCTTTACGACTGCAGTTGGCTGCACCATCAAGTGGAAGGATTAAACGGGGAGTGTTCAATCCCGTGTGTCCGGTGCAGTTAAAGAGGAAAAGAATAACCAGGCTGAACATTTGGATCGCCGGATGCGGAATCCTGCCTGAGAATTTTCCCGCCCCCTTCCGATCTCTCCCAAAAGGGGAGGCCGATATGATTGCGCGATTGAACGAAATTCAAAAATGGTCATCCCGATGGAGCGAAGCGAGGAGGGATGGTTTAAGGAGCCGGGTGGTGGCCCCGGGGGAAAGGGGCTGTAAGGCCGCTGGCTGGTCTGTACGCCTTCTTTCAACCAATAAGCACAAAAATCATGAAAGACTTTACAGAACCCTGAACCTGTTTATCTCCGAAAAATTAAAAAGCCTTCGTTAAGTGCATGGATCGTTATAGGATGGATGCGCAGCACAGAAGCTGTCGGGATGTGGTTCAATAACAACTCCTTGCCCGGTTCCAGGAGTTTCATCGGGTTTACAGACCGCCCGGCTTTCCGTTTTTTGCGCATCATTGCTTTATTATCTCCATTATATCAGTCAATTAATAATCTAATTGAAAAATATTTCCGTTTTTTTGTAATAAATTCCAATCAAGGAATACTTTATTAGAAACAGATGTCAGGAAATATGAAAGCATTGAAAGAAGAATTCCTTGAAATACTTGCAAATTATCAAGGAATACTGCACAAAGTCAGCCTGGTTTACTTTAAAAATAAAATTGACCGGGAAGATAATATTCAGGAAATCATATATCAGCTCTGGAAGTCGTACCCAACACTTAAAAACCGTAACAGCATTGGTTCATGGATTTATGCAGTATCAATAAATACATCTTTATCAAGGATCAAAAAAGAGTTGCGGGTAGAATACAGGGAGGCAATACCCGAATTATCTGATAAATCAGATTTTATTGAGAATCTATCAATGAATGAATCATTAAACCTGCTTTTGAATGCAATATATCATCTTGATGAGCTTGACAAATCAATCATGCTGCTTTATCTGGAAGAAAAAAGCTATGATGAAATTGCCGGGATTATTGGTATATCAAAGTCGAATGTGGGTGTTAGAATCAATCGGGCAAAAGAAACGTTAAAACATACCTTTAAAGTACAAAGCCATGGAAAATAATGAATTACAATTAATATGGAGAACCGTGAACGCCGATATTAAACAAAAATCCAGGGATGAACTAAACCTGTTGTTGACATCAAAGGCCAGGCAGGTATTTGCCGAATTTTTGATCTTTAATATTACTGCTATTCCGGTTTGTATAGGGTTAATGGTTTGGCTGATCATTTCTACGGCAAATAGTATAGACGATAAACTATATGTTGCAAACAATGTCTTGCTGGGGTCAATCGGGTTATTCACCTTATTTCACGTAATCCGGGGATGGCATCGGTATAAACGGAGCAAAATGGACAAACCAGTCAAAGAGTGGCTGGGAATAGAAATCGACCTGTTGTCTAAATGGATAATTGGTAAATACAAAAGAATTGACCTTTATCTAATCCCCATATTATTTATCCTTTCTTTTCTATCAATTCACGTATACCATTCAGACCTTTATTTAATTGAAGTGTTTCGCTCGGATAAATTCATAAGTGAAGATATGTGGGGGTTAATAATTTTCACACCGATAATCTTTGCTGCTTCTTTTTATGGTTTGATAAAACTCCGCAAGTATCAGGTGAAAAAACTGCAATTTCTCAAAGATCTGTATGGTCGCATTTGTCAGGTATGCTAAGGGTATCACGGCATGGCACGGGCCTGAACAAGCAGAAGCCCGGGCCTGCCCGCTTGCTGCGGCCATCATCCCGGTATGATTGCGCGATTGAACGATTGAGCGATAATCAAAATCTGGAGGAAACTTGTTTTGTTTGTGAAGAGAGGTTAGAGGGGGTGAGCCATGGCATATCCCGCTTGTTGGAAAAGCACCGGCGGATGAAAATGCCGGTTTTTTTCCTTGCCTGGTCTGCTTTTGTTAACTGCACCGATCAGCTATTCAGGCCGGTGTTTGCCTTCAGATGGTTTATCATGCCCAACTATATAGAGATGCAACTTTTCTGTTGTTGCCTTGAACCGGCTTTTTACCGGTTTATCAGAAGATCCCTCCTGATCCTGTTTTATTCCTTCAGTGAGAGCGTAAAAGAACGGGCATGTGCATGGAGGGGAATCGTGTCCCCGATCGCATATGTGTCAATATAAGCTTTTCCGTTTTTGGCAATTGTCATAACACGGAACATTGGCGTGTGGTTTGTTTCATCGGGAATTTTGGTGCGTTCCAGGGCGGGAATATGAAGATATTGGACATGGTCAATTTTTTTGGAGTGGTTTACCCGGTCCATATCCATGTGAAGATCGCCTGAAACAACCACGGCAAGATTGTTTTGTGAAATCACCTTTTCTCTGAACAGTTCGTTACTGATGCCTTTATCAGGGTTTTCGGGGTATACGCCCTGTTGGGCCCCGTGTACAACCAGCACCACCGGTTTGGGAGCGAGCCGTTGCAGTTGTTCAAGAATCCACCTGGCACCGCTGTCGTCGAAATCCCGGCTATAATCAGGCGAAGCACATATAAAGGCGATCTGGTCATATTCCAGTACATACTTTGTGCTTTCAATCTGGCTGTTCCATTGTCGGGCATAGTACAGATACCGTTCTACTGTACTGCCATGCTCCTCGTTGCCCATTATTGGATAAAACGGTAACGAAAGTTTTTGTAAAACCCGGGTTGCAGCTTCGTACTGGATTTCAGTTCCTTTATGCGCTATGTCGCCAACACCGATAACAAGATCGATATGCTTTGACCGGGCAAGGGCGTTGATCTGTTCAACAGCCGCATCCATATGAGGGAATTCAGCCAATGGCTTGGGTTCAGCATCGCCCAGAAAGGCTACGCGAAGAAGCGTGGTATCATTTTCGGCATGCACTCCGGTAAGGTTAAACACGGATGCCTCCGGATGATTTGCTTCTGATTTTGTGCCGGTATTGCCGGCGGACCCGCTTTTACCGGGGTTTCCCTGACATCCTGCCAATACGATGGCGAGAAGAATAAATGAAAGTTTCAAAAATCGTGTCATAGTTTTTTATCTGGTATTATGGTCAATATAATTGCGGTGCGCTTTTTTCAAATAACGAAGCGCCTCTGTTTCATCGTTTACTGATAGGATATTAATTTTACCGGGCCCTTTGTAGTTTGAGAGCCAAATCCTGATAATTTCAATAATGCCGGGATACTTATTCTTTAACATTTCATATGAGTTTATATCAAGCCCCGCTTCATCAGTATTCACAGCCAAAAGCTTGGGGTCTGATTCCTCGTTATCGAGCAGATGGATTATTCCGACAATCCTGGCGGTAATAATTCTTTCACGGGCAATGGCTGAACCCAGGACAAGAACATCCACCGGATCGCCGTCGCCACCGGTGGTTTCTGGTAACAATGTCTGTGGCACAAAACCATAATTGGCCGGATACGCCAGATAATCAATTACGCGGAACGACCCTGGGGTAAGCTGCTCCCATTCCAGGCGGCCACTTTCTTTGTTCAGTTCCCATTTTTCGCTCGTACCTGCAGGGATTTCAATAACGACATTCACCAGTGAGTCAGATGCGAATGCAGCAATGTCGCGCAGGTAGTCAGTTGTTTTAACAGCTGTATTTTCAACCCTGTCATGATTGCTGCAGGCAAAGAGTATGACGAGTGCAAATCCTGTTAATAGTGTTTTCATTTTATGTGATATGAAGGGATGGTGTTGTACGTGATTACGAGGCGATTTCCTGTCAGTTTGGCTGCCGGCAGATTTGTTGACCCTCCGGTTACCGGCGAACAGACCGGGGGGGCGGCAAAGATAAACCCGCATGCATTTAAGCTTGTTTTATGTGGCGTTTTTACTTTTCATATTCATTTAATTTTTCCATCAGATTATATTTAGCCTGTCTCGTTTTCCACCTTTCCCGTGCAAATTTCTGCATATCTGTTATTGTATCTTTTTCGTCAACGATTTCAAGTCCCAGCAGCGTTTCAATGATATCCTCCATTGTTACGATCCCGTCTACTCCTCCGTATTCGTCAACGATCAGTGCTATATGCTCCTTTTTTTCCAGCAGCTTTTCCCATAAAGAGAACAATACCATCGTTTCGGGAACAACGATGATCTCGCGTTTTATTTCCTTTAGTTTCAGTTTTTGGTTGTTTTCAGCTAATTTTTCAAATACCTGCTGCCTGAAGACGTATCCGGTAATGTTTTCATTGTTCCCCGAGTATACAGGTATTCTTGAAAATTTCAGGTATTCCTTGTTTTTCAGAAAGTCTTCCAGGGGCAGATTCTCATCAGCAACTGCAACAACAACTCTTGGCGTCATTATCTCGGTTACTTTAACATTTTTCAGTCGTAGTATATTTTGAATTATTTTGTTTTCCTTCTCCGAGAACAAACCTTCATCCGACCCGATGCTTGCCAAAGCTGCAATCTCTTCTCTGCTGGTAGTTTGTTCGTTTGTTCGTTTCGAAAAAACCCGTGTAATCACAGACGACATCACAACCAAAGGATAGGTGAAAAAGATCATAAATTTGATTGTAAAAAACGAGGTCCTTGTTAAGCTTTTCCAATATCTGGCCCCAATCGTTTTCGGAATTATTTCAGTAAATACTAAAATCAGAATTGTAAGTATGGCAGAGACTATCCCGAAATATACTTCGCCAAACACCTTTACAGCCTGGGCTCCAACACCGGCAGCTCCAATCGTATGAGCAACGGTGTTTAAAGATAATATTGCAGATAAAGGTTTATCTATATTGATTTTTAAATTTAAAAATGACTCTGCCCATTTATGCCCCTTGTTTTGCTTTACAATCAGAAATGACTGAGGGGTGGAAAGAAGCACGGATTCCATTATTGAACAAAGAAATGAAACGAATAGGGCAAGGAATAAATATGCAATCAGGGTTACCATTTTTCTTTCAAATATACAATTTTGTTTATTGTTTTGTTTATTTCGTGCAGTTTTTGGGGTAGTGTTACATTCGGTTTGTTTGCGGGGAGTCTTGCCCGTTGAGCGAAGCGAAGAAGAAACCTGCTGTATTCGTGGCCTGTAAGTTTACCCCGGGAAGAGCCGAAGGGCAGAGTGGTTTACCTTCATTCCATTCCGGTGGATAAATGTGAGAGGCGCACTCCGGGCGGTTTTTACTGACGAAGCCGCTTACCCGATCATAAGGGCGTAGGCCCGGGTGCTGCGGTCCAGGTATTGGCGCAGAATTTGACATCGGCTCAAAATGGGCAAAATGCCGTGTCAGCCCACGCACAAATGCCAATAAACAACCCCCGGTCATCCCGACCCCGGGTAACCGGGGGAGGGAGCCCCCGGTCGTTCGGATTTAAACCATCAGATTCCACCCGCCGGCCTTCCTTCGGTTCGGATTCATTGCCGGCTTATGCTGATCCCCTATTCTGTTAATACCAAAAGGCGTGAAAAGCCGCCCCCGCCATGATGTTTTTCCGGTCCTTTCAGTTTGCCCGGCACGGCGGAAACATAAACCCCTGTTCAGGTTACTTCTGTTGCATTCACCATCAAACATCCCCTGTATCTGGTAATCCGGCCATGGCTCCCACCTGCACCGATGCTGTGTTTCCGGCGCCGGAGGCGATAATTTAGACCTCATATAAATTATGGCCATCGCAAAGGGGGCACAAATCATTTGCTAAATTTGTCATCGCCTAAAACCATTGTAATATGCGGATTCAAAGAATTGAGGTAAAACACGAAACAACAGCGCAGGAAGCCGTTGATATCGAACTGCTCAACCCGCTGATCGGGAAATATAAAAACCGCAAGGGAAACCTTATCCCCCTGCTGCAGGGTACACAGGATATCTACGGTTTTATCCCGCGGGTGGCATTCGAAAAGATCGCCGCCGAAACAGGCTTGTCGCTCAGCAATATGTATGGCGTAGCCACTTTCTATGCGCAGTTCCGGCTCAGCCCGGTGGGCCGTCATATCATCAAGGTGTGCCACGGTACCGCCTGCCATGTGCAGAATGCCAAGTCGATCACCACGGCTCTCAGGGAATCGCTCAAGGTGGAAGACGGGGGCACCACCGACGACGGCCTCTTCACGCTCGAATCGGTTGCATGCCTCGGCTGTTGCTCGCTGGCACCGGTCATGATGATCGGCGACGAAACCTATGGCAAGCTCACGGGTGCCCAGGCCATCAGGATCGTGAAGAACATCCGCATCGCAGAAAACAATTGATCATCGAACCACCCTTTGAATTGAAAATATGGAAACAAAAGTTATTGTAGGACTGGGAAGTTGCGGCATCGCCGCCGGCGCCGGGAAAGTCTATGAGAAGATCAGGGCCGTAAAAAATGCGGAAAACCTCAGCTTCGAACTCAAAAAGACATCCTGCGTGGGCATGTGCTACCGCGAACCCCTCGTTGAGATCATCGACGAAAGCGGAAAGTATCTCTACGGCGACATCGACGAGGAAAAGATACTGGAAGTGCTCGAAAAACATATCAACCAGCATAACCCGGTTAAGGAATATATCGTACAGTCGGATCTTTTCGAAACAACCGACAATGAGTTTACCGAAAACCAGGTAAAGATCGCCCTGCGCAACTGCGGACATATCGATCCCGAAAATATTGACGAGTACGAAGCCGGCAAAGGTTACGAGGCCCTGCGCATGATCGCCGCTAAGGGCATCTCACGGGAGGAGATCATCCAAACGGTCATCGATTCCGGCCTCAGGGGCAGGGGCGGCGGCGGATTTCCCACCGGCCTGAAGTGGAAGTTTGCCAATAACAACAAGTCTGACGAAAAATACATCATTTGTAATGCCGACGAAGGTGACCCCGGCGCTTTCATGGACCGCTCGGTGCTCGAAGGCGACCCCCATTCGGTGCTTGAAGGGATGATCATCGGCGCCTATGCCATTGAAGCCTGCCAGGGCGTGATCTATTGCAGGGCCGAATACCCGCTGGCCATCAAACGCCTGCAGATCGCCATCGAACAGGCCCGTGCCAAAGGATACCTTGGCAAAGAAATACTCGGGATACCGGGTTTTGATTTCGACATCTACATCAAGGAAGGAGCCGGCGCCTTTGTATGCGGAGAAGAGACAGCCCTGATCGCCTCGGTGGAAGGACAAAGGGGCATGCCGCGCAAACGCCCGCCATTTCCCGCTGCCTCCGGCCTGTGGAAAAAACCCACAAATATCAACAATGTTGAAACTTTTGCCAATATCCCCTGGATCGTGATGAACGGGGCCGCAGCCTACGCAAAATACGGTACCGAAAAAAGCAAAGGCACCAAGGTGTTCGCACTGGCCGGCAAGATCCGGCGCTCGGGACTGGTAGAGGTGCCCATGGGCATCAGCATCAGGGATGTGATCTTTAAACTGGGAGGAGGCATAAAGGACGACAAGGAATTCAAGGCGGTGCAGATGGGAGGCCCCTCTGGCGGATGCATCCCCGCCTACCTCTCCGATACCATCGTCGACTATGACTCGGTGAACGCCACGGGAGCCATTATGGGCTCGGGCGGTATGGTGGTGATGGACGAAACAACCTGCATGATCGATGTGGCAAAGTTCTTCCTCGACTTTACACAGAAGGAATCATGCGGAAAATGTACCTTCTGCCGCATCGGCACCAAAAGGATGCTCGAGATCCTTACCCGCATCACCGAAGGAAAAGGCGAAGAAGCGGACATTGAAAGGCTTGAGGAACTGGCATACCAGATCAAGGATAACTCGCTGTGCGGGCTCGGACAAACAGCCCCCAACCCGGTTCTTACCACCATCAAGTATTTCAGGGATGAATACGAAGCCCATATCCGCGACAAGAAATGCCCTGCCAAGGTGTGCGTGAACCTGCTTACCTACGAGGTGGACGAGGAAAAATGTACGGGTTGTACGGTCTGTGCAAAAAACTGTCCCGTTGATGCCATCAGCGGCGAACGGAAGGAAATACACCACATAAACCAGGAAGTCTGTATCAAATGCGGGGTTTGCTTTACCAAATGCAAATTCGAAGCCATTAAATTATCTTAATCATAATCAAAAGACCTTTCATGATGAGTGAAAAGCTGAATGTGATCCTGAATGGGAATATCGTTTCCGGAAATAGCGGGGAATCCATCCTGCAACTGGCACAGCGGCACGGGATACAGATCCCCACCCTGTGCAACGATCCGCGCCTTGAACCCTACAGTTCGTGCTACGTTTGCGTAGTGGAAGTGGAAGGGCTGCGTGGATTGCAGCCTTCCTGTTCCACCAGGATCACGGAGGGTATGCGCATAAAAACCGACAACGACAAGATCGCAAAAGCCAGGAAAACGGCCCTGGAGCTGATCCTTGGCAACCACTATGCCGACTGTACCGGCCCCTGCAAACAGACGTGTCCTGCCGGCGTGGATGTACAGGGCTATATTTCCCACATTGAGAAAAGGCAATACCATGAGGCCGTTGCGCTGATCAAGGAAACAAACCCCCTGCCGGCCATCTGCGGCCGCGTATGTGTGCGCCCCTGCGAGGTAGCCTGCCGGCGAAACCTGCTCGACGAAGGCGCCCCGGTGGGCATCGACTATCTGAAAAGGTTTGCCAGCGATATCGATCTGGCTTCGGCCAATAAATACAGACCTGCCGTTAAGCCCGAAACCGGAAAAAAGGTGGCCGTGATCGGGGCGGGACCCGGAGGCCTCTCGGCAGCCTTCTTCATGCGAAAGGAAGGACATGCCGTCGACATCTACGAAGCCGCCCCCAAAGCCGGTGGCTGGCTCAGATACGGGATCCCCGAATACCGCCTGCCCAACGACATCCTGCAGAAAGAGGTGGATAACATCTCCGAAATGGGCGTGCGGATATTCTATAATAAACGGCTCGGCGAAGAGATCAGCTTTGCCGGTATCAAGGATGCCTACGATGCAGTGATCCTGGCAATAGGTTCGCAGAAAGGTACCGGCATCGGCTGCGAAGGCGATGATGCCATCAATGTGTTCTCGGGCATCGACTTCCTCAAAGAGATGGAGATGACAGGAAAAAAATACGATTTCTCGGGAAAAACGGTGGCCGTGGTCGGAGGCGGAAATACAGCCATGGACTGCTGCCGCACATCCATGCGCTGCGGCGCCGAAAAGGTGTATGTGATCTACCGGCGTACCGAAAAGGAGATGCCGGCCAACCCCATCGAAATACATGAATCGAAACTCGAAGGCATCGAATACCTCTTCCTCACCAACCCGGTGAAGATCAGCAAGGATGATGAAGGAAAGGTGAAGTCGGTCACCTGCCTGAAGATGGAACTGGGCGAGCCGGATGCTTCCGGAAGGCGGCGCCCGGTGCCCGTGGCGGGATCGGAATTCGACATCGAGGTTGACTATATGCTGGCAGCCATCGGCCAGAAGACCGATGTGCATTTCCTCGATGATGTAAATAAGTTTTCCATTAACGGAGAGCTGAAGGTGAACCGCTGGGGCGACATCGACGCGGACCCGGCCACGCTGCAAACCGGCATCGGAAACGTTTTTGCCGCCGGCGACGGGGTTACGGGCCCGGCAACGCTCATACAGGCCATCGCACAGGCAAAAGTGGCCGCGCATAGCTGTGATCAATTCCTCCGCGGTGAAGAAGTGAAACCCCTGCCCGAAGAGTTCCTCAGTAAAAAAGACAACTTCAGGGAACAGGAACCCGCCGCCTATAAAGGACGCTACGCCGGACAGCAGCGGGAAGAAATGCCAACCCTCGACCCAGCCGACAGAAAGAATTTCAGGGAGGTGGAACTGGGATACGCCGGTGAGGAAGTGGCCCTGCATGAGTCGCAGCGCTGCATGGAATGCGGATGTACGGCCCTCTATACCTGCGACCTGAAAAAATATGCCACTGAATACCAGGCACGCCAGGATGGTTTCCCGGGCAGCTTCAATGAATACGAGGTCGATTTCAGGCACCCCTATGTTGAGATCGACAACAACAAGTGTGTGCTCTGTTCCCGTTGTGTCAGGATATGCTCCGAGCTGGTGGGCGCCAACGCCCTCGGGCTCGTCAACCGCGGGTTCGACACCTATGTGGCCCCCAGCATGGGGAATTCCCTGCAGCAAACCTATTGCGAGAGCTGCGGCATGTGTATCTCGACATGCCCCACCGGCGCGCTCACCGAAAATGTTCCCTTCAAGCCGGGACCCGTCAAACTCGAAAAGGTCCATACCATCTGCAATTATTGTTCTATCGGCTGTGAAACGGTACTGGGCCACAACAGGCAATTCTTTATGGAGGCGGAAGGAAGCATGGGCGGAGATAAACCCGGAAACCTTTGTAAATACGGTAAATTCGGGTACCGATACCTGAATGGCCCCGGCCGGATCACCAAACCCATGCGCAGGCTGAACGGGAAATTTGAGGAGATCGGCCTTGAAGAGGCCCTCGCCACCATCGCCGGAAAGATCAAAGAGGCCGGTTCGGGCGAAAATGCCTTCTTTGCCGGGGCCCGGATGAGCAATGAGGAGCTTTACCTGCTGCAGAAACTGGCCCGGGCCGGCGCAGGAACCAACAACGTGGGCAGCTTCCACTACCTGGGAAGAGAAAAGGCCTGTGAGAACAATGTTATCGCCAACGTGCCATTCGAACAACTGAAAGAGGCCGGGAAAATATACCTCTTAGGCGCCGAACTGAGCCGCGACAACGGCGTGGCGGGATTCATGGTGAACGAGGCAAGGGTGAAAAACAAGGTGCCGGTCGAATTGCTGACCGTTTCGTCAAACAGCCCCATGGAGCATAAGGTGGATACGGTGCGCCGCATCGGATCCTATTATCATTTTATCAGGGCCGTGAACCACTGGCTGCTGGATAATAAGTTGCAGAATCAATTGTTCATCGACGACAACTGCGATGGCTTTGCCGGATACCGTGATGCCCTGCTGTCCGAAAGCTTCGACAGCCTGGTTGAGGCGGCCGGTGCAGGCGATGAAAAGGTTATCGGCGTATTCGCCGAAGAATACAACAGGCAACTGAATGCCATTCTCATCTTCAGCGAAAAGGAAGTATGCGCCAATACCTGTATCGAGCTCTTCAACCTGGCCATGATCACAGGCAAACTGGGAAAAACCGCCAGCGGGCTCATTAGTGTGAAAGAAAAGAACAATGCCCAGGGGATCTTCGATATGGGGATCACCCCACTGACCGGGCCCGGCGGGTACCATTACGGCGATAAGGAATTTGTCGATGCGGCCAAAAAAGCCTGGAATGTGGAGGCCATCCCCGCTGCGGTCAATCCCGACCTTGAAGAATTGCTCACGACCGGTGCCATCGGTAACCTCTTCATTTTTGGTGAAGACCCGCTGGGTTGTGCAACCGACAGGGAAAAGGTGCTCTCATGGCTTAAAAAGGCCGGCTTTGTCGTGGTTTCCGACTATTTCATGACCGATACCGCACAGGAAGCCGACCTGATCCTGCCGGCCGGTTATCCGTTGGAAACCGGCGGGACCTTTACGAATACACAAAAGGTGATCAGGCAGTTCGAACGCGCATTCGATCCAAAGGCCGGGATGAATACGCTGGAGCAACTGGCATCCCTGATGCAGCAGCTAGGACTGCAGCAAAGCAGCGATCCCGATATGATCATGCAGGAAATCGCCGGCCTGCTGCCGGCTGCGGAATCCAACGGGAAATACATGTTTACCGCTACCGGAGAACCCGGCAGGAAAAACATGTTCGCCCACGGATGCGATTCCCTTGTGAAACGTTTCGACGAAGAATTTGAAAAGGCATTCGGTACGGAATGATATACCGGCCTTTATTCAAAAAGGCATGGAAAAGAATATTTCAGTCACACGCAGGGATTCCCTGCCGTAAAAAGAAACAGGAGATGACAAAAAAACTGACATCATTCGACGAGATCCTCGACTTTGCGATGAATGAGGAACAAAAGGCCGTTGAGTTCTATACGGAACTGGCAGCGCAGGCGCATAATGATGAGATGCGGGAAGTATTCGAAGCCTTTGCCCGTGAGGAGGTCGGCCATAAGATGAAGCTGCGGGAAGTTAAGGAAAGAGGTATCAACAGCATGCCCCCCGAAAACGTGGCCGACCTGCAGATCGCCGATTATGTGGTGAACGTTGAGGCTGCTCCCGGCATGTCGTACCGCGAAGCACTCATTGTAGCCATGAACAAGGAAAAGGCTGCATTCAGGCTCTATACCTCCCTGGCCGGGCGTGCCACCGATCCGGTACTGAAGGAATTGTTTGCCGCCCTCGCCCAGGAGGAGTCAAAACATAAGCTGCGCTTTGAAGTGGAATATGATGAATACGTGCTGAGAGAGAATTAACGGATAATTACAACATTCCTCCGGTTGCGGTTTTTACGGATGAATCGGATTTTATCCGGTAAAATGTGCCGGAACTGCTTTCCTCCCGCTGTCACATCCCGCTTTATTCATATATTTACTGCCCTGAAACACGCAAGCGCAAATGGTTGCCAATAATAGCCAGATATCGAAGTACCTCTACCGCGACACTTCCTTCGATACGCTGATGAAAAAGCGCATATATCATGTGTTGCTGATCTCCAGCGCCTATGATGCCTTTATCCTGGAAGAGGACGGCCGTATCGATGAACAGATATTCGATGAATATGTGGCCCTGAACCTGCGTTACCCGCCGCAGTTCATACAGGTCTCGAACGAGGAAAATGCTTTCCTGGAACTCAGGGAACAAAAGATCGACCTGGTGATCACCATGCTGAGCGCCGAAGACGAAGACACCTTCGGCATTGCCAAAAAGATCAAGGAAAAGTACCCTTCCATCCCCATCGTGATCCTCATACCATTCTCCAGGAAAGTCACCATCAAACTGGACCGGGAAGACCTCGAACCCATCGACTATGTGTTCAGCTGGCTTGGCAATGCCGACCTGCTGCTGGCCATCATCAAGCTGATCGAGGACAAGATGAATGCTGAACACGATGTGAACGAGGTTGGCGTTCAAACCATCATCCTGGTGGAGGACAGCGTCAGGTTTTATTCGAGCTACCTGCCGCACATCTACAAGATCATCTTTAAGCAGTCGCAACAGTTCATGACCGAAGGCCTGAACGAGCACCAGCAGATGATGCGCATGCGGGGGAGGCCGAAGATACTGATGGCCCGTACCTATGAAGAGGCCATCGTCTTTTACGAAAAATATAAAAATAACCTGCTGGGGATCATCTCCGACATATCATACAAACGCAAGGGGGTGCGCGATAAGGAGGCCGGCATTCGCCTGGTGAAAAAGATCAAGGCGGAAGACAACCTCATGCCCATCCTGCTGCAATCGTCCGATACCGGGATGGAGGCCCGGGCCAAGGAACTCCGGGTGGGCTTTATCAACAAGCATTCGAAAACCCTTTCTTTTGAGCTGAAGAGTTTTATCAGGGAGTATTTCGCCTTCGGCGATTTTGTTTTTATCGACCCCGATACCATGGCCGAGGTCGACCGCGCCGGTGACCTGCAGACCTTGCAGAAAAAGATCTATAAGATACCCGATCAATCCCTGCGTTACCATCTTTCGCGCAACCACATTTCGAAATGGCTCAGGGCCAGGGCCCTTTTCCCACTGGCCGAAAGGTTCAGGGACGTTACCCTCGATGATTTCGACAATCTGGAGCAGGTCAGGAAATACCTCTTCGACTCCATTGCCAATTACCGCATGACCAAGGCGCGGGGCGTGATTGCACAGTTCAGGCGCGACAGCTTCGACGAATACCTGTCGCTTTCGCGCATCGGCGAAGGCTCGCTGGGTGGAAAGGCCCGCGGGCTGGCATTTCTCGACTCCATGATCAAACGCAACCAGTATTACGACAAATGGCCGGGCGTAAGGGTGACCATCCCGCGCACCATCGTGCTGGGCACAGACATCTTCGACCAGTTCATGGAGGAAAACGATCTCTACAAGGTTTCGATGGCCGAACGTACCGATGCGGAGATCCTGGAAGCCTTCCTCAAAGCCAGGCTCCCTTTCAGGATCAAGGAAGACCTGTATACACTCATCTCCTATGTAAAGAACCCGCTGGCCGTCCGTTCGTCCAGCCTGCTCGAAGACAGCTATTACCAGCCTTTTGCCGGGGTATATTCCACGTATATGATCCCCAATATGGAATCGGATGAACGGCGGATGATGGTCATGCTCAGCGAAGCGATAAAAAGCGTGTATGCCTCGGCCTACTATAAAGACAGCAAGGCATATATGTCGGCCACCATGAATGTGATCGATGAGGAAAAGATGGCCATTGTTCTTCAGGAGGTCGTGGGCAGACGCTATGGGAACAGGTTCTACCCCGTGCTGTCGGGCGTAGCCCGCTCAATCAACTTTTACCCCATCGAACCGGAAAAGCCTGAAGACGGTATTGCCAATATCGCCCTCGGCCTGGGAAAATATATTGTAGACGGAGGCATGACCCTGCGCTTCAGCCCGAAATACCCGCGCAAGCTTTTGCAAACCAGTACGCCCGAGCTGGCCTTGCGTGAAACACAACGATTCTTCTATGCCCTTGACCTGATCGCCGACAGCTTCAAGCCCTGCCTTGACGATGCCGTGAACCTGCTCAGGCTGCGCATCGCCGATGCTGAAAAAGACAACTCGATCCGGTACATCGCCTCCACCTATGATTACCAGAGCCAGATGCTGCGCGAAGGTATGCAGCCCGGCGGCAAAAAGCTGATCACCTTCTCGGGCCTGCTCAACCATAATATCATCCCCCTGGCAGAGATCCTGCAGGATGTCCTTGAAACCGGACAGAAAGAAATGGGTAAACCCATTGAGATCGAATTTGCCCTCGAACTCAGCAAGGAAAAGGGAATGCCCCATACCTTCCACCTTCTGCAGATCAGGCCGATCGTTGAAACGGATGAGACCATCGATGTGGATATCGACAACGTCGACCCCGCGAAGATCATCATGAGCAGTGATTCGGCGCTTGGAAACGGCTATGTGAAGGATATCTGCGATATCGTTTATGTGAAACCCGGCAGTTTTGATTCACTGCGCACACCCGAAATAGCACAACTCATTGACGACATTAACGATGAGTTTCTGAGCGAAGGGAAAAACTATATCCTGATCGGCCCCGGGCGCTGGGGGTCGGCCGACCCGAACCTGGGCATACCCGTAAAATGGCCCCAAATATCCGCCGCGCGGCTCATCGTGGAGTCAGGCCTGGAAGATTATCATATCGACCCCAGCCAGGGAACCCACTTCTTCCAGAACCTTACTTCTTTCCGCGTGGGTTACTTCACGATCAATGCCTTTATTAACGAGGGAAGCCTGAATATCGGATACCTCGACAAACAAAAGGCAGTTTATGAGGATGAGTTCATCCGGCATGTCCGCTTTGATAAACCCGCGGTGGTGGCCATCGACGGGAAGAAAAACAAGGGGGTGGTCTTTAAACCCTGAGTATATGCCGGCTTTTAAAATGGATCATGCACCGGCTTTGCAGCCTGTCAAATATGCATGGCTGTCAAATATTATGACCGGCTTGTCGTTAGCATTAAAACCATAATATGATGAAAAGAGCAATTCTTGTTATTCCGTTACTGGCCCTGTTGCTTGTGAGCCTGCAATGTGCCAGGCAGGCCGAAGATGATCGTATTGTCATCGCCAAAAAGATACAGTACGATGTGCCTATCGTGAACACGGACGGGTCTTACGACTGGTGGATCGGCAATATTGGCGGTTCCGACCGCGAAGAGCTGCTGAACAACATCTTCGGACGCGTACTTTCTGGCGATGTGCAGGCGTATGATTATTTCAACGAACCCCTGAGCATCTCCCGCGTCAGAAGCATGCTGACCGACACGGTTTACATGACGCTGGTCAGGCCAACGCCACCCTTTGCCGAATACGACACCATGGTCATAAACACCATTGTGCCGGCCGACATTACCATTATCCGTTTCCTTGAAGAATGGAAGTATGATGAGCGGAGCCTGCTCATCGACAAAAAAGTTAAGGCCATCAGCCCGGTCCTGCAGGTGGTGGTGGAAGGCAGAACAATGACCCGCCCGCTGTTTTGGGTGTATTTTGAGAAGATGAATTAGCGGCGGCAGGCCTTCATTTCGAGTGACCGGCTTTCTTCCGGTACAGGCCGGACCGGTCTGCGCTTTTGCAAATAAGGCCCTTCATGCTGCTTTAGGCATTATATTGCTAAATTTGTCCCATGCCTGGCGATCCAAATTATCATATACTGCCCAATGGCCTCCGGCTGGTCCATATGTCAACGGCCAGCCCGGTTGCCCACCTGGGTGTGTTTATCAATGCCGGCACCCGCGATGAGCCGGAAGGTTTGTCGGGGTTGGCCCATTTCCTCGAACACATGATCTTTAAAGGCACCGGCCGGCGAAAGGCTTTCCATATCCTGAACCGGCTCGAAAGCGTGGGAGGCGAACTTAACGCTTTCACCACCAAGGAGTATACCAGTATCTATGCCTCATTCCTGAATACCTGGTTCCCGCGCGCCTCGGAACTGCTTGCCGATATCGTCTTCGGTTCGGTTTTCCCCGGCAGGGAGATTGAAAAGGAAAAGGACATCGTCATCGAAGAGATCAACTCCTATAAGGACACCCCCTCTGAGCTTATTTATGATGAATTTGAGGGGGCCCTCTTCGACGGGCATCCCATGGGCCGGCCAATCCTCGGTTTGCCCGAACATGTGAAGGCCTTTAAGCGCGAAGCGGTCATGGACTTTTTTCGCGATCATTATACCCCCGGCAATATGGTGATCTGTTCGGTGGGCGGGATCAGCTTTGCCCGTTATGTTAAATACATGGAAAAATATTTCAACGGCCCGGCGCATGCAGCCCCGGGCAGACCGCTGAATCCCGTTCAGGCCGTTGCACCCTTCAGGATAAGCCGGGAAAGAAAAACATATCAGAGCCACAGCATCATCGGGAACAGGGCTTTTGCGCGGAGCGATGAACGCCGCTTCACCTTCGGGCTGCTCAACAACATCCTGGGCGGGCCTGGGATGAACTCAAGACTCAACATGCAGGTACGGGAGAAATATGGCTACGCCTACAGCATCGATTCCTTTTATTTTCCCTATTCCGATACCGGGGTGTGGGGCATATACATGGGAACCGATAACGGCTCAACAGAAAAGGCCACCGCCCTCGTGATGAAAGAGCTGCGGAAATTGCGGCAGGTCAGGCTGGGCAGCCTGCAGTTGTCGCAGGCCAAAAAGCAGTACCGCGGACAGATCGCCATGGCCTTCGACACCAACGTGAATGTGATGCTGAGCGGCGGTCGCAGCTTTCTTTACGACAGAAAACTGCTGAGCGTGAAAGATATTTATGAGAGGATTGACCGGGTAACCACCGGTGACCTGCTGGCGGTGGCCGATGAAGTCTTTGATCCGGAAACGGTCAGTTCACTTACCTATACAGCCGCATGGAATTCCTGAACGAAGACATACTGGCGTACCTGCAGGAGCATTGCCAGCCCGAGCCTGAACTGCTGAGAAAACTCGACCGGGAAACAAATCTTCGCGTGCCTTACCCCAACATGCTGACCGGGCATCTGCAGGGGCGCCTGCTTGCATTCATCAGCAAACTGCTCATGCCCCGGCGTATCCTCGAAATAGGAACTTATACGGGCTATTCGGCCATTTGTCTTGCCGAAGGCCTACCGGCTGAAGGGCATATCCATACCATCGACAGGAATGAGGAGTTGGAAGAGATCGCGCTCCGCTATTTCCGTGAGGCGGGTTTGTCGGATTCCATCACCCGCCACCAGGGCGATGCCTTGCGGATCATCCCTGAACAGGATGGGAACTTCAACCTCATCTTCCTCGATGCCGATAAGGAAAACTATCCCCAATACCTTCCCCTGCTCAAGCAGAAACTGGCACCCGGCGGCCTGCTGATGGCCGACAATACCCTCTGGGGCGGCAAGGTGCTGGCCAAAGCCCACCCGGGCGATGCCGAAACCGCCGGGATCACTGCCTTTAACAGGATGGTGAAAGACGATCCTGAACTGGATCATTTTATGATCCCCCTGCGCGACGGCATCACCCTGATCAGGATGAAAAATTGCGTTTAGCGATGCCCGGCGCTTCCGCTGCGCGGAAGATTGGCCAATTTTGAAATCTGAAATCTGAAATCTGAAATCTGAAATCTGAACTCGGTACTTCCCGGTATCCGGTACCCGGAACCACCATCCCGCTAAAGCGGGATTCGTTCGACTAAGCCTTTTCATTTCGCTTCGCTCATAAAAAGCCAGTCTCACGAATTTAACCATTTAACCATGTAACCATTTAACCATGTAACCATTTAACCCCCTATTCCCGGGGCAGGCACTGAAACACTGAAACACTGAAACACTGAAACACTGAAACCACCGAGTCCTCGGGGCAGGCACTGAAACACTGAAACACTGAAACCCCGAGTAATCGGGGCAGGCACTGAAATACTGAAACACTGAAACC
>CAZHFC010000008.1:0-92394 GCA_964531985.1 uncultured Bacteroidales bacterium
AGTACCGGGTTCAGATTTCAGATTTCAGAATTCAGAATTCAAATGGACAATCTTTCGCGCAGCGGAAGCGGGGCAAGGATCCGGAGATCCTCGCCAGCCGGTGCATTTTAAGAGAGACAGCCTGAGTATTTTAGAAACTCTTAATTTCTCTTTTGAATTTTAAATAAAATCTTTCCCGAATAGAAAAGATTGTATAAATTTGTATCCAACTGAATACAGGGTTGTGAATGTACATAATTGAGAAAACCGACGAGTTTGACAAATGGCTGAGAAAACTTAAAGATTTAAGAGCCAAAGCCAAAATATTATTTCGCATTCAAAAGATTGAGAATGATGAACATTTTGGAGACTGCGAACCTGTAGACAATGGGATTCGGGAATTAAAAATTGACTATGCTAAAGGGTACAGGGTATATTTTAAAGAATCAGACGGGAAAATCATTATCCTACTCATTGGAGGAGATAAATCAACTCAGCAGAGAGACATTGAAAAGGCAAAGGAGATTTTAAAAAGAACTAAAAAGTAGAAAAATGGAAACTTCAAAATTTGATATAGCTGACTATTTAGATAGTAACGAGATGATTGCAGAATATCTTAATGCTGTTTTAGCCGAAGGGAATGATTCTGATGTAATTACAGCAATCGGACATATTGCAAAATCAATCGGCATGACAAAAATTGCTCAAGAAACCGGATTAAGCAGACCTAGTTTATACAAAGCTTTATCGGATGGAGCTAAACCTCAGTTTGAGACTATCATGAAAGTATTAAGAGCAATTGGCGGACAGATACAAATAAACCCCATGACACCATAAAGAAAAACGTACCCCAATCGAGTAGACGGCCCCGGCCAGGATTGACCGGGGAGAAATTGAATGGATCACTGCCTTAGCCTTTGCACGAAAAGCCGGCAAGTGGTATCTGATGGCTTAAAGCCAAACGGCCGGGGGCTCCCTCCCCCGTTTACACGGGGTCGGGATGACCGGTGGTTGTTTACTGGCATTTGTGCGTGGGCTTACGCGGCATTTCGCGCGTTTTGAGCCCGTCGGCAGGGGTTTCTCCAAAATTTGAATATCGCGCAATCGTTCAATCGTTCAATCGCGCAATCACATTGGCCTGCCCCGAGAACTCGGTGGCCTGCCCCGAGAACTCGGGGTTTCAGTGCTTCATGGTTTCAGTGTTTCAGTGTTTCAGTGTTTTAGTGCCTGCCCCGATTACTCGGGGTTTCAGTGCTTGCCCCGAGACCTCGTGGGTTAAACTGTTATGCTGATTCAGATACTTCACTCAAACCCACACCCACACACAGCCATGTAACCATGTAACCATGTAACACTTTCCCCGATATCCGGTACCTCACCTAAACAAATCACCGCGTGTCCCGAGAACTCGGGGAATCACCTAATCAACAGTGTTTCAGTGCTAAATATTCGTGAGACTGACTTTTTATGAGCGCAGCGAAATGAAAAGGCTTGGTCGAACGAATCCCGATTTAGCGGGATGGTGGTTCCGGGTACCGGATACCGGGAAGTACCGAATTCAGATTTCAGAGTTCAGATTTCAGATTGGGTGTACCCCACCCCATCAACCAAGCGGATATACGCCTTTTCAACAGCCGGCATATGCCATGCCGGATAATTTTTAATCAGAAGCACAACTCCGCATTTTTTTTCTTACCTTTCGTTTGAAAAAAATTCAATAAGCCGGCAAGGCACGTGCCGGCGAAACGTTAGAAGAAATTATTAGCATATGAAAACAAAATTGAATTCTCACGAGATACTAGTAAAAAGTGGCGCGGCCAATCTACAGAAAGGAGTTGAAACAGTTGGAGGAAAACTTTATTTAACAACTCAAAGGCTGATTTTTGAAGCACATAAAATAAACATACAAGGAGGAGTAACAGATATTAAATTATCAGATGTTAATACCTCCAAATTGGTATGGACGAAATTTCTCGGACTGATTCCCTTAGTGCCGAATTCTCTTGCCGTGATTCTAAAAAATGACAAAGAATATCGTTTCGTTCTTTTTGGCAGAAAAGTTTGGCAGTCTATAATTGACGAAAAACGAATGGAAATTTAAGCTAAATGCTGACAAAACTTGTATGTAATTCAGAAACCAATGAAAGAACTGATAATTATTTCAATCCTGTTTTCTCCCCTATTTGAAATGGCGCAGGAATCAATCAGCGTGGAAGACAAATTTTCAATAGGCGTTAATTTTTCTCCGAACTTTTGTTACCGAATGCTTAATTACCCGGACGAGTTGCAAACAATTGCGGACTCAAGAGAGAAATTTGAGCATCCATCATTTGGATTCAATGCAGGCATTGCAGCCCGATACATCTTTGTCACGAATCTTGAGGTCGAATTTGGAGTTCAATTTTCTCGCCAAACTCATATTTTCAAGAACGTTCCTATTTCAGATGCGATGGGAAACCCTTCACTTGGTTTTGCTGATAACCAACTTCGATATCACTATCTCGAACTCCCTTTGCGAGTGAATTATCAGTTCTTGAACAGGAAAGTCTTTGGTTACGTTACAACTGGAGTCTCGATGAATCTATTTTTGAACGATAAATCAAAAAGCTGGCTGACTTACAACACTGGTGAAACAGCTGTAGTAACTTCAGAATCCTCTATTTACGACTTCAATAAAATTGCATTTGCTGTACTTGGAGGATTTGGGATTGGGTATCACATCAGTGAAAAACTGAACGTGAGACTCGAACCTCTTTTCAGATATTCATTGACTCCTCTGGCAGAGGCACCAATTAACCAATACAACTATTCAATTGGATGCCAGTTTGGAGTGGGTATGAAACTATAAAAACTACACTCAACTGTGGCTAAGAAAACACGAGTCCGCCAAGGTTAGGAAGACATTTCGCACTTTGGTTTAAACTTGGTGACGGCGGAGACAAATGCGGATTTAATGCCCCACTTTTCTTTGCCGGTGCCGTTAACGGTCAGAATAAATAAAACACAATTATTATGAAACCAATAAAATTGATAACTTTAGCAGGTTTAATTATTTCATTAACTGCATGTTCTAAAAAACCGACAGTTGAAGAACTTCAAAAATTTGCGGCCCCGGAAACCTTTCCTGAAGATACTTTCCTGGATACAATGGCCAATAAAAGAGCCTTGATAATAGTTGCGCACGATGACGATGATTGCATGATGTCAGGCACAATTGCTAAACTCACATCAAATGGTTGGACAATAAAGCAGTTAAGCTTTGAATTGCACAATATACCCGGAGAAAATAGAAATCCGGCGCATATTATTTGCGAGGGATCCGAAAAAATTTTGGAAGATGGTCTTTATCGCCCCGGGGTAGACACGGTAAAATACCCATATATGCCTATACCTTATGAAGAAATTGGAAAGCAATTTCTTCGCGAGAAAGTTGCTGACGCATTAATAAAAAGAATAAACGATTTTAATCCTTCGGTACTATTCACTCTGGATAACATAAAAGGGGGGTATGGTCATCCTGACCATATTTTTTTAAGTCAATTGGTTTTAGATTTATTCAATGAAGGTAAAATTAGTGTACAATTGATTTATCAGAGTGTTTTAACAAAACACGTGGAAACAGAGATAGATAAATATATGACACCAAAAATGGAAAAATGGGGTTATCCACAAGCGAGTCCGGCAGCTAACGAATTATATGGTATTGAAGGAATGCCTGAAGCAGACGTTCAAATTACTATCACAGACCAGGCAGAAATAAAAATGGCCTACTTAAGGGCATACCCGGAGAGTGTCAGGAAGAATCTGAGAAAATTCCTTATCTACTATGAAGACTTTGATGCTGAAACTTTTTTCTCTGTTTGGGATCGGGAGTTTTTTAAAATAATAAAAAAATAATTGCCAAACCGCTAATACGCAATAAATAATGTATTGGCCCCTTTTAAAATGGACAATGAGCAATGCCGAATGGACAATCTTTCGCGCAGCGAAAGCAAGGGGGGACAAGGGACCCTTCGCTTAAGTTTATCCTGAACGAAGTGAAGGGCTCAGGGTAAACTGACGGGTCATGAATACGGCGGTTTCCCTCTTCGCTTCGCTCATCGGGACAGGCTGTCTGTACCGGATTTTGCAGTCCCGCTTCCTTCACTGCTCAGGTCACCCTGAACCAGCATGCGGCTTGCTAACGGTTCGGAGCGTTATCCCCGTCCGTAAGGGTCTCTCACCCTCTGGAAGATTTAGTGCGCACTCCTGAATGCATCCATTGAAAGTAAATTTGTATTTTTGATCATTTTCAACAGCTTACAGTCATTACCAAACATATTGAAAATAAAAAAATAGAGTAATGAAAATGATAGAATGGAGTACTTTTAAACTTGACTTGAAAAGAATATTTAACTTTCAGGAAAAGAAAAGTTATCTATCAAAACTCGTCGCAAATTTTGAAGAATTAGAACAAAAAGGTGAAAATATTCCCTTCAAAATTACAGGAATACGGAGAAAAGGATTTGTAATTAAAACTTCTGGATTATTTGGGTTTATTTCATTTAACCATATGCCCTGGAAATATGAATATCATAATGCATGGAATGCTGTTTTTCCTTCAATAAAAGGGAAAATATTCTTTGGAAAAACACATCAATTCCGGAAAAAACCTTTGTTATTAATTTTAAATGGGGAGATTCCCCAATTCAAAAAAATTGAATTAAATGAGACGGATAAATACAAAGGAATAATTATCAATAAAACAAAATATGGGCTATTTATAGATGTCGGATATCATTTCAACTGGGACTGCGGGTCAATTGTCGGAATGGTTCATAAATCAAATCTTGCTCCAATCGAAACATTTGAAAAATTAGAAATCGGCGAAACAACGGAAGTGTTCTTTCTGGGAAGCAACAATAAAGAACAACTTCTTTTTGGAGAAAATATCGTTTCAAAAGAATGGCTAAACGGAGAAGTTGAAAAACTGGTTGGGGAAATTTTACCAGTAAAGATTATTAAAACTAATAATGATAAAGCGTATTATCTTGTAAATGAGAAATATAATGCGACATTACCAACGACAACTTCAATTTATCCGACAAATATGAAAACTATAAAAAGCGCAATCAGGAATTTTAAAAATGGGGATTTAATACATTGTGAAATTATAAATATTAACAAGCTCAATAAAACATTGCAATTAAAATGGGATTTCGCGCATGAAATTGAAGGTATTATTTCAAGAATGACAATACAAGAAAGCAAAACGAAAAATCAAATAAAAGAGTTTAGTAACAAAAGTAATTCTGTTGAGGACATTGCCGACACTAACGTAATTGAAAAGCTTAATTTAATTGGGAAAACAGTCAAAGTAGAGGTAATTAAAAAAGAAGATAATTTGGGAAGAATCTCAAACAAATACAAAATCGAAAATAAATACAGTGGAAAATTAATTTTATCAAATGATAATTACAAAATAAGCACTAAAGAAAAAAAACAAATTGAAAAAAACCTGCAAGACGGAGATATTATAGATTGTCAAGTATTACGTGTTGACAAAAATCAAATCAGTATTAATTGGAAACTGATGGATGAAGAATTACTGAGATTTATAAAAGAATGAATTAAAGAAAATGAAAATACGTTTTGGTAATCGAGTAGGCGGACCCGGCCATGGTTGACCGTGGAGCGCCTCTCACATTTATCCGCCGAAATGAAATGAAGGCGGACCACCGTACCCTTTGCTTAAGTTATCTTAACCCCGGAGATCCCCGCCAGCCGGGTTTTATATAAAAAAAAAGTTGCTGCAAAGGGCAGCAACATTTTTTGTGACCCCGGCGGGATTCGAACCCACAACCTTCAGAACCGGAATCTGACATTCTATCCGTTGAACTACGGGGCCCGGCTGCGCATTGTCAACCCCGGCATTGTCGGTTGCCAATGTGCAATTGGGATGCAAAGTTAATCAATATCTTCAATAATTCCCCCTCTTGTTCGCAGGGAAGGGTACCCGGGTACCGGTAAACGAAAACCAGAAAACACTTGCATCCCGGTGCATCGAAGCGAAGATCATAACCTGGCGGGACAGCCGGCACCCACACTAATTTTTTGAAAAATTATTCCTTACCTTTGCCGTATAAATTGTTCAACAAAAAAATCATACCCTCCATGACAGAAAAGATCTTTGATAAAATCCGGCCGGGCGTTGTTACCGGCGACGATGTACAGGAAATATTCCGCATTGCAAAAGCCAATAGCTTTGCCCTTCCGGCAGTGAACGTGGTTGGCACCAACTCCATTAATGCCGTTATGGAAGCCGCCAAAACCGTTAACTCACCCGTCATCATCCAATTCTCGAATGGCGGAGGCGCCTTCTACGCAGGCAAGGGCGCCTCAGGCATGGACGCCTCCATTGCAGGGACAATCTCGGGAGCCATGCATGTGCACCAGATGGCTGATTATTATGGTGTAGCCGTGATCCTTCATACCGACCATGCCGCACGCAAACTCCTCCCCTGGGTCGACGGTTTGCTCGATGCCGGAGAGGAATTCTTTGAATTGCACGGAAAACCGCTCTTTTCATCGCATATGCTTGACCTGTCGGAAGAGCCGCTCGAAGAAAACATCGCCACCTGCAAGGAATACCTGATCAGGATGGACAAGCTGGGTATGACGCTCGAAATAGAACTCGGGATCACCGGCGGCGAAGAAGACGGAGTGGACAATACCGGTATCGACAGTGCCAAGCTTTACACCCAGCCCGAAGATGTGGCCTATGCATACGAACAACTCCGCGAAATCAGCGAACGCTTCACCATCGCCGCATCATTCGGCAATGTGCATGGTGTTTACAAACCCGGCAATGTTAAACTGGAACCGATCATCCTTCACAACTCCCAAAAATTTGTTGAGGAAAAATACGGCACAGGCCCCAATCCTTTGTTCTTCGTATTCCACGGTGGATCGGGTTCCCCGCAGGAAAAAATCCGCGAAGCAATTTCCTACGGCGTGATCAAGATGAACATCGATACCGATACACAATGGGCTTTCTGGGACGGTGTCCGCAAGTATGAAAAACAATACCGCGATTACCTTCAGGGCCAGATCGGCAATCCCGACGGGGAAGATGTTCCCAACAAGAAATTTTACGACCCCCGCAGGTGGCTGCGCGAAGGCGAAGTCAGCATGGTAGAAAGGCTTAAAATTGCCTTTGAGGACCTGAACTGCATGGGAAGAAACTAAGCGGGCAACCGTCTGAAAAAAAAAGGGTGGCTTCACAAACCGGAAGCCACCCTTTTTTGATCATCCACATCCGCCTTTTCAGTTTATCTCGTCAAAGAGCGGATCAGTTCCCTGGGATGAATGCTCAGCACGGGGATGGGCGAATGGTTCACCATTTGCTGTGCATAAGGTCCGAGCCAGAGGTTGGCGGTGGTACGCTCCTGTTCGGTCATGATGGAGATCAGGTTGGCATCAACTTTCTTTGCGTATTCAATGGTATCGTTGGTCAGGTTGTCGGCTTCGACCGTGTCGCGTATGCACTTCACGCCCTCTTCCTCAATGTACTCAGTTACCTGATCCAAATAGGAATCAACCTGGTAGCGGATGGCCGAGACCTTCGTTGTGTAAAGGCCAAGAACATATATCTCGGCATCATGGATACGGGCCAGCTCCGTGGTAAATGGCACTTTTTGCCTGGTTTCGATGGTACTGTCGAGCGGCAGGATGATCCTGCTCAACGGACGTTGGATATCAATCCCCCCCCGGATGGAAATGATAGGCTTTTCAGTAGCCGATACGATCTTATTGGCATTGCTTCCGATCCAGAATTCCTCAAAACCCGACGAGCCGTGGGTTCCCACAACGATCATATCGGCTTTAATATCATCCGCTTCCTGGACAATCTCCTTATATACCTTCCCTTCCCTGACCCTGTAATTCATTTTACCTTTACCCAACTCCGGCGAGAACTCTTTGATGAGTTCTTTAAAACGTTTATCCACTTCCTGAAGCAACACATCCTGATCACATTTAAATATCTCTTTGGATTGATCGGGTATGTTAACCCAAACCATGTGAATATCAGCCCCTGCCTTCCCGCCAATGGAAACGGCATGCGCCAGGGCATTGATGGAGCAGTCGAGAAAATCAATGGCAACAAGTATCTTTTTCATGATCGTGATTATTGGTTAATATCCGGAAATTTGATTTTATCCCTGATCACCCACGCAATGGGGTAATGTTTTTTGATCCTGCTGAGAAACCCCTCTGCTTCCATCCTGGTGCGAAAATCCCCGACCCTTACCTTAAAGCTGGGTGCCTGCCAGCTGAGGTAGACGGGAACGGCCGGGTATTTTTCGGTAAATTCCGACATCACTTCACGGGCCAGGGTGCTCGAACGCGTCCCCGACACCTCGTAGATCTGTATCCTGTAGCCGTCAATGCCATGGTTGTCGGCATTTAGCAACATGGCCTGATTGGCCTCAATGTGTTTATGGAGAATGGTGTCGATAACGGGATCCCGGATGATCACCACATTCCCCTCCCGGCCCGACTGGCTGAACAAAGCCGCAGTCTGCAGCCCGAAGAAAATAAACCATATGATCGTAATCCTGCGCATCCCTAATTGGTATTATGGGTATCCGTTACCCTGACATTCAGTACCGGAACCGGACAGTTATTGACCAGTTGCCTGGCAAAGGCACCCAGGAAAACATTGGCCCGGGTGGTTTCCTGGTCGGTCATGATGGCCACCAGGTCGACCTTGTTCTCAAGGGCAAAATCGATGGTATGCTGTGTAATGTTTTGTGTGCTGAACTCATTGATAACAAAAGGCAGTCTTTTCTCCTGAAGATGATCGCTGATGGTCTTCAGGTTTTTGTCCACCTGCCGCTTCAGCGACCCCAGCGATGAAGTGTGCAGGGCATTCACGATAATTTCGGCATTAAAGGCAGTGGCAACTTTGGCGGCGGTATAAACCTTCCTGCCTGATTGCAGGGAACTGTCGACCGGCAAAAGGATCTTTTTAATCTCTTGTCCGAATTCAAAATTCTGACGGAGTGTGATCACCGGACAGGGGGCATGTGTAACGATGCGGTATGCATTGCTTCCGATCCAGTATTCTTCGAAGCCGGTAACCCCGTGCGTACCTGTAAAAATGAGCTCGGAACCCAATTGCTGTGCATATTTCGAGATCTCTTCGAATACCTTTCCCTTGCTCAACTTATAGCTGAGTTTTACGCCACTGTTCCTTTTATCAAATTTCTTTACAATTTCCTTAAAAAGCTGGCGCGATTCATGGCGTGACTCACCATCGCCCTTTTCAACCAGAAGTTCGGGTCCTGAACAATTATCGACCCAGATCATGGTAATATCTGCCTGAAAACGCCGGGCATAGAGAACGGCATATTCAAGGGCGTGAAATGCGTTTTTTGAGAAGTCGATAGCTACCAGCAGGTTTTTCATTTCATTATTCTTTTTAGCGGTACAATGGGAGCTTCATGAAACAAATGCCATATCATTTCATTTGCGTGCGCCAACTCATGCAGGCTCCATTTTCAATACATAAGAACATTCGTCCTTGCTAAAATAATAAAATTACATAATTTAAACTAAATTAGCAAGGTATTTATTGCAAAGATAATGCCCAGCCGCACACCAACACGATGATTTTTGTAGTTTTGCACCGCCCGGCATAAACCAGCATTGATGAACGAAAACCTTGATCCTGAAAGGAAACAGCTTAGCAAAGCGGAACTTGAGATTGAAAAAGTTCTGAGGCCTGCCGTATTCAGTGATTTTTCGGGTCAGGCCAAGGTTGTTGAAAACCTCCGTGTATTTGTCGAAGCTGCCAAACAAAGGGATGAGGCCCTTGACCATGTACTCCTGCATGGTCCGCCGGGATTGGGTAAGACAACCCTTTCGCATATCATTTCCAACGAGTTGGGAGTAAGTGTAAAAATAACCTCCGGGCCGGTCATCGACAAGCCGGGCGATCTGGCCGGTTTGCTCACCAGTCTCGAAGAACGTGATGTGCTGTTCATAGACGAGATCCACCGGCTCAGCCCGGTTGTTGAAGAATACCTGTATGCGGCCATGGAAGACTTCAGGATCGACATCATGATCGAAACGGGCCCCAACGCCCGCAGCGTGCAGATCTCCATTAACCCTTTTACGCTGATCGGGGCCACAACCCGTTCGGGTCTGCTAACGGCCCCGCTCAGGAGCCGTTTCGGGATCAACCTCCGCCTGTCGTATTATGATTCCGACACCATTGAGAAGATCCTTAAACGCTCGGCCGGCATACTCAGGGTTCCCATTGAAGACGATGCCGCAATCGAAATATCGCGGCGAAGCCGTGGAACGCCAAGAATTGCCAACCTGCTGCTCCGCAGGGTGCGTGATTTTGCCCAGATAAAGGGAAGCGGGGTGATCGACCTGGAAATTGCACGGATCGCTTTATCGGCGCTGAATGTTGATAAAAACGGCCTGGATGAAATGGATAACAAAATACTGTTAACCATCATCGATAAATTTTCCGGCGGACCGGTGGGCATCAATACCATTTCCACGGCCGTAGGCGAAGATGCCGGAACCATCGAAGAGGTTTACGAACCTTTCCTGATCCAGGAGGGCTACCTGATGCGCACGCCAAGGGGCCGCGAAGCCACCGAAAACGCATACAGACACCTGGGAAAAACAAAAGGCGGAACCCAGCCCGGGCTGTTCGAATAACAATAATATGCCGGATATTCGTGAAAAAATGACGAGGCTCATCAGGGACAAGGCCGCGGCACTTGGATTTGACGCCTGCGGCATGGCGCCTGCCGGAAAGATGGATCGCGAAACGCAAATACTCAAAAACTGGCTTTCCGGCAACATGCACGCCTCCATGAAATATATGGAACGCCATGCCGAAAAGCGGAACGACCCCGCCCTCCTCAGCCAGGGCGCCCGATCGGTGGTCATGCTGGCCATGAACTACTTTCCGGCCAATACCTCCCCGCGTTCCAAAACATTCCGTTTCTCAAAATATGCCTTCGGGAAAGACTATCACACGGTAATAAAGAACAAACTTAAAGTTCTGCTCCGGGAAATCGAAAATGAGGCCGGGCCGGTCAGGGCAAAGCTGTTTACCGATACGGCCCCCGTATTTGAAAAAGCCTGGGCCGGCCGTTGCGGCCTGGGCTGGATCGGAAAGAATGCCTGTTTCATCAATAGGCGCATGGGCTCATTCCTTTTTCTCGGCGGGATCATGCTCGATCAGGAACTTGTTTATGATCAGAATGAACCAGCCGATCATTGCGGATCATGCACCCGTTGCATGGATGCCTGCCCGAACAAGGCCATCATCGCCCCCGGCATGATCGACGCCTCAAAATGCATTTCCTATCTCACCATCGAACACCGCGGCCCTTTTTCAGGCAGCACCAACCGCCTGAATGGATGGGTGTTTGGTTGCGACATTTGCCAGGATGTATGCCCCTGGAACCGATTTGCCAAAGCCCATTCAAATGATGAACTCATGCCCCGCGAAAAATTTTTATCGATGGACGACCACGACTGGCAATCACTTGACAGAAATACATTCGATGAACTTTTTGGCGGAACGGCTGTTGAAAGAACAGGATACGAAGGCCTCCGGAGGAATATCGGACAGGTTATGCGCGAAAATGATATAAACTGATTGAAATTGCCGGCATACCGCCGGGGTTTTCTTTATGAACTTCTTAAAACAAGGTGACATGGTACTTACGCCTACAACACAAATGCCACTGGGCTTCAAGGCCCCCGGCTTCAAACTTCCGGATACCGTTTCCGGCAATGACTATTCCCTTCACGAACTGGCATCCCGCAAAGGAACGGTGATCATGTTCATCTGTAATCATTGTCCTTATGTAAAACATGTGATCGAAGGCATTGTTACCCTTGCCAGGGATTACATTCCCAAAGGGATTTCGTTCATCGCCATCAGCAGCAATGATGTTGAAAACTATCCTGACGACAGCCCCGCGAAGATGAAGGAAAATGCCATCCGGCTGGGCTTTCCCTTTCCCTATCTCTATGATGAAACCCAGGAAGTTGCCAGGGCTTACCACGCAGCCTGCACGCCTGATTTCTACATTTTCGACGGGGATCTGAAATGTGTTTACCGCGGACAGATGGACGATGCACGCCCCGGAAACGAGCTTCCCGTAACGGGAAAAGACCTGCGTCAGGCCCTGGATGCCCTGCTCGGGGGCAAACCGGTGTCAGATGATCAGATACCCGGCCTTGGCTGCAATATTAAATGGAAAAACGCTTAGAAAGATTGCCGGACCCTGCCTTTGGCCTGCAGAAACATCAGCCGCTCTATCTGCCGAAATGAATAAACTGGTAGGCAATATGGAACATGATAACATCATTGAACTGGCCATGTGTCCATAAACGCGGCACATGCCCCGTGTAAGTCTGATTTCGGAGATTTGTAAAGGAGTTATTGGTACGGATGTGGAAGCGCCAGTTCCTGGCAAACGAAAACATGATCCCTGCATTCAACTGGAAAGTCATCCCGGCGAAATCGTCAGCCATGACTTCCTCTCCGTTTTTTTCCTCATAGCCATTCATCAGAAATGCCAGTGAAGGGCCGGCTTCGATGGCAAACCACCCAATGTGATACCGGAAAAACAGCGGCAATTCAACATAATTCAGCCGCAACAGGTACGACTCATAATCCTGTTCAACGACATCGGCGCTTTTACGGCTCCCTTTCTGCACGTAATAGAGTTCCATTTGCAATGAAGATTGCGGTGAAGGGTAATAATTCACAAAAAATCCGGCCAGCGGGCCAACCTTGTTATATCCGGCGTACATATCGCCGGCTACCTGGCTGGCGGCCATGCCGGCCATGGCCCCTCCGTTGAATTTCTGGCCATATCCCGGAAAGGCTGCAATGATCAGAATGATGATGAAAACAGATCGGTACATATCAAATTTTTTTGTAAAAATACAAGAATCCGGGAAACCCTGAGCACCTTTGTCTTCTGCAAGGATGTGAATTCCTTCCTGTCAGTCGCACCTTCGCGCTTTCCCGGCAGTATCAGCTTCTTCACCAAACCAAACCACGGCATAGCGACCGTAAATGCCAACACCCATGGCTTTCCATTTCAGTCGCTTCCATGAATAGCGGTTCAGGATCATGTTTTTATGTCCTGAGCTACCCTTCCAGCCTTCCAGTGCCAGTCCGGCCATTGACCCGCTTTTGTTGCCCGGCTGCGAATGAAAAAAAGCGATCTCATAGCCATAGCCCTGATAGGAAGTCAATTCCCCGGGCTTGTTCCAAACACAGCGGGCTTCACGATGGTCATCGGTATAGCAGCAACCCGGCCACGGGCCGGAATCAGACCAGCTGTGCATATTGCAAGGGCCCCTGTCGGGACGATTGGTTTCCAGGTCCCAGGCATGGGCGCCGGCAACCACACACAATGATCCTGACAAGGGGATGGAGGGCAAGCCATGTGCATTCCGGTAGCTGTTGATCTGAAGATACAGCTCATATTCAGTATCCGTAACACAGGCTTCCGAAAAGGGGTCGTCCTGCCCAATGGCATTGAAACCCGCCAATAACAACAAAAAACAGATAACCTTCATAAACCACCGCATAATAATAATTAACTCGGCGGGCTAAAAAAAATTGCAGCCTTTCGCCGCAATGGCAGGTTTCCCCCATCCGGCTTCCCGACAATATGTTCATGCAGAAGATTTACAGTTTTGTTTTTTCCCAATAAATCTTATTTTTGTAAAGAACAATAAACCTGCATCTTCTCATTTCTGAACCGCAGCCATAATCAAGCAAATATTTTAGACACATGGGAAATGAAAAATACAAGATCCTGCTGGTCGACGATGAACCCGATGTGCTTGAGTTTTTGGGTTATAACCTGAAAAAGGAAGGCTACCAGGTTTTTCTTTCCTCCAACGGATCGGAGGCCATACGGATGGCCTCGGAGGTGATCCCCCACCTGGTCATACTCGATGTGATGATGCCCGGCATGGATGGGATAGAAACCTGCACGGAGATCAAAAAACTCCCCGACCTTCAGGACACCATCGTGATATTTCTCACGGCCCGCGGCGAAGACTATTCCCAGATCGCAGGTTTCGAAGCAGGCGCTGACGATTATGTGACCAAGCCGATCAAGCCCAAGATCCTGACCAGCCGGGTAAAAGCCTTGCTGCGCCGGTACAGGGAAAGCACCGCCGCGGATGATACACCGCGAATGGTTTTTAATGAGTTCTCCATCGACAGGGACCGTTATGCTGTGGTGAAAGAAAATAAAGACATACTGCTCCCTAAAAAAGAATTTGAACTACTGCTGCTGCTGACTTCCAAACCAAACAAGGTATTTTCAAGGGAGGAGATCTTTGCCAAGGTTTGGGGGAACGATGTGATCGTTGGCGACAGAACGATTGACGTCCACATTCGCAAGATCCGTGAAAAACTTGGAATACACAGCATCAAAACCATAAAGGGTGTCGGGTATAAATTCGAAGACTGAATAATGCAGTGCCGGCAAGGCAATTTAGTAAACCAAATAATTTTATCGTAAGCGGGAAATGAAATACTCAGACCCCAAAAAACTGGCCCTGATCAATGCCTCGCTGATCTCACTCTTTTTCCTTGCCATTTATCTTGCCGCTGCCTCCGTTTACCTCCAGATCAACATTATATTCCTTCTGGTTACGGCCGTTGTTTTGTTCGTTTTCGTTTTTTTTCTGCTGAGCTATACCGTAAACAGGTTTATTTACAATAAGATCAAGGTCATATACAGGACAATCCACAATTTCCAGGTAGGTGTTGAAAAAAAAGCGGAGCTCAGGGCCGGAAAATCGCTTGAAGAGGTCAATAAGGAAGTATTTGAATGGGGCGACAAACAGAATAAGGAGATCAGGAAACTGAAAGCTTTGGCGGCATACCGGCGCGAATTCCTCGGAAATGTGTCGCACGAACTGAAAACACCCATATTCAACATTCAGGGTTATGTGCTGACCCTGCTCGACGGCGGGCTTGAAGACCCGAAAATCAACAAGGAATACCTGATCAGGACCGAAAAAAGCATCAACCGGATGATCGCCATTGTAGAAGACCTTGAAACCATCAGCCAGCTTGAGTCAGGCGTGCTCAAACTCGATTATGAAAACTTCAATATTGTAAGCCTGGCCCAGGAGATCATCGAATTCCTCGAAATAAAAGCCGGCAGAAACAATATTTCGGTTGATCTTAACAAAACCTATGATAAACCCATCATGGTATTTGCCGATAAAAAACGGATCAGGCAGGTTCTGATCAACCTCATCGACAATGCCATAAAATACTGCCGGAAAGAAGATTCTTTCGCGAAGATCTCTTTCTTCGATATGGATCAGAATATTCTGGTGGAAGTGAGCGATAACGGCATTGGCATCGATAAGGACAACATCCCGAGGATATTTGAGCGTTTTTACCGAACCGACAAAGGCAGGTCGCGTGAGCAGGGAGGCACCGGCCTCGGCCTGGCCATTGTCAAGCATATCATTGAGGCCCATGAACAGGCTATACAGGTCAGAAGCAGCGTGGGTGTAGGAACAACCTTTGGGTTTACGCTAAAAAAAACCGAGCGGACCGGATGAGCGGGTATTCAAGGGGGCTATTTTTCTCTTTCCGTGGTATAGATCACCAGGTCGGCCATAGACCGGCGAGCATCGGAGGGTTCAAATCCTTCGAGGATGGATAATGCCTTGCTTCTGTATTCCGTCATCTTCCCCTTTGCGTAATCGATCCCCCCGCTGTCGGTAACCATTTTCACAAGCCCGGCCACCCTGCCGGGATCATTACCGTGATTCTTTACTGTGTTGATGATATGCCTGCGTTCGGACCTGCCGGATTGATGAAGAAGATAGATCAGGGGTAAAGTCATTTTTTTGTCGCGTATGTCGATGCCCGAAGGTTTTCCGGTCTTATTGATTTTCTGGTAATCGAAAAGGTCGTCTTTGATCTGAAAAGCCATGCCTACCTGTTCACCAAAAAGCCTCATGTTTTCAGTGATCACCGCATCGCCCCCGCTTGCCGAATAAGCACCGCAGGCACAGCAGGAAGCGATCAGCGAGGCTGTTTTTTTCCGGATGATTTCATAATAGATGTCTTCCTCCACATCCATACGCCGGGCCTTTTCGATCTGCAACAACTCTCCTTCGCTCATCTCCCTTACGGCGTTAGAAACGATCTTCAGCAAACCGAAATCATCATTATCAAGTGACAGCAACAAGCCTTTCGATAAAAGGAAATCGCCTACCAGGACGGATATTTTGTTTTTCCACAACGCATTAATGGAAAAGAAACCCCTTCGTTCGTTCGAATCATCAACCACATCGTCATGCACCAGGGTGGCGGTGTGAAGAAGCTCTACCAGTGATGCCCCCCTGTAAGTCGATTCATTGACCCCGCCTGCAATGCCGGCCGAAAGGAAAACGAAAAGCGGACGCATCTGTTTCCCCTTCCGTGAAACAATATAACGGGTGATCCTGTCGAGCAGCGGAACATTGCTCTTCATCGAAGCCCTGAAATATTTTTCAAAAGCTTTGATGTGATCCTTCACGGGCTCTTTTATCTTGTCAAGTCCTGCCATGCCGAGCAAATCCCAAAAGTAGTAATAATTTGAATTGTCGGGGATCATGCCATGATCCCACCTGCTTTAACAAAAATGCCCGAAAATAGTTCTGCCTCAGGCCAGGTGACGGCCACCAATTCCATCCACCGGCTCTGTCATTCGAAAAGCGGTTCAGGATAATTAATAAATTTTTTATACCTTTATCAAAATCAATTGCCATGGGTGGTTTTCTTTTTCATGAAACGGTTTTTGGTCCTGTCATGAGCAGGAGGCTGGGGGTTTCTCTGGGCATTAACCTCCTCCCTGTCGACTATAAGTATTGCACTTTCAACTGCATTTACTGTGAATGCGGGTGGACCAACAAGGGAGAAAAAATCAAAAAGAACCTGCCTGAACGGGAATATATCCGAACATTGCTGGATAAAAAGCTTGCAGCACTCAGTAAAGATGGCAATGCACCCGACGCCATTACCTTTGCCGGCAACGGCGAACCGACCATTCATCCGGAATTCCCCGAAATCATGGATGATACCATTGAACTGCGCAACAAATACTTTCCAACCACCCACATCACGGTATTGTCAAATGCCAGTATGCTGCACCGCGAAAAGATCTTTAAAGCCTTACTTAAAGCCGATAATAACATACAGAAACTGGATGCCGGCACGGAAAAACTCTTCCGGCAAATAAACCAGCCTTCCGGCGGCCTGGATCTCGAAACCGTGGTCAGGCAATTATGCCGCTTCAACGGGAAGCTGATCATTCAATCCCTCTTTCTCAGGGCCAAACATGAGGGTGAAAAGATCGACAATACAAGTCGGGAAGCACTTGATGCCTGGCTTGAAAAGTTGCTGACGATCAAACCGCAGTATGTAATGATCTATCCCGTCGACCGGGAAACGCCATTAAACAGTGTTGAAAAAATCCCTTTCGATGAATTGAACAGGATTGCGGCCATGGTAAACCAGGCAGGTATCAGAACCAAGGTTTTCGGATAAATACAAGATTTGCAAGCATGCTGAACTACCCCCCGAAAATATTAATGGCTTTTGGAGAAACCATTGAAGGAAATGAAAAAATCTACAATTGGATGCTCAAGAACGGTTACCCTGAGCTGGCTGCCCTTTCAAGCGCCATCAGGGGAAGCGAAGAGGCTTTTAAATGGCTTCTGACAAACAAATTCCCTCACCTGGCCGCACTCGACGGGGCCATTGACAAAAATGCAGGGGCCTGCGAATGGCTTAGGAAAAACCAAATGGATTTTCTGATCATTTTTGCCGATGCCTGCAACAACAAGGAAGAGGCCCTGCAATGGCTGGCAGCCAACAACCTGAAGATCTTCATCCATCTGTCAAGGAAGATCCATAAATTCAGGGACAATCAAAAGTTCGACTATCACAAACTGCATTTTTAGACAACAGGCACCCCGGTTTTCAGGCTTTTTTTCCCAGCAAGCTCATAATATCCTTGTTATTGGCATTGATGATCCCCTTCTCGGTGATGATGCCGCTGACCAGGTTGGCGGGGGTGATATCGAAGGCCGGGTTGTAGGCACGTGATCCCGGTGAGCAAACCAATATCTCGTGCTGCACGCCATTCCTGTCGATACCCTTTTGGTAAAGCACCTCTTCCTCGCCGCGTTCTTCAATTATGATCTCGCTGCCCGAACTGCATCCGGGATCAATGGTATTTGATGGGGCGGCCACAAAGAAAGGTATGTTGAAGGTACGTGCCACGATGGCCTTTCCCAGGGTACCGATCTTATTGGCAACATCGCCGTTGGCAGCGATGCGGTCGGCGCCCACGATCATGAGGTTGATCCTTTTCTGCGACATCAGGGTGGCCGTTGCATTGTCGGGAATGATCACATGCGGTATCCCGGCCTGGTAGAGCTCCCAGGCAGTCAGCCTGGCACCCTGGCTGCGCGGGCGGGTTTCATCAACATAAACAAAAACGTTTTTCCCGCTGCGATGGGCCTGGTAAACCGGCGACAGTGCCGTTCCGTAATCGACAAAGGCCAGCCAGCCGGCATTGCAATGCGTACCAATGTTGTAATTGTCCCTGATGATTTCATTCCCAAACTTGCCAATGTTTCTCGAATCCCTGGCATCCTCATCGGCAATGTCCTGTGCTTCGATCACAGCCCTCTCGGCCGATTGCTTTCCGGCCAGAAAAACGCGCTCGGTAGCATAAAAAAGATTTCTTGCCGTTGGCCGGGTCGATTCGATCTCATAGCGTGCATTTTCCATGAATTCCTGCCGTCCGTTGCGCGGTGCCTGCAAAAAGGCCTGTGCCATGGCAAATCCGGCCGCGGCACCGATGGCCCCGGCCCCACGCACCGTCATATTCCTGATCGCATGGCAGGTATCACGATAATCATGCAGGTCGACAATACGGAAAAGGAAAGGCAGTTCATTCTGGTCAATCATATAAACAGTGGCTCCTTCCATCCATACCGTCCTGTAATCCCTTCCGTTAACTTCCATGATCGGCTCGATACAATTTCTCGCGGTAAAAAACAGTTTTACCTTAAGGATTAATAATAAAAATAAAATTAATGGCCTAAACCGCTTATGGTTTGCATAAACGGGCCAATTCATTTACAGCAAACCAGGCCATGATGCCCATTCCTGTTTCCAGGCTTGATTCATCAACATCAAAAGCGGCCGAATGCAGATTGGCATCCAGTCCTTTTTCCATATTTCGGGTACCCAGGCGAAAAAAGCATGCGGGCAATTCCTTCGCGAAATATGCGAAATCTTCGGCCGTCATCCTCATTTCAAGCGCCTTTACACGATCACTGCCCAGATAATCCGTTGCATAATCCCAGGCCCTGGCAGTCAGGTTTTCATCATTGACCAGTGCAGGATAACCCTGATCGATGGTTATCTCGCAGCTCCCCCCCATGCTTTGCGCAATCCCTTCGGCCAACTGCCTGATCTGTCTTTTGATCTCTTCACGCCAGCTTTCGTCATATGTGCGGATGATCCCTTCCAGGCAGACCTCATCAGGAATGATATTGGTTTGGCCGTTGGCAGAGATCTTCCCGAAAGATATGACAGTAGGCATGGTTGGCAGTGCCTTCCGGCTCACGATCTGCTGCATGGCAACAACGATATGGGATGCGATGAGCACGGGATCAATAAGCTTGTCGGGAATGGCGGCATGCCCTCCTTTCCCTTTTACCGTGATGAACACCTCATCGGTTGAGGCCATGTACCTGCCCGGCCTCATGCCGATATAACCGGCATCCAGTTCGGGAAATACATGCTGGCCGAAGATGACCGCCGGGGCAGGATCTTTGAGCACCCCTTCGGCTATCATCATTTTTGCCCCCCCGGGGTAGTTCTCTTCCGAAGGCTGAAAGATCAGTTTAACGGTACCGGAGAACTCCTCACGCAAGCCATGCAATATCCTGGCGGCACCCAGCAGGCACGCCATATGCACATCATGGCCGCAGGCATGCATTACACCTGCATTTACCGAACGGTAATCAACTTCGTTCTTTTCCTGTATGGGCAATGCATCCATGTCGGCCCTGAGAGCCACCACGCCCGAACCGGGCCGGCACCCCCTGATCTCCGCTACCAGCCCGGTAACGGCAATCTTATCACGAAAGGGAATGCCATAGGCCTGCAGGCTGGATGCCAGGTAATCCGCCGTTTCAAACTCTTTTAACGACAACTCGGGATGCCGGTGCAGGTAACGCCTGCTGCTAATTACATCCGGCAGGTATTCGGCAGCCATTGTCCTGATCCGGTCTTTCAGCCTCTCCATAGATCAAAGATACAAAAGAATCAGGCTTTCGGACCAATCATTTTAGCTGGATCAACCCATTCATCAAAATCCTTTTCACTGACAAGCCCCAGCGAAAGTGCCGATTCTTTCAGTGTGATCCCCTCGGCATGCGCCTTTTTTGCGATGGCAGCAGCCTTCTCGTAACCGATATGGGTATTGAGTGCCGTGACCAGCATAAGGGAGTTTTCAAGATTTTTTTTGATGAAGGCGTGGTTGGGTTCAATCCCCGCTGCACAGTTGTCATTGAAAGAAACACAGGCCTCACCCAGCAGGCGGGCGGCCATCAGCAGGTTAAAGACCATGACCGGTTTAAACACATTCAGCTGAAAATGGCCCTGCATCCCGCCGGCGGTAATGGCGGCGTCGTTGCCGATCACCTGGGCGCACACCATGGTAAGCGCTTCGGCCTGCGTAGGGTTGACTTTCCCGGGCATGATAGACGAACCCGGTTCATTCGATGGAAAAATGATCTCACCAATGCCGCAACGCGGACCAGAGGCCAGCATCCTCAGGTTGTTTGCAATGTGCATCAGGCTTACGGCAAGGGTTTTCAGTGCTCCGGAGGTTTCAACCATGGCATCGTGTGCCGACAATGATTCGAATTTATTCATAGCCGTAACGAAGGGATATGCGGTCAGTCCGGCTATTTTTTCAGCCACCAGTTTGTCGTAACCCTTCGGGGTATTCAGTCCCGTACCGACGGCAGTACCACCCAGGGCCAGTTCCAGCAAATGGGGAAGGGTATTCTTAAGGGCTGAAAGGCCGTGGTCAAGCTGGGATACATAACCCGAAAACTCCTGACCCAGTGTAAGCGGTGTGGCATCCATCAGGTGGGTGCGGCCGGTCTTTACAACATCTTTAAACGCTTCGGTCTTTTCAGCCAGTGTATTGCGCAATAATTCAATACCGGGAATGGTTGTTTCAACGATCATGGCATAGGAAGCAATGTGCATGGCCGTGGGAAAGGTGTCGTTCGACGATTGCGACTTATTCACATCGTCATTGGGATGGATCACTTTCTTGCTGTCTTCGAGGCTGCCCCCGCTAAGAACATGGGCACGGTTGGCGATGACCTCATTCATATTCATGTTCGACTGCGTACCCGAACCGGTTTGCCAGATCACGAGCGGAAAATGTTCATCGAGCTTCCCTTCAAGGATCTCATCACAAACTTTTGCGATCAGTGCCTTTTTTTCGTCGGGCAAGACGCCCAGTTCGTGATTGGCCAGGGCGGCCGCCTTCTTCAGGTAGGCGAAAGCCCGGATGATCTCAACAGGCATCGACCCTTCCGGGCCAATTTTGAAATTGTCTTTTGAACGCTGCGTCTGGGCTCCCCAGTAACGGTCGGCAGGCACCTCTACATTACCCATGGTGTCTTTTTCAATACGGTATTTCATTGGTTTAAGGTTTTAAGTATTGGTTGATATTTCAAGCAGGTTAACAATTGATATTTTTACCGGGGGCGATTCAGAGAAGGGCTTCGATGGCTTCTGCCGGGTCGCCGATCACCGCTTTGGGCCCTCTCACTAAAATGGGCCGCATGATCAGCCTGGGGTTCTCAACAAGTATCCTGACCCATTCCTCATCAGTAAATTTCTTTCCCTTCAATTCCGACCTGTACAGATCCTCCTGTGTCCGGATGATGTCCGCAGGCTTTTTATTCAGGCGTACCAGAATGTCGTTCAGCTCCTTCACACTGAGCGGGGTTTTCATATATTCGACAATTTCGGGATCGAGGCCGCGATCTTTCAGATACTGCAGGCCTGCGCGTGATTTGCGGCATCGCGGGTTGTGATAGATCTTGAACATATCTTTTTTCATATATGGTTTTTTTTTAAAAATCAGTCTTTTCGGCTAGCTCCGTAAGCGTTTATTGCCGGGCTTTCTTCTTTTGCCCGAATTCCATCAGAAAAGCCTTGATGAACCCACTCAGGTCGCCATCCATGACCGCCTGTACATTGCCCGTTTCATAACCGGTTCGAAGGTCCTTCACCATTTTGTAAGGGTGCATCACATAGGAACGTATCTGCGATCCCCACTCAATTTTTTTCTTGTTTCCTTCTATTTCGGCCTGTGCTTCCTTTTGTTTTCTCAGTTCGATTTCATATAACTGGGATTTAAGCATGCGCAGGGCCTTTTCACGGTTTTGCAGCTGAGAGCGTGTTTCCTGGCATGCGATGACCAGGCCTGAGGGTTCATGCCGGAGGCGAACGGCTGTTTCCAGCTTGTTTACATTCTGCCCGCCGGGCCCGCTCGAACGAAAAGTATCCCAGCTAATATCGGCAGGGTTGATCTCAATTTTTATATTGTCATCAACAATCGGGTAAACATAAACGGATGCAAAAGAAGTATGGCGCCTGTTGGCCGAATCAAATGGCGACAGCCGCACCAGCCGGTGAACCCCGTTTTCTGCTTTCAGGTAGCCGAAGGCAAAATCGCCCTCAAACTCAAGCGATACCGATTTGATGCCGGCCACTTCCCCTTCGCTCAGTTCCAGTTCCTTTACTTTATATCTATTCCGTTCGCCCCAGCGGTAATACATACGCATCAGCATCTCTGCCCAGTCCTGGCTCTCTGTTCCCCCGGCTCCGGAATTGATCTGCAGGATGGCACCCAGCTTGTCTTCCTCATCGCTGAGCATGTTCATGAACTCAATTTCTTCAAGCAAAGTAAGTGTGCGCCGGTATTGTTTTTCCAGGTCCTTTTCACTTCCCTCCCCTTCAAGGAAAAACTCATGGATCACCTGCAGGTCCTCAAAAGAGTTTTTGAGCTTCCGGAAAGATTCCGTCCAGAACCTGACCGACTTGATCTCTTTCATTAATTCCTCAGCCTTTTTGGGATCGTTCCAGAAAGCCGGATTACGTGTAAGCGATTCCTTTTCTTCTATGAGGGCATGCTTGCTGTCGATGTCAAAGATACCCCCTCAGGGCCTCAAGCCTCTTTTCCAATGCAATGATCTCTTCCTGTAAAACCATGTTATTATATTTTTCGCAAAGATAGAAAAAAGAGGGCTGCCCGGTACATGAGCCACCGTTTAATACGGCAGGCCTTCCCCGGACAGCCTTCTTATAATCAAGCCGGTGAAACCGCTATGGAACGCTTAATTGGTCCTTGGTTTGGGATCCGGCCCGTAGACCTTATTGGCATTCATCGATTTCAACGGTGCCTTGTCGGTAACCAGCACATTATCGATAAACCACCCGCGGAAACCGTTGTAAAGGCTATCGATGGTCCTGAATTCAAATTTGATTTGAATATCGGCTCCGGCAAACTCGCTCATGTCATATTCGGCCAGTGTCCACACGGGGGCAACGTTAAACCCGCCTGAAGTGAAAGGCAGGGCAGCCCTGTCGTCGAGAATGGGATCACTGTATGGATTCAGCCTCCCAAGCGAAGTTTCAACAGAAGTGGCCACATCAATCACAAAAACTTCCATAATATCAAAACCACTTTCATTGGGGTTCACACTTTCGATCTCAAACCACGACCAGAATGAGAGCGATGCCTGGTTGAGGCCTGCCAGGCTGATGACCGGGGAGATAAGCACACCCTCGTTGGATGCCTGACTGGTGCCACCCGACCATTGTTCCTGATCTTCGGAGGGGGTTCCGATGAAACTTCCCGTAGATTCTTCGCCATACCAGGCACAATAATTTCCTGCATAAGCACCCGGGATATATCCGCCACTGTTATCGTTGGGAGCCAGCATTACGTACTGGTCAGTAACATTGGTATTCATGATGGCGACATTTTGCTGCAGATGCCAGAATCCTTCCCAGGTCCATCCGTTCTTGGCCTCAAAACCTTCGGCAAAAACTGTGTTTCCGGGAACATTCTGATTAACCAGATTAACGTTGTTCACCACCAGTGCATTCTGGTTGATGGGCACATTATGCATGATGTCTACGAAATTTCCCTTGAGTGCCTTGATCTTGAATGCCGGGATGGCATTCCCCGAAACGGCCGACTCAAGCGGAACCGCACCAATGGCATACTTCCCGCTGGCATCGGTCATGCCTGAAGCAAAATACCCGTTCGTCAATGATTCGTCTTCGGCGCTGATGGCAACCAGAACATTGGACATGGGATTTCCGCTGGCATCCAGCACCACGCCACAGATGGCACCCACCGGAGTGGTGATACTGTTATCGACCGGCATAAAGGCAACAAAAACTTCCTGGAGGTTAACATTGCCGACAGCGACATTTGCGGCAACCTGGTTCTGGTAACCATCTTTGCTGACAGTGAGGTTGTAGGTGCCGGGGGCAATGCCGGTAACCAGGTAATTGCCCGAGGCATCGGTAGTGACCTGTGCAACCTGTGCACCGGTTTGGTCTGTTACAACGATCAGGGCACCGGCCATCTGTGTGAAATTCACGGCATCCTGGCTGTACCCTGAAATTTTATATTCACCCCCCGGAGGAGGAGGCGTGTTGTTGTCGTCATCTTTGTCCTTTTTGCAGGCAACGACAAGCAGTGCCATGCTTATCGTAAGCAGGGCGAGGAATCTTAAGTTTTTCATAATGTGTTTAAATTAGCTTAGTTTGATTTAAGTGTTGTAATATGAGGTTTTTTTCAAAACCCCTTGATAGTGCGAATTTATATACTTTATTCTTAGAAACAATACTTTCAGGTTCGGATAATTTTTCCCTTTTCTCCGCGATCAGCTTCCTGAGTACCATAAGATATTCATGCTCATCAATTTCCTCCAGTGCTTTCTGAATGGCCGCTTCTGAAATTTTTTTCGCCCTTAATGCGACAACGATCTTGTTTCTTCCCCACTTGTTAATCCTGAACTTCCCCCCTGCAAAGGCCCTGGCGAAACATTCCTCGTTCAGGAAGTTTTCCTTTTCAAGCTTTTTGATGACCCCGGCGGCCACGGCAGGCCTTACCTTCCATTGCTTCATTTTCATTTCAACATCGTGGATGCATCTTTCCTGGCAGGCACAATAATGCCGGGCCTTATCAAGAATATAAACATGACCGGAATGGTTCTTCTTATCCGGCATGGCTCAGGCTTTGAGTAATTCATCAGCCAGTTTGGGCAGGGCAATGCCGGCTTTATCCCTGATCACAGTGAGATTGGACAGCATGCTGTTGTTGGCGGCAGCCGGATCGATGTAATATTTCTGGCTTTCGACAGGGGCAAAGTGGACCAGCCCGGCGGCGGGATAGACCTGCAGGGATGTTCCTACAACAATAAGGATATCGGCCGAGGTAGCGATTTCGGCGGCAATATGGATATTGGGGACGGGTTCACCAAACCATACGATATGGGGTCTCATCTGGCTGCCGCTCGGACATTTGGCGCCCTGCTTCAGTTCCCATCCGTCCATCTCGATCACGTAATCGGGGTCGATACTGCTCCTGATCTTCCTCAATTCCCCGTGAAGGTGCAGCACGTGGGACGATCCGGCACGTTCATGCAGATCATCGACATTCTGTGTGACGATCCTTACATCATATCCGGCTTCAAGTGTGGCCAGGGCAAAATGACCGGCATTGGGTTCGCATTCGAGGAGCTGCTTCCGCCGCTGGTTGTAAAACTCCAAAACCAGGGGCATATTTTGCAGCCAGGCCTCAGGAGTGGCCACCTCTTCAACACGGTAATTATTCCACAGGCCATTATTGTCGCGAAAGGTTTGCAGTCCGCTTTCGGCACTCATGCCGGCACCGCTCAGTACAACGATTCTTTTTTGCATAAATGGTATTTTATCTCATGGGCAATCCATAATTGACGCCAGACTTTCAGATGATAAAATTAAGAATTTTCGCAGGCAAAAAAAAGGGGTGGCACGTAAGAAGCACACCCCACCGTTAATTATTATCGGATCTTTAATCAAAAAGTTTCATTTTTCTCAGGAGCTCGATCACTTCCTTGACCGATTGCGCGGATTTCTTAACCATGCTTTTCTCATGGTCATTCAGCTTAAGCTGTACAACTTCTTCCACGCCGTTCTTTCCAAGCTTAACGGGAACTCCCATATAGATGTCCTTAAGCCCGTACTCCCCGTTCAGGTATGCACAAACAGGATAGATCCTTTTCTGGTCATCAACAATGGCTTCGACCATCATGGCTGCGGCAGCCCCCGGGGCATACCAGGCCGAGGTACCCATAAGGTCGACAAGCTCCCCGCCACCTTTCTTGGTCCGTTCATCGATATTGTCAAGTTCTTCCTTGTTCAGCAATTCGGTAATGGGGATGCCCGCTACCGAAGTATATCTTCTCAGCGGCACCATGCCGTCGCCATGTCCCCCCATCAGCATGGCATGGATGTCCTTGGGCGACACATCAAGGGCTTCGGCCAGGAAGGCTTTATAACGCCCGGTATCGAGGATCCCTGCCATTCCAAACACCTTGTTTGCTTCTTTATTAGCTGCCTTGTAGGCAGTATAGGTCATCACATCGAGGGGGTTGGAAACGATAATGACAATGGCATCGGGTGAGTAACGGATCGACTTTTCGGTTACCTCCTTTACGATAGCGGCATTGGTTTTGATCAGGTCGTCGCGCGACATTCCCGGTTTCCGGGGCAACCCGGAAGTGATCACGATCACACCCGAGCCCTTGGTCTTCAGGTAATCATTGGTAACACCAACAACACGCGTGTTAAAGTTGTTGATGGATGATGTTTGCCAGATGTCAAGGGCCTTGCCTTCGGCAACCCCTTCCTTAACGTCGATGAGGACTACTTCACGGGCCAGGTCCTTGTGCGCAATAACGTTTGCGCAGGTTGCCCCGACATTTCCGGCGCCGATAACTGTAATTTTCTTCATGATGAAATCTCTTTTTTTTGGCTTTCTTGCCATATGTAATACAATATATTATTCGTAAATCGGAACAATAAAGTTACAAAAATAAAGAAATTTACATATATACGTACAGATAACTCTTCCGTATCAGGGTATTTAAAGCCGGGCGAAAAAAACAACTGAGTATCCCGCCTACTATATGAGAGTGGTTTTGCCAAAACCCGGCAGAGCCTTCACCGGCCAACAGGCGGAGGTCAGAAACAATCCTGCCCTTTGTCGCGGCGGTGCACGCACTGCGCATCAAGGGCTGCGATCATGACCATATTCACGATCTCGTTCACCGTACTGCCAATGGGGAGCACATGCACCGATTTCCTGAGACCGTTCAGTACCGGGCCGATCACCTCAACATCGGCAAGTTCCTGGAGCAGCTTGTAGGCAATGTTCCCGGCAGTAAGATAGGGAAAAATCAGGGTGTTGGCGGGACCGTCGGCAAGCTTGGTAAACGGGAAATTCGTTTCGAGTATTCCCTGGTTCAGGGCAACATTGGCCTGCATTTCACCATCAACGATCATATCGGGATAGTGATGATGGAGATAGGCGATGGCATCCCTTTGTTTATCCGGTATATTCCCGGGGTTGGACCCAAAATTCGAATAGGATACAAAAGCGATCCTGGGCTGGATCTTGAATTGTTCAACGGCATATTTGGTTTGCAGGGTGATCTCCACCAGGTCTTCCATGGTGGGGTTCTTGTTGACCGTACAGTCGGCAAAGAAATACGGCCCGCGCTTGGTGTTGATGATATACATACCCGAAACCAGCCTGCTGCCCTCTTTGATACCGATCACTTCAAGTGCCGGTTTGATGGCCGAAGGGTAATTCCGTGTAAGCCCCGACACCATGGCATCGGCATAGCCTGTTTCAACCAGCATGGGTGCAAAGTAATTGCGGTGCAGAAGAAGATCATAAGCGGCCTTCATCGTAATGCCCCTTCTTTGCCTTTTGCTGAATAGTAACCCGGCAAACTGCTTCCGTTGTTCATCTACTTCATCCGACTTGGGGTCGATGATCTCCACTCCGTCCAGTTCAAGGCTATGCTCGCGGATAATGCCTTTAATGGCATTGATGTTGCCCAGGAGTATGGGGATGGCCGTTTTTTCATTATAAACGATCTCTGCTGCCTTAAGCATATTATAATCTTCGGCTTCGCCGAATACCACACGCTGGATATCCCGCTTGGCCCGCCCTTTGATCTGGCGCATCAGGGGATTGCTGATGCCAAGCCTTTTGCTGAGTTCCTCACGGTACGCATCCCAGTCTTCAATGGGTTTACGGGCAACACCCGTTTCCATGGCAGCCCTGGCAACGGCAGGTGCAACGTGTACGATCAGCCTTGGGTCGGTTGGCTTGGGAATGATATAGTCTTTGCCAAACTTCAGGTTCTTTTCGTGATAGGCAATGTTCACTTCCTCGGGAACGGGCTCCTTGGCCAGGGCGGCCAGGGCCTTTGAAGCTGCCAGTTTCATCTCGTCATTGATGACCGTAGCTTTAACATCCAGGGCGCCCCTGAAAATAAACGGGAACCCCAGTACATTGTTGATCTGATTCGGAAAATCAGAACGTCCCGTTGCCATGATCAGGTCATCCCTTGTCGACATGGCTTCTTCATAGCCAATTTCGGGTACGGGGTTTGCCATGGCAAAAACGATCGGGTTATCGGCCATGGTATGCAGCCATTCCTTTTTCAGGGCGCCTGCAACCGAAAGCCCGAGAAACATATCTGCTTCCTTAATGGCTTCTTCCAGGGTATGAACGTCCTTATCGGTAATAAATTCCTCCTTCACCTTGTTCATATCCTTGCGGTCTTTATGGAGTACGCCTTTGCTGTCGAGCATGATGATGTTCTCCTTTTTTACGCCCAGTGCAACATAGAGCCTTGTACATGAAATAGCAGAAGCGCCGGCTCCGTTCACGACGATCTTCATCTCTTCTATCTTTTTCCCTGTCATTTCAAGGGCATTTAGCAAGCCGGCGGCCGTGATGATGGCCGTGCCGTGCTGATCGTCATGCATCACAGGGATATCGAGGGCTTCCTTGATGCGATCTTCAATCTCGAAACATTCGGGAGCCTTAATGTCTTCCAGGTTAATCCCGCCAAAGGTCGGAGCAATGGCAACAACGGTTTCCACAAATTTATCAATGTCCTTCACGTCAATCTCTATATCGAAAACGTCTATATCGGCAAAGATCTTAAAAAGCAAACCCTTTCCTTCCATCACCGGTTTGCCGGCGGATGCGCCGATATCGCCCAAACCCAAAACCGCCGTTCCATTTGAAATGACGGCTACAAGGTTTCCCTTGGCGGTATATTTAAATACGTCTTCAGGGTTTCTGTAGATCTCCATACAGGGGTCGGCAACACCCGGGGTATAGGCAAGCGAGAGATCACGCTGAGTAGAGTATGGCTTGGTGGGAACTACTTCGATTTTCCCGGGGCGGCCCAATGAATGATAATTGAGAGCGTCTTTGCGAAACAGATTATCCATGATTTTTTTGGTATTGTTAAAAAATTAACAGGTTTTGGCAAAACTACAAATAATTGGATATTCCATCATACCATGATCATAATTTTTATTATTTCTAAATTTAAATGTGCATGATTTATGAAATAGGTGTAATATGGCATAATTAATTAGATTTGCAGCAAAAATATAATCAACGGTAAACGGTATCTATGTTTGAATATGTTGAGGGGAAAGTGTCGGAACTCAGTCCGGCTTTTGCCGTGATTGATGTGAACGGAATCGGCTATTTGCTGAATATTTCCGTATTTACATATTCGCAGCTTCAGCCGGGCGAATCCCATAAGGTTTTCACCCACCTGGTCGTCAGGGAAGACGCCCATCTGCTTTTCGGTTTTTCGACCCTGCATGAGCGACAGCTTTTTCGTAACCTTATCTCCGTTTCTGGTGTGGGGGCCAATACCGCCAGGCTGATCCTGTCGGCCTATGCGCCCGACGAGATCACAGCGGCCATCACCCACGGTGATGCAAAGCTGCTCGAAAGCATTAAGGGTATCGGGGCCAAATCGGCCCAGAGGATCGTAATCGACCTGAAAGACAAACTGCCGAAAGACAGCGGTATTACGGAAGAAAAATATACAATGGCGCACAATACCCTGTTAAATGATGCGTTAACAGGATTAACCTCGCTGGGGTTTAACAGGAAACCGGCAGAAAAGGCTTTGGGAATGGCATATGCGAACCTGGGAGAGCGTGAAGCAGAGGCCGGTCTTTCCGTTGAAAGGCTTATCCGGGAAGCCCTGAAGTTTCTCTGAGCAGGCTTTTTTAAACCCCCGGGGCTGTTATTTTTTTTGCACAAACCCGCCCCCGAAGGGCGAAAATAACGAATGAAAAAAATTGGTACGGATAATTAAATATCTGTTCACACTCATAGTTTTTGTTTCCGTTTTCACGCTGGTGTGGGAAACATCGGCAGGCGGAAGGCTTGTGATCGATTATCCTTCGCCCTGGCCGCCGCCCGACACGACTGAAAACGATACCACCGCTCCGGTTTACCTCCACTATCCGTTCCCCGATAATGACGAACTGCTCTACATTCCCTCCGACACACACGGACTCTTCCTGAAAAACCCGTCAAATATTCAAACAGAAATTGAATACGACCCCGAAACAAACCAGTATATTTTCCAGAACAAGATCGGCGACATGAATTACCGTAATCCAACCTATATGTCGTTCGATGAATACAAGGAATTTGAAAACAAAAACTCCCTGCGAAGCTACTGGAAACAGCGATCGCAGGCTGCTTCCGGCATCGACAGGGGCGACGGTATCATCCCGAAGATCTACATAGGCGGGAAATTCTTCGAAACCATTTTCGGCAATAACACCATCGACATCAGGCCACAGGGTTCGGCAGAACTGATCTTCGGGATCATGAACAACAAAACCGAAAACCCTACCCTCAACGTCAGGCAACGCCGGACGACCAACTTTGATTTCGACATGCGCATACAGATGAGCGTTATTGCCAAGATCGGCGATAAGATCGAATTCAGGACCAACTACAATACCGAGGCCACCTTTGACTTTGAAAACAAACTGAACCTGAAATACGAAGGCAAGGAAGACGAGATCATCAAACTGATTGAGGCAGGCAATGTATCCTTACCACTGAACACATCCCTCATCACGGGCAACCAGAGCCTTTTCGGCATGAAGACTAAACTGCAGTTTGGTCGTACCATGGTCACCGCAGTATATTCCGAGCAACAAAGCGAAACATCAACACTTACCGTTCAGGGCGGGGCACAGTCGAATGAGTTTTACCTGACCGCCGTCGACTACGACGAAAACAAGCATTTCTTTCTCTCGCAATATTTCAGGGATAATTACGAAAAGGCCCTCGCGGAGCTTCCCCTGATCTTTTCCGACATCAACATTACCAAAGTTGAAGTATGGGTTACCAACATAGGTGCCGCCGTTACGCAAAACAGGAATATTGTGGCCTTTCAGGATCTGGGTGAAAACAAGGTAATCCATAACCCGAAAGTGAAACCCAATCCGGGCAGGTATATCCCTTCCAACAATTCGAACAACCTCTTATCGCAGATGGACACTTCCATGCTCCGCGACATCAACGCTGCCTCCAATTACCTGAAAAGCCTCGGCTTTGATCCCGGCATTGATTTTGAAAAAGTTGAGGTAGCCCGGAAACTCGATCCCTCGGAATATACCATCAACAGCAAACTCGGTTTTATTTCACTCAATACGACGCTGAACTCCGACCAAACCCTTGCGGTGGCATACCAGTTTACGATGATCGGCGCCGACAGTGCCGTTTTCCAGGTCGGAGAATTTTCTGATCAGGGGATCGTAGCCCCCTCAAGCCTGATCGTTAAACTCCTGAAAAGCACCACCCTCAACACCAGGGCACCCATGTGGGACCTCATGATGAAAAATGTTTATTCCATCGGTGCCTACCAGGTGCAACGTGAAAAATTCATCATGAACATTCTTTACAGCGGGAACGATAACGGCGTGCCTACCGGCTATTTTGTTGAGGGGCCCGGAGACATACAGGGCGTACCACTACTCAGCATATTTAATTTCGACAACCTGAACCAGCAGCTTAACCCGCCCGACGACGGGATTTTTGACTTTATCGACGGTGCCGCCACACAGGGAGGAACCATACAGTCGTCGAATGGGAAGATATTTTTTACCATGCTGGAGCCCTTCGGGAGTTACCTGCGGAACAAGATCATACAAAACGGCGGGGATTCATCGCTCGCCAACAGGTATTGCTATGATTCACTCTATACGCTCACCAAAACGGGAGCCGAGCAATACCCTGATAAGAATAAGTATATCCTGGAGGGCTTTTACCGTTCATCATCGGGATCGGAGATCAGCCTGAACGCTTTCAACGTGCCGCGGGGATCGGTGAAGGTAACCGCCGGCGGACGTACACTTACCGAAAATGTCGACTATACCGTTGACTATACCCTGGGCAGGGTCAGGATCATCAACGAGGGGATACTCAATTCAGGCACCCCCATTAACGTGTCGATGGAAAACAATACCCTGTTCAATATACAGACCAAGCGGCTGATGGGATCCAGGATTGAGCATGCCATCAACCCGAACTTCCTCATCGGGGGTACCATCCTGAACCTGCGTGAAAGGCCGCTGACACAGAAAGTCAGCTATGGCAACGACCCTATCAACAATACCATCTGGGGCGTTGACCTGAACTACCAGACAGAATCACGCCTGCTTACGAAAATCGTTGATGCCATCCCGCTGATCAGTACCAAGGCACCTTCAATGATCAGCATCAACAGCGAATTTGCACATTTTATCCCTGGACATTCCAGGGCCATCGGAAAAACGGGGACTTCCTACATCGACGACTTTGAAGGGGCCAAATCAACCATCGACCTGAAAAACTACGGCACCTGGTTCCTGGCCAGCACACCGCAGGAACAACTGGACCTTTTTCCCGAAACCGATATCTCCAATGCCTTCAATTTTAAAACCATGATCTACAATGGCATCAACAGGGCCAAGATGGCATGGTATATTATCGACCCCCTGTTTTACGACAGGAACAGCACACTGCTTCCGTCCAATATTTCCAAGGATGAGCTATCAAAAAACTCGGTGAGGCAGGTACTCGAAACGGAGGTATTCCCTAACAAGGACATCCCAAGCGGAACCCCTACCAACATCGCCGTATTCAACATTGCCTATTACCCGTCTGAACGCGGGCCTTACAACTATGATGCGGCCCCTTCGCCATACAGCCAGGGGATCAATGCCAACGGAACCCTTACAGCCCCGGAAACCCGATGGGGAGGGATCATGCGCATGATCGAATCTACCGACTTTGAAGCGACCAATGTTGAATATATCGAATTCTGGATGATGGACCCCTTTGCCGAAGATTCAACAAATAAAGGAAAGATCTATTTCAACCTGGGCGACATATCGGAAGATATCCTTCGCGACGGCAGAAAATCCTATGAGAACGGGCTTCCGACCACGGCAGAAGTCGTCAATGTTGATACCACCGGCTGGGGAAGGGTACCCAATGTGCAGGCGCTCGTTGAATCATTCGATACAGACGAAAATTCGAGGCAGTATCAGGATATCGGTTATGACGGCCTGAGTGATACCGACGAAAGGTCTTTTTTTTCATCGGCCGGCCTTCATCCGTACCTCGATACCATTGCCGCCATCCACGGTCCCAATTCACAGGCCTACCAGAATGCTTTCCTTGACCCTTCATCTGACAATTACCAGTATTTCAGAGGCAGCAACCTTGATGAAAACCCGAAGTATTCAAGCATACTGGAACGCTATAAAAGTTTTAACGGGCCCGAAGGCAACTCTCCCACCGACGCCCAGAACCCCGAAAACTATCCAACGGCAGCCACCACCCTGCCCGATGTGGAAGACATCAACCGTGACAATACGCTCAACGAATCGGAACGTTATTTCCAGTACGAGATCGAGCTCGACCCCGACAAGATGGAGGTGGGCAGCCAGTATATCACGGATGTGTTTCTTGCCCAGGGCATCAGGCTTCCCAACAACAAGGTTGCCAGCACCAAATGGTACCAGTTCAAGATCCCGGTCAGCCAGCCCGACCGTGCCGTAGGCGGTATTTCCGATTTCAAATCCATCCGTTTCATGCGCGTCTTCATGAGGGAATTTGAAAGGCCCATCGTTCTGAGGTTCGCCACCTTTGAACTGGTCAGGGGAGAATGGCGCAAATACCAGCAAAGCCTGCTGGCCGCCGGTGAATACATCCCCGACGACATCCAGGCCCTGACCACTTTTGACATTTCCACCCTCAACATCGAAGAAAACGGTTTCAGGCAACCAGTCCCCTATGTCATCCCCCCCGGAATTGAAAGGGAGATCAACCTTGGCACCACCAACCTGATCAGGCTGAATGAACAATCCATGGTACTGAACGTCTGCAATCTTGTCGACGGCGATGCGCGGGCCGCCTATAAGACCACTGAATTTGACTTCAGGCAGTACAAACGGCTCAAGATGTTCGTTCATGCAGAAAAGTCCATTGAAAACCAGGAACTGGAATACGGCGACCTTACCTGCTTTATCAGGATCGGATCCGATTTTACCGAAAACTATTATGAATATGAGATCCCGCTGACCTTTACCGAATGGGGAACGCCTGCCACCAATCCGGAGGCGATCTGGCCCGAAGCCAATAATTTCGATATCGACCTTGAATCCCTGGTGGATGTTAAACACCGGCGGAACATAGCCATGCGCCAACCCGGTTCCCAGGTTTATCTGACTTTCCCCTACACTGAATTCTCGGGCGATCACAGGATCACCGTTGTGGGTTCACCAAGCATCAGCGACGTAAAAACCATTATGATCGGTGTGAGAAATCCGAAAAAGCCCGGTGAAGTGGAAGTGGAGCCGAAATGCGCCGAGATCTGGGTGAACGAATTAAGGCTGACGGATTTCAACAAAAAAGGGGGCTGGGCCGCCACCACAACCATACAGGCGCAACTGGCCGATTTCGGGCAGGTAACCGTGGCAGGAATGCACAGTTCGGCCGGATTTGCCAGCCTCGACAGCAAGATCAGCGACGTAGCCCTTGAAGCCACTACGCAGTTCGACTTCTCCACCGACCTGCAACTCGGGAAATTCTTCCCCGAAAAAACCGGGATCAGGATACCAATGCACTTCGACTATTCCGAAACCCATATCACGCCGGAATACAACCCGCTCGACCCCGACATCAAACTAAAGACCGACCTGGATTCTTATGATACCAAAAGCCAGCAGGATTCCGTCAGAAAACTCACCATCGACTATACCCAGCGAAAGAACATCAACTTTATGAATGTGCGTAAGGACAGGGTAGGGAGCAGTAAACCGCCAAGAATATATGATATTGAAAACTTTAATTTTACCTATGCCTATTCTGAAATATACAACCGCAATATCGATATAGAATACGACCTGATGCAGGAATACAGGGCAGGACTGGGATACAATTTTGCCTTGTCGCCAAAAAATGTCAAACCATTTGAAAAAATCGGCTTCATATCCAAAACAAAGGCTTTGCAGATCATCAAGGATTTCAATTTCTATTACCTGCCGAAATCATTCAGTTTCCGTACCGAAATGAACCGTACCTATGGGGAAATGAAGCTTCGCGACAAAAGCCTCGGGTTGATCAAGATCAAACCTTCTTATAACAAAACCTGGCGATGGGACCGCCACTATGATCTGAAGTTTGATCTTGCCAAGTCTCTCTCGATACAATATAATGCTGTTGCCAATGCGGAAATTTTCGAACCCCCGGGGAGCATTCATAAAGACAGCGAATGGTATGAGGAAGAACGCCCCGACAGCCTCGACATACGAAAGCAGATCTTTTCGTTTGGCACCATGCAGCGTTTCATGCAGAACCTTACCCTGAACTACACCCTGCCCATTGACAAACTACCCCTGCTCGACTGGGTAACGTCCACTTTCACCTACCAATCAGGGTATAGCTGGAATGCCTCTCCGCAATCGATCCAGCAGAGGTTCGGGAACCAGATTGAAAATTCCAGAACCATACAGCTCAACGGGAATATGGCCTTTGATAAACTCTATAATAAATCGCCTTACCTGAAGAAGCTGTTGCGCCCGGCCAACAAAGGTCAGCAGCAGCGTGGGGGTCCTCCGCCACGGCAAAGGGAAAGGATGGCCAACGACATGCTGGAAGAAACGGCCGAAGCAGATACTACAGGCAAACCACAAATAAACTACTTTAAAGTGATCGGTGAGGGTTTGCTGAAGGTGGTGCTGAGCTTGAAAAAGGCGACCATAACCTATTCGCAGAGCACCGGAACCGCTCTTCCGGGCTTTATGCCCGAACCTGACCTGCTTGGCAGCCGCCTGAGCGACATGGCTCCCGGCCTCGGATTTGCATTCGGAAGCCAGAAAGACCTGCGGCAGGAAGCCACAGAAAAAGGATGGATAACCCGCGACTCAACACTCAATCAGCCATACCTGACAAAATACCAGGATGCCTTCGTATTCCGAACCAACCTCGAGCCATTTCCGGAGTTGAAGATCGAGATCAACGCCGACAGGAACTACGCCGAAAATCATCAGGAGTATTACAGGTATTCCGATTCGCTCGGGTCGTTTCAGTCTTTTTCACCACAGGATGCCGGCAGTTTCAGTATCTCTTACATCAGTTGGGGTACTGCATTTGAAAAAGACGGTGACGACAATATTTCGGAAACCTTTGAGAACATGAAGGCCATGAGGCCGGAAGTTGCGGAAAGGCTGGCCAGGGAAAATCCGAACTGGAACGGTAACTATGTGCTCGACAGCCTGAGCGGCGATTATTATCCGGAGGGTTACGGGCCAACTTCATCGGAAGTGCTGAGGTCTTCATTCCTGGCTGCCTATTCAGGGAAAAAGTCCGATAAGGCATTCCTGAGCTGGTTCCCATCCATCCCCCTTCCCAACTGGCGAATAACCTATGCCGGTTTAACCCGCATAGAGTTCTTTTCCCGCTTCCTTCAGAAGATCAACCTTTCGCATAGTTACAGATCCAGTTATTCTATCAATTCATTCCGGTCCAATCTCGACTTTGCCGAACTGGATGGTTACGCGAACCAGCAGCAACCCTATTCCTCCGATTTTATACCCCGGTACGACCTGGGGCAAATCGCCATCGTTGAGCAGTTTGCACCGCTCTTCGGGATCGACATGACCTGGCATAACAGTTTGTTTACTAAATTCGAATACAAAAAATCGAGAAACCTTACATTAAGCTTTGCCAATAACCAGATAACTGAAGTAAAAAGCAACGAAATGATTGTTGGGCTGGGTTACCGCATCAAGAGCCTGGCCCTCTCGGTCAGGTCGCTCGGGGGAGGAGGGCGAAAAACCCGTATGGAAAGCGATGTTGATATCAAAGTCGACTTCTCGGTAAGAAGCAATAAAACCATCCTTCGTCAGATTGATGAGAATATCAACCAGGTGTCGGCAGGGCAAAAGGTTTTTTCGATCAATACTTCGATTGATTATATGCTGAACCAGAATGTCAGGATCAGGCTTTTCTTCGACAAGATCATCAACAACCCCTTTGTTTCGAACCAATACAGAAACTCCACCACAAACGGAGGTATCAGTCTCAGGTTTTCACTGGCACAGTAAGTAATACCTCCGCTGTTTTTACATCCGGGAGCATGATAAAAAACGAAAATAATTATCGCTTCCCCGTGAAAAAACCTTAATTTTACCCCATCAAAAAAAAAGAACCAATATGAATATTCCCGACAATTTAAAGTACACCGACGACCATGAATGGATCAGGGTGGAAGGTGATGAAGGAGTGATCGGCATCACTGAATTTGCGCAGAAAGAACTTGGCGACATTGTTTTTATCGAAGTGGAAACGGAAGGGGAAACGCTTGAAGCCGGAGAAGCATTTGGCACCATCGAAGCCGTTAAAACCGTTTCTGATCTTATGATGCCTGTTGCGGGCGAGGTACTCGAATTCAATGCCGAACTGGAATCAAATCCTGAAATTGTCAACAAGGATCCTTACGGCGAAGGCTGGATCATCAGGATCAGCATCAGTGATCCTGCAGGACTGGAAAACCTTCTCGATGCCGGCGCCTACAAGGAACTGGCAGAAGGCTGATTCACCGATGTTTAAAAAGCCCCTGCTCCCGGGCCTTGTCTGGACCTTCGTGATCGGTCTGCTGACATTGCTGCCCGGGAATTATATTCCCAGGGTCACTACTTTTCTGGACTGGCTTGGCCCCGACAAGCTCGTTCATCTGATTCTTTTTGGGACCTATACATTCTTGCTGATCAAAGGTTTTGGCAAACAATCAGCCTGGCCCTTTCTTAAAAACCATGCAATAGCAGCCAGTATTTTGGTTGGCATAGTTTTTGGGTTATTTACAGAGACGATGCAGCGGTTCGTCATTCCCGGCCGAAACGGAAACCACTACGATTTCCTGGCCAACCTGGCAGGTTGCATGCTCGGGTATGCGGGCTGGTACATCAGCAGAAGAAATGAAAAGAAAATTTTGCGTTCTTCAAAAAATAATAATTAATTTAGCCATCCGGTTCAGATTGCCGGATTGTAATAAAAACCCAGCAAACCATGGAAGCAAAAAAAACACCAAAAGCTGATCTGGAAAGCAAAAAAATCATTTTCACCCAAATAGGCCTGATCATTGCCCTGGCCGCCACCCTGCTTGCTTTTGAATGGAAATCATACGACAAAAGCATTGAAGGGTTTGGCGATCGGATGGTTGAAGACGTTCCCGAAGAGATCATCCCGATCACCGAACAGAAAGTCAAACCCCCGCCTCCTCCCCCTCCGAAAAAAGTGGTTGTGATCAATATCGTTGAAGACGACGTTGAGGTCGAAGACGACCTTATCATTGATGCTGAAGCCGATGAAACAACCGAGATACAGGAATACATCCCGATTGAAATAGACGAAGAGGTGGTTGAAGAAGCCCCGATCTTTACCGTTGTTGAATCAATGCCTGAATTTCCGGGCGGTCTTCAGGAATTGTACAATTATCTTGGCAATAACATCAAATATCCCGTCATGGCCAAGGAAAGCGGGATACAGGGTCGCGTTTTCGTAACATTTGTCGTTGAACGCGATGGTTCCATCACCGATGTCAGGGTTTTGAGGGGGATTGGCGGCGGCTGCGATGAAGAAGCCATCAGGGTGGTACAATCCATGCCCAAGTGGCAGCCCGGCAAACAAAGGGGTAAACCTGTGAGGGTTCAGTACAACCTCCCCGTAAGATTTACATTGCAATAGCAATAAATGAAAAGAAAAAATCCCGTTGAAAAGCGGGATTTTTTTTTATGATACAATAAATAATTTCTCAGCTACAACGTGAATAGCCACAATTGGAGCATGTGAGGCAACCTTCCTTATACATCAGCGTTCCTTCGCTGCTACATTCGGGGCATACGGCATCCTTTGCGATGGTGCCGTCGGGTATATATTTCTTAAGGGCCCTTACAACACCATTCTTCCAGGTATTGATCGTATGGGTATCGAGCTGGAGGTTATCGACCAGTTCCACCACGAAAGGCAGGGGCATGCCATGCCGGAGGATGCCGGAGATCAGTTTCGCATAATTCCAGTATTCCTTATTGAACTGCCTGGAGAGGCCTTCCATGATGATCTTGTATCCATACTGATCGTGAAAATGGAAATCGTATTGTGTTGCCTTTCTCTTCTCTGATTTTTTATTTTTCACGACCTGGCCTTTTTCTACCCATGCGGGCAGAAAAAACCCTTCGGCTCTACCGGTAAATATTTCATAGGGCCGGTTATTGAGCAGGCCTACCACAGCCACCCACTCTTCGTTATTGTTCATGAACCTCACCACCTCAGCCTCCAGTGCCTTGGGACGGGGAGGGGCGGTTGTTTCGGGAAATTTACTTTTCTGGGATTGTTCTTTCTTATCCTTACTGACGAGCACTCCCGAACGTGAATTTTCGCGGTAGATGGTCATTCCCTTGCAGCCGCTTTCCCAGGCAGTCTGATAGATCTCGCTTACCAGTTCTTCCGTAGCGCTCTCGGGGACATTAACCGTAACGCTGATTGAGTGATCGACCCACTTCTGTACGGAACCCTGCATACGCACCTTGCTCACCCAGTCGATGTCGGCGGAAGTGGCCTTGTGGTAAGGTGATTTCTTAATAATACCCTGCAAGGCTTCGTCATCCATGGCCTTGACTTCTTCGGGGTCGTAGCCATTTACCTTCAGCCACAATTCAAATTTGGGGTGGAATACGATATATTCTTCCCATGCATCGCCCACTTCATCAGTGAAAGAGACATTAACATTTTTATCGTTGGGGTTTACCTTTCTTCTCCGCTTGTAATTGACCATGAAGACCGGCTCGATGCCCGAAGTTGTTTGCGTACATATGCTGACGCTGCCAGTGGGTGCAATGGTGAGCATGGCAATATTCCTGCGGCCATGTTTCTTCATGTTTTCATAAACACCGGGAAGGTTTTCCCTGATCCTGTTGATGAAAGGGTTGTTCATTTCCCTGTTGATGTCGAAAATGGGGAATGATCCTCTTTCCTTAGCCAGGTTGACCGATGCGCGGTATACTTCCAGGGCCAGCAGCTTATGCACTTCGGTCGAGAAATTGATGGCAGCATCGGATCCGTATCTGCTGCCCAGGGCGGCCAGCATATCGCCTTCGGCGGTAATTCCGATCCCGGTCCTTCTGCCTTCAAGGGTCTTTTTTCGGATATTTTCCCACATATTCCGTTCTACCCGTTTTATTTCGTATGCTTCAGGGTCGCTGTCGATCTTGGCGATGATGGCATCGATCTTTTCGGCTTCCAGGTCGATGATATCATCCATGATCCGCAGCGCTTTATGGGCATGTTCGGTAAACTTGTCGGAATTGAAGATGGCATTTTCCGTGAAAGGCTGCTCGACATAACTGTATAAGTTGATTGCCAGCAGGCGGCAGCTATCGTAGGGGCAGAGGGGTATTTCCCCGCAGGGGTTTGTGGAAACCGTTTTAAAGCCCAGGTCGGCATAGCAGTCGGGGATTGCCTCGCTGGAAATGGTATCCCAGAAAAGCACGCCGGGTTCGGCTGATGCCCAGGCATTATGTATGATCTTTTCCCAGAGTTTTACCGCATCAATTTCCTGTACGAATAACGGATTTGGGGAGTTGACGGGATATTGCTGCCTGTAAGGCTTTTTTTCGATCACGGCCTTCATGAATTCGTCATCGATCTTCACTGAAACGTTGGCTCCGGTAACCTTTCCTGCCTGCAGTTTGGCATCGATAAACCTTTCGGCATCGGGATGTTTTATCGAAATGGTAAGCATCAGGGCACCCCTTCTTCCGTCCTGAGCCACTTCCCGGGTTGAATTGGAGTAGCGTTCCATAAACGGAACGATACCGGTTGATGTAAGGGCCGAGTTTTTGACCGGGCTTCCGGTAGGCCGGATATGCGAAAGGTCGTGGCCAACGCCTCCGCGGCGTTTCATCAGTTGCACCTGTTCCTGGTCGATTTTCAGGATGCCGCCGTAAGAATCGGAATTACCATCATTGCCGATGACGAAGCAATTCGACAGGGAGGATATTTGCATATTGTTGCCAATGCCTGCCATGGGGCTACCCTGCGGGATGATATACCTGAAATCCTTTATCAGTTCGTAGACCTCGCCGGCCGGCATGGGGTTTGGATATTTTTGCTCTATGCGTGCAATTTCCCTGGCGATACGCCAGTGCATGTCGTCGGGAGTAAGTTCGTAAATATTGCCCGAGCTGTCTTTCAGGGCATATTTGTTCATCCAGACATTGGCGGCCAAAGTATCGCCTCCGAAATACTCGGTTGATTTTACGAGTACTTCTTCAGGTAAATACGGTTTAAGCCCGGGAGCCTGATCCTTCTGTTCGGTTTTCTGCTTTTCATCAGCCATCTCTTTTTCCTTTACAAGCGGCTCAGGTTTTACATCCGCCCTGGAACGAACTTGCAAAACCTCACCGTAAATATTCTCCTTTTCCTGATCCGTTTCCTTTTCAATATTTACAAAAAGATCGTTTGTGAGCTCCATATGCTGTTTGTTTAAAAAGATAAAAAAATACAACCCTTTGCTTTACAACGGCTTTAAATTTAGACTGGGGTTGCGGAATGCGTTTACTAATATAAGGCAATCTTCAGGCAGCCTGTTGAATTTTTATCAACACCCTGCCGTTGAAAAATTATAAATGACTGGTTAATGAGCAACCGGGAAAGAAAAAACTTTTTATTAACAATTTTTTGATAATTTTTTAACCCTGGCTTAATATTTGGCAAGAAGAAGATGACCGCTTATACCTTTGTATTTGAGGATCTTACAATATGTTGCCAAAAAACACCCGAACTTAATGGGCCTCGAGCCAGTTTTCGCCGGTGTTGATTTCAACTTCGACCGGGACTGACATCGGAATGGCTGTTTTCATTTTTTCCATTACGGTTTGTTTCAGGGCATTCACCTCTTCGCGGTGTGCATCAAATACCAGTTCATCGTGTACCTGGAGGATCATTCTGGATTTCATTTTACCGGCCAGAATGGCTTCATGGATATTGATCATGGCGATCTTGATCATATCGGCAGATGATCCCTGCACGGGGGCATTGATGGCATTTCTCTCGGCGAAGCCCCTGACGGTGGCATTGGCCGAGTTGATATCGCGCAGGTACCTCCTGCGTCCCATGATGGTTTCCACGTACCCGTTTTCCCGGGCGAAGCGGATGGTCTGTTCCATATACTGCCTGAGGCCGGGGTACTTTTTAAAATACTGGTCGATGACGGATGCCGCTTCCGTCCTGGATATGCCCAGGCGTTCCGACAATCCGAATGCGGAAATACCGTAAACGATGCCAAAATTGACGGTTTTGGCATTGCGCCGCATCTCCGGGCTTACCGCTCCGGGCGGCACACCATAGATCTTTGCAGCCGTAGCCGTATGCACATCCTGTTTTTTAACAAAGGTATCGATTAGGTTCTCGTCCCTGCTCAGTTCGGCAATAATGCGCAATTCGATCTGTGAGTAATCTGCCGCCAGCAGGATATAATCCTTATTCCTGGGTACAAAAGCCTTCCTGATCTCACGGCCTTTATCAGTGCGTATGGGTATGTTCTGCAGGTTGGGGTTATTGGAGCTCAGCCTGCCCGTGGCAGCCACGGCCTGGTTATAAGAGGTATGTATACGCTTGTCGCGCGGGTTGATCAATTTGGGAAGTGCATCAACATAGGTTGATTTCAGTTTGGTGAGCGAACGGTAATCCAGTATTAAGCCGATGATGGGGTGTTTCTCGGACAGGGAAGTGAGTACATCCTCACTGGTCGAAAACTGTTTTGTTTTTGTCAGTTTCGGTTTATTGGTCACTTTCAGTTTCTGGTAGAGGACCTCGCCGAGTTGCTTTGGTGAGGCAATATTGAATTCGACCCCTGCCATTTCCCTGATGTCCCGGTCGAGTTTGGTGATCTCCTCCTCCAGTTCACCTGAAAATTCATCAAGCGCTGCCCTTTCCAGCCTTACCCCTTCGGCCTCCATGGAAGCAAGCACGGGAATCAGCGGCATTTCCATATTTTCAAAAAGCTTCAATAGCCCGGCCTTTTCCAGCATCGGCAGAAATACTTCCCGGAGTTGCCAGGAAATGTCGGCATCTTCACAGGCATAATCCTTTACTTTTTGAAGATCGGCCGTGCGCATGCTCAACTGGTTTTTGCCTTTTTTACCGATGAGGCTTTCGATGGGTATGGTCCGGTAACCGAGATATGTCTCGGCGAGAACGTCAAGGTTGTGCCGCATATCGGGTTCGATCAGGTAATGGGCGATCATGGTGTCGAAAAGCGGGCCCTTTACCTCTATATCATACCATTTCAGAACGGATATATCGAATTTCAGGTTTTGTCCTGTTTTCGCAATCTTTACATCTTCCAGTAAAGACCTGAAAACCTGCAGGGTGTTGACTGCTTCCTGGTAATTATCCGGAACCGGGACATACCAGGCTTCGCCTTTTTCGCATGAAAATGACAATCCCACCAGCTCTGTATTGTTCGAGTCCAGCCCGGTGGTTTCCGTATCAAAACAAAAGGAGCCTGCCCGGGCCAGGTATTCGGCCAGTTTTTGACATTTTTCAGGGGTGTCGGCCAGGTGATACCGGTGGTCGACCTGCTCCAGGGAAAGCAGTTTATTTTGAGGCAATTCAACACCGGCACTGCTGAAAAGGTCGGTGCCGTTTTCAGTTTCCGGCTCCTCCCCTTCATCGCCCCGCAAACCTTCATCGTTGAAAACCCTCTTCGCAAAAGCCCTGAACTCAAGTTCCGAAAACAATTCGCTGAGTGCATTCAAATCCGGGCCCGAATGTTTCAGGGCATCCGGATCGAACCCGACAGGCACATCCATAATGATGGTGGCAAGTTGCTTTGACATAAGGGCCTGTGCCGAATATTTTTCGAGGTTCTCCTTTAGCTTGCCCTTTAGTTTTTCAGTATTTTGAAGCAGGTTTTCCATGCTTCCGAACTCCGATATGAGCCTGGCCGCAGTTTTTTCCCCTACACCCGGCACCCCGGGTATGTTATCGGATGTGTCGCCCCAAAGCCCGAGTATATCGATGAGCTGTTCGGGCCGGCTGATGCCGTATTTTTCACAAATTTCCTTTACCCCCAGAACTTCCGGTTTATTTCCCATCCGGGCCGGTTTATATATGAAAACATTATCGGAAACCAGCTGGCCGAAATCCTTGTCGGGGGTCATCATATAAACCCTGAAATCATCTTCTTCGGCCTGCCTGGCCAGTGTCCCGATCACATCATCGGCTTCGTAGCCGTCAACCGCCAGTATCGGGATATTGAAAGCTTCGATCAGGCGCATGATGTATGGCAGTGCAATGGCGATATCTTCCGGCATTTTCTCCCTGTTGGCCTTGTATTCGGTAAAACCTTCCTTCCGCAATGTAGGCGCCATGGTATCGAAGGCCACGCCGATATGGGTGGGTTGCTCATTTTTAAGCACATCCCACAAGGTATTGGCAAACCCCAGCACGGCCGACGTATTCATTCCCTTTGAGTTGATCCGGGGGTTTTTATTCAGTGCGAAATAGGCCCGGTAGATGAGAGCCATGGCATCGAGCAGGAATAGTTTTTTTTGAACGGGCATACAAGAAGCTTTCCACAAAAATAGCAATTAATTCAGGGAGGGGGATATCATTGGCGAAACTTAACCTGCACAAGGCATCCCGGGGGATGTTTTTTTTATGAACAAGCCCCACTTGATAAAAAGCCGGCGACCAGGGTAATTTTCTCATCAAATTATTGTTGATTTATGGTATAAAATCCGATGCCATGCCCAGAAAGAAGAAGCAGCAGAAGATCTTTGTCCTCGACACTTCGGTGATCCTTTACAACCACAATGCCATTTACAGTTTTGAAGACAATGATGTGGCCATCCCGATCACCGTTCTTGAGGAACTCGATCATTTCAAAAAGGGAAACGACACGAAAAACTTTGAAGCGCGGGAGTTTATCCGTATCATGGACCGCCTTTCGAAAAACAACTCTCTCCAGAACTGGATCCCCATTGATCAGCCCAAGCACGGCTATTTCAAGGTGATCATGCAGGAGCGTGCCGATGCGCTGGATGCTACGCGGGTTTTTGGCGAGAACACTGCCGACCACCGCATCCTGAATGCAGCCCTGACCATGTGCGAAGAGCATCCCGAAAAAAAGGTCACGCTGGTAACCAAGGATATCAATCTGCGGCTCAAAGCCAAATCGCTGAACATTCCCGCTGAGGATTTTGAAACCGGCAAGATCAAGGACCTTGATTCATTGTATACGGGTAAAACGATTATCGAAGGGCTGAGCAGGGAGGTAATCGACAGCATTTATGCCGATGGCTTTTGCCTGCCTGGCGATATCGGCATTGACAACCCGATCCCGAACCATTATTTCATTCTCAAGAATAACCGCACCTCGGCACTGGTATATTACAACCCGGTTCTTGAGCGGATCGAGCGGATCGAGAAGCACCCGGCCTACCGCATCATGCCCAGGAATGCCGAACAGGTCTTTGCCCTTCATGCCATCGGAAATCCGAAAGTGAAACTGGTTACACTGCAGGGTATTGCAGGCACGGGCAAGACCTTGCTGGCGCTGGCAGGCGCCCTTGACCAGAAAAAGAATTTCAAGCAGATATATTTGGCCCGGCCAATTGTGCCGCTCAGCAACAAGGACATCGGTTACCTGCCCGGCGACATCTCATCCAAGCTCAACCCCTATATGGAGCCTTTGTGGGACAACCTGAAGTTCATCCAGAACCAGTTCAGTGAAAAAGACCGTGAATACAAAAAGATCACCGATGCACTCGACCAGGAAAAGCTGGTGATCACACCGCTCGCTTACATTCGCGGCAGGAGCATCTCCAATGTGTGCTTTATAGTGGATGAGGCCCAGAACCTGACCCCTCATGAGGTAAAGACCATCATCACACGGGCAGGGGAGAACACCAAGATCATCTTTACAGGCGACATCTTCCAGATTGACACGCCATACCTGGATGCACAGAGTAATGGCCTGTCGTACCTGATCGACAAGATCAAGCATCACGACATATACTCGCACGTGACTTTGGAAAAGGGTGAGCGGTCAGACCTGGCCAACCTGGCCAATGAACTGTTGTAGGCGGGTTTTAGATTCTTTCCCGGTATACGGCATGTAACACCACTTCGCCCACTACCTGCAGGGTGGCCTTATCGATATGTTCAAGGTTATCATTAATGGTATGCCAGTGTTCAAAGAAACTGTGGTTACCTGCATCTTTCTCCAGGTGGATAATGTTGATGGTCGGGATGTTGATGATCTTGTTTACATAATAATGATCGTCGGTAATATAGCCGCCGCGTTCGGGGAGGAAATAGTCGCCATATCCCAGGTCGGCTGCCAGGTCCCATATTTTTTTGACTGTAGAGGGGGCATAGAACATTGAGAATCCTTCCATCAGGAAAGTGGCATCGGCTACGCCGACCATATCGAGCAGAATCCCGTACCGGGCCCGGTAATTTGTCTTATGCGGGTTATTCGACCAGAACTGTGAACCCAGTCCCCAATAGTCTTCACTGCCGTGGCTTTGCACATCCTGCGGAGGGCCATAGTCTTCAAGGTCGAAAAAAATGATATCGACGCCTATTTCAGGGGTCTGCATGCTGAACTGCCGTGCCGCTTCGATCAGCACGCCCACGCCGCTGGCACCATCATTGGCACCGTCGATGGGCAGGCGGTGGTTTGCCGGATCGGGATCATGGTCGGCATAGGGCCGCGAATCCCAGTGGGCACAAAGAAGGATCCGTATACGCTTCTCAGGATTAAAGGAGGAAATGATATTTTTCCCGCGCAGCACCTCGCCGTTGTATGCCCTGGCCCTGAATGGCTGCACCACCACATCATCCGTAAACCTCTTCATGGTATGTTCCATCCAGTCTGCACAGGCGGCATGTGCTTCACTTCCGGGGACCCTGGGGCCGAAAGCAAGCTGCCGTTCGACGTATGCATAAGCAGAATCGGCGGAAAACGACGGGACATCCACCCGGGGTAAAGGCGGGGATGATGTCTTTTCCGGGCTTTTCTGTTCGCGACCACAGGAGGCAAACAACAGTATTGCAAATGCTAAGAGGGAGAATGATATATTTTTCATCATTTCATCATTTTTTTCAGGGCATGATGGCTCAGCAGGATAACAGGGATCCTTTTCCAAACGGGCCGCAGGATACAAAGGTATCCATTTCTTTTCTTTCGCGGGCAGCGGTTTCCGTTTTCTGCATACGTGGATGCAGGATCCCGGGATCGCCCAAATAGCCCATGGCTGTGACTGTAAAGGCCTTGTAGTTACCCGGAAGGTCCATCAGACCGGCAGCCTTCTCAGGATCAAAGCCCGCCATCTGGTGCACATATACCTCTTCGTGCATGGCCTGAATGCTCATATGGGCCACTGCCTGGCCAAGATCATACTGCCAACAGGCATTTTGAACCGGAGGTTCCTGCGCCGTGGTTATACCGCAATTCAGGATGAGGACAGGGGCGTGTACCGCCCACATCCGGTTGAACTCAATGAGCGTATCAAAAATATCCTGCCAGGTCTGGCTCCCTTTTTTTCCGACAACAAATGCCCAGGGCTGATGGTTTGATGCCGAGGGCGACCAGCGCGCAGCCTCCAGGATACGCAGCAACTTTTCGTTTTCGATCATCTTCCCGTCGAAGGCACGCGGACTCCAGCGCTTCTTTAATAAGGGATGCAATTCATGAACAGATTGTGCTTCTTTATTTTTCATGGTTAAAATATTAATGTAAACAGTGTTCCTTCGCCGGGTTTCGACTTTACTCCTATCGTTCCCTTATGCAGGTACATAATTTGCCTGGCAAGGCTTAAACCGATGCCGGATCCATGCTTTTTGGATGTAAAGAAGGGCATGAATATCTTATCCAGTATGTCGGGTTTGATACCGGTGCCATTGTCCCTGAAATCGATGACCACACGATTCTTATCATTGACAGAGGCCAGTATGTGTATTTCCGGTTTTTCCTCATTTTTTACTGCATCAATGGCATTCATCAGCAGGTTGATGACCACCTGTTCAACGAGGTCGGGGTCGGCTGTAACCATGAGGGCTGGCGGAAGAACCCTGACTGTGCATTCGATCCCCAGTTCGTCCATTTTGGGTTTGAGCAGTCTCCCGGCCCGGTCAAAGATCTCTGCAATTTTAAAGTACCTGAAATTTGGTTTGGGTATACGGGTCAGGTTCCTGTATACTTCAACAAAATTCAGCAAGCCCTGGCTCCTTTTCTGTATGGTCTCTATAGCTCCCCTGATTCCTTCCATGTCTTCGGCATCAATAGCCCTGATAAGCAACTTGCCTTCATCCTCTTCGAGAAGCATTTCCCGCACCGTGGCAGCCAGTGAAGAAATAGGCGTGATAGAATTGGTGATTTCGTGGGTAAGCACCCTGATCAGCTTCTGCCACGATTCTATTTCCTTTTCGTCAAGCTCGGAGCTGATGTCCTGCAGGCTAACGAGAATATACTCTTCGCCCCGCATCCTGAATTCGGTGGCATAAACAGACAATTGCAAGAGTTCATTTTCAACATAAATGCGGATAAGCGTACGGTCATTCCCTTTCATCCCCAGCAGGATTTCAGGCAGTTCTTCTTTCAGGCCGGCCAGTTCATGCAGGCTTCGAATACCCCCTGTCCCAAGCAGGCGTTTGGCGGCATTATTGAAGAGATCCACTTTGCCATTGCGGTTGTATGCAATGATGCCCATGCTCACATGTTCCACCACAGTTTGCAGATACTGAAAATGCTCTTCCTTTTCTGCGCGATATTTCTTAAATGCATCGATCACTTCCATAAAAGCATGGTTCAGTTCATCAAAACTTCTACCAAGTCCGTGTTCGGAAAAAGAGCTTGTAAAGTCGGAGTACCTGACACTTTTCAGGAAACGCGTAAGTTTCCGGTTTGTAATTTCAACATATCGAAGCAAGGATATGAACTGTCCAAGTATCAGAAGAATCAGGATGACGCTTGTGAGGTTAAATCCGATAATTTCGGGCAGGTAAAATAACAAGAATATGGATGCTGTCATGATCAGCAGCCGCAGAACAACCTGTATGCGAAAGCGTTTAAATACCATGTTTCTCGATTCTGCGGTAAAGCGAGGCCCGTGTGAGCCCCAGCTCCTTTGCTGCTTTACTGATATTGCCCCCATGCTTGTCAATAACTTTGCGGATCAGTATTTTTTCTGCTTCACCAAGCTTGATTTCGGAGGCATTGATATATTCGTCGGCTGATGGATCTGTGGAAGAAAGAAAGAAATCGCCCGGTTCGAGGATATTTGATTCACTCATGATAACAGCCCTTTCAACGGCATGTTGCAGCTCGCGGATGTTTCCCGGCCAATGATGTTTTTCGAGCCTTTTAAGTGTTATGGCATTCAGCCTTTTCCGGAGCAATTTGTATTTCCGGCAATAAATATCGAGAAAATAATCAGCCAGGGCAGGAATATCTTCTTTACGTTCCCTGAGCGGAGGGATGAGTATTTCCACGGTATTAATCCTGTAAAGCAGGTCCTGCCTGAACTTTCCTTCCTTCACCATTTGGTGGAGGGGCATATTGGTGGCACAAACCAACCTGACATCGATGTTAATTCCCTGATTTGTACCCAGCCTTACTACCTGGCGGCTTTGCAGCACGCTTAGGAGCTTTGACTGTAAAGGGAGGGAGAGGTTTCCGATCTCATCAAGAAAAATGGTTCCCTTATTGGCTGCTTCGAAACGTCCTGCCCTGTCTTCTTTGGCATCTGTGAAGGCTCCTTTTTTAAACCCAAACAGTTCGCTTTCGAAAAGCGACTCGGTTATGGCTCCCAGATCAACGCTGACAAAAATCTCATTATTACGAGGAGAAGCCATATGGATTGCCCTTGCGATGAGTTCCTTACCGGTTCCATTCTCACCCAGGATCAGGACATTTGCCTCCGTAGCCGCCACCTTGTATACCATATCCATTACCTTTTGCATAGCCGGCGCATTACCAATTATATCGCGTTGCACCCGGTTCTGATCGGCAATTATTACCTTTTGCCGGCTGCGGAGGTTTTCGAGTTCTATCTTCGAATTACGCAATTGCAGAGAGGTGGCGATGGTTGCAACCAGTTTCTTATTATCCCAGGGCTTTAACAGAAAATTGGTGGCACCTTCCCTGATTCCCTGTACCGCCAGTTCAATATCGCCATATCCGGTAATCAGTATGACCACCGTTGAAGGATCGATCTCAAGGATGCGGTTCAGCCAGATAAATCCCTCCTTCCCACTAGTGGCATCGCGAGAGAAATTCATATCAAGGAGGATCACATCATAATGTTCGTTTTGCATCAATCCAGGAATATTTTCCGGATCGCTTTCCGTATGCACAATGCCGAAATGCTGCTTCAGGAATAGCTTTGCAGCCAGCAATATATCCTTGTCGTCGTCGATGATCAGTATCCTGGCATCAGTTTTATCCATGTTCTTAATGTTAAAGCAGTGAAACCGGTTTCACGGAGAGGTAAAGGTAAAAATAATGTACGTATATGTACACGGTGCTGCCCGATAACGAACAAACATGACAGGATTGAACCGGCAGGCATTATATAAGATATTGTATAAAAACCAATTACAATTAATGGCACAGAATTAGTTAAAATAATTTAAAATTGTTTTTATGAGCATGGACAGACCAATAAAGAAGAAAAAATGGACAATCAGGCGCATTGTCGTTATAGCGGGCATTGCACTGCTGGTCTTTTCTTTTGTTTACCTGCTGTTTTTCAGAGACAGGCAAAGCAAGCTATATGTATACCGGGAACAATTGAGCATTGCAACAGTCAGCGAAGATAAGTTCCAGGAATTTATCCCCGTGGACGGGGTGGTATATCCCAGGAATACGGTGTATATCGATGCGATTCAGGGAGGCATTGTTGAAACTGTTTACGTAGAAGACGGTGCTTTGCTTAAAAAAGGCGACCCCATTTTAAAGTTGATGAATGCCAATATGGAGTTGAGCACCATGGAACAGGAAACCCGTATGCTTGATGCAATCAACAACCTGCAAAATACCAAGATCCGCCTGGAGCAGAACAAATTTAACAGGGAAAAAGAAATTGCCGAATTAAGTTACCGTTTGCAGCTTGCCGGGATCGATTATGAAAGGAAAAAACAATTCATCCGCGATAAACTCATCTCGCAAAAGGAATGGGAAGATGCCGAACTTGAATACTTTGGGTTGAAACGCCAGCTTGAACTCAGCAGGGAACTTCAGAAGCTTGACTCTGTATTTGCACACAAACAGATCTCACAGATCAATCAGTCGATCATAAGAATGGGGGAAAACCTGGAATTACTGCGCAAAACCATTGAGAGTCTGAATGTAAAAGCACCGGTTGATGGCAAATTATCCGCTTTCGGTGCGGAGATCGGCGAGATCAAGCAGGCAGGCGAACATCTTGGGCAAATCGACATGCAGGATGGCTATAAGCTCAAAGCCCGGATCGATGAACGATACATTGCAAGGGTTTTTGCAGGGCAGGAAGCGGAGTTTGACCTGAGCAAAAAAACCTACCGGCTGAATATCAGCAAGATCTACACCAATGTAAGCGGAGGTACTTTCGAAGTTGATCTTCTTTTTACAGAAGAAACGCCGGAATCGCTGAAGCGGGGGCAAACAGTGCAGCTCAGGGTAATCTTCAGCAGTGCCGACGACGCATTGATCGTTAAACGTGGCGGTTTCTTCCAGGAAACCGGCGGCAACTGGATCTATGTGATTGACCCGACAGGCCGCTTTGCCAATAAAAGGGAGATCAGCATCGGCAGGCAAAATACACGCTTCTATGAAGTGAAAAACGGGCTTGAAGCAGGTGAAAAAGTAATCGTATCATCCTATAAGTCATTTGGCGGTAAAGACAAGCTTGTATTCAGGGACTGAACCAGTTAATATTCAAATGCATAAAGCCATGAAAGAAGTTGTTATCCTCATACCGGAAATTGATCCCGATCAGAATATTGAAATTGATGTAAGAATCAACGGCCGGAAGAAGACCCTGCAATACAGGGTGGAGTTGCTTGCCTGGGAAGGCAATGATGACGGCCCGGGCAACCCGGTACCCGTGTTGAAAAAAAAGATCGAAAGATACGATAAAGAATGGGAATTGATTGAGATTGGCGGACCGGACAAAGGAAACATCCCGCTAATGTTTCGAAGAAAAACATAAACCGAAAAAACCTGAGCCAAAAAAGCAGAAAGAAAACGAAAACCAGACTGTAAAGCCAAAATATTTCATATGAGCACCGAGGGTATCAGCAAACGCATACGCATACATAACATTCTGATGACAGCAACGAGTTTTTATCATCCCGCAGGCATAAAAACAGCATTTAATAAGAACCCCGGGGAATTCTGCCAGGATATATACTTTTGAATTAAATCAATAACAAATATTTAAACATTCAAAACATGAAAAATCTGACATTACTCATTGCATGCTTCATGGCCTGTTTCGTTTTGGCAGGCCAGCAATCCGTAAAGAACGACCGGGATGCCATCAGAGAACTGGTGCTGACCGCATATGTCGACGGCCTGCACAACAAAGGCGACCTGGAAATCACACGAAAAGGGTTTTTTGAAGGTTTCGATCTGCTGATCCTGCAAAACAGCATGGTAAACAAACTGCCGATCTATAACTGGATTTCCATGACCCGTAGCAGGAACATGAAAGATCCCGGCCTGCCGGATGAGCAAGTGCTGACACATTGTGATTTTGAATTCATTGATATAACGGGGGATGCAGCAGTTGCCAAAATCCATCTCAGCAGGAGCGGTGAAATAATATTTACCGACTACCTGATGTTTTACCGCTTCGACGAGGGCTGGAAGATCGTTGGAAAGATATTTCACCGGATAGCGGAATAACAATAAGAAAAAATGTTTTTCACATTTTTTAAGACAGCATTCCGGTTCCTGGTAAACCGAAAGGTTTATTCGCTGATAAACATTGCAGGACTAGCCATTGGCATTGCCAGTTTTATCCTGATCATGATGTATGTGATTGACGAGACCGGATACGATAAGCATCACAAACGTGCTTCTGACATATACCGCATTGCGCAGCTTTACGATTTTGAAGGTGTGGGTGAAAATTCAGCCAGCCTTCCGTTTCCGGTCGCCTTTACCCTGAAGGAAGAATACCCCGACCTGGTAGAGAATATTTGCCGGATTTTTAACTTTCAGGCTTCACAGAGTCTTGTTGAATATGGTGAGAACAAATTTAACGAGCGCAGGTTTTTCTTTGCGGATTCTACCTTTTTTAACATTTTCGACCACCACTTCCTGGCAGGCGACCCCAAAACAGCTTTAAATGAAGTCAATTCGGTAGTTATTACGGAATCGATGGCGAGGAAGTATTTCGGCCTTGAAGACCCGATGGGAGAGATCATTCTATTCGAAGACAGGGTTCCGCTTAAAGTGAGTGCGGTGATCAGGGATGTCCCCTCACAATCGCATTTCACTTTCGACTTCCTTGGCTCCATGTCGTCTGTGCGGGCTCTTTATGGCGGTCATCTGCCCCGCAGCTGGGTATGGAATCCTTGCTGGACATACCTGCTCCTCAACTCCGGGGCTGATCCGTGCAGCCTGGAAGAAAAATTTCCCGGTTTTGTTGAAAAGTATTTTTATGATGCGGAAAAAGCAAATGTCAGCCTGTACCTTCAGCCTCTGACGAAGATACATCTGAACTCGAGGCTTGACTACGAGATAGAGCAAAACCGTAATCGTTCATATATCCTGATACTGGTATCCATCGCAGTTTTCCTGCTATTGATCGCAGTAATAAATTTTATGAATCTTTCCACAGCCACTGCAGGAAGCCGTGCCCGGGAAATCGGAATAAAAAAAGCGATCGGGGCCACCAAAGGGCGGCTGATAAGACAGTTCCTGGGCGAATCACTGATCCTAACCTATATTGCCCTTATCCTGGCAATCGTTATTGTTGAATTATCCATGCCGGCTTTCAACAGTTTTACCGGCAAGTCATATCAGCTTTCATTGCTGATGGATGTCCGTGTTCTCGGGTCTCTGATCCTGCTCGGGCTTGTAACAGGGATCATTTCAGGTCTGTATCCGGCTTTTTACCTGACTGCCTTCCGGCCCTTGAATGTTCTCCGGGGAGAAAAATACAGGATTGGCAGCAGTGGTTTCGCAAGGAAGGTCCTGGTGGTGATCCAATTTACGATCGCCATCAGCCTGATTATTGGAACCATCTTAATCTTCAGCCAGTTACAATATTTAAAGAACAGCAGGCTTGGTTTTCACAAGGAAAACATCCTGATCTTACCGGTGAACAGGACTCCCATTTCCAGGGATTATGATTCATTCAGAAAGGAATTGCTTACGGATCCCCGGGTATTGAAAGTTACGGCCATGGACGACCTCATTGGGACGGCACACAACACCCATGAGTTCAGGCCGGAGGGGTTTCCGGAAGATCAGTGGCAGTTTTACCCGGCCCTGGTTGTAATGTGGGACTTTGTCGAAAGCTTCGGCCTTGAGATCCTTGCAGGAAGGGATTATGATGAAGCCATAAAAACCGACCCTCTCAGCGGCATTCTCATTAACGAAGCCATGGTAAAACACATGGGCTGGAGCAGCAACGAAGAGGCCATTGGAAAGAAATTCCGGTCGCTGAATGGTGATGAAAGGGTAATCGGTGTTGTAAACAACTTCAATGCCACTTCCCTGCATGATGAAGCCGGGCCTTTTGTTCTGAACATGAAGGAAAATCCCCGCGAGATCGCCTGGTTTCTGAAGCATATCGCAATACGGTATGTACCCGGCCATGAGCGTGAAATAATCGATCACACCCGTAAAGTCTGGCTCAGCCATGCTCCGTCCAGGCCTTTTGAATATACCTTCCTTGAGGATGAACTCGGCAAGCTATACGATGATGAGAACAAGTTAAGCATTTTATCAATGTTGTTTACGATCATCGTCATGTTCATAGCAAGTCTTGGTGTTTTCGGGCTGGTATCGTTCATGGCTGAAAAAAGGACCCGCGAGATCGGTATCAGGAAGGTATTGGGAGCAGAAAGCCGGCACATCATCATATTGTTATCCGGAGAGTTTTTCCGTCTCATCGTTATTTCAAGCTTCATAGCATGGATCATTTCCTGGCTGCTGATCAACGAATGGCTGGGTCAATTCGCTTACCATGTAAAATCAAGCTTGACGATATACCTGGCCGGGGCATCGATCGCCATCCTGCCTGCTGTCATCATCACTTCTCTGAAAGCCTGGCAGGCATCACGTGCCAGGCCGGCAGAGACACTGAAACATGATTAAGATGTAACCAAATTACTAAAATACCGTCATAAACTAAACTGTTATAAAAATGATTAAAACAGAGAATCTAAGCAAGATATTCAGGACTGACGAAGTTGAGACCACGGCTTTGAACCAGGTCAGCCTTGAGGTTAAAAATGGTGAGTTCCTGGCCATCATGGGGCCTTCGGGATGTGGAAAATCCACTTTGTTAAACATACTGGGGCTGCTCGACGATCACAGCAAAGGAAGATACTATTTTAACGGGAAGGAAGTATCAGGCCTGAACGAACGACAGCGCGCCAGGCTCAGGAAAAGAAACATTGGCTTTGTGTTTCAGAGTTTCAACCTCATTGATGAGCTCAATGTCCAGGAAAATGTTGAACTGCCCCTGATATACCTGGGCATACCGGGATCACAGCGCCGGAAGCGGGTGGAGGAAGTGCTCGAAAAGATGCAGATCATACACCGGCGCAGGCATTTCCCGATGCAGTTATCAGGAGGTCAGCAACAGCGTGTTGCCGTTGCACGGGCGGTAGTGGCCAACCCGCATCTGATCCTGGCCGACGAGCCAACCGGAAACCTCGATTCCGCCAACGGTGAGGAAGTGATGAACCTCCTCGAATCACTTAACATTGAGGGAACCACCATCATCATTGTAACCCATTCACAAAGAGATGCCGGTTACGCCCGGCGCATCGTCAGGCTCTTCGACGGACAGATCATCACCGAAAATATCAGGTGAACAACATGGACTGCTCATCATCCGGCCACCCGTATGACAATAACAGTGATTGCCTGTAAAAACCCGATACAATAACAAGCACATGATCAGAAATTACTTCAAAAGCGCATTCAGGAACATGGTAAAAAACAAATTTTACTCCTTCCTGAATATCCTTGGATTGTCGGTCGGCCTCACGGCATTCATGTTCCTTTTCCTGCATATCAGCGATGAACTTTCATACGACGAATATCATGAAAACGCATCGCGGATCTACCGGATCGAATCGAATTTCACCATCGCGGGAAAGAATGAGGTATTTGCCATCGTGCCGGTTCCCATGGGCCCTGCCCTGAAACTCGAATTCCCTGAAGTAGAAACCTTCGTCAGGATCTATGGTGCAGGGAATACCCTGTTCAGGAATAAGGAGAAAGAATCATACGAAGAGGATTTCTATTTTACTGATTCCACATATTTTGATGTGTTCAGCCATAAGCTCATCATGGGCGATCCCAAAAAGTGTTTGACAGAACCTCTTTCGATTGTACTCACCCGGTCGATTGCAAATAAATATTTTGGCGATGCCGATCCCATGGGGATGATACTCGAATCGGGCGAAGGAAGACAATATAAGGTGACGGGGGTAATGGAGGACATCCCTTCAAACTCGCATCTCAGGTTCGATGCCCTGATCTCGGGAACCACCCTGGCAGCGAGGGCAGGAGAAGAAGAATTCAACAGTATGGAGCCTGTCAGGTTCTGGAACATTGGCGTTTACACTTATCTCATGCTGAACGAAAACAGCGGGATGCAGTCCATCCACGACAAGTTCCCCGGGTTTTATGATAAATACATGAAACCCATCGGCGACCAGATCCATGCCAGCTTTGAACTGATGTCGACACCCCTGAGCGGGCAGCACTTCTCTGATCACCTTTCATCTGACCAGCCAAGTGGGAACAAGGCATTCATATACATTTTTATTGCCATAGCCTTGTTCATCCTGCTAATTGCAGCCATTAACTACATGAATATGGCCACCGCCCGTTCGGCCAGACGTGCCAGGGAAGTGGGCATCCGAAAAGTTTCAGGGGCCCAGAAAAGCCAGCTTATCGGGCAGTTCCTGGGCGAATCCCTGCTGCTGAGCTACATCTCGCTGATCATTGCGGTATTTTTGGTATACATCTTGCTGCCCGAATTCAACATGCTGGCGGGAAAAGCGGTAAGCAATGAAGTATTTCTCAATCCGGCCTTTATCGCCGGCATCATCCTGGTTGCCACGATCATCGGCCTCATCTCGGGCAGCTATCCGGCATTTTACCTTTCCTCATTCAACCCGGTGACCGTAGTAAAAGGAACGGTTGGCAGAACCGGGGGCAGCGGCATCCTAAGGAAGATACTGGTGGTTTTCCAGTTCTTCATCGCCACAGCCATGATCATTGGCACCATTATCGTTTCACAGCAACTGAACTTTCTGAAAAACAAAGACCTGGGTTTTAAGATGGAAAACATGATGATCCTTGAATTACAGGATTCCACCTTCAGATCCAAAGCCTCCATGTTTCGCGAAGAATTACTGCAAAACCCCAATATCGTGGGGGTAACCAATTCCATAGGCGTACCGGGCTCCAACAACTGGATACAGGTTGTCAGAATGGAAAGGGACAGCGGATGGATCGATGAATCCAGTATCATTACCATTGTCGATTATCATTATTTTGATGTTTACCAGATAAAATTCAAACATGGGCGGGGATTCATGAAGGATATGGGTACCGATGAAGAGGAGGCGGTAGTGGTGAATGAAGCCCTTATCAGAACTTATGGCTGGGAAGACGACCCCATAGGGAAAATCGTAAACTATGGTTTTGGACTTGACGGTGAGGAAGGACGTAAAATGAAAGTGATCGGCGTAATTGAAGATTATCATTTTAAGTCATTGCATAACCAGGTTCAGCCACAGATGCTGTTTCCCGCCAATTTCGACAAATACCACCTGAGCATCCGCATCAAGGGGGAGCAAATGGTTGAGACCATCGGCTTTATTGAAGGGAAATGGAATGATTTCGGTGCCAACAGGCCTTTCAATTACAGATTCCTGGAAGGTACCTGGGACGAAATGTACAAAACCGAAAAAAACCTCGGAATATTATTCAGCATAGCAACAGGGCTTACCATTTTTATTGCCCTGCTGGGCCTGCTCGGCTTATCGTCGTTCATCGCCGAGCAACGGACAAAGGAGATCGGCATTCGCAAAGTGCTGGGTGCATCCACGGCAAACATCATGGGCTTGCTTTACCGCGATTTTGCAATCCTCATTGCAATAGCCTTTGTTATCGCGATACCGGTTGCATGGTTTTTTCTGAACAACTGGTTGCAAAACTTTGCTTTTCACGTCACAATCGGCTTTACTGCCTTTATTATTGCCGGCCTGCTATCGCTTGGGGTGGGGATGCTCAGCGTTAGTTTTCATATTGTAAAGGCTGCCTGGTCAAACCCCGTGAATGCAATAAAATACGAGTAATGTCAAGCCAGATTTAATGTCTGCTTTTAAAATGTCCTGAAATCTGATCCTTTTTCTAATGAAATGCACGCCGGAAACAACTATATGCCCGGTTTCCTTCTCCTCTGCAGGAAAAGACTGATGGAGATCAGCAGCAGCATAACAGCAACAAAGGCAGATATCCTGGCAATGTAATCGCCATTATGTGTATAGAAGGTGATCCGGTTGTTGGCGTTTATGGATTGTTTCAGGACTGCCGGCACCCAGTATGCCGATTCCTGCAATATATCGCCCCGCTGGTTGATAAACGCCGATATTCCGGTATTGGCCGAGCGGGCGATGCTTCTCCTGGTTTCGACGGCGCGCAGCCTCGAATAAATGAAATGCTGCCTGTGGCCCGGCGTGTTGCCCCACCAGCCGTCGTTGGTCACGATGAAGATCAACTCTGCCCCGTTACGCGCAAACCTGGCAAAGAATTCACCGTAAACCGATTCGTAACAGATCACCGCCGAAACCCTGAGCGAGTCATGCTTCCTAACAAATACCTTTCTTACTTCGTCGGTGCCCAGGCTGCCCACGGTGCCACCCAAATCGATGGCAAACCGTTCAAGAAAGCCAAAGTATTTTGGAAAAGGCATCTTCTCCACACCCGGGGTGAGCCTGGATTTATGGTAAACCTCAGGCCGTTCCGAGGAATCGAGGAAAAAAACCGTATTGTAGGCATCATAATACGCATCTGCATCCTTAAATTTCCTGGCGGTATAGGAAACCTCCTCCCCGTCGAAATATTCCCTGAACGTGGAAGCGCCGATTACCAGGATGAGCCCGGGATGTTCAGCGATAAAGTTATTGATATGCTGCAGGCTCTGACTGGAATGATATCGGTGCTCCCATATGGGTTCCTGAATGGACGATTCGGGGCATACCACGAAACTGGTCTGTTCATCAACCAGGGTTTTCGCCAGATCCAGGTTCCTGTTGACCACCTCCAGGGGCGGAAGGCTGTATTGCTCCAGGTAAGGGTCGATGTTGGCCTGGGTCACAATTACTTCAACCGGTCGTTTCTCTTCGCTGTAATTCCGGTAAATATTCCACGAAAGCAGTAAGGGGACGGCAAGCAACACCAACAACAGCGTGCCCTGAATGATCTTTTGCCTTAAAAGCCCGTCCTTTTTCCATCCCTGCCTGATGAAATTATAAATAAGGATGTTAAGGGTCAGTATCCAAAGTGTTCCTCCGAAACTACCCGTATATTCATACCACTGAACCCAGTCGGGAACAGGAGCAAAAGCGTTGCCAAGGTTAAGCCAGGGCCAGCTCATATCCCAGTTCAGGTGCCAGTATTCAAAACATATCCAGTAAAACGGAAGAATGAAATAGCCATGGCTGCCGCCAAAAATATTCTTTTTCGAAAAAGAGTAAATGTTAAACACCGCAGCCATAAAAAAGGAGTTGGCGATCAGGGCTCCCAGGGCGCCGATTTCCGTGGAATTCCATATCCACCATGTGGTTAAGGCATTCCAGAGTAAAAAACCGGGCCAGGTATATACCAGTACCGCGAAGCGATGAAAATCATGCCTGTTTTTGCTGATGTGATCTTCGATAAAAAGCAAAGGCACAAAAGCCAGGAAGATCAGGGCCGTAAAACCGTCTCTGGGCCAGGCCAGCGCCAGCAGCAAGCCGGAAAGCAGGGATAAAAGGAGGAGGTGTTTCTTCTTCATGAAAGCAAAGATAGGGAAATCAGAAATCTGAACTTTGAACTCTGAACTACTTCCTGTGTCCATCAACTATAGGAATCGTACCCGGAACCCGATCATGCCAATCCCTTCAGTTTTTCAAAATAATCCAGTACTTCGGGATTGGAGAGTGCATCTTTATTTTTGATCTCCTGTCCCAGGATGGCTTTCTTCACGGCGATCTCAACTTTCTTCCCATTTAAGGTATAAGGTACGCCGGGCGTTTCAAGGATGATTGCAGGCACGTGGCGCGGGCTGCAGTTGTTACGGATGAGTTTGGCGATCTTTGTTTTCAGCTCATCGTTTAGCCGGTACCCTTCATTCAATTTCACAAAAAGCACCACCCGTTCGTCGTCGTCCCAGGGCTGGCCGATAACGACTGAATCCTCCACCTCATCCATATTTTCAACCACGTTGTAAATTTCGGCGGTGCCGATGCGTACCCCACCGGGGTTGAGGGTGGCGTCGGAACGCCCGAACATGGTGATGCCGCCATGCGCGCTGAGCAGGATATAGTCGCCATGCCGCCATATTCCTTCATACACATCGAAATAAGCGTCGTGGTATTTCTTCCCCCCCGCATCGTTCCAGAAATAAACCGGCATGGAAGGGAAGGCGGTTTTGCAAACCAGCTCGCCCTGCTTACCGGTCACGCTTTGGCCATATTCATCAAAGCTGTCGACATCCATACCCAGGCCGCGGCACTGTATCTCACCCATGTATACCGGCAGCATGGGGTTGCCCAGCATGAAGCAGGAGATGATGTCGGTCCCGCCTGCAATGGATGAAAGCTGAACATCTTCCTTCCACTCCCTGTAAACATATTCAAAACTCTCGTTCGAGAGCGGGGAACCGGTTGAAAGAATGGCCTTCAGGGCAGGAAAACCGCTGATTTTTTTGGGGACAACACCGGCGTTCTCAAGACCGGCAATATATTTGGCGCTGGTACCGAAGATCGTTACATCAAGGTCTTTAGCCATATGCAGGAGGGCATCCGGACCGGGATGGAAGGGATTGCCATCGTAACAGACAATCGTTGCCCCCACGGCCAGACTGCTGATGAACCAGTTCCACATCATCCATCCGCAGGTGGTGAAATAGAAGATGGTGTCGTCATCACGAAGGTTGCTGTGCAGCATGAGCTCTTTCAGGTGCTGTATGAGCGTGCCCCCGGCGGAGTGGACAATGCTTTTGGGAAGGCCTGTGGTACCCGACGAATACATGATATAAAGCGGATGGTCGAAAGGGAGCTGTTCGAAGGTCATCTCCCCTTCTGCTGCCACGGCAAAATCATCCCAGCTCACGGCATGATCAATGGCAGATGTATCGACGTTGCCGGTATAATTGATCAGCACCACTTTTTCGACCGATGGCAACTGATCCAGGATGCCCTTCAGTTTTTCCTGGGCATCGAATTTCTTTCCCTTGTAAAAATAGCCGTCGGCGGCAAAGATCACTTTGGGTTCGATCTGGCTGAAGCGGTCGAGGACCCCCTTGATGCCAAAGTCGGGGGATGAAGAGGACCAGACAGCCCCGATGGAGGCGGCACCCAGCATGGCGATGATGGCTTCCGGCATGTTCGGGATAAAACCCGCCACCCTGTCGCCTTTCGTCACACCCATTCTTTTTAATGCTTCCGCCACGCGATGTGACTGCCCGTATAGTTCAGCGTAGCTGATGCGGCGTTCAATTTCTGCTTCGCCGCGGAAAATAATGGCCGTTTTGCCGTCGCGGCGCGACAGCAGGTTTTCGGCGAAGTTCAGCCGGGCCCCTTCGAACCATCCGGCCCCGGGCATCTTCTTCGGGTCATCCACCACCCGGTCGTAGTCTTTTGAATACCGTATTCCGCTGTAATGCCAGAAAGTTCCCCAGAAATCAGCGGGGTGCTCAATACTCCAGCTGAAAAGTTCGTTGTATAGCGAGAATGAAAACCCGAATTTACGGTTCACATGGTCCATGAAATCTTTCATGCACGAATGGCCGGATCGCCCGGGGGTGGGTGTCCAGAGTTGTTTGTAATCCATCTGTAGAATATATGATATGATAATTAATTGGATGCAGGATGCGGTATATCTTATATTATTATCAGCTGTTCACATACCTTGATATCACCAGCCGCTGGATCTCCGAAGTACCTTCGCCGATCTGCAGCAGGCGCTGGTCGCGGTAATGACGTTCGATCTCGTAGTCCTTCATCAGGCCATAGCCCCCGTGGATCTGCACGGCTTCGTCGGCCACCTCTTTGGCAATTTCAGAGCAATAAAGCTTGGCCATGGCCGATTCCTTGCCGAAGGGTTTTCCGGCATCTTTCAGCCAGCAGGCCTTGTAAAGCAGGTTACGGGCCAGCTCGATCTTCAGGGCCATGTCGGCCAGTTTGAAGGCGTTTACCTGAAAACTGTTGATGGTCTTCCCGAACTGTTTGCGCTCATTGCCATACTGGCGGGCCAGCTCAAAAGCGCCCTGTGCCAGGCCCAGTCCCATAGCGGCAATGGAAAGACGCCCATTGTCAAGGGTGCTGAGCATGATCTTCGAACCCTGCCCGATCTCTCCCAGCAGATTTTCCTTTGGGACACGGCAATTGTCGAAATACAGCTCGGCCGTGTCGGAGGCACGCCACATCATTTTACCATGCATGGAAACCGTTTTAAACCCGGGAGTGCCTTTTTCTACCAGTATGGTTGTAAAGATCTTTTTTCCGTTTTCTTCGCCACTCAAGGCCTGAACGGAGCTTCCAATGCTAATGTCGGCCGACCCGTTGGTAATAAATATCTTCGAGCCGTCGATCACCCATTCGTTGCCTTCAAGCTTTGCCGTTGTTTTCGTTCCGCGGGAGTCGGAACCCGCATTGGGTTCGGTGAGCCCAAAGCCCCATAAGGCTTTACCCGTGCATAAGGGTGGCAGGTATTTCATTTTCTGCTCCTCGCTGCCATAATAATACAGCGGCCCGATGCCCAGGGAGTTGTGTGCAGCAAGGGTGGCTGCCTGCGAGCCGTCGATGCGGGCGATCTCCTCCACGGCGATGATGTACGAAAGGGTGTCGAGCCCCTGACCGCCATACTTCTCAGGCAGGTACATGCCAAAGAGGCCCAGTTCGCCCATTTTGGCAGTGAGTTCATACGAAAATTCGGCTTTTTCATCCAGGTCTTTTGCAAGCGGCCTGATCTCTCTTTCGGCAAAATCACGAACCGTATCACGGATCATCTGTTGTTCTTCCGTAAGCTCAAAATTCATGGTTTATCAGGTTTTTAGTTCTGTTATTTCTTGACTTTTGTTTTCTTTACTACCGGCTTATTTTCCTTTTTCCCGTCATCCAGGAGTTCCATTTCAAGCAAGGCCGTGTTCACTTCCACCATTTCGTTGAGTTTCACCAGTATCTTTTTAACCAGGGCATCTTTTTTTGCCGTAATGTTGTTTTCCATCTTCATGGCATCGATCACAATGGCGATATCGCCCTTCTTGATCTTCTTGCCTTCCTTCACGTTGATCTTGAACACCTTCCCGGGAATGGGCGAAACGATGAATTTGCCATCGTCGAGGGTATCGCCGCCCACGGCAGCCGACAGCTCCGTTTCGAGAAGGTCGGTGCGGTGCATCTGGAATTCCCCGCCATTGATGATCACCTTTGCATTATCCCCGTCGCCGGCAGCGATCTGGGCAAAGAAATGATCATCACCAAGTTTGAAGTCGATCTCCCCTGCATCGATATATTCCATCTTTGCCGTGTAGGTATCACCGGAAATGAGGAATTCCCAGGTCCCGTCCTGCCCTTTCTTCACCGGCACTTCGATGATCCTGTCGTTGTAGCTGAAGTCGACCGTCTGCCGGCTTCGCCAGAAGCCGATATCGCTCCACACATCGATACTTTTCGGTTTGTACTCGTTCACCTTTTTCTCCGTATTCAGGGTATAGAGCAGGTAGGCCACCATGGCCACTTCCTTGTCCACTTCCTTTTTATTGTATGAATCCCTGTTGGGTGCTGTTTTTGTATCCACGGCTACACTGATTTTTGTTGCTGTTTTTTCTGCTTTCATCTTTGCCAGGTCGGCCTCGAAACGCTGTTTGGCCGCGCCCGACTTATAATCGCGGTACTGGTCTTCGTGCATGGCAAACTCGAAGAGTTCTTCATCATCCTCCCCGGTTTCCCATCCAAGATCCTTCATCTCCTTTCGGTATTTGTCGAGGGCGTCGGGATAAAAATCCTGGGGCACGCCATCATAGAATTCGCGTCCCTGTTTCCTTGCCAGTTCAATGATCTCGGGGGCCAGCGGTCCGGGCAGCTTGCCGGCCTTGCCCAGCACCATGTTCCAGGAGTTGTCGTCCATCATCGAATAGCGTTCCTCCCCTTTGGCCATCTGCATCACGTTGAGCAGGGCGATGTTTTTCACATACTGGCTGTAAGGGGTTACCAGTGGCGGGTATCCGAGCTTCGGCCAAACATATTCCACCTCCTCGAAGAGTTTGATGAGCAGCCCGTCTTCGCTGAGCTCAGGCTTGCCGCTCGATTTCAACGAAAAATTGATGCTGTCGTGCACCCCCTTGAGGTCGGCCATGAGGCTTCCCATCATCCCTCCGGGAAGGCCTGATTCGATCATCAGCGACGACATGTACTTGTTCCTGGGGTTGATCCAGTAGCCCAGGAAGTCGTCGATGAACTCCTGGGTAAGGGCGCGGGCCTCCATGTAGGCGTTCATGTTGATCCCGGGCACATCGAAGCCTGCATCGTCGAGCATGTCGCGTATGGTGATCACATCCGGATGCACCATTCCCCACGAAAGGGGTTCCATGGCCACATCCACGATGTCGGCACCTGCCCTGGCCACCTCCAGCATGGAGGCCACCGAAAACCCGGGGCCCGAATGCCCGTGGTACTGGACCAGGAGGTGAGGATATTTTGTTTTGATGGCATGGGTGAGCTTCCCGAGCATCACCGGACGCCCGATCCCGGCCATATCCTTCAGGCAGATCTCGTCCGTACCGTATTCCACCACCTTGTCGACCACCTGCATGTAGTAGTCGACCGTATGAAGTTTGGAGTGGGTGATGCAGAGGGCCGCCTGGGAGATCATGCCCGCTTCCTTTGCAAATTTCACCGACAACTCGAGGTTGCGGTGATCATTGAGCCCGTCGAACGAGCGGGCAATATTGGTCCCCTGGGCGTTCTTAACCTTATACATCAGCCGCCTGATGTCGGCCGGCACCGGGAACATGCGGATCCCGTTGAGTGCCCTTTCGAGCATATGGGTCTGGATGCCCGCCTCGTTGAAGGGCTTGGTCCATTCGCGCACCGCCTTGTTGGGATTTTCGCCGTAGAGCAGGTTTACCTGCTCGAAAGCCCCGCCATTGGTCTCCACGCGGGCAAAGCATCCCATGTCGATGATCACGGGGGCGATGCGGGTGAGCTGGTCGACGCGGGGCACGTATTTGCCCGACGACTGCCACATGTCGCGGTAGATGAGGCTGAATTTTATCGGTCTCTTTTTTGCCATATCCTGTTTCCTGTTTTTCTGTTCCTAATCATTCCATTTGGGTTTGCGCTTCTCGAGGAAGGAGGCCATGCCTTCCTGTCCTTCGTCCGAAGCCCGCAGCGTAGCGATGAGCTTCGCCGTGTAGTCGATGGAATCTTCGAAGTTGTATTTGTTGAATAAGTTGTAGATGAGTTCCCTGGTAGCGCCCATGGCATTGGGCCCGCTGCTCATCAGCATTTTGTGCGTGAATTCGAGCTGTTCAGCGAGGGCTTCTTCGGTCTCGAACGACTTGTTCACGAGTCCGAAGCTTTCGGCTTCCTTGCCCAGGAATCTTCTTCCGGTGATCATCAGGTCGCGGGCGCCGTATTCCCCGATGCGTTTGCATACATATGGAGAAATTGTTGCCGGCGCGATGCCGAGCTTCACCTCCGCAAAGGCGAATTTGGTATCGTCGAGGCAATACACCATGTCGCAGGCGGCCAGCAGTCCGTTGGCCCCGCCGATGGCAGCACCGTGAACAACGGCAAGTGTCGGCTTTTTGCAGGTGTAGATAGCGTTGAAGCATTTAGCCAGCTTCAGCCCGTCCTGGTAGTTTTCCTCAAATCCGAACCCGGCGATGCCTTTCATATAGTTGAGGTCGGCGCCGGCACAGAACGACTTTCCGCGCCCGCGGAGGATCACATAACGCACATCCTCCATCTCGTTGACTTTCTCAAAGGCATCCACGATCTCGCCGATCATTCCGGCGCTCATGGCGTTATGCACCTCAGGACGGTTCAACCAGACGATGCCTGCATTTTCGCTTTTTTCAAACTCTATGTGATTATAGCTCATGTTTTCAATTATTACCAGGCAGTTTATTTGTTGATTTGCTTATTCGTTTAGTTGGGTTTTTCATCACCGCAAGCACCTGGCACCTAACAACCAGTACCAACCTGGCACCCGGTACCCGGTACCCTGCACCCCAATTACATCCTGAAAACCCCGAATTTCTGATCCGGGAAAGGATTGTTCAGCGACATCGCGATGCCCATGCCGATCACCTTGCGCGTATCGACCGGGTCGAGGATGCCGTCGTCCCACAGCCTGGAAGTGCTGTAGTAGGCAGATCCTTCCCTGTCGTATTTCTTTTCAATGCTGTTACGCATCTTCTCGACTTCCTCCTCTGGCATTTCCTGCCCTTTGGCGGCATACTGGTCTTTCTTGACGGTGATCAGCACATTAGCCGCCTGCTGCCCGCCCATGACCGAGATCTTGGCATTGGGCCACATAAAGAGCAGGCGCGGGTCGTAGGCACGTCCGGCCATTCCGTAGTTACCGGCACCGAATGATCCCCCGAAGAGGATGGTGAACTTGGGCACGTTGGCGTTGGCCACGGCATGGACCATCTTGGCCCCGTCCTTGGCGATACCCCTGTGCTCAAAATCCTTGCCCACGATAAAACCGGTAATGTTTTGCAGGAACACCAGCGGGATCTTGCGCGAGGTACAGAGTTCGATAAAGTGCGTGGCTTTCACCGCCGACTCGGGCATGAGCACACCATTGTTGGCCAGGATCCCCACCGGGTAGCCCATGATGCGGGCAAAGCCGGTGACGATGGTGGGGGCATAGTTTTCCTTGAACTCATGGAAGCGGCTGCCATCAACGATGCGTGCGATCACCTCGCGCGAGTCGACCCCTTTCTTAAAGTCGACAGGGGCGATGCCGTAAAGCTCTTCAGGATCGTAGGCCGGGTCTTCGGGTGCGATCACATCCAGGACCTGCTTCGGGTTTTCCTCCATCGACTCAAAGATGTTACGGCAGATCTGCAGGGCATGGGTATCGTTTTCGGCCAGGTGGTCGGCTACGCCGGATATGCGGGTGTGCACTTCGCCTCCGCCGAGTTCCTCCGCCGTTACCACTTCGCCCGTGGCAGCCTTCACCAGCGGCGGGCCGCCCAGGAAGATGGTCCCCTGGTTCTTCACGATGATGGTCTCGTCGCTCATGGCAGGCACGTAGGCGCCGCCTGCCGTGCAGGAGCCCATCACGATGGCGATCTGGGGCACGCCCATGGCCGAGAGCCGGGCCTGGTTGTAGAAGAAGCGCCCGAAATGGTTCTTGTCGGGGAATACCGTATCCTGCTCAGGAAGAAAAGCGCCGCCGGAATCCACCATATATACGGTGGGGAGCCTGTTTTCCATGGCGATCTCCTGGGCACGCAGGTGCTTGCGGATGGTATATTGCATGTAGGTCCCGCCCTTCACGGTGGCATCGTTGGCGATGATCACCGTTTCGCGGCCATGCACCACCCCGATACCAGTAACAATCCCTGCAGAAGGGAAGCCGTTGTCGTACTGGCCATAGGCCGCCAGTGACGAAAGCTCCAGAAAGGGTGTGTTCGGGTCGATCAGCTTGTTGATCCGCTCGCGTGCCAGCAACTTGCCACGTTCCTTATGTTTATCGACTGCCGCTTCGGGACCGCCCCGGGTCACTTCTGCAAGGATATCCCTGTAAGTATCGAGCAGTTTTAAAAACGCTTTCCTGTTTTCCTTAAACTCCTTTGAGTTAACGTCGATTTTGGTTTCTAGTCTGAACATCTGAAATCGATTATTAATGAAGAATGAATATTTCGGATCCGGTATTGATCAATGCAATAGCATGCAATTATAGACAAAATTTCTGTGAAATGAAAATTTTGTTTCAGCCATATATTACCATGGACAGGCTTTTTAAAACAGACAGCTTGCAACATATGTAAAAAGTTGAACTTATTCATTGGCGGCATGGAATATTTTTCTATTTTAGCGAAAAAGAAAATGGCCGGAACCTTGTATAGGCTTCCCGGGCGAATAACAGTAACGGATCAGAAAATATTAACCAAACCAATAACAGGTATATGAGTTTCAATTATCCCAAAAAAGTAAGAATCGGCGATATTACCGTCAGGGACGGTTTTCAGCACGAGGAACAGTTCATCCCCACCGAAGCCAAGCTTTGGGTACTGGAGCAGTTGATACTGGCCGGATTCAAAAACATTGAATCCACCAACTACGGAAATCCGAAAGGCATGCCGCAGTTCGGGGATGCCGATGAACTGATGAAAGGGCTTCGTAACAGCAAAAAGGTAAAACACCTGCTTAATGATGTTACCGTTACAGCCATCACCATCCGCGAACGCGCGATCGACCGGGCCATACAAGCCAAAAAGGACGGATACGGCCCCGACAGGATCCTGGTCATGGTGTCGACTTCCGAGTCGCACCAAAAGAAGAATTCAGGACTCACCATCGAAGAATACTTCAAAATGTGCGAGGAATATATCCCGAAATGCCACGATGCAGGCATCCTGGTTAACGGTACCGTCAGCACTATCTGGGGTTGCCCCATCGAAGGCCCCACAGAAATGTCGAAAGCCATTGATTTCACCAAACGCTTCCTGGATATGGGAGCCGATGACATTGAACATGCCGACCATGACGGATCCGCATCCCCCGACAGGGTATATCAGTATTATTCCATGCTGCTCGATGCCATGCCCAATCCCGAAAAACACATTGTTCATTTTCACACCACCCGGGGCTGGGGACTGGCCAACGTGCTGGCAGCCCTGCAGGCGGGGATGACCAATTACGAATCCTGCATGGGCGGGATCGGCGGGCAACCCGCCAACTTCGTGAGCGGTGTCCCGGTAACCGGAACCGGCAGTTATTATTATAAGGATCCCAATATCGTAGGCCTGGTCTCTACCGAAGACATGGTGGTGATGATGGATGAAATGGGCATCGACACCGGACTGAATATCGACAAGGTGCTTGAGATCGGCAACATGGTTGAAAGGATCGTGGGCCGCAGGCTGCGTTCCGAAGCCATCAAAAACGGCAGGATCCCAAAAGAGCTGAGCGGAAGGAAGTAGGGAGCATATTCCCACCTCACCCCCTGGCCCCCTCTCCTCAAGAGAGAGGGGGAAGAATTGTTTAATTGGTTTATTGCAAGTCCCTTCTCCTTGAGGAGAAGGGATTTAGGGTTGAGGTGCATATCGAAATGAACTTTTAATATCCTTTATCGTTTCATGAATAAAGACCAGAAAATTTTCACATGAGCCTGAAAATCATTGAAACACCGCGCGACGGTTTCCAGGGCATGCCGGCTTTCATTCCCACGGCAGTTAAAACGGCCTATATCGACCAGCTCTTCAAAGCCGGTTTTGAAGCCGTGGAAGTGGGCAGCTTTGTTTCGTCAAAAGCCATCCCCCAGATGAAGGATACGCCGGAAGTCCTGCAAAGGATCAATACGGACGGCAGCCAATCAAAAGTGATGGTGCTTGCCGGCAATCTCAATGGAGGCATCAGGGCCGTGCAACACGATAACATTGAGATCATACAATATCCTTTTGCCCTTTCGGAAACATTCCTGAAGAAAAACATCAACTCGGATTTTCAAAAATCCAAAAACATTATCGGGGAGTTGCAGGAACTGGCAGCCACGCACCGGAAAGAGTTGCTGGTGATCCTCTCCATGGGCTTCGGGAATCCATACGGGGATCCCTGGTCAGCAGGATTGGTTGAGGATATGGCCGGATACCTTTATGAACAGGGCTTCCGGGTAATCCCCCTGGCCGATGTGCTCGGCACGGTACATCCCGACCGTATTCACGAAGTATACAGCCGGCTGATCCCCTCCTTTCCCGATGTTGAATTCGGGATACACCTGCATGCCGCTCCCGCTGACTGGTACCACAAGGTTGATGCTGCCTGGCAGGCAGGCGTGAGAAGATTCGATACCGTCCTGGGAGGAGTAGGCGGATGCCCCATGACGGATAAGGAACTGGTCGGGAACCTCAACACCCTCTCCCTGATCGAATACTGTGAAAAGAACGGGATGGAGCACGGGCTGGATGCGGAATTGCTGAGGACACTTTCGCAAACCTATAGCTTTTGAAATAATGAAAGTTCAACGCCCCTCTTCCCTGGGGTGAGGGGGGTTAAGGGGGTGAGGAACACAATGTTAAATCATATCTCACTCAGCCTGAACGTCTCCTTCACCCTGATCCCTTTCGGTGTTTCCCCGAGGGTACAGCACTCATTGTACAGATCATGTTCAAAGAAAAGGATATAATTACCCGTGACGGCTTCGCTGTAGAAGCGGGTTTTATCTTCGAGGGTGACCAGTGGCCTGGTATCATAGGCCATGATCCATGGCAAGGGAATGTGGGTTGTGGCGGGGAGGAGGTCGGCCATAAAGGCGATCGTCCGGCCGTGGTAGTTTATCAGCGGGATGAGCTGACCCTCGGTATGTCCGTTAAACATCCTTACGGAAATATTGGGCATGATTTCGCCTTCATCACCGATCAGTTTCATCTGCCCGCTTTCTTCTATCGGTAAAATATTTTCTTTCAGATAGGAAGCGCTTTCGCGATAATTCGGGCGAATGGCCCATTCGTATTGTGCCCGGCTGACCCAATACGTTGCATTTGGAAATGCCGGGACGAGTTTCGTGCGGTCTTCGTTATACCGGATGCTGCCCCCGCAATGGTCAAAATGCAGATGGGTAAGGATCATGTCGGTAATGTCATCGGGACTGAAACCATGCTCAGCCAGTGAGCTTTCAAGGCTGTCATCGCCGTTCAGATGATAATGCCTCAGAAAGTCATGTCCCTGTTTTTCGCCAATGCCGTTATCGATCAGTATCAGGCGGCCTTCATCTTCCACCAGCAGGCAGCGCATGGCCCAGTTGCAAAGGTTGTTTTCATCGGCCGGATATTGTTTTTGCCAGAGCGATTTGGGCACTACTCCGAACATGGCGCCTCCGTCAAGTTTCAGGTTTCCGGTTTCTATAGGATACAGGTTCATAAATTATCATTGTTAAGGGTCTGGTCCTTTTTAACCATCGAAACTCAGGAAAGTTCATTCAGGGCATAGGCATAGGCCCCGACAGCCACAGCATGCGATGTTCCCAGCCGGGTGATCCCCACGCCCATTTTTTTAACCGGGTCGTAGTTCACCTCCTCATCGGAAAACGGCACTCCGATCCTCAATGAACTATCCTGAGCAAATTGCCTGAAACCATCTTCATCTTCCAGGTTAAAGGAATTGATCTCCATCCTGGGCAGGGATTCTCCGCTGAGTTCGGTAAAGGAGGCATTCATTTCATTTACCAGGGGCTGAAGGAAAAGTGGCCAGGCCCCTGAAAGCCCTCCCCCGATCACCACCAGGCTGTCGGTAAGGCTCACGGCATCGGCCAGGCTGTTACCGGCAACTTCGGCCAGCTCAATGAAGGCCTTTTGGGCTGCTTCGGCATTTCCCTGCATCTCGCCCATCCCGATCCTGAAAATGCTTTCCGGCTCCGGACAAGCCTCTGCTGTTATTCCAGCTTCCCGCATATAAACCCGTTTTATCGCCCTGATCGTCACGCTGTCTTCCGCACTGGTACCGGAGTACAGCTTATTGCGCATGCGGTTGATCTCAAAAGCGGCAGAATTATCCCCGGTGAAGAGTTCTCCGTTTCTCACCATCCCCCCGCCATAACCCGTTCCGAAGGTCACCCCGAGCAGGTTGCGGTATTGCCTGCTGCTCCCGTTTTTTTCCAGGGCTTTATTCACTTCGGGCAAGAGCCCGGCAATAGCCTCCCCGTACGCAAATAGGTCGCCATCATTATTGATGAATACCGGGATCGCAAAATGATTTTCCAGCATGGCTTTCAGGGGAACCCCTCCCCGGAAAAGGGGCAGGTTTTCCAGGTCCCCGACAATACCGTTCCGGTAATCGGCCGGGCCCGGAAAACAAAAACTGATGGCTGAAGGCTTCTCCCCGGAGGCATCGATGACCGCTTCAAATCCACGGATGATCATCCGGAGCATTTCGTCCAGGTTTTCCGCCTTTGCGGGAAAACGCATCTTATCGCCCATCACCTCCCCGCCTTTCACCGCCAGGAAATCAAAATTGGTCCCTCCGGCATCAAGGGTAAGGATGATGCGTTTATCATTTTTATAATCCATATACAAGTGTTTTTTCGCAAGGCAAAAATACTCACATAAAAAATATGGCCTGCGTAAATTTTACACAGGCCATGGAAATATAGGGTGTCCGCCGAAGGCGGATCGTTATGGGCTCCCCCTGCGGGGAACCACTTTCTTCCAGGTGACCGTAATCCCGAAATCCCTTCCCTTTTTCTCCAGTACGATTTCGTCGCCCCTGTGTTCTTTGAGTTCATAACCTTCGGGCAGGCCAGCTTCCTTATAACCCGGCCCATAGATCCACGGGCCATAAGGACTGCATTCGATGGTAAAATAATTGTCGGGGCCGTTGGCGCCGTTGTAATACATGCCTCCCGGTTCACCCGGCATTATCCATATCTCGTAGTCAATCTCCCAGGCATAGAATGCGTGTGCCTGTCCGTTCCAGAAATTACCCTCATAATACATCACATAAAAACCGGGGTATGCCCTGTAGTACCTTCCATACTGGAACACGGGGGGGATGCTGCCGGTGCCGGCGTCGATGTAATCGGGCTTATCGTCAACCCAGGTGAGAGAAAGGAAGGCCTCTCCGGGCCTGCCGTTATAACCGTACCAGGGTTCCTTATAGCAGGAAGCCAGCAGAAAGGGGATGAGCATCAGTAAAAAGCTTTTCACAATTATTGGAGCCATTTTTTTGCGGCTTTTTTCCGGGGGTTTTTTTTCAGCAGCATTCATCTTTGACAGGTTTAAAGGTTCCTTAACATTCGCCATTAACGATGACTCAATTAACGTGCCAAAATGTCCGGGACAACATCTGATCACGGCCGGGCGGAATGGGTCAGGCCGGATTTAAGCAAGTCATGGGCAGCTTCCCGGGCCGGGAAAAGACACATATTACCGGGCAATCAGAAAAAAGGGTCATCAAAGCAGTACGCCTGCATCAGAAGTCAAGCGAAAGGGAAAAATAGAACACCGGTTTATGCAGTCGTCCGTCTTCGACGCCCCAGGCAAGGTCACCGCGCATAAAATAACCCAGCAGGCGGCTCCGGATACCGAAGCCGAAACCTCCTACCAGCGGGTCGCGTTGCTCTTCGATCCTGATCAGCAGCGAGCCGCTGTATATATATTTATTGTATAGGGAATTTTCGGTGGAATAGGGATTCCAGCTTGTCCAGGCGGTTCCTGCATCGGCAAAACCCACAACCTGGAAGTTATTCAGGAAATCGGACCTGATGGGGCGGTTATAGAGGTATCTGAACACGGGCATGCGCAGTTCAGAGTTTATCAGCACAAAGTTATTGCCGTTGCGTATATTCTGATGAAATCCGCGCATGTTGGTGGCCAGGGTCTGAAAGGCATAGTTCTGGCTGTAATCTATCGGGGTTTCCTGATTGAACTTTGGTACCAGCCAGTTATCGACGCCTCCCATATAATAGATGAGTTTGTTCTGCCCTATGGAGCTGCTGGCCGCAAATCGGTTGGCCCAGATAAAGTTCCTGTGAATCCTGGTATAATGCCTGAAGTCGACACCCAGCACGATGAGTTGCTGGTCTCCTTTTTCGATTTGCTGGTAATATTCGGCGAAAACCATATAGCGCGTGCCGTCATAAAGGTTCAGCCCAAGGTTCCGGGTATTGTCATAGATCAGTTCAGCCTTGAGCCCGCCCCAGTTTGTATACAGGGTTTTTTGCCTCAGGCTGACCCGGTCGGTCGACAGCACCACGGTGGCATCGTTCCTGTAGGAAGCCGTGCCCCTGATGGCAAGAACGGGGCTGAACGGCCATTTCAGAATATAATAGGCCTCATGTGAATGGTTGCGGATGATGTCGAAACCCGTAATGTTTTCAACCGTCACCCTGTGCAGGATGATCTCCTTGTCGAGGCGTTGCTTGAGGTTGCTGAAGCTGAACAGGTATTCGTTGTTGATAAGGTTGATATTCAGTCGCACACCGCCTACGATGCGGTAGTCTTCGAGCAGGTCGGTCATTCCCACCTTGAACAATGCGTTAAAACCGGGATTAAGGAACACCGGTGCCCCGCCTCCGGCAAACGGCTGATAGGTCATGTTGATATAATTGAAATCGACCTGTGTCACGAACTCATTCATTGTATATTCAACACGGTAATTGAGTTTTTTGGGGACGACAAAACTGCGTGAGCTGTCTGATTCCAGTTTCCAGGCCGGCTGTCCGTCGCCTCCGATGCTTACAAAAGCCTGCCTTTCGAAAACATAGTTATCGATATCCACCGCCTCTTCAATACCATCAAGGGTATCTGCTTCATATACATTAAAGAAGCGCTGCCGTGGCGGCTTTCGTGGTTCCTCAGGCCGGGGCCCCGGCAAGGTTTGCCCGGGAGTCGGGGCAGCTTCTGCAAGGCTTTTCATATATGCCGTACTGATCAGTTCTTCGGCCGGCGGAAGCCTGCCGGGGATCGCCTCTTCCAAAAAGATCTTGTAAAGGTTATCCTCGTAGATCACCTGGGCCAGTTTGCCGGAAACGGGATCAATATCATGCCATAAAACATTCCGGGTATAATTGGTAAAGGGTGCCGACCTGGTAAAATAGCGATAGTGGATGGCCGTGTCAACAGCAATTATCGCACTGTCGAAGCTGGCTATATATCTGTTGTATATTCCATTTTCATCGCTGAGATAGGTAAATTTGCCGCCACCGTATTCCATCGGGTAACGTTCATTGGCAAACTGCGTGGCGGTGACCCTTCTGAGCAGCCTGCCGCGCGGCGGGTAGTTCATGGCAAAAAGGTCATAGTTCAAAGGCATGACCCGGGGCGGTTCAGCCATCGGGGCTGGCAGTGTATCGGAAGTCCTGTTGGAACTGAAAATGATCATTCTGCCCCCGTTAATGAAGCGGGGCTGAAGGTCGTCATAAACATCATTGGTAAGCTGTTCGTAGGAACCGGAAGCAATATTGAACAGGAATAGGTCCGACTGGCCCTGCTGTACTGCCGACATCAGCAGTTTTCTCCCATCGGGCGAATAGGAAAAATCGCGGATCTTTTCAAAATTGTAGAGGATGATATGATTCAGTTTCTGATCCTCGGGTGTATAGAAATAAAGGTATATCTCCCCTTTTCTTTCCACGATGAATGCAAGGACTTCGCCTGTCGAGTGCCAGCCGGGCAGGGGATAGCTGTAATCGGTTTTTTCATCCAGTTTATAGCCTCCCCGCCAGATGCATTTTGTTTTGCCGCTTTCAAGGTCCTGGTGGATGAGCTTGTAGCGACCCAGGTCGTATGACACATATACGAGGGATTCGCCGCCCGGGCTGATCACGGGCCGTGAAAAGACAATGCCGGTCTTTAATTTCTTCTGGACAGCCGGGTGCGGCAGGTAACGGCCGCTTTCATCGGCACCGTAGATGGCCATATAATGTTCCTGCCATTCGGCGATGAGGTTTTTGAATGACAGTCCGATCACATAGAGGAACCCGTTTTCGACACTACGGGTCACCTTGGTCATATGCACGATATCGGGTACTGAAGCACTGCCGTAGGTGTCGGCCACGAATTTCCACAGCGAGTGGCCGGCATCGACCGCATCGGCGCCGGTAAGATGGTTGAATTTATGATACCTTCCGGAGAGGATCCCATCCCTGACCCTGTTATCGACATCCGTATTCCAACCTTCCGACAGCCAGGCCACCAGCCCGTCTTCATACCAGGGTGGCATGGTATAGAGGGTATTATTCTTGATCTGTGACCCCAGACGTTGCCCGAACATCATCTGTTTGAAAATAATGGACGATATTCCTGCCCGTATCTGCCGTTCAAAACCGGTATGGGAACCATCAAAATACAGGAAAACTTTTTTCCCGATGATATGCGTAATGCCCCCCGTATTGTAGTTTACATCCTGTACAAGCCCTATATTGCTTTGCTTCAGGTCAGAAAGATTATTGAAAACGATAAACTGTATTTTGTCGTCGAGGGTGGATTCAAGTTTCAGTTCAATTTCATCGATATACTGTTGTGCATAACGGGCGGTGAGTTGGGCCAGCTCCTGCCCGTTGCGATAAAAATACGTATCGAATTTGTCAAAACTGTAATAAGTCCAGAGGAAATCCCTGTACTGGACACGGTTCTTGCCAAAAGTGAGCTGGCTGCCATTGTAGAACTGGGCGGCTGCCGGTTGCGCAAGCATGGCCGGCAAAAGCGCCAGGATGAGGTAAGCGGCAAACCTTATGTGTTTTCTCCTGTTCATAAACCCGAAGATAGTCAGCCTCTAAGGCCTTGCTAATTTATGGATTTTTCGCCGAATAATACACGGGGCAGGCCATTTAGCAATAATTCTTAACTTTGGACTGTGAAAGCCCCGGTGAATTTTTAACGGCATGAATAATTGATTATTGGCTATAATGACCAAAAACAAGCAGCACGTATGATCAGCATTGAAAAGTTCGTATTCAATCCTTTCCAGGTAAACACCTATGTATTGTATGATGAAACCAGGGAGGCGGTGATCGTTGACCCCGGTTGTTCCGATGGAGTAGAGACACTTTCGCTGCTCGATTTCCTGAAACAGGAAGGCTTAAAACCGGTGCGCATGCTTTTGACACATACCCATGTTGATCATGTTGTTGGCTGCAATGCCTTGCAGGAAGCTTTACAGCTTGCGCCAGAAGGGCACCGGGCAGGCCTGGTTTTCCTTGACCATTCGACCCGTACGGCAGCCAATTATGGCATCAGCCTTGAAAGAAACCCCGTTTTATCGGGTTTCTTTGACGAAGGTGATGTGCTGGGTTTTGGCAACAGCGGATTGGAAGTACTTTACACACCCGGTCACGCCGATGGCAGCGTTTGCTTTTTGAACCGGGAGCAAAAATTCGTGATTTCCGGCGATGTGCTGTTCAATATGAGTATTGGCAGAACCGACTTCCCGACAGGTGATTTTGATCTCCTGAAGAAGAACATTACGGAAAAGCTCTTCACCCTGCCCGATGAAACAATCGTTTATCCCGGCCACGGGCCCGAAACCACCATCGGATTTGAAAAACGCAACAATCCTTTTTTAGGTGGCGATGATTTCATGCATTGATGACGGATGCCAGTTTTTCAACCTCTATGTCCATCATGCAGCGAAAATGTTTTTTCGGGCAGTTGCCGTAGCCAATTTTGCTGCACGGACGACAAGGCAGGCCTTTGATCTCAACAATATCCGACAATTCCTTTTTACCCGGTAAATACGGATACATGCCGAATTCGGGAACCGTATTGCCCCAGATCGAAATGAGCGGCTTTTGGAGTGCCGCTGCTATGTGCATGAGGCCGGTATCATTGGTCACGACCTTTGCTGCCATATCGAGCAGCGAGGCCGATTGGTTGATGTTATACAAACCACAGGCATTATAAACCTTTTGGCCGCACAGATCGGTGATCTGCTCAGCCCTTTCGCGGTCTTCCTCTCCGCCCAGCAGCACCACGGGCAAATGTAAAAGCCGGCAGAGGGCAACGACCTTTTCGGCCGGAAAGATCTTGGTATAATGCATTCCGCCAATTACGAAAGCGATAAAAGCGTTCTTGTGTGTTGCGGGGAGGTCATCGCGGCTGAGGCGGTCTCCGGGCGGAATAAAATAATCGAGTCCGCGGCCGTCATTGCTGATGCCCAGTTTCCTTCCCGCCTCAAAGTAACGGTCTACAATATGCATATCCGGCAGGCGGTTTACCTTAAAATTCACCAGCAGCCATTTTTGGATATTAAGTTTGCGAAAAGAAGCGGATGGCTTTCCGAGGGCCATCCTTACCCTGATGGATCGTATGTTTTTATGCAGATCGATAACGAAATCGAATCGGGCTGCCTTCAGTTCCCTGAGCAGAGGCGCCAGCTTGTTCTCCAGTCCGTGGATATGGTCAACATACGGATTGGCGCCGATCACCCTGCGGTATTTCTCCTTCAGCAAAAAATGAATTTCGGAATCAGGATACTGTTTCTTCAGCGACCGTAAAACGGGCGTGGTCAGAATGATGTCGCCAATGGAACTGAAACGTATTACAAGTATCTTTTTCAAGGTTTCCGGATTAAGCGCATCAAAAATACATAAAAACAACGGGTATTCCGGATGGCCTGTTAAATGCGGAACCGGCATTGCGGCAAATGAAAATAACTTCATATGCCGGCGAATATTGCCTGATAATGCCGCCACAGGCATTTAAGCAGGTTGACCGCCGGGGATTAAAGCATTCAGCATCATATTTACTACTTTTGCAGCATGATGCTGATCGACACCCATACCCACCTTTACCTGGATGCATTTGAGCAGGACCGTGAAGAAATGGTGAAGCGGGCCATTTCAGCCGGGGTAAAATATATGTTCCTGCCCAACATCGACAGTTCCTCCTACCGGGGTATGCAGGCGCTGTGCCGGCAGTTTCCCGAGAACTGTTTTCCCATGATGGGGCTTCATCCCACTTCGGTGAAAGACAACTACCGTGACGAGCTTGCCCTGGTTGAAAAACGGCTGGCAGAAAGTGTTTATTACGGCATCGGTGAGAGCGGCATCGACCTTTACTGGGACAATAATTTTTACAGGGAGCAGGTGGAAGCCTTTAACAGGCAGATCGACCTGGCCATTGGTTTGGATCTTCCGCTGGTAATCCATGCCAGGGATTCGTTTACCGAGATCTTCAGGGTGCTGGATGGCAGGAAAACGGATGGCCTTCGTGGTGTTTTTCATTGTTTTACCGGGGATACGGCGCAGGCAGAAAAAGCTGTTACGATGGGTTTCCACCTCGGTATCGGCGGTGTTCTGACCTATAAAAATTCAGGTCTTGACGAAGTGGTACGCAACATTGGCATTGAACATCTCGTACTCGAGACCGATGCACCCTTCCTGCCTCCCGTTCCTTATCGTGGCCGGCGCAATGAGAGTGCCTACCTCGTACATATTGCAGAAAAACTGGCTGAATTGCTCGGCATGAACATGGAAGATGTGGCTGCGACTACCACGCATAATGCATCCGGACTCTTTAACCTTAACCTATGAACATCAACAACAAGAGAAAGATACTGGTCATATACACAGGCGGGACCATCGGCATGATGCTGGATAAGGCCACCGGCACCCTCAGGCCGCTGGAATTCGGGCAAATGTCGAAGCTGATACCCGAATTGCTCGACAGCGATTATGTTCCCGACTACATCTCTTTTGACCCAACGGTTGACTCATCAAACATGGATCCCGCTTCATGGATCAGGCTGGCTGAAATCATTGGTGAACATTATGAAGCCTATGACGGTTTTGTTATCCTGCACGGATCCGACACCATGGCCTATTCGGCTTCGGCCCTGAGTTTCCTGCTGGAGAACCTCAACAAGCCCGTGATCTTTACCGGTTCACAACTGCCGCTGGGCGTAAACCGCACCGATGGGAAGGAAAACTTCATCACCTCCCTTGAGATCGCTGCACATTATGCCGACGACACCCCGCTGGTGCCTGAAGTATGTATCTATTTCGAAAACCAGCTTTATCGTGGCAACAGGACCTTTAAGTACAATGCCGAAAATTTTGATGCTTTCCGCTCCGTCAATTATCCCGTACTGGCCGATGTGGGGGTTTATATAAAATTCAACAACAACGCAATTCAAAAACCCAACTTCAAAAAACTTAAAGTTTACAGGAAACTTGATACCTCGGTTGCCATATTGAAACTGTTTCCCGGCATACAAGACCATGTTGTGAGCGAGTTGCTGGGAATTGAGGGACTGAAGGCCGTTGTGCTGGAAACCTACGGAACCGGCAATTCACACACTGCCCAGTCGTTTGTCGATATACTTGCCCGGGCCATTGACAATGGATTGTTCATCCTGAACATTACACAATGCAAGGGTGGGGCGGTTGAACACGGGAAATACCAGGCCAGCGTTCCCCTTGCCGGGGCAGGCGTGGTGAGCGGCGGTGACATGACCCTTGAGGCCGCCGTTACCAAGCTGATGTTCCTGCTTGGCGCAGGTTTGTCGGGAGCCGAACTGAAAAAGGCCATGCAAAGATCGTTGCGGGGTGAGATCAGTGAGTAGGCAGTCATGCCGATATGTTTTATTACATTACCGGATAGATTTCCGGGAAAAAATGCCGTGTTATCAATTTATGATGCACCCGGCAGCAAGCTGTCGGGCGTATCAATAAGAGTCTATAATAATCCGGCCCCGGGGGTGGTGAATATAAGCCGGGAGATCCCGCCTGATGGGGGATCAGTTCAACTGCATAATTTCAGATCAATACTTTTCTGAAATTATAGTTACACTGATTTAATTTTTAAGACATTTTTTTCATTCAATCTTTTTTTTATTACTTTAGCTGCCTGATTTGAGGATTCGACTTAGGCTTTGCATGATTCAGGAGAGATGGCCGAGTGGTCTAAGGCGCACGCCTGGAGAGCGTGTATCCCGAGTGGATCGGGATCATGGGTTCGAATCCCATTCTCTCCGCATAAATTAAACGCTTGTAAGTAAAACAATTATAATCTAAAATTAATTCAAAAGTTGAATTTAACATTATTGGCTATGAAAAAATTAATTGCTTTTCTGACCATCACAGGAATGCTGGTATTTGCAGTTTCTACCGTTTTTGCGCAGGACATTACCGCCGAAGACCTTGAGGAAACAAGCGACACCACTGTTGTTGACACCGCAGCGGCGGTAGTCGAAACGCCCATGCAGACCTTTGTTGATGAACCTGTTGAGGTAAAAGGCTTTCACCAGGTACTGAAAGAAAAATTCATTGAAGGCGATGCCATGTTCATGAGCTTTGTATTGCTGGCCCTGATCTTTGGTCTGGCCATCTGTATTGAAAGGATCATCTACCTGAACCTTTCAACCACCAACACCAAGAAGCTCCTCAACAAACTGGAGAATGCCATTGAAACCGGCGGTGTGGATGCTGCCAGGGAACTGTGCAAGAATACCCGCGGCCCGGTTGCCAGCATCTTTTTCCAGGGTCTTACCAGACATGAGGACGGGCTGGCCGAAGTTGAAAAGACCATCGTTTCTTATGGAAGCGTGCTCATGGGCAGGCTCGAAAGCGGCCTTTCCTGGATTTCCCTCTTCATCGCCATTGCCCCAATGCTCGGGTTTATGGGTACCGTTATCGGGATGATCTCCGCCTTCGACAACATTGAAGCCATGGGCGACATTTCCCCGGCCATCGTTGCAAGCGGTATCAAAATGGCTCTTCTCACCACCGTTTTCGGTCTGATCGTGGCCATCATCCTGCAAATATTCTATAACTATATTGTTGCAAAAGTCGACGGGCTGGTCAATGCCATGGAAGACAGCACCATCACCTTCATCGACATTCTTGCAAAGAATAAATAACAAAAACCCATTGCCATGACTGTTCTATCATCGAAAATATTAAGAATCTTCCTGGGAGTTCTTCTTGCAGTATCGGCATTGCTGGCCATTTTATTTTATGTCAACGCAATTTCCGATGATCTGCTGATCTACTGGGGGTACATTCTGGTGATCCTTACGGCAGCAATAACCATCCTTTTCCCCATCGTCTTCCTTATCCTGAACCCAAGGAGTTCGATAAAGATCTTTATTGCCCTGGGGCTGATGGTTGTCATTGCCGTTGTTGCCTACAGCCTTTCGCAGGTCGGTTTTACCGATCACCAGCTTGATAAGCTTGGCACCACTGCAAGCACAGCCAAAAATGTTGGCGCCGGATTGATCTTCACTTATATCCTGGGCGTGCTTGCCGTATTGTCAATCATTTACGCAAGTATTTCAACCATTTTTAAACAATAGTACTATGGCTCTCAGAGATGTACCTGAAATAAATGCCGGATCAATGGCCGATATCGCCTTTCTGCTGCTGATCTTCTTCCTGGTAACAACCACCATGGACATTGACACAGGTATCACCAGGAGGCTGCCTCCACCCGTTGAAGACGACACCGAGATTGACATCAAGGAACGAAATATTTTCAAGGTACTGGTAAACAGCTCCGACAGATTGCTGGTTGAGGGCAAACCCGGAGATATCCGCAACCTTAAAGAAGATGTCAAGGAATTCATGACCAACCCCTTTAACCTGGAAACACTTCCGGAAAAAGACATCAGGTTTATTGAAAACCTCGGTGAAATTGAAGTTTCAAAAGGGGTCGTGTCGCTCAAAAACGACAGGGGTACTTCCTACGAAATGTATATCAAAGTCCAGAATGAGCTCACGGCGGCCTTCAATGAACTCAGGGATGAGATCTCACTGCGTTACTACGGGATTAAATTCAGTAACCTCGTGAACCAGGACCGCATAAAGGCCGTGCAGGAAGCAATCCCCATTGCCATATCCGAAGCTGAACCAGAAAACATAGGAGGAAACTAGAATGGCCCGCTTTAAAAAGAAAAAACCTTCAGGCCCGCAAAAGATCAATACCTCGGCCCTGCCGGATATTATCTTCATGTTGTTGTTCTTCTTTATGGTAACAACCACCATGCGTGAAGTAACCCTCATTGTTAAGGTACAACCGCCTGATGCCACTGAAGTGCAGAAACTGGAAAAGAAGTCGCTGGTCAGCTATATCTACGTGGGTGTTCCCGTAAAATCTCAATTCGGGACCGAATCGCGGATACAGTTGAATGATGCCTTCGCCACCGCATCGGACATACCCGAATTTGTGGCTTCGGAAAGGGAAGCCCGGAACGAGGAAGACCGTAAATTCCTGACGACCTCGATCAAGGCCGACAAAAACACGAGGATGGGTATCATCACGGACATCAAACAGGAATTGAGGAAAGCAAATGCCCTTAAGATCAACTATTCCTCGAAGAAAGTACAATCGTTAAGCAATTAATTTTTTTAAGCCTTTACATTATGGAAGCATCCGGAAACGGATGCTTCTTTTTTTTTCTGTATAGCGGATCAGCCAGAACAGCACCAGGGAAACAGCGAGGCTTGCCACAATGATCCCGGGATGGCCGTAATCGCCTAATGAATCCGCATCGGTTTTACTAAGGTCCCTTTCATACAACCAGGCTGCCAGAACGGCAAAACCGTTATTGAAAAAATGGAGCAGAACGGGTAACCAGATCGCCTTTGACCATACAAAAACATAACCCAGCAACAGTCCCAGCAGGAACCTTGGCAGAAAGCCAAAAAACTGCAGGTGAAGGGCGCTAAACAGAAAGGCCGTAATGATAACGGCAAGATGTGCGCTGCCGGTCCATTCGCGAAAAAGCCGCAACAACACCCCCCTGAAGAGCAATTCCTCACCCAGGGCAGGCAGTACAGCGATCATCAGCATGTTGATCATCAATCCTCCCGGGCTGGAAGTTCCCAGCAGCAGTTCGGTCAATGCCCTGGCCTGCTCTTCACTGCGCCTCATCCAATCCTCAACCCCGGCCAGCCACTCCGGAAGGCTGAGCAACCCGTTGAGATCCATGGTCCAGTGAAGGAACGGCAAGCCCGCCATGATCGCACCAACACCCAGCAGAATGGAGATCAGACAGGGAGATTGTTTTAGCGACAAGTATTGAAGCGGTCTTTTACTTATAAGGAAGGCAAATATAAAAGGCGGCACAACGAACAAGCCTATGGTATTGATAATTTGCAGATAGCGCAGCAGGGATATCATGGCGGGGTCGTACAATGGCAGGCCCCCGTTGATATAGTCCATCATTTCACCGCCATAAAAGAGTATTCCCAGCAGGACACCCAGTATCAGGGTAAAAAAGACCGACAGCAAAACAACCAGTAAAAAGGCCAGTATTTTGGCCGGAGTGGAAAGGCGATATAAAAACGGTTCCTGCATGAACATGTGTCGATGGCTTTTTATGAAAGGCGTAAAAGTAGTAAATTTGCTTTTCGACGGCAAACAAAGCCTTTCAGGTATAACGGCAAATCTCGCACCATCACGTTTTTTTTATGCAAATCGGGAACATCATATTTAAAGGCTACCCCTTGATTCTGGCACCGCTGGAGGATATCACCGACCCGCCTTTCAGGCTGGTGTGCAAGCGCCTGGGCGCCGACCTGGTATATACCGAGTTCATATCGTCGGAAGGGCTTATCCGCGATGCCCGCAAGAGCATTCAGAAGCTTGAAGTGTCAGATGAAGAGCGTCCGGTCGGCATACAGATCTTTGGCCATGATGCCGCCAGCATGGCGCTGGCAGCAGAGATCGCCACACAGGCCGGTCCCGACCTTATCGACATCAACTTCGGGTGTCCCGTTCGCAAGGTTGTAGCCAAAGGGGCGGGTGCCGCCATGCTGCTCGACCCCGCAGGGATGTGCAGGCTTGCCTCAGCCGTGGTAAAGGCAACCCATTTGCCGGTTACGGTCAAAACCAGGCTTGGGTGGGATGAACAGAATAAAAACATTGTGGAGGTTGCCGAAAGGTTGCAGGACACCGGGATAGCGGCCCTGAGCATTCACGGCAGGACCAGGGCACAGCTATACGGCGGCAAGGCCGACTGGACACTGATCGGGGCCGTTAAGAATAAGCCAGGGATAAAAATCCCGATCATTGGTAACGGAGACATTGACAGCCCGGAAACGGCCATGAAAATGAAAAACACCTATGGCGTTGACGGCATCATGATCGGGCGGGCGGCAGTGGGATACCCCTGGATATTCAGGGAAACCCGCGGCTATTTTGAGACAGGCAAAATCCCTCCCCCACCCGGTGTTGAGGAACGCGCATCCGTATGCCGACAGCATCTTCTTCTGTCTGCAAAGCTGAAAGGAGAACCCAGGGGCGTGATGGAAATGCGCAAACATTATGGTAATTACTTCAGGGGGTATAAAAACTTCAGGGGCTTCAAGGCACGCTTCATGCAGGCCGGCGATACGAATCAGGTACTTGAATTGCTGGAGGAAGTTGTTGCTTATTACAGCGACCGGGCCGATTGCATATCATGAAAAATTGCCGGATCAAATGATCAGTTCCAGCTTTTCATCAAAAAGATCCATGATCTCCCTGCCCGGAGAAAGATGGCATGGATGAATGCCCACGGAAGCTGCAGCAAGGGTGTTCTCTTCCAGGTCGTCGATGAAGGCTGTTTCCGAAGCATCAATCCGGCCATCGCTCAGCGCCATCCTGAATATTTCCGGATCAGGCTTTCTCACCCCCATCATAAAAGAATACCATGTTTGGGTGAAAAACGCACCCAGGCCCGGGTAATCAAAAGTGTCGCGAAAATAAGCATCATAAAAGCTGTGATGAATGGCATTGGTATTGCTCAGCAGGTAAAGCTTATAGCGGGATTTCAGGCGTGTCATGAACCTGATGCGTGCAGGAGGGATGTCGAGGATCATAGCATTCCAGACCTCATCAATTGCCTTGTCATCCATCGGAACGCCAAGAAAATCCCTTACGGCATCCCTGAAACCCTCAGGACCGACCACACCGGTTTCAATACCATGGAAAAACCCCTGATCATGTAAATGCCTGTCCAGCAAATCCACATTGCCAAACCCCCCGGTAATCAATTTCCTTTTCACGGCTCCTGGGTCGATATTGATGATCACGCCACCAAGATCGAAAATGATATGACGAATATTTTTCATTGAGCGTAAAATTACGAATAAATGATAATAAAGCCCGGGGAAGAAACCCGGATCCGGTTATCCGGTAAAACACAAAGGGAAATTACCCCTCTATCCGTCTTGCCTGCCGTCATTTTTTGTATTTTTATGAATTCTTTATGGATAAACGAATGATGGACTGAAATATGTCCGGGAACAGGAGATCAAAAAAAACAACCATTATGGAAAACGAAGTGCGGAATATCCGGCTCGAAAAGCTGATGGAACGGGAAAAGGAGCTTAATTGCCTTTACAGTATCGAAAGCCTGCTGATCAATGATGAGATGCCATTGGATAAGATGATGCAGAAACTGGTTTACGCCATTCCGCCGGGCTGGCAATATCCTTCGGTTTGCGAATGCCGCATTGTTTTTGAGGATAAAACCTATGAAACCGACGACTATGAAGAGACGGAGTACATGCAATCAACCGAGATCATCGTGGGGGAGCATGTAGCAGGCCGCATCGATATTGCCTATACCCAACTGATCCGCCTGCACCGCGGAAGCGCTTTCCTGCAGGAGGAACAGAAACTGCTCAACACCATTGCAGGCACCCTTGGAAGGACCATCTTCAGGAGAAAGCTGAAATCGACACTGGATTACCTTGAAAACAGTAAATCGGAAAAGAGCCCGCAATATGATGAGGAAAAGGTGCTGAACCCCGATTCGGATGAGCACTGGAAATGGCGTTACGACATCGTAAACAAGCTGTCGCAGCACCTCGACCTTGACCGTTTCGGCCTGAAAGGCGTTTACCTGATCGGAAGTACCAAAAATGCCAATGCCGGACCGGGTTCCGACATTGATATTCTGGCCCATTCCGTCGGCGACAAAGAACTGGAAGAAAAATTCAAAACCTGGATGGAGGGCTGGGGCTTATGCCTGAACGAGATGAACTTCATGAAATCGGGTTACCGCAGCAACGACAGCCTTATCGATCTGCATATCATCACCGATAAGGATATCAAAAAGAATGACAGTTACGCCTGCCTGATCACGGCAGTCAGCGACAGGGCCCGGCCGGTGAAAATCAAGGAACAAAAAAACTGACAGATGCCAAGGTGTTTTTTTGCCACTGACCTTCACGGTCATGTGTCGCAGTATGAAAAACTGCTGGCGAAGGTCAGGCAGGAAGTTCCCGAGGTGGTCCTGCTGGGTGGTGACCTTCTCCCGCACGGCATGGGTATCAAGCCGGGTTTTGATGATTTTTTTGACGACTTCCTCCGGCCTTCTTTTATGGCCCTTCAATCGGAAATGAAAAACGATTACCCCCTGGTGATGCTGATCCTTGGTAATGACGACCCCCGGGTGAATGAAGAGGATTTCATCCTTGCCCAGGATACGGGGATTTGGGTTTATATGCACGAAAGGAAATACGATTTTAACGGTTTGCCATTTTATGGCTATGCATACGTGCCCCCGACGCCTTTCAGGATGAAAGACTGGGAGCGGTATGATGTTTCCCGTTATGTTGATCCCGGTTGCATCCATCCCACCGAAGGGTTTTTTACGAAGGAGCCGGAAACGGATATTGAGTATCATACCATCAGTGAAGACCTGGCGCGTCTGAGCGGTGATGACGACCTGTCGGGGGCGGTCATGCTTTTTCATACGCCCCCCTATCAGACCAGGCTCGATCGAGCGGCACTGGATGGGATGATGTACGAACATGTTCCGCTGGATGTTCATGTAGGCAGCATCGCCCTGAAAAGATTCATCGAGGAACGCAGCCCCATGGTCACCCTTCACGGGCACATACATGAATCATCGCGCATTACCGGGCACTGGCATGAATATATTGGAAATACATTGTCGGTAAACGCTGCCTGGGACGGGCCGGAGTTATCGCTGGTGGTTTTCGACACCGGAAATTTGCAGGCTATCAGCCGGCATATCATTTAGGTTCATCCAGGAAGCATTTGACGCCGGTTTTTTCCATATAGCCCACGCATTTATTACACTGATCGCAAGGGGACCGGTGCCCGGGGTCGTGCATGACCTTACGGATGAAATCGGGTTCGGCGATCAGTGCCCTGCCCAGCGCAAGCATGTCAAAGCCGGCATCCATTACCTCTTCCACACCTGCGGCAGAGATGACCCCGCCAACATACACCAGGGGCATACGTGTGCTTTGCCGTACTTTTCGAGCCAGCGGCAGGAAAAAGTTTTCGGTAAAGGCATATTCCCTGATGATTGATTTCCCGAAAAAGAGAAGGGCGGCTTTCTGCAGGAAATTGTTTTCAGATGCGATCATTTCCCTGAGAGGCACTTTCCCGCGCAGCAGATAAAAGGGTGTCAGGCTGGTGAAGCCGCCGCTGAGAATAACAGCATCCACTCCGTGCATTTCAAGTTTATGAACAAGCTTTATGCAATCGGCCAGTGTAAACCCGCCCGGGATATCATCTTCGAGGTTCAGCTTGCAAAGGACCGGAAATTCAGCCCCTACTTCCCTGCGCACGGCATCCGCCACCTCAAGGGGAAAGCGCATCCTGTTTTCCGTTGTGCCGCCATATTCATCCATTCTCTTATTGATGGCCGGCGACAGGAACTGGCTGAGGAGATAACCGTGTCCCATATGGATCTCAACCGCATCGAAACCTGCGGTTTTGGCAGTCCCTGCGGCAACGGCAAAATCGATGGCTGTTTGCCTGATCTCATTCACGGTCATGGAACGAGAAAAGGGTCTGCCCCTCATAATTCCGTATTTGTTCAGGACAGGGGAAGGAGCGAGCGGTTTACGGCTGTTAAAGCGTTTGCTCCTGGTAAAATAGCCGCAATGAGTAAGCTGAATGGAGATCTTTCCGCCATGACCGTGCACGGCAGCAGCCAGCTTCATCAGTTGCGGGATGGCCTGTTTATCGATCACAAGCTGGTGTTCATGCGTGAGGCCATCGGCATTTACGGCGCCATAGGCGATGGTGGTCAGGGCCACATCCATGGCAGCCATGCCGGCATGCAGGTTTGGAAGCCGGTCGTCCATCAGGCCGTTTTTACCCATCCCCTCATAGGTAGCCGTTTTGATAAAACGGTTTTTGAGTTCGAGAGCGCGCAGTTTAAAGGGTGTAAAAGCTTTGCCCGGCATAGTAAAATTATTATCTTCCAATAATAATCATTTTTTGAAAGGCGGTGAAAGCAGCGGCCAGATTCAGGTGAAAAAAATCAGTTGATTTTAAGTATCCTTTGCATATACGGGGTTTGGGATCCGCCCGTAAGTGATACGAAATAAAAACCTGCCGGCAATTCCGGAACATGAATGCGGGTTTCGGACTGTTTTGGCATGATTTCCTCGTGCACGACGATCCCCGAGGCATTGATAAGCCTTAATGTTGTATGGCTGTTGTTTTGTATCCCGGTATTAACCATGAAGCTATCCGTGAAAGGGTTCGGATATACAAGAATTTGTGTTGGTTCCGGGTAAGTTGCCGTTCCGACGGTTTGGTTTATATAATCCAGTTTAAGTGCAAACACCAGGTTGCTTTGTATAACCCCGCCTATAGAAGGCAGGGTACCGCCCTGCAGGTCGCTGATAAACAATCCGCCGGCATATGCCGGGCCGCTGACCATATTCGACAAATCGATCAGGCAATTGGTTTGCGATTTTGATGCAATGTCATATTGAACCAGCATGGCTCCCGTGCTGTCCTGGCTGAAAGCCCAGAGGAACGGACCTCCCGGAGAGTAGTTGTCGCAGGCAAGTCCCGTGATGGTTCCCAGGCTTGCGCCTGAGGGGGTGAAGGTATCGAGGATATTGCCTTCCCTGTCCATTTTATAAAACACCGGCGACCAGTCTTCATTTGCCCAGAGCACATCTTCTACCGGATCGTAGGCCATGCCCCTGATCTTAAAAGTTGTTTGCACGGTTGCGATCAGTTCCTTGTTTTCGAGGTCGAGGATAAAAAACCAGTTTGCGTTGGGGCTGCCGTAAAAGTATTGTCCGTCCCAGGCCAGGTCCCTGATCCGGCCGGCGCCGCCAATCACGAAGCGTTCAATGATATTCCCGCTCATGTCGTATTTTACAAGGCTGTCGTCGTGCCATTGCGTAACATAAACGAATTCGCCGTCGGTTTCGGCTCCGTACTCACCATAAAAAGCAGTTGAAGGAAAAGAAAAGACGAGGTTAAAAGTGTCCAGAGCAGTGGCTTTGAAAGCAGTTGCAGCGAGGGGACCGGTTTCCGGCATCCCTTTTTGCGCAAAGCCGTGCAAGGACAGCAAATACAAGCATACCAGAAAAAAACTTTTCATGGTTAATCGTATCATTCAATAATTTACAAGAAATGGGTGCTGCAAATATACGGCATTAAGCATGTATAAGCAAGAATATTTGCGGCAAAGCCGCGAATGTCAGTTTTAGCGAGTTTTTAAAGTGATATAAACTGGAACGGTATCATGGGGCGGGTATTAAAAAAAGGGGGGAACAATGGTTTGCCGGGTTATTGTTACTTTGCATTTTCTGAAGGAATCGGGTAAAGGATTGAAGATAATTTGATGATATTTTGTATCTTTGCATGCGCAAAAATTCCGGTGGAATTTTTTTAAATTTCAGCGGATCATGCTTCAACAGCAAAAGGAATCAGGCCTTAACATCCCTTTTTGCTCACGCCCATTCTTAAAACACGCTTCCACACCCACACCCACACCCACACCCACACTCGCACCCTCTTCGGGCCTATAGCTCAGTTGGTTAGAGCAACTGACTCATAATCAGTAGGTCCCAGGTTCAAGTCCTGGTGGGCCCACAAAAAATGCTTACCCTCGATGGGTAAGCATTTTTTCATTGTCCATTGTGAATTGCTCACTTTACAAGTACCATTTATTTCTTTTTTTTAGCAGACATCACCGTTTTGTGAAATATGGCCACTAATTGATCACACTCATTTTGACATGCAACAAGTTGATGAATTTCTTCTTTCTTAATTGAGTCAACAAAAAGTTTCAAGCTAACTTTGGTTTCTCGAAGTTCCTTCAACACTATACTTGTCTTATGAATGAAATCATTTCGCGATTCTGCAGCTTGTGCTTCTCCATAATTCAGGGCAGCGCTCGTCGAAGATCGTATTATCTGTGTTGTAAGGTGTTGAGATAAATAGCTCTTATCAAGCATTTTACATATTCGACTTATTGACAAAGCCAATTCCACTAATCGATTTTCAAGCACTTTTCGCATAGAATTTATTATAAGGTTCTATCTATTAATACCCAAATTCAAAAAATGTCACACATAAAAATGAAAAAATTATATGAGAAATGTGCCATGAACAATGTCGAATGAGCAATGCACTAAGCACTGGGTGCTTAGTGCCCGTCCTGGTGGGCCCACAAAAAATGCTTACCCTCGATGGGTAAGCATTTTTTCATT
>CAZHFC010000008.1:92494-92650 GCA_964531985.1 uncultured Bacteroidales bacterium
AGCAATGCACTAAGCACTGGGTGCTTAGTGCCCGTCCTGGTGGGCCCACAAAAAAGGTTGCCGCTCGATGCGGCAACCTTTTTTAATACTCGATTGTCAACTAAGAGTGTTCAAAACCTTTATAAGCATATTTATTAAATTGTATTTCATACGTTC
>CAZHFC010000009.1:0-87036 GCA_964531985.1 uncultured Bacteroidales bacterium
AATAAAGCCTTGATGATTCTTCTTCTGCTTTGATCTGCCCGATGAGGGCTTTTTCAAGTTTTTCCGTTAACATAATATTGGTTTTTTCAGGTTAATAATCCGGTTTTTTATGGCGAAACCTCTTTTAATACTTATAACAACGAAACACAATGATTGTTGGATCAGAAGTTGTAAAAATCCGTCAGCGATGATAAAGGTGAAAACCATCCTGTTTCTGACCGGGAGGTTTTTTTTAGGGCCGTATGCCGCATCAACCTTTGAGGGCTTCTGCACCCCCCACGATTTCCAGTAACTCACTCGTGATGGATGCCTGGCGCACCTTGTTATACTTAAGTCTGAGTTCTTTCAGCAACTCAGTTGCATTTTCGGTGGCCATATGCATGGCGGTCATGCGGGCACCGTGTTCCGAGGCGTAGGAATTGAGCAATGCCTTGTAAAACTGTGTTTTGAGGTTTTTCGGAATGAGTTCACTGAGAATGCTTGCCTTGTCGGGTTCAAAAATAAAATCAATTTCATGGCCGTTATCCACAGCTTCAACGGGCGAGAGGGGCAGATACTGCTCGTTTACCAGCATTTGGACCGCCGGATTCTTAAAATGGTTATATACCATGATGATGCGGCTATACTTACCGCTGATGAAATCCTGCATCAGGCCTTCAGCAACGGGCAGGGCGTTTTCGAAGTTCAGTTTGTCGAAGATGTCCGTATTTTGTTCAACGACCGGGTAGCCGTGGCTGGTAAAAAATTCGGCTCCTTTTTTACCGATGCAGTAAAGTGAAAGCTTTCCCTGTTCATAAAGCGCTCCGTACTTCTGATTGATCAGCTTGTTGGCATGCTTGATCACGTTGGCGTTGAAGGCTCCGCATAGTCCGCGGTTTGAAGTGATCACAACGATCAGTACATTTTCTTCCTCCCTGTTTTCGAAATAGGCCATTTCCCCTTCCTGCCCGGTGCCTGTGCCAATGTACTGAATGAATTCCTGAAGTTTTTCGGCGTAGGGCCGTAACTGAAGGATGGAAGTTTGTGCCCTGCGCAGCTTTGATGCTGCCACAAGCTTCATGGCGCTGGTGATCTGCTGTGTTGATCTTACCGACTCAATTCTTGTTCTTACTTCCTTCAGGTTCGACATGGCTGTATGCTAACGATTCTTTATACAGTGTAATGTTTGGCGATATTTCTCGCTGCCACTTCGAGGATCTTTTCGATGTCTTCGTTCAGGATGCCTTTTTCAAGGTCTTTCAGTGTCTTCGGATGCTTCTCCTCCATAAAATGCAGGAACTCAAGTTCAAAATCATGGATGCGCTCCACCGGAATGGTTTTAACGAGCCCCCTGGAACCGCAAAAGATGATGGCAATTTGTTTTTCGACCGGCATGGGTGAGTACTGGGCCTGTTTGAGTATCTCAACATTACGTTTGCCTTTTTCCAGTACGGCCATGGTGGCGGCGTCGAGGTCGGAGCCGAATTTCGCAAATGCTTCAAGTTCCCGGTACTGAGCCTGGTCGAGCTTTAATGTGCCGGCCACTTTTTTCATGGCTTTAACCTGTGCATTTCCTCCAACGCGCGATACGGATATCCCGACGTTGATGGCCGGGCGTATACCTGCATTGAAGAGGTTTGACTCGAGGAAGATCTGGCCGTCGGTGATTGAGATCACATTGGTTGGGATGTACGCCGAAACATCGCCGGCCTGGGTTTCGATGATGGGAAGCGCCGTGAGCGATCCGCCCCCCTTCACCCTGCCTTGAAGGCAGGCTGGCAAATCGTTCATTCGGGAGGCAATTTCATCGGAGGAAATGATCCTTGCAGCCCTTTCGAGCAGCCTTGAGTGCAGATAGAAAACATCGCCGGGGTATGCTTCGCGCCCGGGAGGCCTGCGAAGAAGAAGGGATACTTCACGGTAGGCAACGGCCTGTTTCGATAGGTCATCAAAAATGATGAGGGCCGGCCTCCCTGTATCCCTGAAATATTCACCGATGGATGCTCCGGCAAATGGTGCATAAAACTGCATGGCTGCCGGGTCAGAAGCCGTTGCCGAAATCACGATGGTATAATCCATCGCACCATTGTCTTCAAGCGTCTTTACGATACTGGCTACGGAAGATCCCTTCTGCCCTACAGCCACATAAATACAATAAACGGGATTTCCCTGTTCGTAGTTTTCTTTCTGATTGATGATGGTATCGATGGCAATGGCCGTTTTACCCGTTTGACGGTCGCCGATAAGCAACTCGCGTTGCCCGCGACCGATCGGGATCATGGCATCGATGGCCTTGATGCCGGTTTGCAGTGGTTCGTTTACGGGCTGGCGATAGATAACCCCGGGGGCTTTCCTTTCCAGCGGCATCATGAAACTCTCTTCGGATTTGATCTCACCTTTACCGTCGATCGGTTCTCCCAGGGTATTGATCACGCGTCCGAGCATGCCCTCGCTAACCCTGATAGATGCTATCTTGCCGGTACGTTTAACAATATCGCCTTCCCTGATCGATTCGGGCTCGCCAAGCATCACCGCCCCCACATTATCCTGCTCAAGGTTTAAAACGATTCCCTTCAATCCCGATTTTTCAAACTCGATCAGTTCGCCCGATTCGGCATTGTTCAGTCCGTAAATGCGGGCAATGCCGTCGCCAACCTCCAGCACGGTGCCTACTTCCTGTAATTCAGTTTCATTTTTGTATCCCGACAATTCCTGCCGTAAAATGGCCGATACTTCCGCTGGTTTTATTGTTGCCATGGTTCGAAATTTATATTTCCCTGATATACAAATTGGTTTCCGCTGCGCTCTTTTTAAGTTTCTGAAGCTGGCAGGCAATGCTGGCATCATATTTATAGCCTCCGTAGTTCAACACAAAGCCGCCAATCAGTTCTTTCTTCACTTCTTCGATGAGTTCAACGGTTCCTTTTGTCTGATCTTCCATCAGTTTGATGACCTTTTGCCTGATCGTTTCGCTGATGGGTTGAGCGCTTTCAAAGCGCACAGTAATAATATTTTTGAACTTCTTATAAAGCTGAATGTATTCTTCGGCAATCTTTCCGATGAATTTTTCCCTTTTTTTCCGGGTAATGATATGTAAAAAGCGCATCGTTAATTCACAGACCTTGTCTTTGAATAAGGCATCCAGTATTTTTCCCTTTTTATCGGTTTTGATTACCGGACTTGTCAGCAAAAGGATAAAATCCCTGTTCGACCGGCAAACCGACAGGATGAGTTCCATGTCTGTTTTGACAGCCTCTTCCGTCTTCAGTTCAAGGGCGAGATCAAAAACCGACTTGGCGTATCGTTGTGCTATCAGTGAATATTGCATTCTTATCCCTTAATTGAAATTTGCCTGGTTGATCAGTTTTCTGATATACTCTTCCTGCCTGTTGCCTTCGGAGAGCTCCCTTTCAAGGATTTTTTCTGCCACCTCGATGGATATTGCAGCGATCTGGTTCTTCAGATCGGTCATGGCGGCCATCTTTTCATGCTCGATCCTTTCACGGGCGTTTTCAATAATATTGTTGGCTTCCTCGTTGGCTTTTGCCCTTGCTTCTTCCACGATACTTTCCCTGACTTTGCGGGCATCACGGAGGATTTTGGTGCGTTCTTCCTGGGCCTCAACGAGCAAGCGTTCATTGTCGGCCTTCAGGTCTTTCATTTCCTCCCTTACCGTGTTGGCCATATTCAGGGCTTCATCAATGGTGTTTTCCCTTTCGCGCAGCGAATGCAGGATCGGTTTCCATGCGTAGCGGCGAAGGACAAAGATCAGGACTGCAAAAGCAAGGGTCATCCATAGGATCAGGCCAATGCCGGAGCTTACTATTTCCATCTGTATGAGATTAAGTTCTTACAATATTCCCGCTGTTCGTGTATACCTGGAATAACGGGGGTAAGTTGCTGCCGTTTACATAAGAACAAGCAGAAAGCTCACCACGATCGCAAAAAACGCCACTCCTTCGATGAGTGCGGCGGCAATGATAAGGTTTGTCCGGATGTCGCCTGCAGCCTCGGGTTGACGTGCAATGGATTCAACGGCACTTTTGCCTATCTGGCCAATGCCCATAGCGGCAGCAATGGCTGCAATGCCGGCACCAAACACAGCCCCCATCTTTGCCAGGGGGGCCAGGTCTGTCGCTGCTTGTAAAATAATGTTTAAAAGGCTCATGGTTCTGATTTTTATTAGGTTAAGTAAAAGGTTTCTAATGAGATTCCTGTACGGCCATTCCGAAGTAAAGGGCCGAAAGGAAGGTAAATACATAGGCCTGTATGAATGCGACCAGCAATTCAAGCAAGCTGATAAATAAAGCAAAGGGAACGGCAAATCCGATGCCGACCCCCATACCGACATAAGCGTTGATGTTTCCAAAAATAAAGATCAGGCTGATGAATCCGAGAAGGATCGTATGTCCTGCCGTGATGTTGGCAAAAAGACGGATCATCAGCACGAAAGGTTTTGTTAACATGCCGACAACTTCCACGATTGGCATGAGCGGCAGCGGAAATTTCAGCCACCAGGGTACACCAGGGGTATTGAAAATGTGTTTCCAGTAATTTTTGTTACCACTCACCAGGGTCGTCAGGAATGTGAACATGGCCAGTACACCGGTAACGGCGATATTTCCGGTAACGTTGGCCCCGCCCGGGAAAAAAGGCACCAGCCCCAGTAGGTTGTTCAGCAATATGAAAAAGAACAGGGTGAGCAGGAAGGGCATGTAGCGTTCATATTTTTTCTCACCGATTGAAGATTTTGCAATATCGTCGCGTACAAAAAGGATAATGGGTTCGAGCAGCGACTGCAAGCCTTTGGGAGCTTGCCCCGCACGCTGCCTGTAAGCCCTGGCAACGGACGAAAAAATAACTACCAGCAGGATGCAGCTTATGAAAATGGCCAGTACGTTCTTGGTGATCGAAAGGTCGACGGGCCGTTCCACGTAAGTTTCTGCATGGATTATTTCGTCATCCAGCATGTCATCGCGTACAACGCGCACGATCTTACCCTTGTCATCCCCCTCTTTGGAAATATAAAAACCTTTGTGATGATGCCCGTGGGCCAGCTTGTTCGACCAGAAAAAATGCCATTCACCCTTGTGAAACAATATGACCGGCAAAGGAATGGAAACGTGATGTCCCTTATAAGTCCAAAGATGCCACTCATGTGAATCGATAAGGTGTTCGATGATCATCCTGCCTGCATCCTTTTCACCTTCATCTACAATTTCGGCAACCTCTTCAAATTCCTCATGAAGGCTCTTATGGTGCTGGGCAAAAATGCCGGGCGAGCCTGCCATAGCTGAAAGAAGGACCAGTATGGCGAAAACGGAAACAACAAATAAAGCCTTGACCCTTTTGAGGATTGCCTGTCGATTCATATAGCAGGACTTATATATTTTTCGCGTGCAAGTTTACGAATATTATGGCAAAAACAGAACAGTTTTTCAAATTAACTTATTGCCCGGATACCTCGAGAAAGTCATTCGTTTGACGGCAGAACAAAAAATTTGCCCGCAGACCTTGTATTGTGGCTGAAAAATATGTAAATTCACAGCTGATAAACATTGGTTTTTATCGAATAATTTATATATGTTGAACAAAGGCCATTAACTCATGATGGTCATAAATAAATGATCTATGAAACGTTTTGCCATCATCTATTTGCCGGTTTTACTGCTTGTATTTACCGCCTGTACTACCGGTGCGGAAAAATGCCCTGATATTGATTTCGACCAGGAAATGTCGGAAATCAGGATACTGCTCGAACAATATGAACTGGCCCGTGAGTGCGGCGACTTCACCACGGTGGAGCGAATATGGGCTCCCGATACCAATATTATCCTGTTCGGGACCGAAGGTGAGGAACAACTGGCGGGCATCGATGCGATCCTGAAGGCCATGAAAAGGCAATTCAGCGAGTTTCAGAATACCTTTATCAATATCAGCGATCAGAAGATACAGATCAGCAAGACCGGACAAACGGCATGGTTTTCGCAAGTACTGGATTACAACTTTATTTACCAGGGCAACAATGTGATTTTTGAGGATATCCGCTTTACAGGAGTACTTGAAAAACGTAGTGGTAAATGGATGATGGTTCAGGGGCACTTATCCGTGCCTTATGAAGCTGATATCGGGGAACGGACAAAATAGCCCCGGGCTCAGAGGGCGGCTGTGAATTGCCCGAGGAAACGCTGGTCGTTCTCAAAGAAGTAACGGATATCCCTGACCGAGTACATCATCATGGCGATGCGTTCGATTCCCATGCCAAAGGCATAGCCCGAATACACAAGTGGATCAATACCGCAGTTTTCAAGTACAGCGGGGTCAACCATTCCGCATCCCATAATCTCAAGCCAGCCGGTGTATTTGCATACATTGCATCCTTTCCCTTTGCAGAGGATGCAGGAGATATCCATTTCGGCCGATGGTTCTGTAAAGGGGAAGTACGAAGGCCTGAAACGGATACGGGTTTCTTCACCGAACATCTCGGTGGCGAAATAGTACAAGCTTTGTTTCAGGTCGGCAAAGGAAACGTCCTTGTCGATATAGAGCCCCTCCACCTGGTGGAAGATGCAATGCGAGCGTGCAGAAATGGCTTCGTTACGGTATACCCTTCCGGGCGATAAGGTGCGGATGGGAGGCTTTGTCGATTCCATTACCCTGATCTGCACCGATGAGGTATGTGTACGAAGGGCAAGCTGATTTTTATGCTCCGGATGCATTTCAATGAAGAAGGTATCCTGCATATCCCTGGCGGGATGTTCGGGTGCGAAGTTCAGGGCGGTGAAATTGTGCCAGTCGTCTTCGATCTCGGGCCCGTCGGAAATGCTGAACCCGATATTCCGGAAGATACCGGTAATCCTGTTTCTGACCAGTGAAACAGGATGTCTGGAACCAATGCCGATCTCTTCGGCCGGACGGGTCAGGTCGGAAAGGGCGGAGCCACCCGTGCCGGGTTGTTCAAGCCTGGCACGCAATGCTGCCAGGGTGTCGGAGGCTTTTTGCTTGAGCAGGTTTAAGGCCTGCCCGATCTCCCGGCGCTGATCGGGCGGCACATCCCTGAAATCATTGAAAAGGGAAGGGATCAGTCCCTTTTTGCTCAAATACCGGATGCGTATCTGTTCAATCTCTTCATGACTGCCGGCTGACAGGCCGTCAATCTCAGCTTCCAGTTCCCTGATCTTCTCAATCATCATTAATCAATGATCTCAATGGTCATCACCACGTCCTTAAGCGGCTTGTCGCGCTGACCCGTCTGTACGGCGGCGATCTTGTCAATAACATCCAATCCGTCGATCACTTCACCGAAAACGGTGTAATCGAAGTCAAGAAAAGGAGTTCCGCCAAGGGTTTTGTAAATATTCTTCTGCTCATCGGTGTATTCACAGTTTTTTCGTGTCTCGATGGCCCTTATCTCTTCTTCAGGATATATCCTGCCCTGGACAATGTAAAACTGCGAGCCGCTCGAACGCTTTTGCGGGTTCACATTGTCGCCCGTGCGTGCAGCAGCAATGGCCCCTTTCTTATGGATCCTGTCGGGAACGAATTCGGCCGGGATGGTATAACCAACGTCGACCGTGCCGCCTTCCTTGCCTCCGCCCTGTATCATAAAGTTTTTGATAACACGGTGAAAGGTGGATCCGTTAAACCAGCCCTCATTGACCAGTTTGATGAAATTGTCGCGATGACCGGGCGTGTCATTGTAAAGCATTCCTGTTATGTCGCCGTAATTGGTGCGGATAATGAACATGGTTTCGTTTTGTGATTGGGCAATGCCGCTGAAAAGCATGCAAAAAATGAATATTGAGGTGATTTTCTTCATTGTTTGAATAATTTATGTTGTTAATTCGTTTGCAAACTTAATAAAAATGAAGGAATACAATGCCGGTAACCTATTTCCCTTTTGGTTTCCTTGTCTTTTCAATAAAATGCCTGCGGCAAAGTGGTTCGTAAATATCCGTTTCGCCAAGCATTACCTGTCCTTCCTGCTCAACGATCCGGTGAGAATACTGTGCAAGGTCACCGCAAACGGGACATATTGCATGTACCTTGGTAACATATTCGGCCATGGCCAGCAGGACGGGCATGGGACCAAAAGGCCTGCCCAGGTAATCCATGTCGAGACCGGCAACGATCACCCTGATCCCGCCATTGGCCAGGGTGTTGCACACCGCAGGCAACTCATCATCGAAAAATTGGGCTTCATCAATGCCGATCACATCAAAATCATTGGCCATCAACAAAATCTGGCTCGAAGAATGAACGGGGGTGCTGTTAATGGTATTGGCATCGTGCGAAACAATATCCTCTGCATGATAGCGCTTGTCGATCACCGGTTTGTAGATCTCGAACTTTTGCCGGGCAATGCGGGCACGCTTCAGCCTGCGAATAAGCTCTTCGGTCTTGCCCGAGAACATGGAGCCGCAAATTACTTCGATCCAACCGCTGCGGTCGGGGTTTTTTGATTTTTCTAAAAACATAGGTGTTGCCTCAAGCCAATCTTTTTTATCTTTATTCGTTCATTATACAAATGTACGAATTCCTGTTTTGTATTCAATGATCTGAACAATTTGAAGTGGTTGAAAATGGGTAAAATGTAAGTTTATTTAAATGGAAATTAAGATATGAAGAATAAGGAATTGCTGAAAACGATCAGGGATAATGCCGAAGCCGTTTGTAAACAGATCAGCCATTTGCAGGAAGGCCCCGGGCAGGTGCACGAAATGGATATCGACATTCTGGCCGGCCGGCTGCGTGAAGCGTATGCACTATTATTTGAGTTGGATACGGAGAATATTGCCGATGAGAGTGCAACGCCTGCAGTGGTCCCCGGACCGGCCGGCACACCCGTGCAAGTAGTTGAGGAAACGCCCGGACCGGATATTATCCCCGGAATCATCAAAGAACCTGTGGATGATTATATCGAAGAACAGCCGGATGAAACTGCAGGAATGGATGAAATACCCGAAAGTCCTGCTACAGATGCGAGGGGCCCTGAAGAAGAAATGCAAACTGAACCTGAACCTGAGCCTGAGCCAGAACCAGAACCAGAGAAAGAGACAGAAACTCCTCCACCTGATCCTGCCCGGGCACTACCACCGGAAGAGACGGAAGGGGAAGATGCTTCCGCCGGGGATCTTGATAAACCTGAGAAACCGGTGATCACCACGGCCGATCTTTTTTCAGGAACAACAACCATTGCGGAGGCCTTTCAGCAGGATGAGGACCGTTCCATTGCTGCAAATATGACAAGCCCCAATGGCAGTGACCTTAAAATGTCGATAGGGATCAACGACAAATTTCTTTTTATCAACGAACTTTTCGAAGGCAACCCTTCGGGCTATAGCGAAGCCATAGAAAAACTCAACGCTGCCGGGGATATGGCCGCGGCCGAGCAGATACTGGCTGATTTCAGCCGGCAATATGACTGGAAGGATCGTTCGGAGGCTTACAAAAGGCTTAAAAATATCCTTAAACAGAAATTTCATTCGTGAAATAATTTTGCCTGACTGGAAAAAAAGCCGGATTTTTATGGATGAAAAACTTTTACATTCTTCATCCGCTTAATACAAAAAAAACAATGATGAAAAAACTGCGAAATACCTTTGCATGCTTGCTGCCGGTGCTGTTTTTTACGGGGCTTCAAGGGCAGGATATCGATTATGCCGGAAAGATCATCTCAGAACTTGCATCGGAAAAATACCATGGCCGGGGCTATGTGAACGACGGTGACCGTAAAGCGGCTGAGTTTATCGCAAAAGAATTTCAGGAGATCGGGTTAACGCCTTTTGATAATGGATATATGCAGGAATACAGCTTTCCGATCAACAGCTTTCCTTACAATCTTATGGTTGTTGCAGCCGGCAATCTGCTGAAACCGGGTATGGACTTTATTGTTTCTTCCGCATCACCCTCGGTAAGGGGAACCTTTTCGCTGGTCTGGCTGCTTAACGACTCCCTCTTTGAACACGGACGCGATACCCGCTTCGATGATACAGATCTTTCCGATAAATTCATCGTTACCGATCAATACCATAAGGACCTTAAAAAAGAGAACTATTTCGGGTCAAAAGGGGTAATCATCCTGAGGGAAGACCATGAAACGCTCTGGTGGCATGTATCGAATGGTGGCAAAGTGCTCGACTTTGTCACACTTGATATAAAACGTTCGAAATTACCCGAAGATGCCGGACAGATCAGCCTCGATATCAGGAATTTCTACATTGAGAACCATATCGCATACAATGTGGCGGCATTTGTGCCGGGCATTGTTGAACCCGATACTTTCATCGTTTTCACGGCTCATTTCGACCACCTGGGCATGATGGGACCGGATGTGTTCTTCCCGGGTGCAAACGATAATGCCAGCGGCACAGCCATGGTACTTGACCTGGCCAGGCATTATACCACGCAAGGGAATGAACCCTATTATTCGGTTGTTTTCATCACCCTGAGCGGAGAAGAAGCGGGCCTGCACGGGGCCAGGCATTTTGCGGATGATCCGCTGTTCCCCCTGGAAAAAATAAAATTGCTGGTGAATTTCGACATGGTGGGAACAGGAAGCAATGGGATTGGCCTGGTGAACGGCGAAATTTTTTCCGGGGATTATGAGCGGCTGGCAGCCCTTAATCAGGAAGGCAATTATATTGAACAGGTGAAAAAACGCGGAGAATCATGCAACAGCGACCATTGCCCATTCTATGAAAAAGGTGTAAAAGCCTTTTTTATTTATGCCATGGGCCCCGGTTCAGGGGCATACCACAGCATGGAAGATACACCGGCCAATTTATCACTCAGTGGTTATGAAGGCATATTCAGGCTGATGCTCGACTTTGCCCGCTCATATCAACCCCTTACGGAATAATAAGCGATGCTGTATATTGTCCCCACTCCCATTGGAAACCTGTCCGACATCACCCGCCGGGCCGTTGATGTTTTGGGGAAGGTGGATTTTTTCCTGGCGGAAGATACACGAACTTCAGGCGTTTTACTCAAACATCTTGAGATCTCAGGCCCGATGGTGGCCTTTCACCAGCATAATGAACATAAGGTGCTGGCAGGAATCATCGGGCGTTTAAAGGCCGGCGAAAGCGCCGCCCTGCTGAGCGATGCCGGTACGCCCGGAATTTCCGATCCGGGATATTTACTCATCAGGGAATGCATCCGCGAAGACATCAGTATTATATGCCTTCCCGGACCTACGGCTTTTGTCCCGGCCCTGGTAAATTCCGGCCTGCCCTGCGACCGTTTTGTTTTTGAAGGGTTTCTGCCACATAAGAAAGGCAGACTGAAAAGGATCACTTCCCTTCTGAATGAAACCCGCACCATGGTTTTTTATGAATCACCGTATCGCCTGCTTAAAACACTCTCACAACTTGCCGCCGGATTGGGTGAAAACCGGCAGGCTTCCGTGTCGCGTGAGATCAGCAAAATATATGAGGAAACGGTCAGGGGAAGCCTGGCCGAACTCATCAGCCATTTCTCATCTGTTCCGCCCAAAGGTGAATTTACACTGGTCGTGGCCGGCCGGGATGAAAAGGATGAACCGGCAGTTATTTGACCATCCGGATTTTTATGCTTATCCGGTAATTGAATGACCGGAATATCTTTTCCATCCCACTCATTCATGATTATGCCCCCCTGAACATACAAAAACACATCATGCTGTAACAGTCAGTGTGTTAAATCGTCTATACAGTATTGATCACTACCGGAAATGCGGCTGTTCAATATCGGACAGTGATGAATATATACGGACACTTTTGTTCTTTTGATCAGGGATTACATTGCAGCTAAATAATTAATATAGAGTGAGTTGTAAACGTGGCATATTATTGGATTCAAAAAAACAAACCGGAATATGTAACCTTAATCTGAATTAAAATGAAAACAACAATTGTTCTGATGATCATGTTTTCGATGCTGCTTTATCCTGCTCTTCCCGCCGGGTCCCAAACCGGTATGCAGGACGAAAAAGTTACCGTGACCATGAACAGCAACATGCCGGATCACCGCCTGCCCGCACATGACCTGGTAGTGATCGACCTTGAAGTGCAAAATGGCGGGAACAGCCTTCCTCCCGATCTCCTCAGCCAATTCAGACAATGCATCGGTTATCCGAAGCACACGTCCGGTGCTGCTGAAAAGGAGGTGGTTGTGGTGGGATTTACTTACGATGACGATGGTTTTGTTCGCGTTGAACAGAGCCTGGCCGGCAATGAGACGTTCAGGCAGCATGTTATCGAAAACATCGAAAAGATCCGTTTAAGGAATGGCAGTGTAACAATGGGTAAACTTTACTATGCCAGGTTCAGCTTTAAAAAGCTGTAATGTTCGTTTTATGTTAGTTAAACATCAGGTGCAATGCGCCCCCGCCGGCAACGGGGGCGCTTCATTTTGTCAGCGGATTGTATATGTGCCGTAAAACATTCATATATTTACGGGAAAAATGACTTATAACTATTCTTTTCCGCGCCCGGCCCTCACCGTCGATATTGTGGTTTTCCGGCTTTCAGGGAATGATCCTGAAGTATTGCTGATAAAAAGGGGGAATGAACCTTTTAAGGGCCGGTGGGCATTGCCCGGAGGCTTCGTCGACAAGGATGAGCCGTTGGAAATGGCTGCAGCCCGTGAGCTTGAAGAGGAGACCGGATTAAAGGATGTTCTGCTTACACAAATGCATGCTTTTGGCAAACCCGGACGCGACCCGCGCGGACATACCGTATCAGTAGCCTATGTTGGTTACCTGCCTTCGGGTGCGCTCGCGAAAGCAGGCGACGATGCCGATGAAACAGCCTGGTTTAAGCCGGATGCACTGCCGGAAACAGCTTTCGATCACCGGGAGATCATCGAAATGGCAGCATCGGTATTCCTGCTGTAATACCTTAAAGGTTCGTATTCATGCTTATTCCTTAATTATTTGCCAAAATTGAATGGACTGATAGTTTCTGACGGCTTTTTTTGTCCGAATGCATATGTCAGCATCAGCACGAATGTACGTGTGAGGCCGTCAGCCCGTACCTTGCGGGTAATCAGAGGGGCTGCCGCAGAAAGGGTGATGGCATCATGGTTTTTCAGTACACGGTGGTAGCCCAGGTTGAGGTTGATGGTCAAACCATCGGATTGGTCCAGCTCCACGCGCTGTCCGTGTTGCGTAACCTTATCCTTTTGTACCCTGTACAGGGTCAGAAGCCCGGCATTAAAGCGGCTTTTTTCTGTGTAAAAAAACCTGTTTATACGCAACATGGCATCATCACCGCGGGCAAGGTCGCTCATTTCAATATATTCCAGAGCATCACGATCGTAAGCCCATTCGGCATGATAAAAGTAGTTGCCGTTGCTGCCAAATGGCTTGAGATACCCGAGCCCAAACTGCCATTTCCCGTAAAAGAGACTGGTTCCGGCGGCAATGTCATAAGTGCCCAGGCTGGTCTGGTAAACCATTGGGGCTCCTTTGCCGTCAATGGTATTTTTAGCATTGTTCACAGGCAACCTTGCTGCTGCCATGAACGAAGCCCCCGCCTGATCTTTATTGTAAAAAGTATAATTAATCCCGGCACTGAGGTCGCCCGGCCCGTAAGCCTGCCCGAGATCACCATAGATATAATGAAAAGGCACTTTCAGGAAAATCTGCAGCCTGTCTTCTGCAAAATTCAGGCGCTGTTCAAACTGTATGGTATTGACAAGGGCCTGCTTTTCTCCCAGCCCGAAAGTATAGGAAAGCAGGGTATTGTACTGATCGCCATTGCCGGTTCTTTGCCCGTCGAGATCACCCATGGTACACAATCCGGCGTCGTTGCATCCCTGTGAATAAGCAAAATTTACGGATATTGAAAACATCAGATACAAAAATATTATGCGCAGTTTTTTCATGGCTCATTTATTTTTTCACAGTCGTTAAAAATCTTTTTTCAGGCTCATTTTTCTTTTAGTCGATAAATATATACACTCCTTACATCATCATCTCATCAGGTGCCGGAAAAGGCACCGCATCACCGGGCACGGCAAAAATGACTATCATTGCACTGTGGTCTGCTCCATACTACCGACCGCTTACTTTATTGATGATACCAATAACTTGATAATGCTTGCCTGATTCACTTTTTTGGAATAAATTGCCCTGATATTACCAACTTATTGTATGAAACAACTGCTGACACTTATTTGTTTGATCCTTGCCGGGATATTAACGGCACAGGAACATGATCTCTGGCCTGTTCCTTCGGGTCTTCGTAATACCGGCCCGCTTACTGAAGCGGATGCCGCCGCGATGAACAGCATTAAACCGCTGCTGATTCCCGCTGAACATCTTGGCAGGAGCCTGCCCGACAGCATTGACAATTCACAGCATCCCTGGTTCAGGCCGGTTTTTTCGCAGGAGAGCTTCCCCAACTGTATGCAGGCAACAAGCATCGCCTATAATTTTACCTATGAGATCAATCGCCTGCGCGACCTGCCTGCTGACATCACTGCCAACCAGTACCCCACGCATTTTGCCTGGAATTTTTTCAACGGCGGGGATGGTTGGTTCGGGGTGAATTACCTCTTTACAATGGATGTGCTGAAGCACCACGGAACCCCAAACGTTTCGGATTATGGTGGTTTTTATCATGGCGGCGGCGAACGTTGGATGTCAGGTTACGATCAATGGTACAATGCCATGAACAACCGTATTGAAGAGGTTTATAAGATTTTTGTTGGCGATGAAGAGGGCCTGCTCACACTGAAACACTGGCTTTCCCATCATGGCGGCGGATCTGAAACCGGCGGAGTGGCAAGCTTCATGGCCTCCAGCCCCTATAACCTGAATACCCTTCCGGAGGGAAGCCCGCAGGCCGGTAAAAAGGTGATCACATCCTGGTACCCCGAAGCATCGCACGGAATGACCATCATTGGCTATAACGACAGCATCCGCTATGATTATAACGGCGACGGGCAATATACAAATCATATCGACCTGAACGGGGATGGCATTATCGATATGCGCGACCGGGAGATCGGAGCCCTGAAGTTCTGCAACAGCTATGGCGAAACATGGGCCGACAGCGGGTTTGCCTATATGATGTATAAAACCCTTGCCGATGACTTCGGGGATGGCGGCATATGGACCAATACCGTGCATGTGCTCGGGGCCAAAGCGTATCACGACACCCGGATGGCATTCAAAGTATCCCTCGAACACAATTACCGGCAACGGATCAGGGTACGCGCCGGGATCAGCGGTAACCTCGAATCGGATATCCCTGAGCATGTGCAATCCTTTTCAATTTTCAATTATCAGGGAGGATGGCACTATATGCAGGGCAATGATACCACCCCGGAAAACAAGACCATCGAATTTGGACTTGACATCACGCCCTTGCTTTCATACGTTGAAACGGGCAAAGAATACCGCTTTTTCCTGATCGTGGATGAGAAAGATCCGGAAAACCTCGGATATGGGCAGATAAAGGATTTCAGCCTGATCGATTATCAGGAAGGGTTTACGGAAATTCCGTGCATTCAGCAAAATGTGATCCTCACCGATAACGGCACCACGATGCTGTATATAGATCATTTGCCTTCACCCAATGATTTTACCATTGTCACCGATGGCATTCCCCCGCTTGAGGCGGGCCAGCCGCTTGCGTTGCAACTGGAGGCCGCCGGCGGCCAGGAACCTTACCGCTGGTACCTCGACAAAAACTATGATATGGGCATGGGCCCGGGTATATATCCCGGGAATGAAGGGGAACTGATCATCGGGAATGCCTATACGGACCATCCTGTTGCGCAAGCCCTCGGGTTCAGTTTTCCCTTTTACGGGAACCGGTTCGACACGGTCATGGTATCGCCCTGCGGTTACATCTTTTTTGATGAGAACATGTATTTCTGGTCATACCTGAGGGATATGGCTTATTTTCTGCGCAATCAGCGTGTGATCGCTCCCTTGCTCTGTCAGGAAATGATCGTGAATGCCGATTATGGCCATGGTGTATGGTATGCGGGCGATGAAAATGGCGCTGTTTTCAGGTGGATCAATGCGCTGGAGGACGAAATTGGATCAAGCAAATTCAACTTTGCCGTTAAGCTTTTCCCCGATGGGAATATTGATTTTTACTATGGCGATATGGAGCTTAATGCCGCCATGGATTGGGTGGCGGGCATCTCCGACGGCGACCTGGTCAATTACAGCCTGCCGGAACTTCCTGCACTGCCTGAGATCAGCCCAGGAACCCGGGTAATCTACAGGGGGCTGCCCCTTCCGGATTCAATTTCTTTGAGCACTGAAGGATTGTTAAAAGTTTATAATGGCGATGGCATACAGAGCGGGATCAGTGTGCTGGCCGTCGACAATACCTTGCTCGGGACAAGCAGAAAATTCCAGCTTACCGATGGCCTTGAAATGGATGTTTATGTCCAGGGCAGCACAAATAATACACTAAAAAGCGGTCAGTTTTTTTATCTCAACCTGATGTTGAAAAACCAGGGTGTGGCAGAAATCGAGGATCTGCATTTCATCCTTTCCTGCGAAGATCCCGGCTTGATGCTTATCGATAACAGCCATTTTGTTCAGACTCTGCCGGCTGGGGAGCATGTGGAGTTGATTGGAGCTTTCAGCTGCCAGACTGATCCGGAACTCCCCGACCGGCAGGTGATCGTAATGAGGATGGATCTGCAATCGGCCGGTAAAACGTCTTCGCGGCCGTTCATTTTCGAGAGCAGGGCACCAATGTTCATGTTAAGGTCATGGCGTGTTACTGATGCCGACGGGATCCTTGATCCGGGCGAAACCGCCCCCCTGATGGTTGAGATTGCCAATGATGGCCTGTTGGGATCCGGATCTGTTATTGGCCGGGTCGTATCCGAAGATCCGGGAATTACAGTAATTGGATCGCAGGCGGCCACATTCGGTGAATTGCAACCCGGTGCCAGGGCAACAGCTACCTTTGACCTGACAGCAAGCTATGCGCTGCCATATGGAAAGGAAGTTTCATTGGTACTGAAACTTGAAGAAGAGAATGGTCTGATAAGGGAACTGCCCTTCAGCCTCAGGGTTGGGAAGGTGCCTGTTTGCATCGTCGATATGGATCCGGGGACGCACTCGGGTCCGCAGGTTTATGAACTCCTGCAACAGATGGGTGTCGAAGCGAAATATACCCGAAGTTTTCCCCTGTCGCTGGATGCTTACCAGTCGGTTATCCTCTGCCTGGGCAAATATTTTTCGTACCATGATGTATCAGCCCTGGAAAGCAATACCCTCATTCAATACCTTGATCAGGGCGGACGGCTTTACATGGAAGGTCGCCTCGCATGGACGCAGCAGCCTTATTGGGACATCTTCGGCAGGTTTAACATCGAAACAATGAATATGCCGGGCCTTTATAATATCCTGGATGGCACCGACAGCACCTTTACCGAAGGCCTGGCATATGCCAACATGGCACCGCAACCCGTCTGTTACCAGTACCTGGTGCCGCAGGAGCCCGCCTTCAGCATCTTTACCGGCCGGGAATATCCGTATTGTGCCGCGGTTGCCCATGATGCCGGTACCTATAAGACTGTGGGCACCATCTTCGAACTGGGCGGACTGGTGTCATCCGATACCTGCCTGGTTGAGACTTTTATGTGGCGGCTGCTCGAATTCTTTGATGTGCAGCAAAGTGCCCTGGATATCGATGACCCCTGGTTTGGTGACCCGGCCGGAGCCGTTCAAAACTATCCCAATCCTTTCTCGGGCCATACACATATCCCCTTATTTCTCGATGAACGCAGCTATGTACGAGCGGAAGTTTACGATATGCAGGGTCGTCTCGTTTATGAACTCCTGCCGGCGGGCTTTTACCGGGCAGGTACGAAGCTGCTGGAATGGAACGGAAAAGGCGCGGACGGACAAAACATGCCGGCCGGCATCTATATTTACCGTATAGTGGTAAACGGTATGCCCCTGACGGGAAAGATGATCATGCTTGATTGAGATCGGGATAAGGTTATTATTATGGTGATCTGGTCATGAGAATATTTATGATGTGGTTTCATCCCGTTAAAATGAAAGTTCAACTGCTACCGGTTGTTTTTTGTTATAACCAGGTAATCCCACACTTTAACTTTTGTAACTTAGCCTTCGGATGAGAAAATAGGCTACACTCAATAAAAGAACCGGTGAATATACGTTTAATCATAATCCTGTTCGTTCCATTCTGGCTGCTCTCGCCGGATGTACCCGATCACGATATTGATGATAATGCCGTTCCCGGAAAGATGATCATCCAGCTAAGGCCGGGCATATCCCACATAAAAGCCATTGGCATACTGGAGAATGCCTACGCCGGCGTACAACTGGAAGCCGAAAAGTGTCTGTCGCAGGAACTGGGCATCTGGCTGTTTTCATATGAACCGGTTCATACAGGCAAACGTTCACTGCTGAAGGAAATAGCCGGCAATGCGCTTGTGAATAAGTTGCAGTTTGATCACTATATTGCACTGCGGGAAGTGATTCCCGACGATTCACTCTTTGATGAGCAATGGGCCCTGAAAAATACGGGGCAGGCAGGAGGGATACCGGGTGCCGATATCGATGCTGCCATGGCCTGGGAGGTAGCCTTTAATGACGGACTTACCGCCCTTGGCGACACCATTGTCATCGCAATTGTCGATGATGGTTTTGCACTGGGCCATGAAGATATGCATTACCGGAAAAACAGGAATGAAATTCCCGGAAACGGGATCGATGACGATGGTAACGGCTATATCGACGACTATGACGGCTGGAATGCCATTTACAGCAGCGGTTACATACAGCCCAAAGACCACGGACAGCATGTGGCCGGCATTGCGGCGGCACGTGGCAACAACGGGAAAGGTGTGAGCGGCATCAACTGGAATGTACAGGTAATGCCGGTTGTGGGGGCATCTACCGTCGAGTCGGTTGTGGTTGAAGCTTATTCGTACGTATACAGTATGCGTAAGCTTTATGATGAAAGCGGCGGGGCAAAAGGGGCTTATGTGGTAGTGACCAACAGCTCTTTCGGGGTTGATTTTGGCAACCCCGACGACTACCCGGTATGGGAGAGTATGTATGATTCGCTGGGCAGCCTGGGTATCATGAATGTTTCCGCCACCATGAACGGTATCTGGAATGTGGATGAGGTTGGCGACATACCGGGCGGTTTTACCACTGATTACCTCATCAGCGTTACCAATACCACCAATAAGGATGAAAAGTACCTGGCGGCGGGCTGGGGCACTGTTTCCGTCGACCTGGGCGCACCCGGGAAGTCCATTATTTCAACACGTATCCCCAATTCTTACGGCTATAAAACCGGTACCTCCATGGCCGCACCCCATGTGGCGGGAAGTCTGGCCCTGATGTTTGCAGCAGCCGGCGATGCATTTATGCTCAGGTATCAGCAGGAGCCGGCTTCTATGACCCGGTTCCTGAAAAACCTTATCCTCGATGGGGTGGATCCGCTTCCCGGCTTCGATACAATCTGTGGTTCGGGGGGCAGGCTGAATGTGAACAATGCCGTTCGGAAGCTGGTTAACCCGCGCATACAGTTTCAAGGCGATACCCTGTCCATTTCCCTGGCACCGGATTCCACTGCCTGTGAAACCAACGGTATTGCCAACCTGCTTGGCTTTGAGCTATCCTATGTTGTTGATACGGAAGAAATGCCTCCCTGGGCGGAGGTGTACCTTTCTGCCGGAACACTGCCGCCATCCGGACAAGATACCTTACTCATCTGTTTCAACGCTATTGGTATGGATGAAGGAACCTATTTCGGCACCCTCTCGTTAACCGATATGGCGGGCATGAGCATCCCGTTGGTGCTGCAGATGACAGTGGTTCCGGTGCAGGGCATTGAGGGCGGCCCCGTTTCCTCTTCTCCCGGCCTGCAGGCTTATCCGAATCCTTTCCATGGTAGTATAAGGGTAGTTGCAGGCAATGTTGAAAGCGGAAGGATTGGCTTCAGTGTATATTCATCATCCGGACTACTGGTATATAGCCGGGAAGAATATAATGTCGGGCATGGAGTATATGAATTTATCTGGGATGGGCGGGATGCAGGTGGTGGTCTTCTTCCCCCGGGAATATATTTTATCAGGGTTGGTAACGCTAACCGCAGCAGTTGCCTGCGGGTGATCAGGATGCCGGTATAATCCTATCGTTTTCCGGCGAGCCAGGGAGCGGGATCCATCAGGTCCTTGGCTTTCCATATCTCAAAATGCAGTTCGGTTTTGTTTTCCTTGCGGTTGGTGTAGATACGCCCGATCGGCTGCTTTGTTTCAACCATCTGATCGCGCTGTACCAGCACCTCGTCAAGGTTCGAATACACCGTAAGGTATTCGCCGTGGCGAATGATCACCACATTGTTGAAATTGGGTACCGACATCACCCTGGTAACAACCCCACTGAAAACGGCACGGGCATGTTCGCCTTCCGAGGTGAGGATGTCAATGCCGTTATTCTTTATTTTTACACGTGGCAGGACGGGATGTTGATGTTCGCCATAGGTGCCCGACACGATGCCTCTTTCTGTTGGCCAGGGCAGCTTTCCCTTATTGCTCACAAAGTTTTCGGAAAGCAGCATTTCTTCAGGCGTAAGGGCAAAGCCACTGCTGGTTTTGGTGCCTGCTTCCGCACGCGCCCGCTCCTCGGCAAGCCGGATCTCTTCGGCAATGATGGCCTGTATGGCTTTTTCCATGTCGGCAGCGGCCTTCTCCTTTTCTTTCAGTGCAGCCTTCAGCTCCTTTTCCCGCTTACTCAAATCATGGATGGTGACGTCCATATTGGATTTTTCCGTTTCAAGCTGCTTTTTTTGTTCCTGTTCGAGACCGAGGAGGTTTTGTTTCTCTGCCTTGCTGCGTTCCAGTTCCAGTTCTTTTTTTGCAAGCGTTTCACTTGCCTGCCTGATCAATCCGGCCTGGGTTCTGCGGTAGGTGGCATATTGCTGGAAATACCTGATCCGCCGGTAGGCCTGGTTGAAATCTTCCGCCGAAAAAATAAAAACCAAACGTTCATATGCGTTTCGGTTGCGATTTGCATGATAGATCATTTTGGCATATTCATCTTTCAGTTTCCTGAGTTCGGCCGAAAGACGGGAAATGCTGTCGCCCGTTTGAGCGATCTCATTTTCAAGCCAGGCCAGTTCGGCCTTGATGTTGTTGATCAGCCTTTCCCTTTGCCTGATGTTCTGCTGAAGAATGGTGAGCCCTTCCATGGTCGATCGGCGGCTCTGGCTGGTTTGGGCCAGCAATTTGCTGGTATAGGCAATGTCCTCTTCAATTTGCTTTTTTTCCTGCTGCAATTGCGTTTTTTTATCCTGCGAATGTGCGTTTTCCGGGATAAGAATATTTATCAGCAAAAGCAGCGATGTTAATCGCCATGCTGACCGTATAAATGCAAAATTCTTTTTCATTTACCAGATCCTTTCATATTTTTCGGGGATGGCAAAAGGAAAGGTCAGCGGCTCGTTCAGCCGGATCCTCGAGTAGTTTACCTTTACGGTAACCCTGCTGTCGGCAAAGATGTCAAAGATCAAATCATAGGGGAATAAATACCCATTGTGGTTCCGGAAATCACTGTAATAGGCTTCCAGTTTCTTATCGTTTTTAATCTCTTTCAGGCTTACTTTGGTGATCTTAAAGGTATTAGGGTCAAGCCAGATATCCTGGTAAAATACCGGTGCTTCCGTTTCATCCTGTTTGACAAATTTTTTCAGTTGGCGGCGTTCGGAAGTTGACAGCTTGTATTCAACCTTATCGACATGCGCCTTGAATTTTGTTTTATCGTAGAACTGGAAGTCGTTCCCGATGATGATCGAATGCAGAACGTCGAAGTCGATGCGGGTCTTCAGGAAATCGTTGATAAAACTGTAATCGCCTGAGAGGTGTGTTTTGTTGATCCGGTTAATGTAGAGTACGGAGTCGGTGGTGATCTTAAGCCTGGCCATTTCTATTCCCAGTGCGGGGGAGAAGGTAACCCATATTACGCTGTCTTTTCTTATCCTGATCTGCCCTTTGAATTCGGTCAGTTTTTTGTCGTAGATATAATCGACCGAGAACTTTGCCGACAGCCAGTCGAAACGCATTTCGTTTTTGGCGAGCTCATCAAGCAGGAAACTTGTTTTTGCTTCCCTGAGCGGCTCCTTGATCACCTGGCGTTTGGCAGAACATCCACCGAGTAGCATGATGGCGGTGATAAGGGCAGGCAATATGCCGCTGATAAGCGCGTAACGCATGCGGAGGCCGGGATTATTCATGGAGCGTGCCATCAATGACTTTTTTCTCAAGAAATTCGGTTCCGCCCTTGCCGGCGTTCAATGCCCTCTTCCAGTATTCCAAAGCTTCCTTTTTCCGGCCGAGCTTGTAGAGTACATCCCCGTAGTGCTCCAGTACTTCGGCATTGTCCTTTTCATGGTTTTCGATCGATTTACCAATCCATTCCAAAGCTTCTTCGTATTCTCCCAGCTTATAAAGTATCCATCCGTAGGTATCCTGGTTCGAGGCATTGCCCGGGTCAAGCTCGAGTGATTTTTCCGACATGTCCCTGGCTTTTTCCAGTTCCAGTCCTGCCAGCGACAGGTAGTAGGCATAGTTATTCAGCACGATGGAATTATCGGGTTTGACCTTCAGGGAGTTCTCATAAGCTTCGAAGGCTTTTTCGTCTTCACCCGTTTGGTGGTAGGCATCGCCCAGGTAATTATAGAATTCGGCGAGCAGGAGGTCGTTGCGTACCACGAAGCGTATTCCTGTTTCAAGGTCACGGATCATTTGCCTGTGATCTTCGAAATGATAGCTTGCCACGGCCGAAAAGAGATAGGGAAGCGGTTGCTGGGGAAAAAGTTCGATTGCCCTGCGGCTTTCGCTGCGCATGGCCTCAAAATCTTCCAGCTGCGATTCGGTAAAGAGCAATTGTTCCCATACCGCGTACCTGCTGCTGTCGAGGCTGATCACGGTTCTGAGGGACTTCCTTGCGTCCTCCCATTTTTTATCCTGGTAATAAAGGTCGGCTCTGATGCTGTATGCACGGGGGTCATCGGGATGCGCTGTAATAAGTATGTCGGCAAGGATTGATGCATTTTCCTTTTCTTCATCGAAAAGTTCATTCATGGTATAAAAGGCAAGGAGAATCTGTACCTTGGTGTCGATGTCAAGATAGGGGTTGCCAAATCCTAGTTTCAGATATTCGAATGATTTTTCGGTATCGCCCTTTTTCCTGTAAAAGTCAGAGAGCGAAATGTGGATGTACGCATTATCGGGTTCTTTTTCGGCAATGTCGAGGTAAGTGGCCAGTGCTTTTTCATCCATGCCGTTGGCCAGGTATAGCTCGGCCAGTATGGCCTTATACCTGCTTTCTTCCGGCCATGCCACCGATAGTTTTTCGATCTCGGCAATGGCTTTGTCGGGTTTTTTCAGTCGTTGCCATATTTTTTGTTTCTGGATGGAGATCTCTTCCGTAATTCCGATGTTTTCTTCAATAACGTTATAGGCATCAATAGCTTTCTGATAGTTCCCGATGAGCAGGTGAGTAATGGCCAGTTCATACTGGTATTCAAGATCGCCGGGCTGAAGTTTGATAAGCTTCTCTATGACTTTTACCGATTCATCAAATTGCAGGTTGTCCTGATATAACTCCGAAAGCAGTTTCAGGTACCAGGTGTTTTTGGGTTCCTGTTCAACTGCCTTTTCAGCCCATTCTATGGCTTTGGCCGTTTCTTCCTTCACACGGGCAATCCTTGCCAGCTCATACATGGATGCCGCATCTTTCGGGTCGAGGCTGAGGCTCTTAATAAACAGTGCTTCGGCAGCATCCAGGTTGCCCAGAAGTTTTTGTGTATTGGCTTCGAGAAAGACGCTTGTATTGTCCTGCCGTTTGGCCTCCTTGTCCTTCTTGCCGCCTTTTTGTGCCAGGTTTGTTCCCGGCAACAGGATCAACAGCATGAGGAAGGTCAGGATGTTGATCATATATTTGATTTTATTGTTCATGTCAATGGTCAGCTTGTGTTATGATCTTCGTTAATGACGGTATAGTCTCCGACATTGTATTTTTGCCGGTGGCCCGTCAGATCAACGTAATTTCCGATCATTGAATTGTGCATGCTCACTTGCCGGATTGTCGAACCGGACTGTATGATGCTGTTGCCGACCACGGCGTTTTCGACGAGGCTGTTTTCTCCTATTGACACGTAGGGGCCGATCACGGCATTTCGAATGATGGCATCCCGGCCGATAAAACAGGGCTCCCTGACCAGGGAGTTTTCGATAACGGCGGTTTCGTGAATGAGCGTTTCCTGATGCTTTTTGGTATCAAGTATCCGCTGGTTGGTGTATACGCAGGCTTCCATGTTGCCGCAGTCGAGCCATTCGTCGACGGCACCCGTGTAAAAGCGGGTTCCTTTTGCCGTCATATTTCTTAGGGCATCGGTAATTCCGTATTCGCCACCGCTTTTGATGTCCTGATCGAGCAGGTATTGCAGTTCCTGTTTCAGGCGTTCACCGTTGCGGAAATAATAAATGCCAATAATGGCCAGGTCGGATACAAATGTTGCCGGTTTTTCATAAAAAGCAGTGATGCACCGGTCTTTATCCAGTTCAACCACACCGAAACCAGAGGGGTCGTTTACCTGATGGACCCAGATGATCCCGTCTTTACTGTCGTCGAGCGAAAAACCTGCCCTGAACAGGGTGTCGGCGTATGCAATGATTACCTTGCCGTTAAGCGATTCCCCTGCGCAGAGTATGGCATGGGCGGTGCCGAGCGGTTCGTTCTGGTAATAGATTTTTCCTTTGGCACCGGTTTTTTCCGCAATTGAAAGCAGTTCTTTTTCGGTTTCACTGCCAAAATCACCGGTAATGAATGCCAGTTCTTCCACCTCCTCATGTATCAGGGCGGTGATGTCTTCCACCAATCGCTGAACAATTGGCTTTCCGGCTATTTTTATAAGTGGCTTTGGGATACTCAGGGTATGTGGCCTCATGCGCTTTCCCCTGCCCGCCATGGGAATGATGATTCTCATGCTGAAATTCGATAGTTTACGAAATGATTGGCCAAGATTGACCGGCCAAAATTACGAATAATATCCGTAATTGCTTTATCGGACAGCATTTAAAGTGGGCCATAAAAAAGACGGGGCATGTCTGCATACCCCGCCCTGTAAATATGCCGGGTTCTGTTTAGTATTCACGCTCCATGGTGAGTTCGGCTTTTTCATTCCACATCTTCCAGTGGCCGGTCTTCTTGCCTTTCTTATAGTACATTTCATAACGTTGTGTACCGTTACTGTCCCAGATGTTCCAGGGGCCATGTTTTGTGCCGTTGTGGTAGGAGGCTTCGGCGGTCTTGGTCCCGTTCTCATCCCAGCTTTCCCAAAGCCCGTGGTTTTTACCTTTTTTATAGACCCTGTGCTCTTTTTTCTGCCCGTTTTCATAGTAATGAAACGCGTGGCCGTGTTCAAGGCCTTTGCTTATTTCCTTTTCGAGTTTCAGGTTCCCGTTAATATGGTATTCGGTGTATTTTCCCGTGAACAACTTGCCATTCTGATAGTATTTACCATTTTTAAACTGTACTTCCTGCGACAGAATCGTTATAGCCGGTATCAGCAGGATCAGAGATAAAATTATTTTTTTCATTATCAAATGGTTAATTTTCATTTCAAAGGTACAAAATTTGCTGAAAATGCCTGATGTCAATATGCCTGGCTTATAAAAAAAAGACAAACCCCGGGGTTTGTCTTCATAATATGAATTGAATAATTATCAGACGATTAATTTACATTTTGCAGCATGACTTTCAGTTGCTTTTCTGTTGGTTTGCTGAGGTCCACTTCCAATTGGCCGGTTTCATAGGAGATCAATGAAACGGTGATCTTGTATTCGGCGGGTTTCAGGTTTTCGAAAGAGAAACAGCCGTCAAAATCAGAGAATACCTGCTGATCGAGGCCGTCAAGCTGTACCATGACGCCGGCAAGGGTTTCACCGGTAATTTTGTCGAGGACTTTGCCACTCAGGCTGGTGGTGGTTGCGGGTGCTTCGGTTTTACCTTCATTGCCGGCAAAGGAAACCTGCAACCCGATGAACATACCTATTAATAGAATAATGATTGCTTTCATGTTTTTATGATTTGCCACAAAAATATGCCGGTATTGCTTCCGATGGGCATCCGGAGCCTTTAAGAAATCTTTATCTTTATGTTAAGGGAATGTTAAGCAAGTTGTCGTCACCTGATTATCAGCGGAGTACTTATGGTATTGCTTTCGTTCAGGGCACGGTCGATGATGTATGCTTCGAACAGAACGGTGTCGAAACTTGAATTGAAATTATAAATGAAGAGCGTGTCATAGATCTCTCCGCTGATGGCTTTGTTGGTTCCTCCGGGTGTGAGGTTTGGTATGCGGGCGCTGAGGGTAAGGGTATCATATTGCCCGCTTTGGGGATTAAACCAGAGGATGGGAACTTCCTTCAATTCACCGTTTTGCATTTCAAAATAGGTAATGATCAGGTTATAATGGTATTTTGAGGAAGGGTTGAAAGGCGGGAATGTATCACTATTTTCAAGGCCAATGTCCCCGTCACCGTCTTCGAATGAAAATGCCAGTACGCCGCGTTCGTAAATGCCGAGATCGGGATTGTATATCTTGTCAAAACTAATGAACTCAATACGTGGTATCTCAGAAAAATTCCTTGTTTTTTTACAGGAAATGGCTGATATTGTCAATGCAAGAACCAGGATAAAGCTTATTTTTGAGAAATACCTCATACCGGTATAGGTTTATGATGTAAAGATACAAAAAAGCCGTTGGCTGTTAATACAAACATAGCATTACTGAGTGAAAAGCTTTTCAATGTGCTTAGCAGTGAAGAGTTTAACGCGCTTGCGATAGAAATATTTCGTTACCAGGGACGTCATAACCCCGTATACCGTGATTACCTGGCTTACCTGGGTATCAGGATAAACGAGGTGAAAACCATAGAAGAGATACCTTTTCTCCCCATAATTTTTTTCAAAACAAAGCAAGTGGTCAGCGGAGGGCGGGAGGCGCAGCTTGTGTTTTCAAGCAGCGGAACAGGGGGGATGGAAAGAAGCCGGCATTATGTCCATGATCCGGATTTGTATCATAAGAGCTTCTATAAATGCTTTAAAATGTTTTACGGCGATCCCGGTCGTTACGCCATTCTCGGTCTGCTGCCTTCCTATCTCGAAAGGCAGGATTCGTCGCTGGTTTATATGGTGAACGGTCTGATGCGGGCAAACAGGAATGAGCCTGATGGCTTTTTCCCGGATGATTGTAAGGGCCTGGCGGATAAACTGTCCCGGCTTTCGGATTCGGGAAAACCGGTCCTGCTCATTGGGGTTTCGTTTGCCCTGCTCGATTTTGCGGAAAAGTCCGGCATGGCACTGGGCCGTAACATTACCGTTATGGAAACCGGCGGCATGAAAGGGCGCCGCGAGGAGATCACCCGGGAGCAACTGCACAGCATTCTTTGTGAAGCCTTTCACAAAACCAGCATACATTCCGAATATGGCATGACCGAATTGCTTTCGCAGGCATATTCTTCCGGCCGGGGCCGTTTCCGTGCCCCCCCATGGATGCGGGTACTTGTCCGCGATATACAGGATCCGTTCAGCCTGCTTCAGCCCGGCAAAACAGGCGCCCTTAATGTGATCGACCTGGCCAACATCCACTCCTGTTCCTTTATCGAAACCCAGGATATCGGACGCCTGCTGCCCGGCGGAGCTTTTGAAATACTCGGGCGAATGGATAACAGCGATATGAGGGGATGCAGCCTCCTGCTGTAAAGCCCGTTGAATTTGTTTTTATTTTTCGCCTCCGGCAAATAATCAGAATACATTATCTTAGCCGTCCGAATGATATTCGGCCGGGTTTCTTAACAGGCAGTACGGAAAACTTCCGGCAATTTCCGGAAAAATGGGAAACAAACGAAACAGGCAAAGGCAGTCAAAACTACTGAAAACATTCAGGAATATCCACCGGACAACAGCGATATTCCTGTTCGTGTTTTTCCTGTTTATTTCCATTACCGGTCTTTTGCTTGGCTGGAAAAAAAACAGTGCCGGACTGATCCTTCCCGGATCTGCCAGCGGTACCTCAGCCAACCTGGAATTATGGCTTCCCCTTGACAGCCTGCATAAGAATGCCTGCAGATTCCTTCACGATTCCGTTTCCCCTGAATTGTCGACTGAGATTGAAAGGATCGACATCCGCAAGGAAAAGGGTATGGTTAAGTTTGTTTTTACCCGGCACTATTGGTGTATTCAACTGGATGGGGTAACGGGAGAACTTTTGCAGGTTGGGAAAAGAAGATCCGACCTGATTGAGGATTTACACAATGGCCTGATACTGGATAAGTACTTCGGAACGGGCAGGGAGCAGATCAAACTGGCCTATACAAACATCATGGGCCTGGCATTGCTGGTGTTTACGGTAACCGGTTTCTGGCTTTGGTACGGCCCCAAAAGGATGAAAAATAAAAAGAAGCCTGCAAAAAACTGATCACTTCATATTTTGGATCAAGGGGGCAATTCTTTGGGGATGGATGGCCCCCCCGACCTGACCCGGGCCAGCAGGCAAAGACCAGGATGCAACTGAGCGGAAATGCATACTGATTTCACCGGCCGAAAATGGCGGGGCAATATACTGAGCGACTGCAAAAAAAAACGGGGCTGCCATGCCTGACATCCCCGGTTTCAATTTTCCCCTTACGGGGGCTATTTCAAAATCAGTTTTTGTGTATACCTGTTTGTACCGGAGGTGATGGACAGAATATACAGCCCTTTCGGGGCATTTTCAAGATCAATTTCCGTATTATGGCCCGGAAGAATGTTCAGGATACGGTTATAAACCTCTTTACCCAGAATGTTGCAGATCCTAACGCGGGCATGCCCGATATGGCCGGAAGCGGCAAGATTGAACCGGCCTGTGCCGGGATTGGGGTAAAGCTTAAACCTTATTTCGTCAGGCAGCTCGTTAAGCATGGTCGTATTGTCGACAAATACCTCAAGGCTTTCCGAAAATCCGCTTTCTCCGCAGTTGTTGACGGCCCTTACCGCAATGCTTGCCGTGCCAAGGAAAGATGCATTCCATGTGATCGTGCCGGTTGTTCCGTTACCCAGGAATTCTCCTGCATCTGAAGGATCAACCGTCCATTGGTAGAATTCGGCATGGCTTACGGCCTGGGTTGTATAATCGCTTGCGGAAACCTGGTACAGATTAACGTAAGAGGGTCCGTCAGGTATTTCCGGGGTCCCGGGCGCATCAATAATTGAAAGGGTCATCTCATCATCAACGGTGGCGCCTTCTGCATCTTCAGCCGCCAGGGTCAGTTCAGCAATGCCGCTGGCAATGTCGCCGGGCCCGGGCGTGTAATAAGGCTCAAGGATGTATGGATCATCGAAACTTCCGTCGCCGGAAGTACTCCATTCAACCGCTACCCAGTCGGTAGCCTGTCCGTGACACTGGTAAGCTTCGCCGGTGCAGGTATAATCATCGGGCCCGGCATAACAGGTCAGGGTCATCAGGGCCGGAAAAGTGATGAAATCAAGCCATGCGCAGTCGTGCCCCGACATGCCGGCGGCATCTTTGCCATATACCCATTTGAAGGTATGGTTTCCCGGGTTCACGGCAAAGGCCTCACGTGTCCAGGAACCTCCAACGCCCGACCATTCACCCATCATGACGTTGTTAATATAGAATTTAAGCTTATCCTTTCCGCTTTGCGAGGAAACTTTGTAAATAAATGTGACGGAATCGGGCAGCATTACTTCCGCGTCGATATAAAGTACGCTGGATTCATTGTCGGCAATGTTCCCTGACCGGGCCGAATAATTTCCTTCATATGGATTGAGGCTGGTGATCTGCCAGGGATTTTCACCTGCCATCTGCCAGTCGAATTTGGTAAAGTCGCCGGTTTCGAAGTCTTCATAGATCAGCCCGATCTTTTTACTGAAGTCTTTTGATGCGCTGTACTCACCGGATGTGAGCAGGTAGGTGAATTCGGCGATGGCCGATCCATCGGGGGCGTCGGGGTCGACACTCACCGGGTATTCGGAATATTTAAAACCAAGCAGGCCAAGATCACCGATCGTGTCAATGGTATTACCCAAAGTCAGATACTGGCTGGTGGAGATCAACTCGCCAACGGTCCCGGTCGTTTCACAATGCCCGGTATTCCTGTTCACTATTTTGAGGATGGCTGTTTCGCCCGGATCGAGGCGCCCGTTTCCGTTGCCGCCCTGGCTGTCGTCGATGATCATGGAGCCGATGGTCAGTTCGGGGGCATGGATAATAAGTTCATAGGGATAGATCCATGTTTCTTTGGAGGTATTTTCGATTTCGATATCGAGAGTGACCGTGTGCATGTCGGGAACATCGGATGCGATGGAAATGTTGAAAACCCCCTCTTCGGTGATAATGCTCTGTCCGGGAATGACCGGCCAGCTGTGGTTATCCTTGGTGATGGTGATATAATCGTCATCGCCCGAAAGGCTGGTAACCGTATTGGCTGCATCGCCGTTTCCAAGATTTTCGAGGCTGATGTTGAGCGAGATATCTTCACCGAAATCAGCAAATTGATTATTGTTTCCCGAAGTGTCAACAATGGTAATGTCATCGATCATCAGGTAAGGGCCTGCCGGGGAGGTGATCAGAACTGTTCCGAAAAATGGCTGTCCGTTTTGCCTGGTCACGATAACATCGGCGATGCCTTCCTCCGTCAGTGGCGGGAATTCAAGGATGGCGATCCCATCCGGTCCCGCCAGGGCAGCCCCGATGTATTCATTGTCGAGGGTCAGGCCCACATAGGCATAAGCCTCTGTGTTAACGGTAAAGGATATGCTCTGAAGGGGCAGCAGGGGGAGGTAGGTTGCCGCGGTTACCGGGGGCTCAGAGAAATAAACCATCAGCGAGGGGTCGCCGATAATATTATAAACATCCCAGTAATACATGGCCATACCGGGTACCCCTTCCGTTACGGCAAGGTTGCCGGCAAAGATCATCTCATGCGTGCTTACATACCATTCGCTGAATTCTTCCCCATGGTCATGGAAGGCACGATCATAAAAGCCCAGAGTGGTTTCATAATATGATGGCGGGTTCTGGTTGATCAGCCCAACCCCAACGGCGAAATAATAATCTTCATCCCAGTACGTACTGTTGGAGGCGCCGATATATCCCACTGCGCCTTTGTTCTCGGCCCTGACAATGGCTTCGGCAAAACATTCGTTCAACTGGTATTCACTCGAGGAACAGCAATTCCCGACAAGCACGCCGTATTTGTCCTGGTTTTGAAGATTTGCAATGTCGGAGATGGTAAAGGAGGGGTCGGCCCAGCCGTTCGGGCTGCAATGGGCCGTATAGTTTCCAAAGGTTACCCCGTCGCTGATGTTCTGCTGAATCTGCAGGCTGTTCGATCCCGATTGCGGGTAAAGGTAAGTGTGTGATGTGATCCCGTGGTCGGGGTTGAAGTAGTTAATGGTACCGTAATTGATCTGACCATTGGCCCAGTTATAGCCATGTGAACCGTCCATCCCTGCTACCATCACCACTTCGTTGAGATAATCAGGATCGGGCATGGTATATTTTTCATATTGCAGGGTTTTGTCAATATAAGGCTGCAGTTGTACCGGATTCTGGGCAGAGAACCTCCCGTAATAGATCTCCGGGAAAAGGTCGCCGGTAAATTCGCAGTAATTCCTGTCGGTTACCCCGTTTCCGTTGTTCCATGAAGGGATCTGCTGTATGTCGCCTACAAAAAGCACATAGGAGGGTGCCGGGCTTTCGGGTGTGCCGGCATCATAAAGGCCCTGTATATAGGATTTGATGGATGATAAAGAACTTCCAACGCCCTGCTCATCGGTGTACGCTTCAACCACGATAAAGCCCTTTTGGGTTTTCCACTGAATGAAATCCTGGAGCTGACTCTCGAACATACGGTCGGAAATGATCACATATTTGACGGGATAGCGCATAAAATTTTCCCGGTTCGCAGTTGTTTCCGTATTGAGGAGCTGCCTGTTTACCGAACGGAAAACGGGCGATGCATATTTTTCTTCCAGAGAAAGGGTTGCCGCAATGTCGGCATTTTCGAAGTAAATGCTGAAGTCGATGCGGTGATACACCCTTAATACATGCCGAACGGGGTCATAACGGAAGGGAATGAAGTTGATCCGGGCAATGCGCTTGTCGCGTAAAATGCCCAGCATGTCGACACTCAGCAACTCGTGGCTCTCAAAGCCCCTGTTTGCATAGGCCGTTGCATCATAAACAAACTCATGCATGTCCTCGCTTTTGCTCATGGGGGGCTGTGCCGGATATACGGGCGCCATGATACCTTCCTTTGCCAGGTCAATGTCTTCATATTCGAAATGGCTTATCGTTACCACGGCTTCGGCTCCCAGCGGCACCCTGATCAGCTTTCTGTTTGCCGGCATCTCGGGATGTCCGTATACTTCAGTATATGAATGTTCAGGCAGGCTGAGGCGGCTGAAAAGCCCTTCCGGGGTATTTACTTCTGAAGCAGAAAATCCCGCTGTAAAGAGCGTGCCCGAAAACTCGTGAAAAGAATTGGTTTCGATGCTGAAGCCTTTCTCCTGCCGGCTTTCAAGACTGATATGATATTGTGAATGGCCGTAGGCGAACAGCAGGAAACCGGTGACCGTCAGAAGCAGTTTGATGATGGTTTTCATTTGTTTTACATTGAAAAGATTAAAAAAAAAGCCTCCCGGCTGACGGGAGGCAGTATATTGTTAATGGCTGATAATCAGTTTGCGTACCATTCTTGAACCTTGTCCTTCAACGGAGAGGAAATAAAGTCCGTCGGGGAGATGGCTGAAATTGATATCCAGGGGCCTGTTGTTATAAAGGGAAAGCCCGCTTTGTTCAGCCATCATGTTTCCGGTCAGGTTATATACCCGGAGGGAGTATTGTCCGGCCCTGATCCCTGAAACCATGAAGGTGAATTGCCCATTGCCCGGATTTGGCCATAGTTTTAACGAATGATCCTGTCCGTGTTCGGCTACCGACACAAAGTTGTCGACCGTAACTTCGAACCCTTCCGAAAACGATCCTTCGCCGCAGTGGTTAAGGGCTCTTACAAAGATGGCAGCCGTGCCGAGGAAGGCCGGATTCCAGTTGATGGTGCCGCTTGTGCCAATGCCGCTTATGTCGCCGGCTTCTTCCGGATCAACCATCCACTCATAATATTCTGCATAAGGGACGGCTTCGGTTGTATATTCCGATGAGGTTACATTGTTCAGGTTTACATAGTCGGGGCCTGCCGGAGTTTCGGGAGCTTCAGGGATCAGCATTACCATCAGGTTCAGCTCGTCATCAACCACCGTTCCTTCGGCATTTTCAGCTGATAGTGTAAGAATGACATTTCCGGAGGCGATGTCATTGCTTCCGGGTGTATACACCGGTTCCAGGATGAAGGGGTCATCAAAGGCGCCATCGCCCGAACTGGTCCATTCAAGCGCTACCCAGTCGGTAGCTTCGCCCTGGCACTGGAAGCTTTCGCCGTTGCATGAATAATCATCGGGCCCTGCATAGCAAGTCAGCGTGAGCGGTGCAGGGAATGTTATGAAGTCGAGCCATGCACAGTCGCTCCCCGACATGCCGCCCGCATCTTTCTGGTAAACCCATTTAAATGTATAATTGCCGGGTTCAACGGCATAGGCAACCCTGATCCATGGGCTTCCCACGCCCGACCATTCATCTTTCAGGGTATTGTTGATATAGAACTTAAGCTTATCCTTGTTCGACTGCGATGACACTTTGTAGACAAAGGTGATGGAATCGGGCAGCATCACTTCCACATCGATTTTAAGCTCACTGGTCTGGTTATCGGAGATGCTTCCCGACTTGGCCGAGAAGGATCCCTCGTAGGGATAAACGCCGGTGATCTGGAAAGGCTTGTCACCACCGTGTACCCAGTTGAACTTGTTAAAATTACTGGTTTCCCAGTCTTCATATACCAGCCCGATCTTTTTGCTGAAAGTGGCGGTTTCGATGAATTGCCCGGCAGTCAGTTCATAATTAAAATGGGCAATGGCCGATCCGTCGGGAGCATCCGGGTCGACTTCAACGGTGAACTCGGCCCATTTCGATCCAAGGAGCCCAAGGGTGCCTACGTTATAGGTATTGTTGACAATATTCAGATAATGGCAATCTGATTCGAGGTATCCGAGGCTGTTGTCGATGGGGCAATGTCCGCTGTTAAAGTTTTTCACCTTTATGATAGCTGTTTCGCCCGGGTCAAGCCTGCCGTTTCCGTTCCCGCTCGTGTTGTCGTCGATGATCATTTCGGCGATATTCAGGACCGGAGCGAAGGCCATGTTCTCGTATTCCAGTACCCAGGTGGTGTCGCCGTCGGTTGCCGTAACCGTAAAGGCGATGGGGTGTTCATCGGGAACGTCATCGGCCACTTCCATGGCAAATCCGCCTGCGATGCCCACTACCTGCCCGGCAGGGATGTCACCGTAAAATTCGTAATCGTCGGTGATGGTAATGTATGGGTCGCTGGTGCTGAGGGTTACTTCCACATCGGTAGCATCCACCCCGCCCAGGTTGAACAATTCGACCGTATAGGTCACTGATTCGCCAAAGTCGAGGAAGCCGTTATTGTTTCCATTGGGGTCGATCACCTGGTCGTCTTCAAACACCAGGAAAGGGGTATTGCCGGGGACTACGTTCACCTGTCCGATATGTGGCAGGAAATTGAATCCGGTTATGGTCAGTGTAAGGACACAGGGTTCGGTTAGTTCGGGAAAGGTGAGCATGGCCGAGCCGCCCTGTATGAAGGCAGTAGCCAGGATCTGTCCGTCTTTGGTCAGGCAGGCCCTGCCGCCTTCGGCATTGGCTGTAACACTGAGTGAGTTCATCCCGATAAAGATGGTATTCATATATGAAGTGGTCATGGTTTGGGGGAAAGCCGTTCTGACATGCAGCGAAGGATCGCCAAAACAGACCCAGGTGTCGGTCATTTCATCTCCCTGCGAACCATACTCATCATTCATCTGCATGCATCCGTGCATAGATGCCGCGCCAAATGTACGGTTGATGTTGTTGGGGTAGGTTTCAACAAGCACATCCACCATTTCATCCTGTCCGCACATGGGCGGGTTCCAGCTTTGGTTGATGGTCGACATCATTGTTGCCACCGCGCCTGTCGGGCTGCCGTTATCTTCGGCACGAAGCCATGCTTCTGCAAAACATGTGTTATTCACAAAATTGCCGTTCACACAGGCGACGGACCAGATAAAAGGCCACATGCCCACGTTGGTGAGGCTGTTTACATGACTGTTGGAAAATCCGGAAGAGCTCCATGAGGTGGTGCTGCCGTGCCCGGTATAATTAATGATGGTGGAACCGGTATTAACCTCAGTTGCGACCATGGCGGGAGTTGGGTTGCCGGGCGCATCATTGCCTCCCTGGCTTCCGTCAAAAAGCTCGGCGCAATAAGTATAGGTAAAATCCAGAAGATCATCGTTGATATTACGGATATGCTGGTAATCATACTCGCCGTCGTCGCCCGGACCCTCGCTGGAAGCAATGCCGATGCCACGGGTGAACCAGTCGAAGTCGAGGTCGGGATTCTGCTCGTAGGTCAGGGTGCGTTCAACCTGTATTTCGACATGCTGTATGTTCTCGGCCGAGAAACGTCCGATGAAAAGGTCGGGGTAATGGTCGCTGCCAACAATGTATGAATAATTATTGTCGGAGTCGCCGCTGGCATAGGATGTGGGAACCTGGGCGGCATCCCCGACCAGCAGGACAAAAGTGAGGCCATGCGTATTATAATAGTTGGCAATGTAACTTTTTATTTGTGCACTTCCGCCAATGCTTGCAACGTCGACCATTTCCACGGGCGTACCTGTTTGGATCCGCCAGTCGGCCAGCGGTTGCATGGCAGGCATAAAAGCGCCGTAGGAGATGATGAGCATGTTGCCATGCTCGCTCACGGGTGTATAGTCGGTGATATTTTGCAGGTTGTTCAGGAAATGACGCTCGTAAAAAGAAGCAAATTCAGCCGATATCTTTTCCGGCATCCGCTCCCTGACCAGTGGGTTCTCCCCTTCATCGTCAACCCTGAAGACTTCCAGTTCGAGGCGGTGATAAACCCTCAGGGTGCGTGTAACCGGGTTATACTGGAATGGATAGGCGATAACGGCCTGTCCGCGGTAATCCCTGATGATGTATGGTGTACGGAGCCCGGCAAGATCACCGGGATAAAATGCGTCACGTCCGTATTCCTCACCGAAGGTATAGGGAATACTGGCGGGATCAATGTCGCGGGTCAGGTTCCCCTTTGAAGGAGCGAGCAGGATATTTTCATAATCGGTATAGGATGAATTAACAACCCGTACATCCATTCTGGCCATATCGGGGATGAGCAGCGAACCGGTCATCTTTAATACATCCGGTGCACCGGCTTCCAGTAAGGGAGTGGCTTTTTTCAGATTTATGACATATGCGGGCCCTTCAGCCGTGGCTACTTCCGTCAGCTCAAATCCGGGAATATCGAAAACGAGCCTGTTTGAATGATGATCGGAGGCAAGCAGGGTCACCCCTGCAGGAACGGGATAACTGCTCGTGATTCCGGTCCATCCGCTGCTGTGTGAATAAAAGGCGGAGAACAGGATGATCAGCGATAGAATAATTGACTTTTTCATGGTAGAATGAGTTTTTTCAGTGAGTCGAATGCATTTTTCAGTTTACAAAGATAATATCATTTTGCTTATATATCAAATGATTATGTTTGATTCAGTATGATTGCGTACGTAAAACCCGAGGGTTTGCCTTTTTGTTTTCTATCGATCAGGGAATAAGGATGATCTTTTCGTTGAAGGCAAAACCGTTTCCGGAAAACTGCAGGAAATAGATACCCCGTGGCACTGAGCCCAGATGGATATGCTTTTTGTATGTTTCACCGGAAACTTTCACCGATTCCCGGTAGATTTGTTTGCCCGAAGCATGACAGATCTTCAGTTCAGCTTTATCCAGCCCGGGGGCCCATACTTCCAGGGTGAAGCTCCCCTTGCTGGGATTGGGATACAATGCCCTGCTGTAGATCTGGCCGGGATCGGCCGTAAACAAGCCGCCTTCATCAACCAGTATCTCAAATTCCGGGGAATACGGTCCGGCCCCGCAGCTGTCAACGGCCCTGGCAGAGACATAGGCAAGACCATGGTATGAAGGTTCCCAGTTAACGGTACCTGTTGTTTCTGTACCTGTTATGGTGCCGGCTTCAAGCGGTTCGAGGTGCCATTCATAGGAAATGACCGAAGGGACCGGGGGAATGGTGTATTCCGAAGAAGTCACCGTTAGCAGGTCCACATAGTCCGGTCCGTCGGGAATATCCGGGGTGCCGGGATCCTCATCAATTTCGAGCAGCATGCTGTCGAAACTGGTTCCGGTCTGGTTAAAGGTGGCGGCCAGGCTGAGTTGTGCCATTCCGCCGGCTATATCTTCCGGACCGGGAGTGTAAATGGTCTGCAATTGTTGCGGGTTGTCGAACATGCCGTCGCCTTCGGTCGACCACAACAGGCTGGTGTATCCTGCTGCCTGGCCCTGGAGCTGGCAGATGTTACCGGCACAGATCAACTGGTCGGGGCCGGCATAGGCCGATGCGGTATTTACAAAGGGTAAAACAATATAATCGAGCCAGGCACAGTCATCACCCGAAGCGGAAGCAACATTCTTGATATACTCCCATTTGAAGAAGGTAACGCCCTGCTCAACGGCGAAGCTGAAATTCTCCCATCCTTCCTCTCCCGACCATTGGCCTTTTAATTCATTGTTGATGTAAAAGTTCAGGAAGTCGGAAGGCTCTGATGACACTTTCCTGTAAAAAGAAATGCTGTCGTCGTGCTGTACGTTAAGTGCAAGCTGAAGAACAGATTTTTCATTATCGCCGATATTTCCCGAACGTGCGCTGAATATGCCTTCAAAGGGTTCCACATCCATTGTTTCCCATCCGGCCTGCCCGGCCTGAACCCAGTTGAAACGGCTGAAATCACCCGTTTCCCAGTCCTCGCAGATAATCCCGTTTGGAACGTCGTATAATTGCTGGGCCTGGTAAGCTCCGGCTTCAATGGAGTGGGTCAGTTCAAATGTAGCGCCTCGTTGCGACAAAGGATGCGTCGACAGGGTATATACGGCCACGAAACTATCGCCGGCATCCAGTGAATCAGCATAGGCGCTGCCGGAAATAATGCTGACGAGGGTATCGGTAACACCGATCTCCGCTGATATATTGCTGACCGGACTGTTGCCGCTATTGGTCACAACTATGTGTATATCGGCTGTTTCACCCGGATCAAGGTATGCATTGCCATTGCCGTGCAGGCTGTCGTTAATGCTGAGGATTCCCGAGCTGAAGTCAGGGGCGCAGGCCATCAGAAAAAAGTTGCTTATCCATGTTTCCTGTCCTTCGGCCCTGACTGTAAACATTACTTCGTACCCGTTCGGAACATCATCACCCAGACTGAATTCATATCCTTCCCCGATCATGACCGCTTGCCCCGGGCCAATATTACCGTAGTACTCCACGCTGTCGTTGATGAGTACATAGGGATCGGCGGAAGTAAGGAATACAGTCACATCTGTGGCATCCTGCTGACCCATGTTGGTTACTTCCAGGCTAAGCTTCACGGTTTCCCCGTATTCGGGCAGCCCATTGCCATTGCCGGTAATGCTGTCGATCACGGCATGTGATTCATAGCATACAAAAGGCTGTTCTGCCACCACCACGATATGCCCGTGCAGGCGTTCCCTGTTATGGGCGATGACAGAGACGCTGATGGTGTCGGTGTTTCCAAGCTGGGCAAACAGGTTTACCATCAGGTTACCGCTTGCATCGGCAAGACCGCGCCCGATCAGTTCTCCATTTTGCATAAGCCCGATACGGGCTCCCGGAGCGTCGGTCTGGAAATAAATGCCGGAGGTCCCCAGGGGGACGGCTGCCGGGTACACAGCCACAATGGGAGCAGGAGCGGCAGTCCAGATGTCGAGGGTCGGATCCCCGAAAACATTCAGTATGTAACAGCACCATCGCAAGCCGTTGCTCCCCATGATGAATGCGGCCAGATCTTCCTTGGAATCGGAGTTGGCTTCGCCGATCATGCTCAGCTCCTCACCAAAAATGGCATCAAAAAACTCCCGGTCGAAATACTGGGAAGGTCCGTTGGTATTCCCGGGTGAGTATAGTCCGTATCTTGAGTTGGCAACACAGGCAACCTCTGCCGTTTCGATGGTTGTTATCTTTTCGGCAAAACAATCGGCCCCGTATGAATTAAAATTGGTACCCCTGTTGTCGAAGGCCCCGTTGTAGCATCCCTGGGAATATCCGATCACATAACCCCTGCTGATACCATCATTGGTAAAATTGGTGGTGGTAAGGTCGGATGTATACATCTTCATGTTGTAATTGGTATTGGAATGCCCCAGGTGGTTGAGCAGGTTGATCCCGGTATTGTTGAACTGGCTGTAAACATGGGTTTTGTTCCACCATCCATCCCTTTCATAAAGGTATTCGATATTGAAGTTGGCCGAAAGTCCGGCTGTGGTAATGCCATGATTGGCACTGCCAGTGGCAACTTCATCTTTTGAGTCTCCGCCCCAGGTGTACGAATCGAGTGATTCGCCGATCATCAGTGCCTTTTCAATGTCGTCAACCACGGGCTGATCCTGGTACATCATGAGTTTATGGGTGAAATGGGCTATTTCTGTGGAATCATCAACGGCGATCCTTCCAACGATGACCTCTGCAAAAAGGTCTTCCTCTCCCGGTTCACCCCAGCGCAGGTCCCCGTCGTCGTTCCATGTTCCGTCGAGGCATGCATAATACATATCGGCAGGGATGTCGTGGTCGTTATCGACAGTTCCGTAAAACCCGCGGTGGGGGACAAAGTTCTGCGAAGGATTGTTCTTGTCGGCGTCGCCCCCGAGTATAACGGCAAAAATATCATGATTATCGTAATAGTCAATAATGCAGTTTCGTATCTTATCCTGTTCGTCGATGCCGCTGTACTGTGAATAGATGTCGCCGGTTGTCAGTGTTTTTACAATATAGCCTGTCCCGGTCTTGAAACTGATATAGGGCTCAAAATAAGGTTCAAGGTCTTCGTGTGTGATAAAAAGGATATCGTATTCGCCGGTTTTATTTTCTGTATAGGTATATTTCTCCAGCAGGGAAATATTGTCAACGATGCTGCCGATCCTTCTGACCTGCGAAGGATGGTTTTTAAGCATTTTTTTTGCCTGCCGGGCTTTGCCGGTGGTTTCCGTTACCACTTCAATGCTGATGCTTCGGATATGCCTGACCTGCGATGCGGCCGGGTTGTATACGAGCGGGCAAATGGTGAACATGCCGATCGAATGTCCCGCCAGGAAATGCGTTTCGCCCGTACTGCAAATACCGGCCGGATAATTATTAGCAGACTGGTATATGGCTGCATCGGGCACCGGCTTATAGCCATCGGGGGCCCCTTTTGATATAGGAAAATAACCGGGGGCGGGACGGATGTCAACATTGTTATATGTTAGCCCGTATTCAACCGAAATGACTTTGATCTCCCGGAGGGAATGCCCCGGCGGAAGCAAGAGGTGGGCGGCGTAGTACGGAAGCATTGGCGTTCCTTCTTCCCCCAGGTTATAACATTCGGGGATCAGAAATTCGGTATATCCATCTTCGGAATTTTTTACAACGGGCGTTCCAAAATCATAGGTCATCACGACCTGTGCATGGATGATAATGGTTACAAACAGCAATAATGCTGAAAAGAGCAGCTTTTTTGTATTGAGCATGGCAAAGGTTGTTATAGGATTTGATAGGGTGCCAAATTATATAAAAACTGATTATTAGACTGTTTGAAACCGGCAAAGAATGCCGGTTCATGTTAATTTATAATCTATATAAATAAAGACAGGGGGCCGTTTTAACCTGGCTGTTACCAGGTGCGGAATGCTTTACATGGAACGATGCATAAAAAACCTCCGGAATGCTGTATTCCGGAGGTTTTTGACAGGCCTTTGAAGCGGCTTGCCGGTAGTCTTTAATTGCTTAGAATTTCAGGGTTGCGCCAATGGTGAAGATCGATACGTTCCAGCCCAGTTCAGCAAAGGCGGCGAATGCGGGTGTGAAGAACCATCTTGCTCCTACATAGGCGCCGCCATGGAAACCACCTGTCTTACCACTGTATCTGGGCAGATTGGCAGCATACCCAGCGTCATAATCCACTTTATGACTCCCGAAATAATATCCTAACAGGATACCGGCATAAGGATCGAATTGATCATGAAATATAAAATGATAATTTCCCCTGGCCGCCACGATGAAGTATGTGGTTCTTACAGAGTAACCATATCCGGATAAAAAATAAGAGTAATCGTATTTGGAACCGCCAAATCCTACGAGGCCGCCGGCGCTGACCACTCCCTTGAAGCTGCTTCCCATTGGCACTTCAACAATGCCAAGCTCATAGGAGGCCGAAATGGTGGGGAAGCCTATTTTGTAAAAGGCTCCCGTGTAAACCGTGTTCCCGATGCCGATACCCAAATTGATGGCGGAACTGCCTTTCCCGAATACATCGCCGGGAGCCTGGCTTTTTGCCGTGAGGAATGTCAGGCTGATCGCGGCAAGAATTAACAATGTCTTTTTCATATCACAAGAATTTAAGGTTTTAAAAATAGGTTTTCTGATACAAAGATACATCATTTCACGGTCTTTTAAAAGGGATTGCCGGAAAGAAAGAGGGCCTCCCGTTACGGAAGGCCCTCTGCCATAGAAGGTAATGTGGGATTATTTGCGGATAATGATCCGGCTTGAATGGGTTCCCAGTTTGCTTTCCACGTTCATCAAATAAATACCCTCGGCTTCTCCTTCCAGGTTGATGGTCGTGCTGAAATTACCGTTCACTTCCACATCCTGTTTTTCAAAAATTACGTGACCGATGGCATTCATGATGCGCAGGTTCACCATGTCAACTACTTCGGTGGCAATTTCAACGGTAAAGCTGCCTTTGTTTGGATTCGGGTAAACGGCAAGGCCCAGCGCACGGGCAAGTTCGTCGATACCGAATGAATTTTCGAGTGTGACCAGCAGCTGATCTGAGAAATTGCCTTCTCCGCAATCGTTGATGCCCCTTACCCGGATGGCTGCTTCGCCGGTAAAGGGATAAGCCCATGTTACGGTACATTCCGTCTCATCCGCTGTCATTTCGGTATAGGCACCGGCAGGTGTGATCTCCCAAAGGTATTGATCGGCATACATTGCCCCGTCGGTGCTGAACACCGAAACGGGTTCCTCATCCGTATTGACGATCGCCGGCCCGGCAGGAACGGCAGCAGTTTCGGGTACCGGCATAATGTCGACCTGGGCCGATCCGGTTCCTGCATTCAGGCAACCGCTGTCGTCCTGCACAGATGTTATGGTATAGGTCGTGCTGTTGGCAGGGGAAACATTGAATGTCCAGGGTGAGCTTTCAGCAGTGTATGCTTCATTGTTGATGACCAGCGACCAGGGAGCCAGACCGGTTAGATCAACACTGAGCGTGACTTCTTCTCCGGCACATATTATTGCCGCGCCTGAGATGGTTGCGGTGGGCGCCTCCATCACCTCCACGTGGAGGGTGTCGGAAACCGGCCCGATGCCCGTATTGTTCATTCCGCAAACGTTAACGGATGCCCATCCGTTAAAGTCTGCTGACCATGAGATGGTGATGGCAGTATCGGTTCCGTTTACCGTACCGGCGTATTCTGGATAGATGGTCCAGTAATAGAAATCGGCACCTTCAACGGAATTCGTGGTATAGGGAACTCCGCCGGCACCCTGGCAGACCAGGTCGTTGCCGTCAGGAATTGCCGGTGCCAGGGTAACTTTCCTGATGCCGAAGAATTCAAGGTATTCCTCCATCAGTTTCAGTTTGGTGGAGATTCCGCCCCCGTCTGCCAGCCCGCCGAATTCAAATGATGTACCGATGGTGCGGTAGTCACCTGCATTGTATGCAACTCCGGCATAGTAGGCCGGGTTTTGATTGGCAAAGATGTTGAATGCCGGCGCGATGGCATTGATCTGGTCCATATAGTTGTTATCACCGCCATAGCTGAATGTCATCCCTTCGGTAAATGTCCCTGATTGTCCCTGCAGGGTGCCCATGTCGCCGGATCCGTCTGCTACGGGGTTAATGTTGAACATGCTGTGTACGGCTGTGGGTGAATCATAATACCAGGTGTCGCCACCCTCCATATAGAGGTTGCCCCCGTTGTTGAGGTAGTCGGCCAGTAGCTGTCCCTGGCCGGCAGTGAGTACATGGTTGCGGCTGTATATGCCAAGGCAAACAAACACATTGGCATAAAGATCAAGCTGATCGGGCCAGGTACTGGTGTAGTCAACGCCTATGCCAAGGTTTTGAATGGCCGTAAACATATGCGGACCGGAGTTTTTGGGTACACCGTCGAGGTCGAGGATCAGGATGGGCATTTGCCCGACGGTGAGGCTGAATGCGCCTTGTGCGGAAACCCCTCCGTTGGCCGACATATCAAAGGTGAAGTCGAGCTGGTAGCCTGCCGGGGTGATAATGTCGGTGGTAATGCTGAAGCCCTGCGATCCGTCAGTTCCGGCTGCCACATCCCCGTATGCCTGTGATGAAGTGTTTATGGTGAGGTACGGGTCGGCGCAAAGCAGGTCGCCAATTACCTCGTAGGCATCTGCCGTACCGGTATTCCCGAGTGATATGACAAGGTTGGCCGTTTCGCCGGGATCAAGCCTGCCATTGCCATTCCCTGCGGCATCATCGATGATCACATCAACAAAGCCCAGATTGGGGGCATGGCCCTTCAGGTAGAAGGAACTTTGCCAGATTTCAGTGCCATCGGTGGCTTCCACGCTGAAGACAACGGTGTGAAGGTCGGGAATGTCACCGGCAACGTCGAAGGCAAAGGCATCGTCAATTGATTTGTTCTGCCCGGCAGGGACGGTTCCGTAACTGGCCTGGGTCGTTGTCATGGTGATATAGGGATCGTCGGTATCGACGGTAACTTCCACGTTTTCTCCATCATCGCTGCCAACGTTCTTTACTTCAAGTGTGAGCAGGATGGATTCACCATAGTCCATCAGTCCGTTCCCGTTTCCGGCAGCGTCATTGATTATTACACTGTTCTGGACAATGTACGGACCGTCGGGCGGGATCACCTGTACCTGTGCATGGTAACGGTAATAATTGGTTTTGGTTATCACCACATCGACCATGGTTGGCGGCATTTGGGGTGCGATGGAGATATTGACAGGGCTGCCCGTTGCAGTTCCGGTTCCGATGATCTCCCCGTCAACGCTCAGCGCAACAAAAGCCCCGTCGTTGGCGGTAATGGTAAACTGGTCCAGCCCGGCCAGGATTACATTGTCGTGGACTACGGTCAGGTCGGCAGGCACTTCCGAATACAGGGTGCTGAAAGCACAGCCGTGGTGGTGAAAGAGGAAATAAGTCACTTCTTTGTTGGACGTGTTGTAAGGCCAGCTCGACTGCTGCAGGAAGTATTTCCCTGCCGAATTCCCGAAGGCCGGCAAGAGGCCGCGCGGCATGGGTTCGGTCTGGTAGTCGGGCATAAAATCAGGCCACATATTGTCGAATAACCCCCATACATAGGTGTCGTTCACAAAGGAATATGATACTTCCGAAGCGGCGATGACCCCCAGTGCCCCGGCATTCTGGCCATTATAGGTATGCCTGTGGAATTTTTCCGTAAAGCATTCGCCCGACCAGTTGAATTTTCCGGTGAGGCAGTTGATGGAAAAGATAAAACAAAGATCCTCATTGGTGAGGCTGTTGATGTTGTTGTTCGAATAGTCGGGTTCACCCCATCCGGTTTCACCGCCATGGTCGCGGTGTTGAAGCATGAAAGCCCCGTCGTTGATGGCATTGGTTACCATGCTGGAGTTACCGCCGGTCCAGCCGCCCAGTTCTGCAGGAGTTTCGGGGATATATCCCTGGCCTGCGGGTCCGAAATAGTTAACAACAGTGGTAGTGTTTGTTGCGGTTGACCATACCGATCCCGGGGTTCCTGAATAAATGGCGTTGATGCGTACGGGGTCTTTCCCGTGCACATGCTTGAAATAGCCACCCACGGTTTCGGAACAAATCTGGAACCACCTTTCGGTTTGCCAGCCCAGGGCCGTGATCGGGTGATTGTAAAAATCGGGATTGGTGGGGGGATCTGTTTCGTGGTTGATCACCTTCGTGATCATGGTTTCAAGATGTGTTTCGTTCTGGGCCGTCATCCTGGCAAAGACTATATCAGGCATGGAATTGCCACTGACGTCGGCATAGATGTTGTCAGAAACGCAATAGCTGTCCCAGATCGGCGAAACCACCGTATTCCCGCTGGTCCCATGATCGCCGAGCAGCAGCACGGCAACAGGGGGAACGCTCCAGTTGGCAAAAGCGTCGTCAATGAAACTTTCGATGGCTGCGGTGGTGTTGCCGCCCAGTTCGGTTGTGGTGATCACACCTGTATGTATTCCTTGCTGGTTGCGGAAAAGCGCAAGCTCTTCGGCCCAGGAAATAAATGTTGCATCGTCGGGGCAGATGATCACATATTCATAATCGGGTGTGCCCGATTCGGGTGCGTGTTTCGGATAGTTCACTTTGGGGAGGCTTGCAAAGTTGATCATCCTGTCGCTAAGGATGGGGTCAAACCAGCGGCTGCGAAGCCGGTCCTCACCGAAAGTCCCGTTCCCGCCTTCGAAGGCGACTTCGATAACCAGGTCGCGGTAAACGATCAGTTCTTTGGTAACGGGATTATACTGGAAGGGCGTAATCCCCAGGATCACGCTTTCCATCCCGCGAATGTTGGTTGGTTCCGACAGGCTGACGGGTTCTGCGGGGTAAAAGGCGTCGCGTGCATATATTTTTTGGTTTTTGGCGTAATGAAGGGGGCCGTCGTCGGTCACTTTCGGTATCCTCGGTGCAGGGGCGATGTTTACATCCTGGTAAATTTCTTTCCGCATGGCCGTAATAGTATAAGTAACGGAAGCCCCGTTGGGGATGGCAATAAAACGGCCGTCGCCGGGAAGGTTGGGTGCCCCTTCATTGTTGGGCAGAAAGTTGCCCGGCATATGAATCTCCTTCATGGCCTCGCCCCTGAGATCAAAATCGGTCAGGGCAAACTCATCAAGTGAAAAAATAAGTTCAAGGCCGTTGGTCGACGACCGGGTAAGGTTAAATCCCCTGTTTGCCCATGCATCGTCAAATGCAAATTTCTGGGCATGGATGCCATTCATGGCCAGAACAAGCATCAGTGCTGTGCAAAATGCCATCAGGCGATGTTGTAAACTTGTTTTCATGTTCTTGTGGTTTTATGTTTCTCTTTTAAATAGGCTTATGTATTAAGCATAACAAATATATACTTTTTCATAAATGATATGAAAAATATTTCACACTGTTTGCGTTGATCAGTAGATCACGAGCTTACTGCTTGCCTGTCCGGAACCGCTGATGATCCGGCACAGGTAAACCCCCGGGCTCAGGCCCGCAACATCAATCCTGATAGCATGCCTGCCGCGCGGGAATGTATTATCATATGAATTTGTCATAAGCGCCCGGCCCTTCAGATCCAGGATTTCGATGTTTATACGCGAAGCCTCACCAAGGGAAAATTCAATATAGGTCGCTTCCGTGGCAGGGTTTGGCCTGATCATCAATTCAGGGCCGTTTGATTTTTCATTGTCATAAACACCTGTTGAAATGTCGATAGGCGGGAATACGATGTAGTCAACCCATGCGCAGTCTTCTCCACTCGAAAGATAACTGTCTTTTTCATATTTCCAGCTAAAGGTTTGAAGTCCCTGCGATACCGGGAAGCTGACCATCTCCCAGTCAAGTTCTCCTGACCATTCTCCCACCAGGCTGTTGTCAATATAGAACCGCAGGAAATCCCATTCTGTTTCGGACGAAAGTTTCCTGTAGAAAGAAAGGTCGCCGGCAGCCAGTACTTCAGCCGTGAGATAGAATTCCGACGATTGGTTATCGCCGATTTCACCTGAACGTACACAATAAATGCCTTCATAGGGCTCCACGGTACAGATCGTCCAGGGTGCATTGCCTGAAAATTGCCAGTTAAAGGTGCCGAAACCGCCACTTTCCCAGTCTTCCACCATCATTCCCACAGTTGTGGTATATTCTTCCGTATCAGTGTAAACGCCTGATTCCACGTTGAAGTCAAAAACGACCGTGGTTCCGTACGGGGTGTTTTCGTCCACACTGAGCTCAAATTCTGCAAAGGCATTGACCCACGGAATGAGTGTATTGAGCGCATAAGAAGTGTTGACCAGGTTTATCCAGCTATTGCCGGTGTTCAGGTTTGCCACCGTGCCGGGAGCATCGCTGTGTCCTGTATTCATTACGGCGATCCGCAGTATGGCCGTTTCGCCGGGGTCAAGGAAGCCGTCGCCGTTGCCATTGGCAATATCATCAATGGTCATCAGGCCGGCATCCAGCACGGGCGCGTTCAGGATAATACTGAAAGCGCCGTTCCAGTTTTCCTTCCCTTCTCCAGAGATACTCAGGCTGAAATCAACTACGTGCTGGTCGGGAACATAATCGGCCACATCAAAGGCATAATCGTTGGTGGTTCCGGCAAGCGTTCCCGCTGCCACGGTCCCGTAGATGCCAAAGTCATCGGTTATGGTAATATACTGATCGCTGCTGCTCAGTTGGGCTGTCACATTGGTGGCATCGGCCGTGCCGGCATTGGCCAGCAGGACGGTCATCAGGATGGATTCCCCGTAATCGGCCAGGTTGTTGGCATTCCCGCCGGCCGTGTCGTCAAGGATATGGTCATGATAGATCATGAATGCGCCGGCGGCCGGACTTACAACGATGTTATAGGATGTGGTAAGGCAGTTATAACCGCTGATTGTCAGTTTGGCGGTACCAACGGTGCTGATGGGCGGATCGATGATGATGGTGGCTTCGCCATTGGCATCGGTAATACCGGTGCCGTGCAGGATCCCGTCTTTGGTGAGGGCGCACATCATCCCTTCTACCGGTGTTCCTGAACTGTATACCGTAACATCCATGGTCCCGGCCCCGACCATGATAGGAGCCTGGAAAACGGCATTAACCGCAAAGGGCTCATCCGTCCATACCTGTAGCACAGGGTCTCCCAGTATGTTGATGTCGTAAAAATTCCACCTGAGCGCTCCTTCTTCATGCTGCCCGGGGGCCGTTACCCAGGGTGCGGTCTGTATTTTGCATTCAACAAAGGCGGCGCCGATACGGCCAATCTCCTCTTCATACATGGCATCCACCATTTCACGGTGCAAATGCGCAGCAGGCCCTTCTGTCTGTCCTTCATTGAACCATCCATACCTTGAATTCCCGATCACCGCGACAGCGAAATTATCGATGAACAACATATGCTCCATGATGCAGTCGGAATAATCAAATGCCCCGCAAATACACCCATGGCTGTGGACAAAAGTGTAATTGTGCGTTACGCCGTTTACCTGCGAAAAGTTGGCATTCGTAATGTCGCCGATGTTCAGGTGCATTACCGTATAGGCATTGGCGTGACCGCAATGGTGTATAAAGGATTTTCCATTGTTGATCTCGGCTATGATGCTGCTTCCTCCCCAGCTTTGATAACGCTCATAAAGGGTGTCGATATCATGTTCGGGAGGTATCCCGATGGTTGTGTAGCCATTGTCGTCGCGGTAACCAACCAGCAGCCGGAGGTAATCGGAACCCCATGTGAGCGGGTTGTTCCAGAGGTGTTCACCGGCGAGCAAAGGATTGGTAAATTCACCTAAAACAGGGCTGTTTTGGTATGCAATGGTCTTGTTGAGCATGGCATTTAATTCGGTAGTATTGGAAAAGGTATACCGCCCGATGGCCACTTCGGGAAAGAGGTCGTCTTCGCCAATCTCGCCCCAGAGGTTATTGCCATTGTCGTTCCAGGTTCCGTCAAGTGCCGAATAGTAAAGGTCGGCCGGGATATTGTTGTCCGAATAGCCCGCCCCTGATTGCACGTAGCAGTAAAAACCCCGGTAGGGGACATGTTCCACATCCCCTCCCAGGAGAACATATTCGATATTGTTGTTCTGGTACTCCTGAATGATATAGTTCCTGATCTTTTCCTGCAGGTCCTGTCCGCTCATGAGGGTGCTGATATCTTCCGTGCTGGCAATTTCTGAACGGATGCCGCGATCAAGGTATAAGGCACAAAGGTTTTCAAAATTCCCTTCAAAAGCCTGGGGCGTGATGATCAGCAATTGATAATCATCATTGCGTGTTTTTCGCACAGGATATCGGCCGGTCATCTCTGGATTATCGACAAAACTTTCCAGTTTTTGCCGCAGTGCGGGCGCTCCCCCGATCATCGAAAGGGCATTTTCTGAATCCTCCCCCGGGCCGGTGATGAGGCTTACAGTGATCTCCCTGTAAAATGCGAGCCTGCCTTTTGCCGGTTCATAAACCAGCGGACAAATATGCAGCAGGGCAATGCCGTGCCCGTTCATATATTGTGTGCTGATGCTGCCGGAGGCCTCTGCCGGGTAAGGCCCGGAACTTTCGTAAACTGCTTCGTTTATGATGAAATTTCCTGAAACACCATGGGAGAGCGGACGCGATGCCTGTTGTGGATAAATGCTGTACTGACCGGGAATTTCTGTTTTTCCCTTGAGTGATATGGTATAGGACAATGCCTCTTCGCCAGGCGGCAGCAGTAGTTTTACGGCATACCACGGCATCGAGGGATCACCGGCAGGCCCTGTGTTCATGCAGCCTTCAAAGCGGATAAGCTGAAATTCGCCGGCTTCTTCAATGCTGTAATGATCAAAGGTATATATTTTGGTCACCTCACTGGCATAAACCGTGGATATGACCAGAAACGTCAATAAAATAGTTAGTAGCTTTTTCATTTTGATCTGGTTTGTTGCCTGATTGTGGATGCAGCCATCCTTTACCAGGGTGTTGTTACTTTATTAGCCCGGTATGGGATTCGTTTTAGGATAAAGACAGGCGGACTGTCGAAATGGTTGCCGGTTTGTTTGTTTGAACTGCATATAAACAAACCACCCGGCTGGTTGCGTCACCTGCTTCCAGCCGAAGTGGATTATCCTTTATTGTTATTCTTCATTAATGAAGCTGATCGCTAATGATTATTTGTTTGCTCAACCTTCCCTTGTCCGATTCGATGATGAGCGTATAAACACCCCTGCTGAGCTGCGACAGGTTAAAGGTTTGTGAGTATTGCTTATGAATAAGAATGTTTTGTGATTGTTGCAGCAAAACCCCCAGTTTACCGGCGAGGTAGATATTCGCCGTGAATTCCCTGTCGGTATTGATTTCGAGGGTAAAGACTCCCTGGCTGGGATTCGGGTATACCGATACCCGGAACGAAAGTTCGTTTTCGTCCTGGCCTGTCGTGTTCACAACCATGACCTCCAGGCTGTCGGACCAGGGGCTTTCCCCGCAAATGTTTGCGATCATCACTTTTAAGCTGGCACTTCCGGTAAAGGTGGTATCCCAGGCGATGGTCATTTCCCTGCCATTGTTTTCCATGATGCCTGCCTCGGCCGGATCAAGCTGCCATTCATAATAGAGAATGTCGCTGTAATTGCCGGTGGCGTATTCGCTGATATTGCCGTTATACAGGTCGACGAGCCCGGGACCTGCCGGTTTGGCCGGTTGCGGGGCCAGCGGGTAAACAGAAAGGATCAGCGTGTCGCGGCTTTTACAACCGTATTCATTGCTTACCTCCACCCAGTAGGTGCCCGCTTCGCCGGCGGTGAAGCTTTGCCCGTCTGAACCATCCTGCCAGAGGTAGGATGCATATCCTTCACCGGCATCAAATACGGTGGATGTCCCCTGACAAATGGTGGTGTCGGGTCCAAGGCTGACAACGGGAAGGTCGTATACGGTCACATCAACCTGCTCATTTGCTGAATTGGTCCCATCGGTCACGGCAATGAAATAGGTAGTGTTTTCCTGTGGAATGACATAAGGGTTTTGAAGCGTTGATGTGAAGCCCGGCGGATCGGAAGTCCAGGAATAAACATAACTGCCCAGGCCGCCGAAAACCTGGGACTGAAGCTGGGTGCTTTCACCCAAACATATTTCCGGAGGGTTGGCTGCGGCTGTTACGCCGAATTCACTCACCAGCATGGTTACCGGTACTGTGAACTGGGGCAGGTCTGGGTCATTGCTGTTTACCACCAATTCTGCCTGATATTCTCCCAGTTCCATGCCGGTGGCGTCGAAAGTAACTTCGGCCTGCAGGCTGTTGCCCGGCATAAGGTTGCCAAGCTTGGGATCAACTGTCAGCCAGGTGATCACGTTAACGCTGTAGTCTTCCACTTCACCATAGGTGGTGGTTCCACAGGGCTCGGGCGTTCCGTAGTACTGTATCCTGATGCGCATGCGGGTGGTTCCTCCAACGGCATTGTCGGGGGCTGTGATGCTGGCTGTAAAAACATCCGGTCCCCCGCTGACACTGATGGGATCATCATCACTGAAATCCTGGTTCTGGTTCCAGTCGATCCATATCCCGCAAACGTCACCTGTCCAGGTATTGCCGTTTGTGACGGTAATCGGAATGGTTTCTCCGATCGAAATACTGGTGCTCAGGTCAGTAAAATCCTGATAACCCCCGCATGAAGAAGCATTGTAAATATCACCGAATTCAACGCTGCCGATGTACTCGTCGCAGCCACCCGATGCTTCGCAGTAATCTTTGCTGGCACCATCATCCGTCAGGATGAAGGTGGAAATGCTGTAATGCAGTTCCAGTTCACCCGTATTGGTAATGTTCAGGTATTTGACAGCGGTATGATCGGGTTGAAGTACCTGTGTCAGTTGGTTCGGCGCAACAAAGATGTGCGGGTTGCCCCACTGCAGGCTTTTCGAAGCAGGAGTGGATTCTCCGTCGGGCTCGTAATAGGCGGTGACCTTATACTGATAAACACCATAATCGGGCAGCTGGTCGGTATAATTTTGATCGGCCGGCTGTGCAATGACTACATTTTCCCTGTACAGGATGAAGTTTGAAAAACCGGGGGCGGGATCGTACTGCCATTCCAGTTCAACGGTTCCCGTTTCCTCATCGAGATCGGCTGTCAGGTCATAGGGGCGCGACAAATTGTTCGTTACGTAAGGGGAAACATAGGTCATGGATGTTCCCGTCCGGTTATCGGTCCAGCATGGATAAACGTAAGAATCGCGGGCGCTGATGCCAAGATAGTCGCCCATGTAGCCCATGGCAAGTCCGGGGATGGGGGTGGGTGTGAAGGAAACGTCGCTTACCTTGAAGTCTTCCCAGGTTTCCCCACCATCGAAGGAGTTGGCACAGAATACTTCGCACTGGTTCCCCCCCACATTACGGTCATCGTAGAAGACTACGCTCAGGGTTCCCGTAATCGGATCGCAGGTGATCCAGGGGAAGTAATGCTGGTGTCCCAGCCCCGCTTCGTCCTGGTTTACCCTGACGGGGCTGCTCCAGGTATCGCCCTGGTCTTCGGAGCGGATCATGTATACGTCTATGTCGTTGCCGGTATTTATACCGGGCACGCCAATATTGGCCCAAACAACGTAAAGGTTACCGTGATATGCTCCGCCACTCACATCAACCGCCAGCACGGGAAAGGAATTAACACGCATGTTTTTGGAGGTTTCCGAAAAGCGGATGCCACGAATGTTTTCAATGATGCGGGTGGCAGGCTGCCAGCTTGCACCTCCGTCAAGTGATTTTGCCAGGCCGTGCGCGTTTTCATCGCTGCTGCCGTCGTATATGGCAAATACAGCGTACACTTCGCCGTTGGGGCCGGTATTGATGTTTACTCCCTGGCAATGGCTGCCGGCATTTACGGCAGCGCTGATGTTCTGTGCATTCGACCAGCTCAGGCCCTGGTCCGATGAATATGAAAGCGCAATATCGTAATTATGGGGACCGCCAAAATCAGTCCAGGCGCAATACAGGTTTCCCTCGTAAGGACTCAGGAGGTGGTTGTCGATCCAGAAGTGGTTCTTGTCAAGCACATAGGCAGAGACCCCGTTATCGATGATGACGGTATTCCAGGTGTTACCCTGGTCAGTCGAATAAGCGACCTGCTGGCCGTAGCTGCTTCCGCCGGTGATGGAATTCACATAATACCATCCGTTATTTCCGATCACAACGGCAGGATCGCCGCTATTATTGGTGCCGGCTCCCTGCAATTCACCGTCCCAGGTCTGTCCGCCGTCGAAGGAATAAAAATCGTTGGCACCGTAGAGAGGAGGATAGGGGTTTGCCGTTGAATTATTTGAATTAAGGACATTTTGCGGATCGGCAGGATTGATGAATATGGAGTTTTCACTTTGCGTACTGTTTTCAGTCGTAACCGGGATGTCGGGTGAGTCCTCCGTCACCGAACTCAATGCATGGATTCGCGACCCGGTGTAGGTGGCCTGCGGAACGCTGACCATCGGGTTGAGGGTGCTCAGGCCTTTTTCGGCCATCCTTTTCCAGTAGCCGTTGTTGTCGACACGCCAATTGGCTTTTTCGACAGTGTAGTCCTTTTCCTTCTGCGCCTGCAGCACAACGGGGAAAAGTATGGCAGCCATAGCCAGAATGATGATTAATTGCTTTGCTTTCATGAAAGTGTTTTTGGTTTCAGGATGCGTGTAATGAAGTATTGTTACAACAAAGACATTCAATGTTGATAAACAAAATTAACGTTATTATCTGTATTTAAATGCAAAAAAAAGCACAAATGAAAAAACCACCCTGCGGGCAGGATGGTTTTTCTCATTTCCGGACTTTTTACTATTTCCGGATCACCAGCTTTTGCAGGTGCGTGTTCGTTTTTCCTTCAAGCACCATGAAGTAGATGCCATCAGGCAATGTGCCAAGGTCGATGTGTTTATTGCCCGGTTGGTCGACCCGGAAGTTTTCTTCATGGTATACAATCGATTTCATCGCATCATAAACCTTTATGCTGAATACGTCCGGGTTCTCCAGCCTGAAGTCGATGGTGATACTCCCCTGGCTGGGGGTGGGGTATGCCCTGATGGCCTGCGACAGGAATTCTTCGCCTATGCCTACCCATAACACTTCATAGCCGGCTGCAAACTCGGAGGTGCAATTTCCCTGGGTAACGGTTAAGCTGTAAACCCCGTTTTCGATTGGCTGATAGCTCTGACCCGTAGCATCGGGAATGGCTTCTTCGTTCAGGTACCACTGGTTCCCATCCGTTGCACTGCTGTGAAGCATGAAATCGATCTCGCTGATCTCGGGTTGCTCAGGCATAAAGGCTACAATCATGTAATCTTCCTTTAATACCAGGTCGCTTCCGACATTGTTGGCAGCTTCGAGTGATACATCGTAAACCCCTTCGGTTTCATAAAACACCACCGGGTTTTTTTCGTTGGAAGTTTCAGGCGTGCCACCGGGGAAAGTCCATGACCAGGAATTGGGATTCTGGGTCGAAAGGTCAGTGAACTGAACTTCATAGCCTTCACATGTTTCAGTTGTTTCGGCTTCGAAGTCGGCAACGGGCGGCAGCGGCGGCGGCGGCAGGAACAAGGCCGGTACCTTCATGGCCTGCAGCACTTCCTTGGTGTTGTTGTTCTGCAGGAAGGCTACGAATTCCACATGCGAAAGTACCCAGGCTCCCATGGTGAAATTAAGATTGAGCGTAACGGTATCACTGTCGTTGAAGTTTATTACCGTACCTGTGGCACTTGGAATCATCTGGCGACAGACATTATTCAGCTCGGTCTGTCCCTGCCAAACGAACTGGATGTCCGATTCGGTAACGGCCAGGTGAAATGCGGGGTCGGGACCCGTATAGGAAGCTACCTTGTATATTTTGGCTACCATATTGTAATTGCCGGCGCTACTTGTTCCGTATAATTCCAGAATGAAGGAAGAAGGAACGTTTTCCCTGATGTTCACATAGGGCAGATAGGTGGTATACAGCGACTGGTTGGTACTGCCCCCGACATGGGTATAGATGCCGTCAAATTTTGCAGTAGGGTAGCTACTGATGTTATAATAGTTCAGCCTGGTGCTTGAAAACTGATTCGCGAAGCCGTCATTGTAATGATATTTTATCACGGCAACGGGGTGCCCGTTAGCGATCAGGTCATCGGCGCCCATGGCAGCACCGGGGCAGAACTGGCACCAGGTGCCCGTACCGATTTCCACCAGGACTTTGTTGCGGTCGACCTGCTGCCCGGATATGATGGAGACCACAAAGATGAGCGATACTCCGGCTAATAGTTTTTTCATGTGTTTTGGTGTTGGTTAAACTTATTTTTGGATTACGATCTTTTCAGTAAGCTGGCTGTTATTGTTTTCGATGATCAGGAAATAGATCCCCTTTGCATAATTACTCAGATCGACATCCCTGATATATTCACCGTTTACCCGGATCTCTTCTTCATTGAAAAGCACTTCGCCGATCAGGTTCATCACTTTCAGTTTTACATCCTCTGCCTGCAGGGACGACAGCCTGATGGTGAATGAGCCCTTGTTGGGATTCGGGAATACGGATACACCGATGTTCAGGTTGTTGTCTCCGATCCCGAATGAATTTTCAAGGCTTACGTCAAGGGTTTCCGAAACCGGGCCGTCACCACAGTCATTCGTGCCATAAACGCTGATGCTGACAGAACCCGTATAACTTTCCGACCAGGTTATGGTCAGGTTGTTCATATCGGGGCTGAGTTGATCGTATGCATTTTCCGGTTCAATAACCCAGTTGTAGCCCAGGGTGTTCGGGTCATCGGAGGTTGTATATGAACTGCTGCTTGTGAAATTCAGGTCGATATTGGCGGGTCCGTCGGGTGTTTCGGGTTGGGCCGGATAAGGCTCGACACTGACTGCAATTCCGTCAGAAACTGCCGGGTTGTTGATGGCACATTCATAGGAAGATGTCATCTCACAACTGACCAGATCCCCATCAAGAAGCTCCGTGGTGACAAATTCGGGGCTGTTGGTTCCCGCCGGATTGCCGTTGATCATCCACTGGTAAACCGGTTCTTCGCCACCGTTTACCGGGATTGCCGTAAACGTGACTTCATCTCCTGCGCAACTTATGGCCTGACTGGTTTCAATGCTGACCCCTGCCGGGAGTTCTTCCAGAAGGATGATGGCTATTTCATTGGATGTGGCCGGGTTGCCGGTTATACAATTGGCATCGGAAAGCAGCTCACAGCTTACCACATCTCCATCGAGCAGTTCGTTTGTCACGTATTCGGGGCTGTTGGTTCCCACCACATTGCCATTTACCATCCACTGGTACACGGGGTTTTCACCGCCGTTTTCGGGGATGGCCGTAAAGCTTACTTCGCTGCCGGCACAAATTTCGGCCGAAGCAGTTTCGATGGCGATGCCAACGGCAACAATTTCATTCACGGTCATGGCAACGGCATTGGACATTACCGGATTTTCAACCGTGCATTCGAGTGATGATGTAACCTGGCAGGAAACCATATCGCCATCGGCAAGGTCGCTGCTGGTGTATGAATCTGTGCCGTCGCCAACATCAAGGCCGTTGAGTTTCCATTGGAACAGGGGTTCGGTTCCCCCGTTGTCCACTTCAACATAGAAGGTAACTTCTTCTCCCTCACAGATCTCTTCGGATGTGGCGTAAACGGATGCGCCAATCACTACATCTTCCATCACCGTGATATAGTCTTCTACGGTATAGGTGTCTGTTGAGTTAGCACTGCTGACTTCCAGGGTAACATCATAGTTGCCCGCTGCAGTGTAAAGGATACCTTCCGGATTCTGATCGGTGGAGGTTGCCGGGTCACCGCCTTCGAAAGTCCAGAGCCATGAAGTGGGATTTCCCTGTGTCAGGTCCGTAAAGTTCACGGTGCCTGCGGGGCAGATGGTCGTGATATCGGCTTCAAAGTCGGCATTCAGGATTTCAAGTACCGGAAGGGTTTCCTCATGGCGGAAATAATTCTGTTTGGTCACGGTAAGGGTAACATTGGCATTTAATGGCAGTGCCGGTATGGGTATGGCCTGCATCATCCCTGTACCGGTGGCAGTAGAAATAATGTTCCCGTTTCGGTACAGGCAGATCATTGAACCTAAGTCGGCCGACATTATGAAAGTATTTGCCCCGAAGGGAATAACGCTGTCGTGCACAATGGTCAGATCCATGGGTTCTTCATAATAAAGGGTAAGGAAGGCCCCTCCGTGATGGTGGAAAAGATGGTATGTCACCGTCTTGTTGCTGGTATTGTAAGGCCAGTTCGACTGTTGCAGGAAGTATTTCCCGGCGGCATTGCCAAAGGCAGGCATGGCAAAACTGGTTGGGAACGTGGTGCCGTAGAGTGGCATGAATCCGGGCCACATATTGTCGATGGAGCCCCACACATATGTATCATTTACGAATGAATATGATACTTCCGATGCGGCGGTCAGTCCGAGCGCCCCGGAGTTTTGGCCACCGGCTGTGTGCCTGTGGAATTTTTCGGTGAAGCATTCGCCTGACCAGTTATATTTGCCCGTAAGGCAGTTGACCGACATCACAAAAACGAGGTCTTCATTGGTCAAACCGTTGATACTGGCATTGCTGTATGCCGGTTCGCCCCAGCCCTGTTCATAGCCATGGTCGCGGTGCAGCATAATGAAGGCCCCGCTGTTGATGGCATTGTTGATCATGGTACCCGTTCCGCCCGACCAGCCGCCGAGTGCGGAAGGGGTGGCGGGAATGTAACCAAGTCCGTTGGGCCCAAAATAGTTTACAACCGTCGAGGTATTGGTGGCAGTAGACCATACGCTGCCGGGAGTGCCTGAATAGATGGCGTTGATGCGTACAGGATCTTTGCCGAGATTGTTTTTCCAGTAACCACCAACAGTTTCGCCGCAAATCTGGAACCAGCGTTCGGTTTGCCATCCTACGGCCGTGATCGGATTGTTATAGAAATCGGGATTGGTAGGGGGATTGGTTTCATGGTCGATGAACTTGGTGACCATGGTTTCAAGCTGCGTGGCATCGTTGGCCGTGATACGGGCAAAAACGATGTCGGGCAGATGGTCGTTGTCTACATCGGCATAGATGTTATCCGAGGCGCAGTAACTGTTGTAAATAGGAGAGATTATACTGTTGTTGATGCTGTAACCGAAGTCGCCCAGCAACAACACTGCCGTGGGCGGGATGTCCCAGTTATTGTATGCATTGTTAATATAGTTTTCGATGGCTATGGTGGAGTTTCCGCCTACATCGCTAAGGGTGACGACATCCGTAAGGATACCCTGCATATTCCGGAAATCAGCAATTTCATTTCCCCATGAAACAAAATCAGCCCCATCGGGGGTAATGATCAGGTATTCGCAGCCGGTAAGGGTGCGTTCGCCGTTTTCATACATCCAGTTGTAGTCGATCACCGGTAATGTGCTAAAGTTCAGGATGGCACTTGACATGATCATATCCCACCACCGGCTGCGGTAACGCTCTTCGCCAAACTGTCCGCTTCCGCCTTCAAAAACGATCTCTACTTCAATATCGCGGTAAACGATCAGCTCTTTGGTAACAGGATTGTACTGAAAGGGTGTGATGCCAAGCATAACAACATCCACTCCCCTGATCCTGGAAGGTTCGGACAACTTAACCGGTTCGGCCGGATAGAAAGCATTCTGCCCGTAGATCTCCATGTTTTTTTCATAATGAAGGGGGCTGTCGTCGTCTTCAAATGGAATGCGCGGTGAAGGAGCCACTTCGATATTCGAGAAGGTTTCGGTGCGCATGTTTACAATATTGAGTTTGGCCTTAGCACCAACAGGCATGGCAATATACCTGCCTTCGCCCGGGATGTTGGGTGCTCCTTCATCGTTTGGAAGAAATACGCCCGGCATGTTAACAACGGTCATTTCCTCTCCGTTGATCATAACGTTGCTGAAGCTGAAGCTGTTCAGTGAGTGAATAACCCTGACATTTGATTGCTCGGCTTCTGTCAGGTTGAATCCCTGGCCGGCCCAGCTGTCGGCATATTTTATCTCATCGGCATTCGCCGAAAACAGCATGAAAAGCGACACTGCAAAAAAGGCAGTTGTGCGCCTGAAAAAGGTTGAAACTTTCATTGTTGTTAAATGTTTTTAGGTATTAATGTTTGCTTTGGTTACGAATATCATAAATAACACTACAAATATACGAAACAATAGATTTGTTATTAATGGATTATGAGTTTTTTAGTAGTATTTACCGATTCTGAACTGAGGCGGTATAAGTAAATACCCGTAGCAAGTTTATTGCCATGCTTGCTTGTGCCTTCCCAACTGATCTGGTGGCTGCCCGCCGTAAGCTTGGCATTGACAAGTGTTGCAACCCTGGTTCCGGTTATGTCGAAAATATCGAGACTTACCTGCATTTCTTCATTGAGCACAAAACCGAAAGTGGTTGCCCCGCCTGAAGGGTTCGGGTAGCAGTCGCCCAAAAAGGCCGCCTGGCCCGTTGCCGGCTCCGGTATTCCGGTAACGATATCACCGAAAAAATTCAGATATTCAAACATCAGTTGCTTTTGGGTGCTTGGATGGCTGCCATCAACCAGGTCGCCGAATTCAAACGAACAGCCAATGGTCTTGTAGCTTCCCTCATTATAGGCCACAACACAGCCAAAATCCGGATTGGGGCTGGTGAGCACCGTAAAGGCAGTTCCTTCGGGCTCCATATAATAATTATTGTACGGTGAGCTGCCGTCAAAGCCAAAATACATCCCTTCGGTAAATGTGCCGTCAACACCGCTGATAAAGTCATATTCGAACCAGGTGTCGACTACCACGTTGATATTGAATTTATCGTGGATAGGCAAATGGGGGTTGTCATACCAGGTTCTTCGTCCTTCAAGGTAAAGTTTCCCCCCATTGTTGAGGTAGTCGACCAGCCTGGCGCTTTCGGCAGGGGTCAGCTGGTGGCCTGTAAAGATAATGCCAAGTGTTACAAAAACAGAACGGTACATACTGAGGTCTTCCGGAAATGTTGTAGTATAGCTGGCAATCAGATCGAGGTCGTTAAAGGCCTCCATCATGGCGGGGCCGGAGTGGTTGTGTGGGTCAAGGTCGAGGATCAGGGCCGAGAACTGTCCCACAATGATATCGAAACCTCCGTTGGCCGATATTCCCATCTCAGCGTTGATGTTGACCGAGAACAGTGCATTGAACCCGCCCGGTGTTTCGGGAGCCGCGGTAACATAAAACACGGCTTCGGCAGTAGTCCCGCCGGGCATGTCGCCTGCGCTCACCGGCCCGTTATCGACCGTAACATATGATTTTCCGCTGCAACTCAGTGCAACACTGACGTCATAAGCTTCCGATGAGCCGGTATTTGCGATATGAACGGTAATCTCTGCAGTTTCGCCGGGATCCAGCCGGCCATTGCCGTTGCCGCCGGCATCGTCGATGGTGAAATCAACATATTGCATAACGGTGGCATGTGCCTGTATCCCGAAAGAACTGTTCCATACCGAATCTCCGTCAGTAGCCGAAATTTCAAATATGACCCATTCACCGTCGGCAATGTCAGGGCTGACCTCAAATGCATAATCATCGGTAACCGTAGCGGTCTGCATCGACGGGATATCGCCAAAATAGGCGTTGTCGTCTGTCATGCTGATGTTGATATTGGCCGTTGAAAGGTCGGCCTCAACACCGAATGCATCCACCAGGCCAACATTCTGCAGGCTCAGCGAAAGCAGGATGGATTCACCGTAATCGAGCAGGCCGTCGCCGTTCCCGGTATTATCATTGATCACATAGTCGTCGTATACAACATAGGCCATATTGGCAGGGATCACATCTACCGTGGCATGATACCTGAAGTAATTCTGTTTGGTCACCACCACGTCCATCACGTCGCCCGTGATAAGAGGGGTGATGGGAATGATCTGGGGTAAGCCGTCCGATTCGGTGGTTCCAAGGATCTCTCCGTTGTGCGACAATGCAATGAAGGCACCCGAGTCGGCGGTAACGGTAAAACTCGAAGTACCTGTAAGCAAGATATTGTCGTGCATCACCATCAGGGTTCCGGGGACTTCAGAATAGAGGGTCTGAAAAGCACAGCCGTGGTGGTGGAAGAGGTTATAGGTAACCTCTTTGGAACTGGTATTGTAAGGCCAGCTCGACTGCTGCAGAAAATATTTGGCGGCTGCGTTGGCAAAAGCCGGGAACATGCCGTATTCTTCCGTGATCATGGGGCCGAACTGGGGCAGGAATTCAGGCCACATATAGTCGTAAAGGCCCCAGACATAGGTGTCGTTTACAAAGGAATACGAGACTTCCGAAGCGGCAATGAGACCCAGGGCTCCATGTTCCATGCGGTGGAATTTTTCGGTGAAGCATTCTGAACTCCAATTGTATTTCCCTGTAAGGCAGTTGATGGAAAAAACAAAAATGGGGTCTTCGTTCGACAGGCCGTTCATGCTGGTGGTGTTGTATGCGGGTTCTCCCCAGCTGGTATTGCTGCCGTGGTCGCGATGCTGGATGATGAAGGCTCCCGCATTGATGGTGTTATTGATCATGGTGGCATTACCCCCCGCCCAGTTGCCAAGCTCGGTTGGCGATGCCGGGATATAACCCAGCCCTGAAGGCCCGAACACGCCCAGTATGGTGCTGGTATTGGTAGCGGTTGACCAGGGGTCGGTACCCGGATTGCCTGAATATATCTCGTTGATGCGAATGGGATCTTTGCCTTTCACATGCTTGAAAAAGCCCCCGATCGATTCTGAGCATATCTGGAACCAGCGTTCGGTTTGCCAGCCCAGCGCAGTGATGGGATTATAAAAACTTTCATAAGTGGGCGGGTTGGACTCGTATTCGATGATCTTCCCGATCATGTTTTCAAGATGGGTTTCATTCTGAGCGGTCATCCTGGCCAGGATCACGTCGGCCATTCCGTTTCCGTTCACATCTGCGTAAATATGGTCTGACACGCAATAACTGTTCCATATGGGTGAAAGGATGCCGTTGCCCGTTGTGCCGTAATCGGCCATGATCAGGAATGCAACCGGCGGGATATCCCAGGTGTTGTATGCGTTGTTGATGAAGTTCTCGATGGTATTCACGTTGTTGCCTCCAACTTCCGTGATGGTATAGATCCCGGTGCTGATACCCTGCAGGGTACGAAAATTTTTCAGGGTGTCGGCCCAGGCGGCAAATATGGGATCGTCAGGGATGATGATCACATATTCAAATCCATCGTCCCTGCTTCCTGCCCTGCCCGATTGTTGTACTGTGGGAAGGGAGGCTTCGTTCAGCAGGATGTTCTTCAGGATGGGATCAAACCAGGGGCTGCGGTAACGCTGGTCGCCAAATTCCCCGCTGCCTCCTTCGAAAACCACTTCCAACTGAATATCACGGTAAACAAGCAGTTCTTTTTTGACCGGGTTGTACTGAAAGGGTGTAATGCCAAGCAGGGCAACATCTACACCGCGTACCGTGGTTTGTTCAGAAAGGCGGAAAGGCTCGGCCGGATAAAAGGCATCTTTCGAATAGATTTGCTCATCCTTCAGGTAAAACAAGGGTTCGTTGTCGGTGTCGAGCGGTATGCGGGGGGCGGGTGCCACTTCGATACCTTCAAATACCTCGGTGCGATAAGCGATAATATTAAGCCTGGCCTTTGCCCCTTGCGGAATAGCTATGTAATGGGCATTCCCTGCCAGGTCGGGAGCTCCTTCATCATTCGGGATGAGGCTGGCGGGCAGGTGGATGGATTTCATCATGGATCCCTTCACTTCTGCATCTTCCATGAAAAATTCATCGATGGAGAAAGTGATCTCAAGCTTTTCGTGACTCTGGGCATTCAGGTTGAAACCGGCTTTATCCCAGGCATCCTGGTAGGTGATGGTCTGTGAGTGGGCCCCAATGGCCGTGAACAAAAAAATGATAAGCAGGAGAAAAGTGGGTGTGCGGTAGTTTTTAAACATGAGTAAAGGGTTTTAGTTATTGATTTCTTAGTTTTTGTCGTTATAAAAACAATGAAGCAGGTATGAAAACGGCCCTGCAAGATACAATTTTTTTCAGAATATTGTTTTATTCATATGTAGATATTTTAATGGAAAATATTTTCCATGTGGTGATCTGTGCTGCGTATGTTAAAGATCCCTTAGCCTGCTGTTCATCATTGCGCCATCATGATTTTGCCCGTGAAACCGGACTGTCCGGCTTCAAGCACGTATATGTAGAGGCCATCAGGCATCCGGTATCCCTGGTCGGAAGTCCCGTCCCAGTCAAGCTGGTGGATTCCGGCAGGCATCGTCTGGTTTGCAAGGTTTTTGATAATCTTCCCGTCGGCCCGGTAAATGTTCAGTTTAACATTCGACGATTTTTCAAGTATGAACCTGAAACTGACATGGTCGCCAAAGGGATTGGGCCAGCATTGCACGTTTATGTCCTGGCTTGTCTCCGGGATTTCGCCGATGCCGGTCAGTACGCCGCCGAAAAATTCGAGGATCAGGATCATCAGTTCTTCCCTGGTATGCTGTCCGTCGTTCAGGCCCCCGAATTCGAACGAACAACCCACGGTTTTATAGGTGCCCTCATCCAGGGCCACGGCATTACAGTATGATGGTACCTGGTTTCGAAACAACTGGAATGCGTTATCGGTGGGCGCGATCCGGTCAATGTAGTTGTTGTCGCCCCCGTACTGGTACACCAGGCCTTCGGCAAAGGAACCGTTTTGTCCGAAAACCAGCCCCAGGTCGCCATTGCCGTCGGAAACTCCCTGGATCTTGAACATTTCATGCACGGCAGTAGCCGGGTCATAGAACCAGGTGTCGCCGCCTTCCATATACAATCGGCCGCCATGATTGAGATAGGCCGCCAGTTTATCCCCTTCCGCACCTGAAAGCACATGGTTATTGTTGTAAACGCCCAGGCATACGAAGATACACTGGTACATGCCAAGGTTGTCCGGGAAGGAAGTTTCATAAAAAGCCGTGATATCAAGGTCGGAAATAACCGTTTGCATTATGGTTCCGGAATTTTGGTTGCCATCCAGGTCGATGATCAGGATGGGGTACTTTCCCACAATGAAGGAAAGTTCGAAGGATGTGTTGTAAATGCCGTTGTTGGCGGTTACATCTATGATAAAGTCAATCGTATCCCCCGTGGGTGTGGCATCATCAACTTCAAATGAAAATGTGCCTTCGCCCGACTGGTTTTGCTGCAAGGTTCCGTAGTTTGCCGTTGCCTGGGTTATGGTAATATAGGGCGAGGCGGTGGAAAGGGTGGCCACGGTATTGTTGGCGGTTACGTTTCCGTTATTGCCAAGGGTAACGATGAGGTCGGCAGATTCTCCCTGTTCAAGGTGGCCGTTGCCGTTTTCGTCATCGAGGATGTAATCGTAAACAAGGATGAAAACTCCCCAGTTATGTTCAAGGTCGCTGATCGCGTCAAGGTCGAATCCGGCATCGCCGGCATTCTGGGGCCCGTCGCCGTCGTCAACGATCTTAAAATACCTGGCTTCGCTGAGCCCGGTTACGGAAAGCTCAAATTCGGTGCTGCCCTCTCCGTTCCCCATGAAGATCCAGGGGCCGTCCATGCCTTGTCCGGCAAATATTGAAAACCCTTCGGCCGATAAATCTCCTTCATATACCTTTATATCATTTCCGGGCATGTCCTTTACGGGCTTTTGCATGTCGACCACAACCCAGCCATTTTTGCCGATCGAATAATTAATCCCGTCAGGAGGGCCGATCAGGGCCAAGGTATTTCCTTCGTCCAGGGTATTGTTGCCGGGGATGTGGCAACTGATCAGGCGCCATGCGTACCAGCGCGGGTTTTCCGCCGGGACCATCTGGAAATCGGTGAGGGTACTGCTCAGTTCACTGACAAGTACGCTGTCAGTGGTCATCTGGGTTTCATAACCATTGGCAACTACTCTGATCGAGTACTTTCCGGGCAGCACGTATTTGTGGTAATCGCCCACGGCAGAGTCTGAAAAACACTGCATATAGTCGTTTACGAATATGGTAGCCTGTATGGGTTCGCCGGTCACGGCATCGGTGATCGTACCCTCCAGCCCGTAACCGGCATATTCGATCATGGCCATCATCGAGGGGTAGTTCCAGTTGTAGTATTGCATGAGCTGGGAAACGGGTGGTTGTTTATCCTCAGAGATTTCCATCGACCAGCTGATGGAACCCGATGCGCCGTAATTGCCATCTTTGGTACTCCCGTTGATGGCATACATGCCGGTGTTGCCTTGTCCGTATTCCAGGTTGGCATAGCCTGAAACACTGCTGTAAACCCCTGCAAGCTGAAGAATATGGCTGTCGTCGGGCGGTGGCTCCGGCCGGTAACTCCAGGGGCATGAGATATATTCTATGCCGCTGTGGTAGGTGGTATGTACCACGAACTGGTTTTCATAGCAACAGTTTCGCAGGCTTTTGGTTTCAACCTGTGAGAAGGCTCCGGTGCTTCCGCCCCAGGCGTCCCACATATACCCGTAATCGCGGTTAAGGTCGACACCGGCTGCATTGTAGCGGCTCATGTTTTCCCTTCCGTCGGGGTTTACCATATAATAGATCCATATCTCACGGTTGTCAACCAGGTAGGTAACATCCGGGTCGCTCCCGTATTTCACGCAGAGGTCGCGGGCAAAACGGATGCAGTTTTCGGCTGCCCCGATCTCGTCGCCGTGTATCCCTCCGTCAAAAAACACTTCGGCTTCGTTTTCATCAACGCTCACATTGTCGCTGATCTTCAGTGCCGCCAGCTCCCGTCCCTGTAGGGATGTTCCGTACATCACCTTCATGCAGATGTCGGGGAAAGCCGATACCAGGCTGTCGGCAAGGTCAACGATCTCCTGGTAGGAATGGTATGCAGTTTTGCTTTCCCAAAAGTCCTTGTAATGTTCATTCAGGTCGTGGATTTGTATTTTATAGTCAATCCCGGCACGGTCCAGCATCTCCGCTTCACGCGGTATTATGTACAGGATGGCATGGCCGGCGGCATAATCGCCGTTAAGCTTTAAACCTGCAATGGTTCGGGCGGTTTGTTGATCAGGGATCTCTACCCTGACCTCCATTTCACCTGGACGCCAGGCCTGGGCCTGTATACTGAAGGATAACAGCATGAAAACTGCTGTGAGCAGCACAATTATGTTTTTCATCATTTTTATCATGTTCTGGAAGGATGCGATTTTCGGTAACTGGTCATCATTATATAATTCTTCAAGCTAATTCATGGATGTCACATGATATGAAGTGACAAGGTTTCCGGTTTTTTTGAAGCTCATATTCTGACCCGTTTGCCCCGGTCTTGTTAATAATGAGCAAAGCTACGTATATACACCGGAAAAATATTAAAAATGATTCTAAATTAAGACAGCAATGCGTGTAAAAAGGTTGTATGTAAAGCAGGGGGCTGATATAAAATGCCGGTAAGGCATTTAATGAAGAACGAGTGCCAGGTTGAGCCCGGCATAGATAAATTTCAGGGGGCGGTATCCGGGTGGAACAGGATTGTCAAAGACCGTTCCGGTCAGTTCAGTGGTATAATCGAATGTAAAACCGAAGGCCATGAAATCATTCAGGCGGTGTTTAACGGCCAGTCCGGCAGCATATCCCGTAACCGGCAGGTACAGGGTATAGGATGCATCCCCGTGGTAGCCCGTATAAGTTAACAGTCCGATACCCCGGGAATTTGACCCGTTCAGCCATCCAAGCAGGAATTTGGCCTGTATGTTGAGTGTCGTGCCCAGCGGAATGTTCAGGTATGGCCCGATCATGATGCGTATATTGTCACTGTTACTACCGATAAAGAATGAACCTCCGAATCCCAGGAAGGGGTTGTTGAACATTGCCGTTTCGAGATTAATGTTGAAGGCGGCGGGCTGATCGTTGAATTCTTCACCGGACATGAAACGTGGAGGCTGGCCTGCAGGGATCACAGCTCCGAAACCGGCCGATACGAAGGACTGTGAAAAAAGGCTGGCATGGATAAATATAGCTGCCAGTATAATAAATGCGAACACGCCCTTTCGGGTAGAGTGATATGGCATGATGCAATGGTTTGGATGCAGCCTGAACAATTCAAAATTCGTGCCGCAATGTGCGTCTTGTCTGAAGAGAATTATCCTGATCAGTTGGTGAGAAAGCCTGAAAGGCCGTTAGGCTGGCTTAATAACCTGTAGTCTTTTTTTAGCCTGAAGCGGTATACAATATTCAGCCGGTACATTCCGGTGTCGTATCCCAGGTTTGCCCCGGGTACCGGGGTTTGATTCCTGATAAAGTTCCCAAGGTAGGATATACCGGCGTAAAACCTTGCATTGTTGTATCCCGCTGCAACCCTTCCGGTCAGGTTAGCATCAACCGTAAAGCCCGAACGATCGGTTTCATCAAGTACGCTGGAATAAAACCAGGAGCCACCCCCCGACAATCCGCCTACCAGTGATAATGTCAGAAAAAACCGCTGTTTCAGCACAAAGGTTTGTGCATATCCGGCGTTGAGTCCGGCATTAATGATCCTTACCTGGCTGTAATGCAATCCGTCGAAAAAACTTGTGTCAGTGATGTTCATGGGAATGAGTGATGAGTCACCCTTGGCGTCAACGTAAAACGCTTGTCCGCCGAGCAAAAAGGAACCCGCACTTTTTTTCTGCCACTCATTCTGAAGAAAGGGGGCCCGGTATGAGAATTTCCGGTGATTGAAGATATATTGCCCGTTCAGCCCGATACTGATCGTATAAATATCAGGCCGTTTTGGAAATGTGTCGTTAGAGGGCCAATCCCTGATCCAGTCGTTCGGGTTTGTGATGTAATAACCCTTGTAATATTGCAGATAAACATCTACTGTTGCAGGCCTTAAATAAATGTGGGTCTGAAGGTCGAGATAACGCGTCTTGCCGTATTTGTCATCATCATCGTTCATGAAAGGGAATTTTAAACCGATATTCAGCCCCAGGATGCCGTAATTAACTCCCAGTCCAAGGATCAGGGCATCATTGGGTTTATAAACAAGGTTCTTCCCGAGTTTTTCGTCACGTAATGATATCTCGGTGGTCTTTATCGATGCGTATATCCGGGTAGTGAGGTGGTCGAGGTATGATTCAACATAGCTGGTATCGGTTTCACCGGCCAGTTTTTGAAAAAAGCTTTGCGCCTTGCCGGAAACGGGAATCATTGTCAGTAGGAATAACAGTATCGGGAAGCGAAGCATTATCAGAGGTGTTAAGCCGGCTTAGCCATGATCCGGTATATTTTTGCCCTGATGGCATTGCAGCAACAGTTGCACAAAGTATCAGTTTTTTAAAATAAGTTTATCATCAACTGGCCTGTTAAAAGGATAACAATGAGGGCAAAAATATAAAATTATCTGAATGTAAAATTGTATTCCTTTGCAGTCTTTCGTACCTTTGTTGATAGTGATGGTCCCATATTCAAAAAATAATAATCATGAAAACAATCAATCCGGGTTTGCTGGCCGGCATGGTGCTCGTCTTTTTTATCCTGACAGGCTGCAAAAAGGGCAGTAATGAAAGCCCCATCAACCTGTTTTCTGTTAACGACGACATTGAATTCGGAAAAATGGTGGAAGCAGAGATTGCGGCCAATCCGCAGGAGTTTCCGGTATTAAGCCAGCAGGAATACCCCGATGCCTACCAGCACCTTTATCGCATACGCGACTCCATTCTCAACACAGGCCTGATATATTATGAAGACCGCTTTGAATGGAAAATGTACATCATTCAAAACGATACCATGCTCAATGCTTTTGCCACACCGGGGGGATACCTGTATTTTTATACGGGCATCATAAAATTTCTCGATGATGAAGCACAATTTGCAGGTGTGATGGGCCACGAAATGGCGCATTCCGACTTGCGCCACAGCACCAACCAGCTTACAAAAGCCTATGGGGTGCAGATACTTTTATCGATCCTGCTGGGGCAGGCACCCGGGCAGCTTACCGAGATCATCGCCAGCCTTGCCTATGGCCTCGGCACACTTGCATTTAGCCGTGATCATGAATATGAAGCCGACAAATATGCGGTAGAATACCTCTATAATACTTCTTACGATGCCAGGGGCATCGCCGATTTTTTTATTAAACTGGAAGATGCGCCCAGGCCTCCGCAGTTTTTAAGCACACACCCCTCTCCCGAAAACCGTATTGAAAAGATCCTGGAGGAATGGCAACTGCTCGGCGGAAAAACTGGGAATTTATATGAGGCCAGCTATAATTCCTTTAAAGCCACCCTGCCCTGATCAAACGCTTGCTGCTTGTGCTGATCGTTTCCTGCTCTGGTGGCAGGATTGCATACCGCAGAAACGTTTTGTTGACCATTGACCCGCCGGTTACCGGAAAAGCCGCTTTACTGTTCATCATGCGGATACTGTTTCATCCGCAGTTATTCCGTTACGGATAAATTGTCTAATTTTGGCCTTCTCTTATGAAAGTCAGACTTATTCTAGTTTCACTTGCTGTTTTTTTCGTGGGGGGTTGCGGTTCGCTCAGCGGCCAGGCAAGCCCCGACAGAAATGTGACGGCCGAAAATGAAATGCTGCCCGAAGCCGTCCTGTTGTTAAAGCAATATGTGGCCATTCCGTCTGTGTCGGGGAATGAATTGGCGGCAGGAACATTTCTCGCCTCCCTGTGCCGCGAAAAAGGGCTTTTTGTGCGTCAATTCAGCAGCGATGAAACGGGATATAATTTTGCCGCATCCCTGTATCCCCTCGGGACGGGCAAGCCAAACATCATCTTTCTCAATCATATTGATGTGGTTCCGCCGGGTAACGAGGATGACTGGGATTTCCCTCCCTATGATGGGACGGTTGCCGGTGGCAGGCTCTGGGGACGTGGCAGTATCGACAACAAAGGCCTCGCCATTGTGCAACTGATGGCCGTGGCATCCTTTGCCGCTGAAGCCCGTAAGCGGGAACTGCCTTTTAATGTGAGCCTCCTCTCTGTTTCGGGTGAGGAAACCGGTGGAGCAAGGGGGGCCGCGATCATCGCCAGCGAATACCTTGAAGAGCTGAACCCCGTCCTGATCGTTGGTGAAGGAAGTTGCGGCTTTGAAAATATGGATTTTCTGGGCATCAGCCAGATGGTCTTTGGCATATCCGTGGCCGACAAGGGGATGCTGTGGCTTGAACTAAAAGTCAATACACCGGAAATCGGCCATGCTTCTGTCAATGCCGGGCAGTATTCAAATAAGATCCTTGTTGACGGGCTGCACAAGGCGCTTACGGCCAAACAGCCGGTCATATTCAATGATGCATCGCGCATGATGTTCAGGGATCTGGGAAAGCTCAGGGGCGGACTGAAAGGATTTGTCATGAGAAAGATCCACTGGAAACTGTTCAGGCCGGCCCTCCGGAAACAATTGAGAAAAGAACCGCAACTGGCATCCCTTACCGGAAACAGCATGTCACTGTCGTACCTTGGTAACCCTGACGGCGGAGTTAACCAGCATGCTTCCGAAGCCTTTGCCATGATCGATTGCCGGCTGTTGCCCGGCGTGGATCCGGACAGTTTCATTGAGGGGATCAGGGATATCATTGCCGACAGCAATATCAGCATACGCCCTGTGATGAAGGGGCCTCCGGCTTCTTTTAATAAGGAAAACCATTATTATGCGCTGCTTTCACAGTCGATAACCACCGTTTTCCCCGGGGCCGTTGTTGTACCTGTACTTTTTCCGGCTACCACCGACAATAATTATTTCCGTGGCCGGGGATACCCCGTATACGGTCTGAACCCTTTCATATTAAGCATGGAACAGATAGGGTCTATCCACAACGTTAATGAAAATATCAGCCTGGAAGCTGTTATTACGGGGATTGAAGTTTTCAGGGAATTTATTTCAGGGGTAATGAAGGAGGCTGTTCCCGATTGAGCAGGGCCAGCAATCCCACGGCCAGCTTGCGGTTATCGGCCACATGTACCACCTTGTTTTGCCCGCCCAGTTTTCCTTCCTTTTCCAGATAGTTTTTGAATGTGCCTTTGGGTAATATCGTGATCTTTAATGCCTGTAAAACTTTTCCTTTAACAAGGTCATCATAATACGGGTTTTTGCTGCGCATGGCCAGGTCGAGTTGTTCCGCGAAAGAATCTGTTTGTTCGGGCAAGATGCCAAATTCTATCAGCCATTCGTGGTGAGGCAGCCCCTCAGAGGGGTTCACCTGCGGTGCTACCGTAAACTCGGCCACCTGCACACCGCCTGCCTTGCAGGTTTCGGCCAGTGCTTCTTCAACTTCCGATGCGATCACGTGTTCCCCGAAAGCGGAAATGAACTGTGAAACCCTGCCCGTTACCAGTACCCTGTGCGGGTGCAGCGAAACGAAGCGAACGGTATCACCCAGTTCATATGCCCACAGGCCGGCATTGCTGCTCAAAACAACGGCATAGTCAATGCCTGTTTCAACCTCATCCAGTGAAAGCCGCGGAGGCGGGTCTTTATGAATACCGGGCATGGGGATGAACTCAAAGAATATTCCGCTGTTGATATTAAGCAACAGTCCTTCTCCCGGTTCCCCGTCCTGAAATGCAATAAAGCCTTCCGAGGCGGGATACGTTTCGAGGGTATCCACACTTCTTCCAATCAATTGCTTAATGCCTGAGCGGTATGGCTCAAAATTGAGTCCGCCGTAAACAAGGAGTGAGAAATCCGGAAATATTTTACCAACGCTTTTACCGGTTTTCAATACCAGCTTTTCGAAGTACATGCGGAGCCAGGAAGGAATGCCGCTGATGAGCGACATGCGACGCATGAGGGTTTCTTCCACGATGGCATCCACCTTTTCTTCCCAGTTACCGATACAGTTGGTTTCCCATGAAGGCATGCGGTTCTTTTGCAGGTATGAGGGTACGTGGTGGGCCACAATGCCCGATAGCCGGCCTGCTGCGATCACACCCTTCTTTTCAAGGATCGGGCTTCCCTGCAGGAAGATCATGCTGTGATCGGCAAAACGATAGTTGCCCGAACGTTTCATGTAAACCAGCAAAGCATTGCGGGCGGTGTTTATATGGTTATGGATGGAATCAGGGGTGATGGGGATGTATTTGCTTCCGGAAGTGGTACCGCTGGTCTTGGCAAAATATTTCGGATGGCCCGGCCAGAGGACATCTGCTTCGCCCATGGCTGCCCGCTCAATATAGGGTTTCAGGCTTTCATAGCCTGCCAGGGGAACCCGATTCCGGAAATCGTCATAGCTGCCAATATGGTCAAAATCAAAATCCTTCCCGTAAACTGTATTCCTGCCCCTGGCCATCAGCCTGCCGAATATCCTTTGCTGGCAAAGAACGCCCCTGGCCGCATCGCGTTTGAGCTTTGCCGAAAAAAAGGGCAGCAGGCAAACGGCTGATCGTTGATCGTAGTCGTGACAAAATAATGTTATTTGGCCGATGAAGATAACAATAATTAAAAATACTATCTTAGCTCAGATAAAAAAACCTGCTGTAATGAAAAGAATCATTCTTACCGGGCTCATGGCATTTTCCGTTGTTTTGTTTTCGTGCCGGAAGGAAAAAAATGCCGCTGACGAAAAGGAAAAGCTCTTCGGAACTTTAAGGAACATTTGTGATTCTATGATCATGCATACACATGTGCCGGGCCTCGTGGCTGGTGTGTGGGCTCCGGACAGGGGAATTGAGTTTGTTTATGCATCCGGACTGGCCGACCTGGAAAGCCAGCGGCCAATGGATGACAAAATGCACTTCCGGATCGGGAGCAATACCAAAACGGTTACCATCACCCGTTTCCTGCAATTGGTCGATGCGGGATATGTGAGTCTGCAGGATACCCTGCATACTTATTTTCCCGGTTTTCCCAAAAGTGAGAAGATCACACTGGAGATGCTGACGGATATGACTTCAGGCATTACCAGCTATACCCAGATCGATGCGTTTCAGGAGGCGATGTACCTGGATCCCGGCCGCGTCTGGACCATGGATGAACTGATCGCTTTTTCGGCTGAGGCCCCTTTTCATTTTGAGCCGGGCGAAGGCATCGATTATTGCAATACCAATACGCAAATGATCGGAAGGATCATCGAAATGATCACCGGCGACGAACTGAAAAACCAGTTGCATCAATATATCATTGAACCACTGGGCTTGACAGAAACACATTTCCTGAGCTCGGGAAAAATGATCCCGGGCGATCACCCCAGTGGCTACTATTCCGGTTCATTTGAAGAAGGCGATCCTGAATTTTCCGAATACTATGACATCTCATGGGCGCTGGCCGCCGGAAGCATGGTGTCGACCATCCGCGAACTGAAGGAATATGCGGAGGCACTCGGTAATGGCCAGTTTTTATCCGACAGCCTGCAGCAGTTAAGGATGTCGAAAAAGATCCTTTTCAGGGAACCCGATGTATATTACAGTATCGGGGCTGCATGGTTTGGCGATTACTACGGGCATGACGGAGGCCTGCCGGGCTTTACATCCACCATGGTTCATTCACCGGGTAAAAACTGCACCATCATCGTGTGGTTCAATTGCAACCTGGATAATGACGGGATCCATACCGATCATGTTTTTAACCGTTTCGACGCCGTCATTTTCAATGATCCCTGAATCAAAATGTAAGCCGCACGCCTGAGAGTTGTTCATACAGATCGCTGTAACTGATAATATCCCTGATATCCTCGAATACGGTATTGCGGTAATTCACATTGGTGCTCAGGGCCCAGCCGGCCGCGATCGGATTTTTCGTTTGCCTCAGCGTTTTCAGATACTTCCTTTTCATCACCTTAATGTCATACATCTTTTCCCATGAGGCCTTCATGAGCCTGTCGAGCTCTCCGGCTGTCATATGGTGTGGTTTGATCACGGTGTTGAAAAAGGTGTATTTTTCCCAGTCGATGGGGAAATGGGTATGGGTAATACGGTTTTGTTCAAGCAGGCGGTAATAGGATGCCGTTCCCGGCAGGGGAGTGAGCAAGCCCGCCTGCACGCAATCGACTCCTGAATTGATGATGTATTTGGTCCTGTTCTCAATGGTTTCGGCTGTATCCGTATCAAGGCCGAAAATAAAACTGCCCAGCACGGATATGCCGTTCCTGTGGAAGGTATCGTATACCTTTTCATAGTTTTCGACACCGATCCGGAGGTTGGTTTTTTTGTTCGACGACTGGAGCTGTTCGGGCAGTTCCGATTCGATGCCGAGAAGGATCATCCGGCAGCCGGCTTCCGACATATACTTCAGGGCTTCCTCATCGCCGGCCAGGTGCATGGATGTGAAGGTATACCAGTTTTTTTTCACCCCGCTTTTAATGATTCCCTTGCAGATGTTCTTTGCCCTTTCCGCCGCTTGCCGTGAATATCCGAAAAAGTCATCATCAACGATATAAACCCTGTCCTGCGGGATGCTGATAAAATCCTTCACGACATCTTCCACCGGGCGGTAGCGGTATTTATGGCCGTTGATGGCATGAACGCTGCAAAAATCGCATTTCATGGGGCAGCCGCGGGTAGTTTGAAGGGCACCCAGTCCGTATTTGTCGCTGAACAGCTCGATGCGTGCAGAAGGGGATTCCTTCATCGAAAGCAATTTGCCTGTATAAAGCTTTTTCAGGTTGCCCTTCTCAAAATCACGGATCACTTCCCTCCAAACCGATTCGGCTTCGCCTTTCACCACCACATCAACATAGTTGACGGCTTCTTCGGGGATCATGGAAGCATGGATGCCGCCAAGCACGGTAGGGATCTTGTTTTTCCGGTAGATCTGCGCAATGTCATATGCCCTGGTGACCTGGGAGGTCAGGGCGGTGAATCCCACCATGTCGGCATCGCGTTCTTCAAAAGTGTCGAAGTTTTCGTCAAGTATTTCCACCTCCCAGTGGGGAGGGGTTAATGCAGCAACGATACCCAGTCCGAGGGGCGGAACACTCACTTCCTTATTATGATAAATGCCTCTGCGGTACTGGTTAACGGGGTTAATCAGCAGCAGCTTGAATTTTTTTCGCGCCACCAGTGTAATTATGAATTGCCAATGAGCAAATGTAGTTTTAATTTTAATTTAATAAACCCATGTGGCAAAAAATAGAATTTTATTGTTGCAGGCAATGTACATAAAGATACTGCATCCGAATTGCTGCATTGGGAATCGGAACAAGTAGCTTTTTTGAGACTTTTAATAGAGGTGGATGTCGAACTGGTAGATCAGCCCCAGCACGGCAACGATCATATAGATCAGGCTGAGGGGCAGGCCTATCCTGAAGAAGTCTCTGAAGCTGTATCCACCGGGTCCGTATACCATCAGGTTGGTCTGGTACCCGATTGGCGTCATGAAGCTTGCGGCGCCGGCAATGGCAACGATCAGCACAAAGGGCTTAGCATTGATGTCCAGTTCGGCGGCCATGCTGATGGCGATGGGGAAAACGATGGCCACTGCGGCGGCATTGGCAAGGACAGATGTAAGGATGTTGGTGATGAGGAATATTCCCAGCAACACCCCCACAATGCCAAACGGCTTGAATACACTGAAAGTGGCATTGGCAAAGGTTGCTGCAACACCCGAGTTTATCATGGCTGTACCCAATGCCAGGGACAAGGCAAGGATGATAATAAGGTTGAAGTCGATACTTTTGGCAATGTCTTTTGGCGAGACCATCTTCAGGGCAAAGATCAGCAGCAGCAGGAGCAGCAGTGCGGTAAACAGTTTGACAAGGCCAAGCATGGAGGCCACGATGGAAATGACGATGCCGCCCAGCAGGGCGACCTGCTTGTAGAGCGGTTGTTTTTTATATTCCTGCAGGCGGTTGATGATATAGAAATCCTGGCTGTCTTTTGAAAGGGGCACAAAGTCTTCGCCGGTGAGCAGGAGCAGCACGTCGCCCGCCGCCAGCCTGACCTGCCCGAGCTTTCCGCTGACCCTTTCACCGTTTCGGTGTATAGCGACAATAGCCGCATCGAACCTGCTGCGGAAATTGATCTCTTTGGCGGTTTTGGAAACCAGGGTTGAGTTGTATGAGATCACTACTTCCACAAAAGCCGTTTGGTCCTTTTTAGCATACATGCCAATTTGTGCCAGTTGCAACCCGCTTCCGGCATCGATCATTTCCGTGATCGATTCGGTTTCGCCGGCAAAGAGCAGAATGTCATTTTCCTGTAGCCTTGTAGATGGGCTAACAGGCTTGATGCTTTGTTCATCACGCAGGATTTCGACCACGAAAAGCCCTTTCAGGTTTCGGAGGCCGGCTTCTTCAATTGTTTTGCCGTGAAAATCATCCCCGCTGGTGATCCGCACTTCGGCAATGTATTCGCGCTGTTGCAATTCCACGTTTTTTATCACGTCGACCCTGCTGGGCAACAGGCGGTTTCCGAATACAAGCAGGTAGCCGACACCGATGAGCAGCATGCTGATCCCTACAAAGCTGAAATCATAGATCTGCAGTTGACCGGCTTTGGCACTTACGGGATGGTCGGCATACATCCCTGCCACCAACAGGTTGCTTGATGTGCCGATCAGCGTGGCACAGCCGCCCAGGATGGCTGCATAGGAAAGCGGGATCATCAGCTTGGAAGGCGCAACATTGTTTTTTCTGCACCAGGTGTTAACATAGGGAATCATAATGGCTACCAGTGGGGTGTTGTTAAGCATGGTGGAAAACCCTGCTACCATGAACATCATCCTCACCTTAAATTTCCTGAAGGATTGTATCCTGATCAGGGTTTGCAGGAAAACATTATCGAGTACGCCGGTTTTGCGGATGATATTTCCGAGCAGGAAAAGCAATACCACCACAGCGATCTGTTCATTGGCAAAGCCCGATAGTATTTCACCGGGGGTGATGATCCTGAAAACGCCCAATACCGCTATGCCAATCGAAAAAGTGAAACCCGGCCCGATCTTGTTGAGGTAAAGCGACACGATCAGGAATATGATAACGGCAATGACGATATACCCTTGAGTGGTGATCATTTGACGGTTACAAAAGGCAGTGGTTCATGAAATTGATTACATTCTTTTTATTCGGTCAAACCGGTGCCAAAGGCGCTTTAAAATTAGTAATATTTCTTTAGTCTCCTTAATATCTTTAAGGATGTTTGTATACCTGCTGCTGATGAATGAAAAATATAAGCAGCTGTCATTATCCCTGAAACCCCTGGTTTGTTGGTCATAACCGGATGGCCTTTCGCTTTTTAATGCCGGGATTTGCATTCCTTCCGACGGCAGCCTATGCTGTAATACCGGATGGCGGGATGTTATGAATGGGAAAATACCCGCATCACAAATATGTTGTCAACAGATCATCCCAGATTATACCCTTTTAGTCCGGCCAATGGCCAGATATTCAGTAATATAAACCGTTATTTGGTATTTCATCGGAATTTTGCATTTATAAAAGCGAAATGCTTATTTTTGCATTTCGAACATTCGTTGATTTAAAAGCAATAGGGAATGAATAAGTTGTTGATCCCGGTTTTCCTGGTTTTCATTTCATCCGTAGTGGTTTTCCTTGTTTCATGTAAAAAGGATGATGATAATAAACTGCCCCCTTCCATTAGTTTGAAAGCAGGTCAGGAATACACCCCCGACGGCTCGGTGGTAATGGTTGGACGCAGCCTGCATTTCGGTATTCAGGCAAGGGCTAACGGTGGAAATCTTACTAATCTAACCATTAACAAGCACCTTCCCGGAGGTGAGGTCATCCCCGTAATGGATACAGGCATGAATACGCAATACCTTGACATTAACAAAACTTTTTACCAGAACGTCGAGGATACCGCGCTTTGGGTATTCAGCATCATGGACAGAAACCGGCTGACATCCCAGGAAAGTCTGACCATATACAGGGATCCCCAGTCGGTCTGGGGAGGGATCATCCACCATCCGGAAATCATAATGGGATATCAGGAAAATGCAGAATTCGGTCAATTTCTCGATCCTTATTCGGGCAGGGTCTTTTTTGAGGATTCCGCCGCTTTTTTTCAGGAAAACTTGGAAATTCTGGTCTATTACATTGTTGATGAAGAACTGCCTTCTCCCGTATTCTCATCCCCGGGTGAAATGGATAATTTCAGCATCGAGGCCAAAACATTTTATCCTGGCATTATCCAATGGCAAACGAGAAAGTATACCCTTTGGGATATCAGTGTAGATGATGATCCCGTATCGGAAGAGGCATTTGAAATGGCAAAAAACGACAGCCTGCTGATCGTATCCTACGATGAGATTTGGGGTAAGAAGAAATTCAAATGGGCAACGAACGGACGAGTGATACCCTTTCAGACACAGGCAGGAAAACGTGGTCTTATCAGGGTTGTTGATGCAGAATATGATGCCGGTGGGAAGATCGCGTTTGAATTAAAGATACAGATGTGAGTATCAACCTGGGGTGTTTGGTTACCCGGAACTTTTAAACGGAGAAATAGAAAAACGATAAAAATATATTATCAACCTAAAAACAAAAAACCATGAAAAAATCATTACTCATTGCATTTTTTATGACGGTGTTGGTTTTTCCGGCATCGCTTTTGTCGCAGGACATCATTACCGGTTACACTTTCCCGACAGGGGATACTGCCACCGATATTTATCCGAACCTTGGACTGGAAGGGAATTCAGGGTATTATATCTCGGCAGAAGATACCACAGCGCATCCAAATACCATTAAACGGTTCATTACCTTTACAGAAGGTGTTACGGATTTTGCAGCCACTGCCGAAGGCTGGGATGAAGGGATGGATGCCAAACTTTGGTCAATCAAGTTCAAGGCAGAGGGCTATGAGAACCTTACGGTGTCGTCAAAGCAATACTCTGATGCCATATTTCCCGGCCCAAGGGATTTCAGAATCCAGGCCAGGATGAGCGGACAGGATTGGGTTGACCTGGCAGGCGGGGCTGTTGTCGTGGCAGCTGACTGGAATACCGGTGTGGCTGAGGATATTGCCTTCCCTCCCGAATTCAATGATCCCGGCAGCACTTCCCTTTTTATACGCTGGATCATGACCAGTAACAGCGATATCGACGGGAATGTGGTTCAGCCTTCGGGTATTTCAAAGATCGATGATGTGATCGTGCGGGGTTTCAGTACCAGTGGGGTGGAAGAAGTGCTCCACGACAGCAGGTTCTCTTTCTTTCCCAACCCTGTTACGCAGGGTTTGATCAACATCAGCAGCAGGAGCGATATTACGGGGGTCAGAATCTTTGATATACAGGGAAAAACAGTTATGGATATCAAGGGAAACCCTGAGCGGATTGATGTTGGCGCACTAAAGCCGGGTACCTATTTTATTAGTCCGGTATTTGCTGATGATGATAGAAATGCACCGCAGCGACTGATCATTCGGTAAATCATTGTGTCAGACCATGCACAGGCTGCTTGTCCTGCTGATCCTTTTTGTTTCGGGTGCGGCTTTTTGCCAGGATATTGGCTCTATCAACGGGATTGTTGTGGATGCCGAAAACGGTAACCCGTTGCCGGATGCGAATATCATTCTGGAACCTTCCCGCCGCGGGGCTACTTCTGATGCGGCGGGAAGGTTTTTCTTCCATGATGTGGGGGCCGGCAAATACCGCCTGAAAACAAGGTTCCTCGGATACCAGATTCACAGCCGGGATGTAATCGTCCGTAAGGGTGAAAATAGTCAGGTCAGTGTTTTGTTGAAAAAATCTGCCGTGAAGATCGGCGAAGTGGTTATTCAGGCCGAAAAGCCACCTGCCTTATCTCATGAACCCCTTCGTGTTGCCACCATATCTGCTGAAAGGATCGAAGCAATGCCTTCCATGCAGATAACCGGTGTGATAGACCTCGCTCCGGGCATAAATGTTTACAATCCCCTCGGGATTTTCTCAACTAAGACCATTGTTACCATGCGTGGCCTTTCAGGAAATGAACAGTCGCGGGTACTTGTTCTGCTCGATGGCATGCCACTGAACAAAGCCGATGGCGGTTCGGTCAACTGGAACCGGATCAACAAGGAGCGGATAGAAAAGATCCGGATTTTAAAAGGGCCTGGTCAGGCAAAATACGGGGGCGGAGCCATGGGTGGGGTGATAGAAATGACTTCGGCAAAACCATCTGAAATACTTCAAGGGTTTGTCAGCCTGGGATATGGAACCTATAATACATTGGGAGGAGATGCCAGCCTGTCGGGGAAGTATTCCCTCAACCGTAAAGTAAGCAGTATTTACTGGAGCCTCGATGGATTTGCAACGCGAAGCGATGGTTATATCACGGAAGCGGAACAATTCATCGACGAGGCCGACAGCATTCTGGTGCCTGCCTATCTCAGGGAATATGATATTACAGGTAAGATTGGCATTGAATTCGGGAACGGACATCACCTTGAAATGCAATCCAGTTATTATGACGATATCCGCGGTAACGGGGTGGAAGTTTATGAGGATTACGGGGCCTACTCCGAACATGACACCTATTACAATTTGTTCAGGTACAAGAAAAGCGATACCACTCTCAGCTATAACATGGATGTGTATTATATTCGGGAGTATTATGATCGCCTCTATGAATATATGAATGAAGGCGAATATAAGCTTTACGATGTGGATGCCCGCCGGGGCGACATGGGACTCAATGGCTATGCCGTATACAATGGATTATCTGACCAAACCTTGCAGGCAGGTTTCGAAGTGAAACATGGGATGGTTGATGCTACGGATACTTATTACACCTCTACGGATGTTATCCGTAATGCGGGAAAAATGAATACCTGGGCCCTTTATATTCAGGATGAGATAAGGCTGGTTGACGATAAGCTGCATGTTTATGCCGGACTGCGCTATAACTTTGCCAGGTATTACGATGGCTTTTATGGAATCGATTATCCTTCCTATAGTATACAGTTTATGACCGCTTTCCGGGATTCGGCTATGACAGAGCGGCAATGGCAGGCTTTCTGTCCCGGGATCTCATTGCAATACAGGATCGGTCAGGAGAAGAGAATCTATTTATCCGCATCCAGAGGTTTCAGGGCACCTGTACTGGACGACATGACACGGACGGGAAAGAGAAAAGGCAGTTTTGCCATTTCCAACCCTGCTCTCGAACCCGAGCTTCTCGATAACCTCGAACTCGGGGGTGATCTCATTCTGGCCGGCAGGCTTACCCTGGGCGCATCCGCCTATTACTCCGTCGGGCACGACTTCATGTATTACGTTAGCACAGGCGATTCGGTAAACATGGGTTATAAAATAGCCCCGGTTTTCCAGAAGAGGAATATCAGCAGAGTGGAAATCTATGGTGCAGAGGGCGAACTGGAGTACCGGGCATTCAGTTTCCTTACCGCTTTCATGAATTATTCCCGCAATTATTCGGTGATCAGAGACTATGAGATGACCAGTAGTGAGGTGGATGTTAACCTTGCCGGTAAGCACCTCACCGATGTACCTGATCAAAAGTTTTCAGCAGGGCTGATCTTCAGGAGCCATGGCTGGCTGGGTACGCTTACCCTGAAATATGTGGGAAAACGATGGATCAACGATCAGAACGTGATCGATACCGAATATCAAATGACTGACCGCTACCCTGCCTACACCGTTATTAATGCCAAGCTGGAAAAGCGCTTTTTAAACGGTATCAAACTGAGTGCCGGCATTGATAATATATTTGACAAGATCTATATCGAGGACCTGACAAGAAGGCCGCCCGGAAGATTTATCATGATCAGGGCCGGGTATGATTTCTGACCGGATTTTTGAACTATTCTGAGATCAGCTAAGATCAAAACGGTCGAGGTCCATCACTTTTGTCCATGCGCCCACAAAGTCTTTCACAAACTTTTCTTCAGCATCGGCCGAACCGTAAACTTCTGCCAGGGCACGGAGTTCCGAGTTCGATCCGAAGATGAGGTCGACACGTGTCGCGGTCCACCTGATCTCTCCTGATTTTCTGTCACGACCCTCGAAAAGCTCTCCCGATTCCGATGTTGCCTTCCAGGTAGTGCCAAAGTCCAGGAGGTTAAGGAAGAAATCGTTGGTGAGGGTCCCGGGGCGTTTCGTGAATACCCCATGCTGTGAATTGTCCCAGTTGGTGTTCAGTACGCGCATGCCTCCGGTCAGTACCGTCATTTCCGGTACGGTAAGCGTGAGCAATTGCGCTTTGTCAACCAGCATTTCCTCCGCTGAGGCCATATACTTCATGCGTATATAGTTACGGAAGCCATCAGCCATGGGTTCCAGGGGAGCAAATGATTCTGCATCGGTTTGTTCCTGTGTGGCATCCCCCCGGCCGGGGTTAAACGGCACCTTGATGTCGTGGCCGGCATCTTTGGCTGCCTTCTCTATGCCTGCACATCCGCCCAGCACGATGAGGTCGGCCATGGAAACGGTCTTTTTGAAATCCTTTTGGATATCCTCATAGGTTTTCAGTATGGCTGACAGTTCACCGGGCTTGTTCACTTCCCAGTCTTTCTGTGGTGCCAGCCGTATGCGTGCGCCGTTGGCCCCGCCCCGCATGTCGGAACCCCTGAAAATGGATGCCGAGGCCCAGGCTGTTGATACAAGCTGCGATACCGTTAATCCGGATAAGAGGATTTTTTCCTTTAGCAGGGCAATATCCTGTTCGTTGACCAGTTCATGGGTGACCGGCGGAACGGGATCTTGCCAGATCAGCTCTTCCTGGGGCACTTCAGGGCCCAGGTAACGTGTACGCGGGCCCATGTCGCGGTGTGTCAGTTTAAACCATGCCCTGGCAAAGGCATCTGAAAATGCTTCGGGGTCTTTGTGGAACCGTCGGGAGATGGGTTCGTACACCGGATCCATCCGCAAAGCCAGGTCGGCCGTGGTCATCATCGGGGCGTGGAATTTTTTGGGATCGTGAGCATCCGGCACGGTGCCGGCACCGGAATCTCCTTTGGGTTTCCATTGCCAGGCGCCCGCAGGGCTTTTAGTAAGTTCCCATTCATAACCAAACAGCACATCGAAGTATGTGTTGTCCCATTTGATCGGAGTAGGTGTCCAGGCTCCTTCGATCCCGCTTGTGATCGTATCACCGCCTTTGCCTGACCCATGTTTGCTTTTCCACCCGAGTCCCTGTTCCTCAAGAGGTGCGGCTTCGGGTTCGGGTCCAAGCAGGGAGGCGTCGCCTGCCCCGTGGCATTTGCCGAAGGTATGTCCGCCGGCCACCAGGGCCACGGTTTCTTCATCATTCATAGCCATCCTGGCAAAAGTTTCACGGATATCCCGGCCGGAAGCAACCGGATCGGGCTGGCCGTTCGGGCCTTCAGGGTTTACGTAGATCAGGCCCATCTGAACTGCAGCAAGCGGGTTTTCCAGGTCGCGATCACCGCTGTAACGCTTGTCGCCAAGCCATTCGCTTTCGGCACCCCAATAAATATCCTGTTCGGGTTCCCAAATATCGGCACGACCGCCGGCAAAGCCAAAGGTCTTGAGCCCCATGGATTCCAGGGCACAGTTCCCGGCAAGGATCATCAGGTCGGCCCATGAGATCTTTTTTCCGTATTTCTGCTTCACCGGCCAGAGCAGCATCCGTGCCTTGTCAAGGTTAACGTTGTCGGGCCAGCTGTTGAGCGGGGCAAAACGCTGGTTGCCCGTGCCGCCGCCGCCGCGGCCGTCGGCGATGCGGTAAGTGCCGGCACTATGCCACGCCATGCGGATGAACAGGGGGCCGTAATGACCGTAGTCGGCCGGCCACCAGTCCTGGGAAGTGGTCATTAGTTCATAAATGTCCTTCTTCAACGCAGCAAGATCGAGGCTTTTGAATTCTTCAGCATAATTGAACGCCGTATCCATTGGATCCGACAAAGACGAATGCTGCCGGAGGATATTCAGGTTCAACTTGTTCGGCCACCAGTCGCGGTTCGACGTGCCTCCACCTCCAACATGCATGACAGGGCCTGAAAAGGCTTTCTTTTTCTTTTCCATATGATTTATGTTTTAGATTTTAATTAATTGATAATGATAGTATCGTTTTATATTACAGACAATTTCCATTCGGATATTGTTTATTAAAAAAAGAGGTAATATACGAAAAATACATGGATTTTTGAAATTGCATTGGTTGAAAAGCGTGGCAGTTTTTTTTTCATTACGTGTAACCTCTGCATGCAGTGTGGAATGGATATTCCATATAAAGACCGGGAATGCTGATGGCATTGCCCATTTTTCATATGATTTTTCATTTTCAGGTGTGACATTTTAGGAATTCGGGTATTAAAAACAGGGGGTGCCGTTTAATGATCGACTGCGATTCGCTGGGAGGTCTTTCGTCGCCCAGATAAATCGGAGCTCCTCAAGATGACCGGTAGAAGAAATTAACCTAATCTGTTATGAGGCCAGGAATAATTTATTATGTGTATATAATGACAAACAGAAATAAGAATGTCATCTATATTGGTGTAACGAATAATTTGAAGCGGAGAATTATTGAGCACGAAAATGGATTAGATAAAGGCTTTTCGAAGAAATACAATTACCGATACTTGATCTATTTCGAAGAACTAAGTACATGAAAAAAATTTACAAATATCTTTAAATTCATCTATATCACTGAAAAACAACAAACTTGTGAGATATTTTAATCCGTATTTAAATATGCTTTTCGCTCTTCTTCCGTGTTTTTAACCTTAATTGGGCGGATAGAGTCCAGAAAAACCCCCGCAATATACGCCCAGGTAAAAGCAAAAATGACCAGGGCAAAAAGTTTGTTTATTCGGTCAATATCTGTCAAATGCGTGTCTTCAATGTTAAATCCGCTTGTTTTGAGTGCTTTAAATGCAGATTCAATCTGCCATCGTTCTTTGTATAATGAATTTGCTTGATCCGGTTTGTTGAAAGAGGCAATAATCTGAAGTTCTGGAATGCCCTTTTTGTTTTTAATTTTTGATGCAGACAGATAGCAAAGCTGCCCATTGACGTATACGATTCCCTGATGAAAAGTGTACTGATTGATCCCCAAATAGTTAAACAACCAGGATGCTTTAACCCGATGGCCATTCCCTGGTATATCCACCCAGAAATTATGCTTGATTCTGATGTGGTAGCGTATGTTTCGGCGGTTCAGATATCCCAGCCACTGGTCTCCGACAAATTCACGATCTGCCAGTAGGCAATCGATGCTGTCAACGCCAAAAAGTGCAATGTAGTCATCCATCAGATCGATCCGCTCCCGGGTAGAAGAATTGCCAAACTTGGGCATCATCTTATACAGCAAAGGGAATGCGACACCTTGATAAACCACGGCAAGTACCAGTATGTTGATATTGAACGAACCGAATTTCCAGTTGGTTCTGTCCATGGTCAGCCGGTAGGGTCCTTTATGTGGCAAAAGCGAAAAAACAAACCGGGCAATAAGACGCGTGTCCAGCATGTATTCAGCCATAAAGCGCTGGATCCTTCTTAATGAAGAATCCACCATTGCATCTGAATCGAAAGCGGTCGCCACCTTTTCAAAGCAGACAGTTTGAACTTTGCAAAGAGCACAAATAAACAAGCCAAAGAACTTAATTCGGGCCAAATTCATGTTGTCCCCAAAAGTTGACGATAATGTTGCGAATAAAATATTATTTTTACTCTCAGTCCTGGTGTTCGTGTATCTTGAAGTCATACTTGCAGGTATTTTCATTCAAGATACTGAATATCAGGATTATAAATGCTTTTATTCACATGAGTTATCACCAAGGTATACACATATTCGACTGATATTCAAGGGGTTATAAAATTTTTGTCATGTACTAAGATTTTTATGAATTATTCAGGTTAGTTAAGTGTTCATTTAGTTTGGGTGCCTAATGTATCATAATAGAAACAAAGCATTTATGCAAATTTGCAAAAGTAATGCAAAATAACATATATTTGTGTTATGATAAAAAGACACATTGAGGAAAGAGCTTTATATTTCAGCAAGAAATATCCTGTAGTAACCATTACCGGTCCACGACAATCAGGCAAAACAACTTTAGTTGAGAATCTCTTCAGCGATCACGAGTATTATTCACTGGAAAATCCTATTACCAGGGCGCAAATTCAGGAGGACCCATCAATTCTCTTTCTGCCTGAAGGCAAAAAGATTATCATTGATGAGGTACAAAGAATCCCGGATTTACTCTCTTTTATTCAGGTTCATTCCGATAGGCAAAAGATTAATGGACAATTTATTATCACAGGATCTCAAAGTCTGCTATTGAGTGAAAAGGTATCACAAACACTTGCTGGAAGAACAGCCATATTAAAACTATTGCCATTGAGTTTGTCAGAAATGAAGAGTATCGATCAATATTCAGAGGATGATTATGAAGATTGGATATTCAGAGGATTCTACCCACGTATTTACGATCAAAGTATGATTCCGGCTGATTTCTTTCCGTTTTATTTTGAAACCTATCTCCAACGTGATGTAAGGGAAATCCAAAATGTGAGGGATCTGAGCCAGTTTTCAAATTTTGTAAAACTATGTGCAGGCAGAGTAGGTCAGCTTGTAGATTATTCTTCACTTGCTAATGATGCAGGAGTAAGTGTTAACACAGCCAAAGGATGGCTGTCGTTGTTAGAGGCAAGTTATGTGATCACTTTATTGAACCCATATTACAAGAACCTGAATAAAAGGATAATCAAGTCTCCGAAATTGTATTTCATTGATGTGGGCCTGGCATCTTTCCTATTGGATATTCACAACCCAAAACAACTCTCAACTCACTACCTGAGAGGCAACCTTTTTGAAAACCTTGTGATAGTAGAATTGTTGAAAAGAAGATTCAATAGTGCACAATTATCAAACCTATATTTTTTTAGAGATAGCAATAAGAATGAAGTAGATTGCATATTAGAAGACATTGAATTAAAGGCAATTGAGATTAAATCAGCAAAATCCTTTTCTAATAGCTTTATCGATGGATTAAAAACCTTTTCAAGATTTTCTGAAATGAAAAAAAGGAATGGAATTGTGGTTTACGGAGGAAATGAGAGTTTTTCATTTAAGGATTTCAAAATAATATCCTGGAGGAATCTCGAAAGAATATATAAATAAAAACCTTTTAACCAGTAAGATAAAGATTGCATGATTGCAGCGATTGCGCGACGTATAAGATTGGCTTTGCCGAGCTCCGCGGAGTTTATCCCGAACTTGCTGAGGGGCTCCGGTTGACAATTGACAGTTGACAATTAAGAGTGTTCAAAACATAGAATTCAAAAACAATCTGTTCTTTGGCA
>CAZHFC010000010.1:0-83358 GCA_964531985.1 uncultured Bacteroidales bacterium
TCCAGTGATATAGATGAATTTAAAGATATTTGTAAATTTTTGTCATGTACTTAGTGAACCGGAAATGAATATTCATCTTACCATTGACAATTATTCCGGAAGATTGAGAATCCGCATTATACCGGCCCTGGCCCTGACCCTGATCATGCCATACTGCTATTCACAGCAAGCAGTCGGCGACAGCCTTTTGATTTTTTCCGGGCGTGTTTATCATGCCGGCGACAGCAGTGTTTTATCCAACGTCCATATTTTAAACCTCAGCAAACATACGGGAACCGCTTCTGCTCCTGACGGCAGTTTTTTGCTTCATGTGCGTGATCGTGATTCCATTCGGTTTTCCTGTATTGGTTTCAGCACCAGACACATAGTGGTAAATGCCCTGATATTGAGGCCCGGGCTCATGATATTTATGCAACCCGATACCATCATGATGGACGAGCTGACTGTTTACCCTTTTCCTCCTCGCAGGTATTTCAAACAGGTTTTTCTTGATACAAAAGTTCCGGATGAACATATACCCGATCTTCGCTTTGCCGGCATCAGGAATGATCCTGCCTATGTGCCGGCAACCGGGCTGATCACCAGCGGGCCGGTTCAGTTGTTGTACGACCGTTTCAACCGGCAGGCCCGGACAAGGCGAAAACTAAAGAACAACAGGGAAAAATACTCAAAATACCTGCTTCCGGTATCCGGCGACAGCCTGGTTTTTCCCGGCCGGCCGGAATAATCTGTCAGGAACGGGTATAGGCAATGGCGGCAATGCTGACCCGGACCCCCTCTGTAAGCAATAAACTCAGTGCGCAGGCTTCCAGTGTGGCACCGGTGGTGATGACATCATCAACCAGCAATATATGTTTACCCCGTATGGCATTTTCATCCCTTACCTCAAATATGCTTTCAACATTTTTCCATCTTTCATATTTTGACTTGCGGGTTTGAGTGGCTGTAAAGGATGTCCGGCAGAGCAACTTGTTGTTAAGCGGAATATTTGTTTCCCGTGCGATGCCGCGGGCTATGATCTCACTTTGGTTAAAACCCCGCTGTTTTTGTTTTTTGGGGTGCAAAGGTACCGGGATGATGAAATCAATATCATCATATCCGTTTGTTTTTACTATCTGTTTTCCGATCTCACCCCCGAGAAAAAGGCCCGTTTCCTTATTTCCCCTGTATTTTAAACGATGCACAAGCTGCTGAACGGCATTTCCCTTGTTATAATAAAAGGCCGTAAAAACAAACCGCAGGGGGGTTCTGCCCCAGAATACCTGTGCGGCAGGATTCGCGGTATTATCTTCAAAGCGGATGCGCGGCAGATGGTGCCGGCATTTCATACAGATGACCTGCTCGTTCCTGAACAGGCTGTTTTCGCATACCTGGCACAGGCGCGGATAAATTAAAGAAATAAGATCTCCCGGATAACCCATTTACATAACCTCTTTATAAGTTAATACCCGAATTCCCGAAAAGTCGCATTTAATGAGTAATTTTGAATTGATTTTATTTTTCAAAATGGAGGATGTCCCCCTGATCAGCGTAGAAGGATTAACCGTTGAATTTTCAACGGAAGACGGCCTTATCAGGGCTGTTGACAATATCAGTTTTGGCTGTGAAAGAGGAATCGTCACGGGTATTGTCGGCGAATCGGGTTCCGGGAAATCGGTAACGGCATTATCGGTCATGAAGCTGATCCCTTCCCCCCCGGGAAGGATCATTTCCGGAAAAATCCTTTTTCATCCGCATCATGAAACTCTTGACCTGGCCGGCCTGGATGAAAACCGCATGCAGCATGTCCGTGGCCGCGACATTGGCATGATCTTTCAGGAACCCATGACTTCCCTGAATCCCGTTATGAGTTGCGGCAGGCAGATCACCGAAGCCATCCGGACGCACCGCAATATATCGCAGCGGGAAGCACGAAACCTTTGCCTCGACCTTTTCAGGGAGGTTCGCCTGCCCAGGCCCCCCGATATATACAGATCATTCCCCCACCAGCTTTCGGGAGGACAAAAACAAAGGGTTATGATCGCCATGGCCATTTCCTGTCAGCCGGCATTGCTCATAGCCGATGAGCCTACAACCGCATTGGATGTAACCGTACAAAAGGATATACTGAACCTGTTGCTCGATCTGCGGCAAAAACATGGTATGGGCATTCTTTTCATTACACACGACCTGGGTGTGATTGCCGATATCGCACAGGAAGTTTTGGTAATGTACCAGGGAAAGATTGTTGAATCGGGTAAGATCGGCGAAGTATTCCGCCATCCCCGGCATCCCTATACAAAAGGACTGCTGGCCTGCCGTCCGCCATTACACAGCAGGCCCGACCGCCTTCTTACCGTAAAGGATTTTCTTACATCCGGAGGGGATATAAAAAACATTGATGTTTTTAAGGAAAAAAAATTTCCGGTGAAACCGGATGACCGGCGCAAAAGGCAACACGAAGAGCTTTACGCTTCCAAACCCCTGCTGAGCTTACATGATCTTTGTGTCCATTACCCGCTTAAGAAAAACCTCTGGGGCGGGGTGCTGCATTATTTAAAAGCCGTTGACCATGTAAGCCTTGATGTTTATCCGGGGGAAACGATGGGGCTCGTGGGGGAATCAGGTTGCGGGAAGACGACCCTCGGAAGGGCGATCCTTCGGTTAACCGATCCTTCGGCCGGGAAGATCCTGTACAAAGGCAAAGATATACTGGCATTGAACGGCCAGGCCATGCGGCTGTTGCGCAAGGATATACAAATTATTTTCCAGGACCCTTATTCATCGCTCAACCCGCGGATCACGATCGGTTCGGCCATTGGCGAACCGCTGCTGGTACACCGGCTGGTGAAGAACAATGCCGGAAAAAAGAAGAGGATACTTGAACTGCTCGACCAGGCAGGCCTTCCCGCTTCATTTGCCGGCCGTTATCCGCATGAACTGTCGGGCGGCCAACGCCAGCGCGTATGCATTGCACGCGCACTGGCCGTTCAGCCCGAATTCATTATCTGCGATGAATCTGTATCGGCCCTGGATGTATCGGTGCAGGCACAAATATTAAACCTGCTCAATGATCTCAAAAAGGAATACCGGCTTACATACATCTTCATTTCTCACGACCTTTCGGTGGTTAAATACATGTCGGACCGGATGGCGGTGATGCAGCAGGGAAAGATCATGGAAACCGGCGATGCCGACGAAATCTATGCAAAACCACAAACAGTATACACACAAAAGCTGATCAGCGCCATACCGGGATCGGCCAATACAACAAAGTAATGAACAAAAAAAAGAAAAAAAACCAGCGCGGCTCGAAAAACCTGCTGGAGAAAAACATCCTGAGCATTTTTACCGGTGACCCGCTCAGATTATTCAATTACAAACAGATATCTTCCCGATTGACCATCCGCGACAAAGCCGGGCGCGATATGGTAAATGCCATCCTCGACGAATTGCAGGCACAGGAAGCCATTGAAGAGATCAGGCCCGGAAAGTTCAGATTAAATCCCGCCTGGGCCCGCGAACAAAAGGAACACCATAATACCATAACCGGTATAGTGGATATGAAAAATACCGGAAAGGCGTATGTTATGCCCGACGACAAGAGCGACGACATATTTATCGCCCCCAACAACACTTATCATGCCCTGCACGGCGACAAGGTAACGGTACAGCTTTTTCCAAAAAGAAAAGACCATAAGCCTGAAGGGCAGATCACCGAAATCCTTAAACGGGCAAAAGAACAGTTTGTAGGAATTATTCAGGTTTCAAAGAAATTTGCCTTTCTGGTTCCCGACAGCCACAACATGCCTACCGATATTTTCATTCCGGTCGAAAATCTGAAGGGGGCACGTAACGGACAAAAAGCCTTAGCCAGGATCACCGAATGGCCGGAGCATTCCAAAAACCCGTTCGGTGAGATCATTGAAGTGCTTGGCAATCCCGGCGATCATCATGTAGAAATGAAATCGATACTGGCCGAACATGATTTTCCGCTGGGTTTCCCGAAAAACGTTGAAAACGAAGCTGAAAATATTCCTGTGATCATTACGGCAGAAGAATATAAAAAACGGAAAGATTTTCGAAATACATGGACCATCACCATCGACCCCGAAGACGCCAAGGATTTTGACGATGCCGTATCGCTGAAAAAACTTCCCGGTGGCAATTATGAAGTAGGGGTGCACATTGCCGATGTGAGCCATTACGTAAAACCGGGAAGTTTGATCGATGAAGAAGCCTTTAAAAGAGCCACCTCCGTATACCTGGTTGACCGCGTCATTCCCATGCTTCCCGAAAAACTTTCAAATCATGTTTGTTCACTCAACGCCCACGAAGACAAGCTTTGCTATTCGGCGGTTTTTGAGCTTAACAGCCAGGCGGCCGTCAGCAAACAATGGTTCGGCCGAACCGTGATCAATTCGAACCGGCGTTTCAATTACGAGGAAGTTCAACAGATCATTGAAAGCGGCAAAGGGGAATTTGCGGAAGAAATCGGTATACTTCACGCACTTGCTTCAAAGCTGAGGGAAGAACGTTTCAAAAACGGATCCATCAATTTCGAGACACAGGAGGTTAAATTCAAGCTGGATGAAAATGGCGTGCCGCTAAGTGTTTTCATCAAGGAACAAAAAGATTCCAATAAACTGATCGAGGATTTCATGCTCCTTGCCAACCGGAAGGTAGCCGGGCTGATTGGAAAAAAGGAAGGCCGGCAAAAACCCAAAACTTTTGTTTACAGGGTACACGACACCCCATCGCCGGAAAAACTGAACACTTTTATTCAGTTTCTCGGAAAGATCGGCTATTCTCTCAATATCAGTTCACAGGAAAGCCTGGCAAAGTCATTCAATAAACTATTCAAAGACATTGCAGGAAAAGGTGAAGAACATATGATCGAAAGCATCGCCATCCGTACCATGGCAAAAGCTGCCTACTCAACCGATAATATCGGCCATTACGGGCTTGCCTTTAAATACTATACGCACTTTACATCGCCCATCAGGCGCTATCCCGACCTGATGGTACACCGGCTTCTCGACCATTACCTCAATGGCGGTGCCCCGGCAAGTAAAAACGTATATGAAGAAAAATGCGAACACTGCTCCCTGATGGAACGCAATGCCATTGAAGCCGAAAGGGATTCGATCAAATACAAGCAAGCCGAATTTTTACTCGACAAGATCGGACAGGAATTTGAAGGATTGATATCGGGGGTAAGCAAATGGGGGATCTATGTGGAGATCAAAAGCAATAAATGCGAAGGCATGATCAGGCTGCAGGATCTTAAAGATGATTTTTATTATCTGGATGAAGACAATTACCAGGTGATCGGCTCCCGTAATGGTTACCAATATAAACTTGGCGACAATGTGAGGGTCAGGGTTAAAAAGATTGACCTCAGCAGGAAACAAATAGATTTTGCAATGGTCTGATGAGCCATTGCGTGCACATGGTTGAAGGATTTATTTCCTTTTCATCATCATGCGGGCCAGGATGCCGGCAATAATGGGCGAAAAGATGAATGCCGTAAAAAAGGTCCATTCTTCACCCAGGCTGCTTTTTTTTCCTATCTTTTCCGATACGATCAGCGAGCCGCCATACCAAACAATAAAAACAAGGAAAAAAATCAGTTCTTCCATCCTAATAGAAATATAAATATAAAAACAAGAGGGGTATGATAATGCCCAAAACGGTAAGCCATGCGCCCCTGCCGGTAATTCCTTTCTTTCCCCTTACCAGGAACAAGCCGGTAATGGCAAGCACGATCAAAGCCGCTGCAAAAAGATCCGAAAACCAGGTCCACCACTTCACGGGATTATAATGCAGATAATTCATCTCCCTGAACACGGGCCGCCGGCGTATCTTTTCCATACTTGCATACCCCGTGTTAAGATTTACATAGATGTTGCCGTTTTTAAGGAAAATCCGAAGGTTATTTTCATCCGGGAAATAATGGTTTTTGTAATTATCCTCCTCGTCCTGTTCTTTCAGCATTTCAAGGACATCTGCCTTTGAGGCTCCGGCTTCCAGTTTTGTTTCAAAATTACCGGTGGTGATAATATAATTGGGATTCCAGGTGTCGAGATGATTAATGGCAATGCCCGATATGGCATAAACCAGTGTTACGCCAAAAAACAGGTATCCGAAATCCCTGTGAATGATCCTGAACCATTTTCGCCAGGTATATTTTGCCATTTGACCAGTTTCTTGAATACAAATTAACAGATGGCAGAAAAGAACCATCGGGCCGCTGACAAAAACCATTAAATCCCTTTACCGCAGGCTTGCGGTAAAAAGTGGTCTATTCATCTGTTCCGGCCGGAGCTTCCTTAACAATGTAAGAAATGTAGGAAACCGAATATTGCGGCTTATGATAATGATTTACGTGATCTTCGTCATCTTCATGATCTTCATCATCATGCAGTTCCCCCTCGCCAATCACCTCTGTTTCCATTTCCTCTACAATACCGGTAACCACAACATAAGATCCTTCCAGTTCGGGCTGAAAAACAGCCATATCCCCACTGGCGGTGATCTTGATCCTGATGTCGGGATCATCAGCGGTGATGAACATTTTATCGCCTCCATGCCGGCAAACATGGATAACCATTCCTTCCAGGATAACCTGTGTGCCGACAAGTTCACCGGCTTTTTCACGAAATTCCGCAAGGCCCAGCACCATCGGTTCTTCACTAACGACTATTTCCTCTTTAACAATGTTTTCTTCATTGTTGGCAGCGTCCTGGTTTCCGCAGGAAATCAACATTAATGATGCAATTATTGCAATAAACAAGTTTTTTATCATCTCTTTAATTTTTTATTGGGTTAGTAATTCAGCGGGCAAATTTATGAACTATTCTGGTTCTTCCATTGAAAATTCGGGAATTATGTTAATGCCGTCATATCTTTTCTCTATCCCGTTTTCATATGTAATCACCAGAAAAGGTGTACCATCATAATTATAAATGATCCAGTCGCCATGTTTACGGCCCATCAAAAAATTTCCCTTTTCCCTTATTTTCCCGTTATCCCAGTACCAGATATGCTCGCCATGCGGATTATCTTCTATGAATCTTCCCTGGAACGACATGGTACCGTCTGTATAATATGATTTCCATTGCCCGTCGCGCATACCGTCAATAAATTCGCCTTCCTCCCTGTAATCGCCTATTGCATAATACCATTCGCCGTCTTCAAGGCCTTTCCTGAAATTGATCTTTACAATCGTCCTTCCAAGGTCGCTGTATTCCGTGGCAGGCCCGTCGGGGAGTCCTTCCCGGTAATTTTCTTCACGTTTAAGAATACCTGAAGAATAATACCATTTCCACAACCCCTCCGGGCGGCCAAGGCTGTCGTATGTCCCGCTTTGTTCAATACTACCGTTCATGTGGTAATATGTCCAGGGGCCCGTTTTTACATCATTGCTGTACATTCCCTCCCCTTTCAAAAGACCATTTTCAAAATACTCTTTCCATGACCCTTCCCTGTTTCCCTCTTCAGTAATAATACCCTCAGCGATGATGATGCCGTTTTTATAGACGTATGTTTTTTCTATTTCACCTTCTTCCGAGTATTCCCGCCACACACCCTCGGGCTGGTCATCCTTGTAGGTAGCTTTTATTTTTATATTTCCATTGGGGTAATATTGTGTTTTTACATCGAGTCTGGCAAATTCCGAAACATTTTCCGCAATTTCCCCGTTCACATATTTATAGGCCTGCAGGAGTTTCCCTTCCTGGTCATATTCTTTGTAATAGCCATTCATGATCCCGTGTCTGTAAACACACTCAAGCCTGATATTTCCATTGTCATGATAATATTTCCAAACACCGTGTTCCTTCCCCTGGCTGTCGTAGCGGTTGATCCTTTCCCTGTTCACAATAAACCCCTTTTTATAGGTAATCAACTGTATGATCCTGCCATCTTCAGCGTATTCCCTGGCAATTCCTTCTTCCAGTCCATTTACAAACGGTATGCTTCTCCTGATTTTCCCATCAGGGTAATAATGGTGTGTAAAGCCTTGTTTCAGGTCATCAATAAATTCTTCTTCAACTGTACCGTCATCCCGGTAAGTGATCCTTAATCCATTTTTTTTCCCTTCCCGGTACCGGATGATCATTTTTAAATTTCCGTAATCATCATAGAATTTCCAGGTGCTGTCCAGAAGATGGTTCTTACGGTTCCCTTCCGATAAAAGAATACCTTCCTCATTGTATGTTTTCCAATATCCTTCAGGTTTCCCGTTAAAGATGTAACCCTCACTGCTTACTTTACCGTTTTCGTGATAAAAAACATGAAATCCGTCCTGAAGCGTTTCTTCCTGTCCATACAAAAGGCCGCTTAGCAGGATACAAAAACCTGTCAGTGTAACGAGCAGTGTTTTCATCCTTTATAAATTTCGTTTAGTCATGCGAAAGTATTGCTTTAAACATCTTTTATCATATCAGGTTTAATTTTCTGGATATTTCAAGCATCCTGTCAATTGGTTTTCCCGCCAATTCTATTGTTTTGCTGTCAAGCACAATTTCCGGTTTCTCATTCAACATGCAATGGTAGAGTTTTTCCATTGTATTCAGCTTCATATACGGACAATCATTGCAGGCACAGCTCTCATCGGCAGGGACAATGATAAATTCCTTATCGGGATTATTCTTTTTCATCTGATGAAGCAGGCCCGTTTCGGTGGCAACAATATATTTCTTTGCTTTATCAGTTTGAGTAAATTTCAATAAAGCCGAAGTGGATCCGATAAAATCAGCTATTTCAAGAACAGGACCCCTGCATTCGGGATGTGCTATGAGTTTTGCATCCGGGTTTTTTGCCTTAAGTTTTATTATTGCTTCGGTAGTAAGTATATCATGCACTTCACATGTACCATCCCACAACACCATATCACGTCCGGTTACACTGTTAATATAAGCTCCCAGGTTTTTATCCGGGGCAAAAATGATCTTTTGATCTTTTGGAAAGGATTCAACGATCTGTACAGCATTTCCCGAGGTACAGATTACATCCGACATGGTTTTTATGGCAGCACTGCAGTTAATATATGAAATGACGATGTGTCCGGGGTATTTTTTTCTGAACGCACTGAATTCTTCAGGTGGACAGGAATCAGCCAAAGAACAACCCGCTTCAGTATCGGGTAATACAACTTTTGTTTGCGGGCTCAGTATCTTTGCTGTTTCAGCCATAAAATGAACACCTGCAAATACGATCAGACCGGCATTGGCCTGTGATGCCTGTTGTGAGAGTCCCAGACTGTCGCCAACATAATCAGCCATATCCTGGATTTCCGGAACCTGATAGTAATGTGCAAGAATAACCGCGTTTTTTTCTTTTTTCAGTTTCAGTATGCTGTTTTTATAGTCCATGCAGATCGTTATTAACAATTCTTTAATTTATAAAAAGTATTACTTAAATTCTATTATTATATTATGTCTGTTAAATCATTTAAAAACTTTATGTCTTATTTTTTGCATAATACAAAATTTCATTATTATTAACAATTAAAGCAATCAATTTTATCTGTAATATATTTAAAAATAAAATTATCTGAGTTTATTAACAAAACGAAATAAACAATGGTTGTGTATAATTCAATGACGTATTAATATCATTTTACTGTTAATTTTTGATGAAAAAAAATGATAATATTTCATTTTCACGGCTAAATTATTGTTAATTGACAAATAGCCGGTATTATCATTATTTTGCTGACAAGAAATCGTTATTTATTCACCATTTTTAAAACAATATTGTTAATAAAACAGGTATCGGTATCGATGATTGATAAAACGATGATAAATGGGTATAAAATTGCCTAAATTTGTATAATAAAATGATAAAGATGAAAGAAACTGATATTTTAATACCAATTGCCAGCGACCATGGTGGTTTTGAAATGAAGGAATATTTGATAAAAAATCTGGAAAAACAGGGATATAAAATGGTTGATATGGGAACCTATAGTGCAGAAAGTGTTGATTATCCTGATTTTATACATCCATTGGCAAAAGCGGTGAATACAGGCAAATACTTGATGGGGATTATTATCTGTGGCAGTGGAAACGGAGCTCAGATGACTGCAAATAAATATCCCGGAATACGGGCGGCATTGTGCTGGACAACTGAACTGGCCAGACTTGCCAGGCTTCATAATGATGCAAACATTCTTTCATTGCCCGGAAGGTTTGTCGGAAACAGAAAAGCATTGGAAATGGTTTTATTGTTCCTGAAAACACCATTTGAAGGCGAAAGACACCTGGAGCGGGTGCGTAAAATTTCCAAAAAGCTTTAATGAACGGTAAGATGGGGGAATTAAAAAGCAAATTCTTATCGGATTCGAACAGGATGGGGTTTGACAAAACCCACAGGGCAATTTTGAAATATAATATCGGGAAATACCAGGAAGCTGTTGTTGCTGGTCTGAAACAATTCAGTAAGCCGGAACTGGCTAAAAAAAGAGCAGCGCATTTGAAATATAAAACCATCAATGAGCTGGAAAAATACCTGATCGAATTTGAATCGAATTTTATCCAAAGGGGAGGAAAGGTCATCTGGGCACAGGATGCCACACACGCAGTAAGGGAAATCCTGCAAATTGCCGAAAGAAACAATATAAAATCGGTTGTCAAGTCAAAATCGATGACTACCGAAGAGATCGGTATAAATGATGTTCTTGAAGGCGCCGGCATACAGGTAACGGAAACCGATCTCGGTGAATACGTTGCACAGTTATCGGGAGAAAAACCCTATCACATTGTTACACCCATTATGCAAAAGTCAAAAGAAAACGTTGCAGAATTGTTCTGTAACCTGTTTGATCTTGACAAAAACAGCAGTCCTGAGATAATCACCGATTTTGTGCGTAAACAACTCAGAGAACGATTTACCGGTGCCGGAATAGGAATCAGCGGTGCCAATTTCCTGATTGCCGACACTGGATCTGTTGCCCTTACCGAAAATGAAGGAAACGGAATGATGTCTTTTTCTTTTCCCCAAACCCACATCGTGATAGCGGGAATTGAAAAGCTTATCCCTTCCCTTACCGATCTGAGCCTGTTCTGGCCCATGCTGGCTTCGTACGGAACGGGCCAGAATATGACGGTTTATAATTCCATTCTGAGCGGGCCGAAGAGGAACAATGAAACGGATGGCCCGAGGGAAATGTATGTGGTATTGCTGAATAACCGGCGTACGGAAATTCTTAAGAACGAACGGCAAAGGGTAGCCCTGTCGTGTATCCGTTGTGGTGCCTGTTTAAACATATGTCCGGTATACAGGACCATTGGCGGACATGCTTATCAAACGGTTTATTCGGGTCCCATCGGATCAGTGATCTCACCGCATCTTAAGGGAATGGCTGAATACGGACACCTGAGTTTTGCTTCAACCCTCTGCGGTGCCTGTACGGAAGCATGCCCGGTTCTTATCCCCCTGCATATGCTATTGCTTTTGAACCGTAACGAAATGGTAAGCAGTGGTTTTGTGCAGAAGAATGAAAAACGTATGATGAAAGTCATGAAATGGGCTTTGCTCAAACGTAAAAGAATGAATATGGGCAATTACCGGTTGCGTAATTATGCCCTGAACAGGATGGCCGGAAATAACTGGAAAAAACGCCGCGATCTTCCCAGGCCTGCCATACAGTCATTTAACCTGCTTTGGAAAGAAAATCATTCCTAAACAAAAAGTAAAATGATTTGTTTGGAGAAATAAACCTTTAAAATTAATATGATTGCCATGAAAATTGAAATTCTTGATAAAGGACCTTATGTGGTAAAGGGTAACAGCACCATTGTTAATAAAGATGGTTCCGTTGTTGAAAACACGCAGGATGTATACCTGTGCCGTTGCGGGCATTCAAAAAACAAACCCCATTGCGACGGGGCCCACCGCAATATTGATTTTGACTAAATCGAAAAAGCACCCGGAAGTGCCCTTAAGGCATTAATTCTTCAAGTTTTTGCCGGAGATCTTCGCCACGAAGGTTCTTTTCGATGATGATCCCGTCAGGATCCAACAACACACTCGAAGGAATCGATCGGATGCCGTATAATTGCCCGGCTTCATTCTTCCAGCCCTGAAGATCAGAAACATGATGCCAGATCAGGCTGTCGTCATGGATGGCCTTTATCCATTGTTCGCGATCATTGTCGAATGAAACACCGAGTACATCGAACCCCTTTGTACTAAAATCCCTGTAACAGGCTACGATATTCGGATTTTCGGCCCTGCAGGGGCCACACCAGGCAGCCCAGAAATCAACCAGGAAATATTTTCCTTTACTGATTTCCGACAGCCTGATATCTGTACCGCTGGTATCTTTCATAACAAAATCGGTCAGTGGCTGCCCCACCGCCACCTTCTTCAAAACGGCAATACGATCCATGATCCGCTGATAATCGGATGATGAATGCAGGTCTGATGAAAAGTTATCTGCAATTCTTTCAAGTTCTTCAACGGTCCATGAATATGAATAGCTGTAAGCGATAAAAGGCGAAACCGGAGAATTGTTATATTCCAAAACATAGTCCCTGATGTATTCCTGCTGTTCGTCCCAGGCTTCGTCAAGTAGTTTTTCAATGCTGTCCTGAATGATCTTATCAGCCGGTTCCCCGGTCTTTTTAAGCTCCTGATATAACTCACCGATCATTTTATCATAACGTCTGCTTTCAGCCAGAAAAGCTTCATATTGTTCATGGGCTGCCGATCCTTTAATGATCGTTGCAGCGGGGTCCTTTCCTGATACCGTTATGGCAATATCTCCCTCGTCCACAAAAACAGGAATATTTCGCTTCAGTTCTTTAATATAAATATAATTCATTGACGGAAAAATGGCATTTCCCGAAAAAGAAAAGGAAGCCTGATCGATCATGGCCGAATCGATCTTAATCCATTCCCCATCGCTTCGGTATTGCAGAAAGGCATAACCGTCAACAAGGGTATCAAGGCTCACATGAATCACATATTGGATTTCATTTTTCCCGTTCCGGCAGGAAACAAAGAAAAGGCCCAGCAATAGCAGAAAAACGATTTTTTTCATCATTCGTTATCATTATGGGGTTCGTGAATATAAACTAACGGATAGCGATCAGGCTTTCCGGTGTATTGAATAATCGACATATTGTTATAAGGTAAAGGTAAATAAAAACAATTATGATCAGTTTTTTTTGAGGAAAAGAAATCCGACCAGCAGGATCAGCAATAATGTAACAAGGGTGCTGAGTAAAGCTCTGTAAAGGGTTTGAAAAAATTCAGAAAACCGGAATATTTCTATGTAAAACAGGAGCAGGTGGTGAAAAAGGGTAAGTATGAGGGCATAAAATAAGAACCATTTAAATCCCATGTCTTTTATACCGGGCTGCATGTCGGGTTCAATGGGTCTCGGACCTGTCAGCAGCCGGATCACACCGGGCCTGCAGAAGGCCATAAATACTGAGGCGGCGGCATGCATGCCGGGCGTGTGCGTAAACATATCAATGCTTAAACCCAGAAAGAACGAAGAGATCAGCAATAACCATCCGGGGGTTTGAGACGGCAGCAAAAGAACGAAAAGAATATATAATTGCGGGTTAATATATCCGTCGATCCTGACATTATTCAGCACAAAGACCTGTATGCCCACCAGGATCAGAAAACGAAATATATTATGAATGACCGTTTTATTCATGGATCATTTTTTGCTTCAGGCTGTCGATTTCTTGTGTGACCACCTTGCCGGTTACATATACATGGAACAATTTATTGAAATCAGTTAAAAAACGGATTTGTGCCGTATTCAGGTTGCCTCCCGTATATACCTGTTCACCGATAATGCCAACGGGGATATTTTCGGGGAAAATGAAAGAATATCCGCTGGTAATTACTGTATCGCCTGCTTGCGGGATAACATGTGCGGGAATATCATTAACCAGTCCCGTTCTGTGATCAATCCCGTCCCATGAAACATTTACAAGCTGGCCGCTGCTTTTGAGTTTTGCACTGATACGTGCATTTTTATGGAGCAATGAAATAGCCAGGGCGTGGTGTTGGGATACCTCTGTAACAATGCCGGCAACGCCTGATGGAGAAAGCAAACCTGTTTCCTTTTCCACCCCGTGGAACCGGCCCTTATTGATCATGATATAATTATTGCGGTTTTGCGTGCTGTTGCTGATCACCCTGGCGGGAATGAAAAAAAGAGAAGTGTCACCGAATAATAGGGATGAAGAATCGATATGACTGTAAATGGCAGATTCAAATTTCTTCAGGCGGGCGTTTTCGGCACTGAGCTGGCGGTTGGCTTCTTTCAGGAAGAAATAATCAGTAACGGAAGAATACCATGAATGAATCGACGCCGTGATAATATTTGTTGACCCGATGATACTTCTTTTCTGGTGATTGTTGTAATTGGCAAGGATCATAAAGGCCAGCAGTTCGAGCATGACGAACAAAAAAAAGAAATACTGTTTCTTCAGGAATAAGAACAGGAATTTCATGGCCCGGCCATTAAGGGTTCAACAATCAATTCGGTTCCCGGTCAGGATTATTTGATCAGGAATGTAAATTTATCAAAGTTCTTTAATGCAATGCCTGTTCCCCTTGCCACAGCCCTGAGCGGGTCTTCCGCAACATGAATCGGAAGTTTGGTTTTCAGGTGAAGTCTTTTATCGAGGCCCCGCAGCATTGAACCGCCCCCCGCAAGGTAAATGCCTGTGCGGTAAATATCGGCCGAGAGTTCGGGCGGGGTCATTTCCAGGGCATTCAGAACAGCCGCTTCGATCTTCGATATCGACTTGTCGAGGGCATTGGCAATTTCGGCATAGTTTACGGTGATTTCCTTCGGTATGCCGGTAAGCATGTCTCTTCCGTGTACGGCAAAATCTTCGGGCGGGTTGTCAAGTTCGGTGATGGCGGCGCCCACTTCGATCTTGATCCGTTCAGCCGTTCGTTCACCGATATTGATATTATGCTGTTTTCGCATGTATTCGATAATGTCGTAAGTAAAATCATCGCCGGCGATCCTGATAGACTTGTTATTTACAATGCCGCCCAGTGCGATGACTGCAATTTCGCTGGTCCCGCCGCCAATGTCAATTACCATATTGCCGGTTGGCTCCAGTACGTCAATACCGATACCGATGGCTGCCGCCATGGGTTCATGGATCAGCTTGACCTCCTTGGCTCCCGCTTGTTCGGCCGAATCCTTGACCGCGCGTTCTTCCACTTCGGTAATCCCCGACGGGATGCAGATGACCATTTTCAGTGCCGGCGGGAACATGGTTTTACGCGGAAAGATCATTTTGATCATCTCCCGGATCATATATTCGGCCGATTGAAAGTCGGCAATAACCCCGTCGCGCAAAGGTCGCACGGTTTTAATGTTTTCATGTGTTTTGCCGTGCATCATCATGGCCCGTTTACCAACGGCGATGATCTTTCCTGTATTTCGCTCGATCGCAACGATCGAGGGTTCGTCAACCACAACTTTATCGTTATATATAATGATCGTATTGGCGGTTCCAAGATCAATGGCGATTTCTTTGGTGAAAAATGAGAAGAGTCCCATATATTTATTGATTAATGTTTAAAATGTCGTATACCTGTAAAAACCATGGCAATGTTGTTTTTATTGCAATAGTCAATTGATTCCTGATCCCTGACCGATCCTCCGGGCTGTATAACTGCGGTGATGCCGGCTTTGTGCGCAATTTCAACAGAATCGGCAAAAGGAAAGAAAGCGTCAGAAGCCATCACGGCTCCGCGGAGGTCAAATCCCATTTCTCCGGCTTTAGAAATGGCCTGTTTAAGTGCATCTACCCGGCTGGTTTGCCCGATGCCGCTTGCTATAAGCTGTTTGTTGGCTGCCAGCGCGATGGCATTGGACCTGGTATGTTTCACAATTTTTCCGGCAAAGATCAGGTCATCATTTTCCCTGTTGGTAGGCTTTCTGTTGCTGACTGGTTTCAGGTCTTCACTCCTTTCCGTTTTCAGGTCGCGTTCCTGTGAGATGACCCCGTTCAGAATCGAACGGAAACTACGGATTGGCAGGTTATGCGGTTTACTTTGCAAAATGATCCTGTTCTTTTTTTCGCGAAGAATGTCAAGGGCCTTATGATCATATGCCGGGGCCAGGATGATCTCAAAAAACAGTTTATTGATCTCTTTTGCGGTGTCAATGTCAACAGGGATATTACATATCAATACGCCGCCGAAGGCAGAAACGGGATCCCCGGCCAGAGCGGCTTCCCAGGCGTCTTTCAGAACCGGCCGGCTGGCGAGGCCGCAGGCATTATTGTGTTTCAGGATGGCAAATGTGGTTTCGGCAAATTCATTGATCAGGGCTATGGCGGCATCAAGGTCGCCAAGATTATTATAGGAGATCTCCCTGCCGTGAAGCTGTTCGAATATTTCGCTGAGATTCCCGAAAAAAGCGGCCTGCTGATGCGGATTTTCACCGTATCTCAGTTCTTTGCGAACCAAATAACTTGCCTTGAAGGATTCATGCTTTCCCGCCGACAGGTATTGATGGATCTGTGTGTCGTAATGGGAAGAAACATCAAAGGCATATGCAGCAAACCTTTTTCTGTCGTCAATATCCGTTATTCCTCCTTTTTCCCTTAGAAGGGCAATGAATTCATCATAGTGATCCATGGCCGGAACGATCAGAACATCCTGAAAATTCTTTGCAGCGGCGCGGATCAGGGAAATCCCGCCGATATCGATCTTTTCAATGATCTCCTGCTCCGTGCCTTTTTTTGCAAGGGTTTCTTCGAAAGGATACAGATCGACAATAACAAGATCGATTTCGGGGATTCCGTATTCGCGTAATTGTTGCATGTGATCCGGCAAATCCCTCCTGCCAAGAATTCCCCCAAAAATTTTGGGATGCAGGGTTTTAACCCTGCCTCCCAGGATAGAAGGATAAGAAGTTAGCGATTCAACGCTGTATACGGGAATTCCAAGCCCTGCAATATAATCATGGGTTCCCCCGGTTGAGAATATTTCAATTTCAAACTGCCTGAGCAGGGAAACAATTTCATCCAATCGTTCCTTGTGAAAAACAGAAATTAAGGCATTCTTTATCCTTTTCACCCCTTGAATTTATTGTATAATGTTTTAAAATACAGAATCTCCAAATTTAATGCATATTTTTAAAAGTATTTGTCTAAGTTTACATTTTGTTATAGCACACATTCCAATGATCTTTTTCAGGCTGTTACGTGAAAGTTTGATTTTTGCCAGACATGAACTGATGGTCAATAAAACCAGGACCATCCTGACCTTGCTTGGTATCACCATCGGGATTTTTTCCATTATCAGTGTTCTGACCGTTTTCGATTCTCTTGAAAGGTCGATGCGGAAAGGCATTGATTCACTGGGCAGCAATGTATTGTTTATTCAGAAATATCCCTGGGCCATGGGAGGCGATTACCCCTGGTGGAAATATTACCAGCGGCCCGAACCCGATTTGAATGACCTTCGTGAAATTCAAAGAAGGAGCCATGCCGCAGAAGGCAGTGCCATGTTTGTAAATGTAAGCCGGACAGTCCATTACCTCAGCAACAGGATAGAAGACGTACCCGTACTGGCCATTACTCATGATTTTGCGAATATCATGCCCATGGAGATTGCCAATGGCCGGTATTTTACGCCCATCGAATCCTCAACAGGCAAAAATGTGATCATCCTGGGAGCTGAAATTGCCGAAAACCTTTTTAATACCCTTGAGCCGGTGGGCAGAAAGGTAAAGGTGTTTAACAATAAGCTGGAAGTGATCGGGGTGTTGAAAAAAGAAGGGGAAGACCTCTTTGGAAACTCCTCCGACAAGCAGGTGATCATACCGATGAACTATGCCCGGAATGTACTGGATATCAAAAGAATTTCTGCCACCATCGTGGTAAGGGCAAAGCCATATGTTTCCAACCTGGAACTCACGGATGAACTGACCGGGATCCTGCGGTCGGTGCGTAAGCTGAAACCTTCTGCCGAAAATAATTTTGCAATTAACGAAACCGATATCATTTCCAGGGGGTTTGATCAGTTGTTCGGGATCATTGCCATTGTTGGCTGGATCATTGGCGGATTTTCACTGATCGTCGGCGGATTCGGAATAGCCAACATCATGTTTGTTTCCGTGAGGGAAAGGACCAATATCATCGGGATACAAAAATCCCTCGGGGCCAAAAAGTTCTTTATTCTCATACAATTTCTCTTTGAGGCGGTAATCCTTTCTGTTCTGGGAGGAAGTATGGGATTGCTGCTTGTTTTTGCAGGGACTTATTTCGGAAGCCAGTTCCTTGGCTTTGAGATCACGCTTACAGTGGGAAAGGTTATTCTTGGCATCGGTACATCATCCGTCATAGGGTTGATTGCGGGTTATATACCGGCACTGGTGGCTTCTCGCCTCGATCCTGTTGAAGCCATGCGGATGAATGCATAAAAAAAGGCACTCCCGCGGAATGCCTTTCGGTTTTTCAAACCACAGGTTTTATTAGTAGTAATACTTCCTGAAATCTTTTATACTGGCAGTGTTTTCAATGGCTTTATAGGCAAAATTATTTTGAACGCGTTGTTCAAAATCGGTCCTTTTCTGGTTAACATAAGCATCATAATTGCCCAACTCGGGGGCTTCGTATTTATGGTCGATCTCGGCAACAAATACCCCGGCATTTCCTTTAATTGGGCCTGTATTTTCTCCTTCTTCGTATGTAAACAGCCTTCCGATCACTGTATGCTCGGTGCCATATCCGGGTATATTCCTTGAATTGAAAGAAAAGCCGGTCAGCGTATCCACACTGGTGTTGAAAGCCTCTGCAATAGCCGAAAGATCATATGTTCCCATTTCTTCAATCCGCGAAATGATATAATCGGCTTTTCTGTCATTCTTCAGGTTGTTAACCAGCCGGTCTTTCATGTCATCATAGGGAACAACGCCGTCTTCCCTGCTTCCGGTATAAACAACTACGAAAAGCTGCTTGCCGGTGTCGAAGAGGGGTGATACATCGCCAACTTTCCTGTCGTCCCAGTATATCCAGCGAATGATTTGCCTGGTATTGGTAAAGGTGGGAAGGTCGAGTTGCATCTCCCTGAGGAAAGTAGCCTCTCGTTTTTCGAGTCCCTGGTCGATCACCGCCTGGTCGAATTTCTCTTTTGTGGTGTTTTCACCGGCAAAACGGGCTGCGATCCTGTAATAATCATCATGGGTTTCGGTACTGAATTCAATGGGCACCTCAATTTGGGCAACTCTTACTTTCATCGAGGGTTTGGCCTGGCCGGTCACATGGATTATATGATAACCAAAAGGAGATTCGACCATTACAATATCATTTTTTTTCCCCTTGATGGCAGCTTCGTTGAATGAATATACCATTTCGCCGTCCTGGAACCAGCCCAGGTTACCTGAGTTATTTGCGGCCGATCCGTCGTCGGACAGACTAACGGCAAGCCCGGCTAATTTGGAGGGATTTCTTCTAACTACCTGAAAGATGCTGTCGGCCAGCGCCTTTGCTTCCTCCTTGCTGCGCGTCAGGTTGGGATTGGCCCTGAGTGCTTCACGGTAAGCGATCAGAATATGTTCAGCGCTTGCCGAATCTGGACGCATTTGCCTGTCCATGAGCCGGGCCATATGCCAGGCCGGACCTTCCTTGTATGGTTCAATGAAAACACCGATATCGGCGGCAAACATTACTGAATCAATAAAAAGGGAAAGTTCTCCCCTGCCATACCATATGCTGTCGTAGCGGTTACCGGGAATATTGTTGACAAAGCGTCCGGGATCATTGGCATAGGTCCAGTCCCTGAAGATCTCACGGGCTTCCTTTTCAATAGCCTCAAGGTCATCGTCGGAAGGAACAATATTGAAAACAACAAACTCTATATCACGAGATGCATTTTGCGTATACCGGTGTTTATTTTCTTCATAGTATTCCCGGTATTGTTTTTCTGTTGATTCCGGAACAAGGTCATCGTCTGTTTCCGTGTATTTCGGGGCCACATAACGGGCTTCAATGATATCGGCGTTATTGCGGTATTCAACTTCAGCCAGTTTTTCGGGAAGGTAAAAGCTTTTTATTATCAGGTTATTGTATTTATTGTTGAGCCTGTCCTGATAAATGAATTCCTTGAAATTTTCCCATTGGGCGCGGTCGTTTGGCGTCATACGGCTGAGGTTTTGCATATATTGCCGTACCAGCAGCGGGTCATATTGTCCGTTTTCATTGACAAAATACTGCCTGATTAACGGATGTGGATCAGGGCCCATAAGCTGGTCGTCCATTTCATTTACGGTAACCTTCATGCCCAGCTCTTCATACTCATTTTGCATCAGTATTTCCCTGACGCGTTGCTGCCAGGTTTGGTCCTTGATCACATAAATGTCTTCGGAACTGAGGTCGTTTTTTTGCTGGTTGATCTTTTGCAATTCAACATTTTTATTGCTCAGGTTTTCAAATTCGATCAACGAAATGCTTTCACCATTCACAATCCCCACTTCACGTTTGGAACCCGGACCGGTGTTATATCCCAGAACATTTTGAAACCAGTCGATCAGGTTTGGTCCGACCAAAAACGCAGCCAGTGATATACCAACCAGAATAACTGCAATTGCCGAATGTTTTCTTATATATCCAATTACTGCCATTTCTCAGATTTTTTTGAATGTGCAAAGGTATAATTAAAATTGGAACAGGGAGTAAAATCAATTGATTTTTAAGCGAACCTGGTCGATGCGGTTTTCGCTGGCCTGCAGGATGGTAAAAACAAATTTACCGATAATGATCTCTTCCTTCAAATCGGGAATGCTTTCGTGATTGTTCAGGATAAAGCCCGCAATTGTTTCATAATCATCGGAATGGGGCAGGTTCAGATCATATTTTTCATTCAGGTAATCAATTTCCAGCCTGCCGGAAAATAAATATTCGCCGGGAGCTGTTTCCTTTTCAGTAAGTTCATCCTCGTCATATTCATCATCGATCTCTCCAAATATTTCTTCCATGATATCTTCCATGGTGACGATTCCTGCCGTTCCTCCAAATTCGTCAACAACAACGGCGATGCTTTTATGTTGCTTGATAAACATTCTGAGCACATCGTTGGCAAACATGGTTTCGGGTACAAAAAACACTGAACGCATCATGGATTGTATATCTTTCGGGTTTTTGAAAATATCCGAAACATGCGCATATCCAATAATATTGTCAACGGTTTTCCTGAAGATCAGGATCTTTGAAAAACCGGTTTCGGTAAATAGCTTTTTCAGGTTTACCAGGCTGTCGGTTTCTTCTACGCAAACAATCTCAGGCCTGGGAATCATACAGGCACGCAATTTAACGTTCCTGAAATCAAGAGCATTCTGTACCATTTGTATTTCCTGGCTTACCGTTCCCCTGGATGTTTTTTCTTCGGAAAAGGGTTTAATGAAATCGTTCAGGTCGATATGAGAAAACACATAGGTTTGTTCAAGGGTTTTGATACCGAAGAACAAACGGAGCAACCATGCCGATATTCCTGTAAAAATGAATATTATCGGGAAAAACGCATAATAGAAAAGGAAAACGGGTATGGCAAAAAAATTCAGTATGGCATTGGAATGTATTCTGAACAGCACTTTCGGAAGGAATTCTGCAGTGAATAAGATGATCAGTGTTGCGATGAGTGTCTGCAGCAACAGAATGATGAATTCAGAATAAAGATAGGATGGCAATATGCCCATGATAAGAGGTTCCAGCAGAATAGCCATCCCTATTCCATATACGACCAGGGCGATATTGTTGCCCAAAAGCAGGGCTCCGATCAGGTAAGAGGGGTTTTGGTTAAATCTTGACAATATCTTCCCCGAAAGCTTTCCCTTGCTCTTGTCGAGTTCTATCTTCAGGTTATTGGAAGTCACAAATGCGATTTCCATTCCCGAAAAGAAAGCCGACAGCAATAAACTGAATATAATGATCAGGCCAATACTCATGAGGGTTGGATATAAGCTGGTTCAATCATCGTCTTTTACTTCTATTTCTCCGGAGGGATTTATGATGCGGCGTTTTGAAAAATCCTGTTCCGCTTCCAGTCCGTCACCGAACAATACCCCGTCGTCCGAAGTGATCTTTACAAATTTATTGGAAAAGATCATTTTTTTAAGCCTGTCCCAGATCAATTCTTCGGTATTTAGTACTTCTCCTGTTTCATAATTTGTAACAACCACGTTTTCACGTGCCTCCATCATTTTCTTTTCATGATAATGGATGCCATAATTTCCGGTAATGGTAGTTGTTATCTGAAACAGTGAATCATAGAAGTTTACCCTGAAGCCTTCGGGGAAAACCGTATAGGGTTCTTTTTCGTTGTATACATACATGAGAGGTCCCGATAACATTACCTGTACCTCGGCCGAATCGCTGTAAGTGAACTCAACATTTTTGGCGGTTACATCGGGCAGCGTATCATTCATATCAAATGCGGCAATTTCACTCAGCTTGTTCCTGCATCCCCCGTTCAACAACAATAACAGCAATACCGGGACCATCAACAGGGCCGGGAAAGTACTAATGGGTGATTTCCTGAAAAACCCTTTCAATTTATGTGAGTTTAGTTTGACTTGGCTGCCCTGACCAGCGTTTTTTCGTTAATCCAGCATTCAACGGTAAATTCATCACCTTCGTGCAGGTTGTGAAAGAAGATCTCTTCCGTTTGCGGAAAATAAACAGAATAGGCCCTGATCCGTGCATTGGCCACTTCTGCAACTTCCGGGTCAACCTGCCTGGCCTTTGCGTATTTGTCAACAGCCACCCAATAAACAGCCTTTTTTTCAAGTTCATTGCTGCCGCACATCTTATTGCTTGCGGCATACATGTCGCCGATCATGATATACGGGTTTCCGTTGTCAGGGCGTTCGCCAATGCTTTTCAGGGCATAAGTCCTGGCGAGACTGAAATTATTGAGATTCCTGTAGCATTCAGCCAGAAAAAGATATGAGTCGGCCCGGTCATCAGTGTCATCGAGTTTTTCGCCTTCCTTCAGGTATTCTGCGGCTTTGCTGTATTCAAGGTTCTTGAGGTACATTTTACCGATCAGGAAAGCTGATTCCGGTGAAGGTTCAAGCTCGTAAAGCTTGACGGTGGCCTCGAAATAAAGCGGATCTTCCGTACATTTCTTTTTGTCGAGCAGCCGGGTCAGTTTTTTGAGCATTTTAAGATCTTCGGGATTCTCGCTGAATTTTTTCGAATAGATCTTTACGATGGCCTCGCAATGTGCAAATGGCTCAAAGATCAGATCTATATTGCTTTTTACGTTTTCCCAGTTGGCTGTGCTGCGGTCATCGCCGGCGCTGGCTTCCAGGTTGCTTTCAATGATCTTGCTACAAATGTCGTAGTTGTCAAAGATGATGTCTTCGGAGGCTTTGCTTTCTTCCACCATTTTTTTGGAGGCACGCACCAGAAAAACCAGTACATCAGGTGACGACTGGTCACCATCCAGTTCCACCGAGCGGTAGAGGATATCATATGCTTTTTCGAAATCCTTGTTTCTGAGCGTATACAGATCCACGCCTTTTCTTCCCAGAACGAAGCCCTCTTTGTCAAAATACTCGATCCGCCGGTCGTACAACATCATCAGCGTGTCAATATATGCGTTTTTGCGCGTTTCGTCTTTTTCAATTTTTATAAAGTGCGAAAGCATTCTGGCACCGTCAACATAGGTGCTGAGCCTGGCGCCGGGACAGATCATAAAAACCTTTTTCCATGGTCCATAGGCATCTTTAACGGAAGCATTTTTATAATTGCTGTTTTTCCATTGTTTATAGAACTCAGTATAAAGGGAAAGATTCTCGATGCATTTGAGGCTGTCTTCCGGGGTGGCTCCGAATTTCGCTGTTTTTTGAGCTTGCACCACGGGTTGAAAAAATATGGTTGTGGCCATCATTGCTACGAAAAAGAATACGAATCTTGTTTTCATTGTAATAGAGTTTTTTTTTATCTGTATTTCGGTTTAATGAACCATCTTTCCTGTATTGTCAGGCCGAATGTAAATTTAATAAAATTTTCCTGAACCAGATCTTTTTTCAGTGTTCCCATGTTACCAATTTCCAAAGCAAAGTTTACCATTGATTTTGAACGTTTAAACGGTAAACCAAGTCCAAAACTTATACCAAACTCTGTAATCGACTGGTTGTTGATCCTGAGATAGGTATTTTCATACCGGAACCCCAAGCGGTAATATACTCTGTGCCAATAAGATGATATACTATTGTGTTTGGGGATATATTCACCGCCCAGATGAAAGGAGTAACTGTTCTGGAGAGAGTCGTTTTTCCCGTAAGATTCAAACTCTTTCCAATTGCTCCAGTTTACATCGAAGCTGACAAGGAACTGGTCAAATTTCCGTAATGAAACCCCCGCACCGAATCCGGTGGGGAATTTAAGGATCCCTTTGGTGGAAGGACTATAAACAACGGTATCGCGCGAAAGCTCTATGTTGTTTGAGCCGCCAAAATAATTGATCCCTATATATTTCCTGGTCGAATTCAGATCCATCGGGGGAGTAAAAACAGCTCCAAGCCCGAGTTCCATTTCTTCCCCGACTTTTGTGAAATACTGGACCCCAATATTAAAAATGAAATCGGAAACATGGTCAATATTGTCGACACGGGTGCTGATCATTGAAAGCGAATCGGGAAAAGCAACGCGTTGTCTTCGCATGATCAATCCCCAGATATAGGAGGCATTGAGTCCAACCGAAAGTTTTGGCGTTATGCGGAAACCACTCCCGACATGGAACTGGTTCAGTCCGCCGCTGCCCTCATTGGTAAATCTCGTCCTGCCAATATCATCAATCACCTTATCCTGAAATACATTGTATCCCACATTGCTGAACGGGATCAGGCCAAAGCTGGCACGCCACCATCTGGTAACAGGGGTGCCGAAAAGTATATAACCAAGCGATGCGTAATCGGATTCCTGGCTGATATCGCCGCTTTTTAGTGTTTTGAACATGGCCGTCCCTGCCAGATCAAACAGAAATGAGGTTGAATCAAATGCTGTATATGAGGCGGCGTTTTTAATATTTATGAAACGTTCGCTTCTGATGGCAATCCCGGTATTGCCCATGGGGGATAAAACGGAACTGTAGTTATTCGACCATAGTTCACCAACCCCGTAGCGGGAATAGGGAGAGCTGAACCCGTTTTGTGCCGGGGCCCTGCTACCCGTCAGGAGCATGAACAGGGAAAGCAAAATGAAAAGGGTGGCGTTAGCTTTGATCATTAAATTGCAAAATTATATTGAGGCCGGTTAAGACAATATTGGGGACTGCAAAGATGTTATTTTTTAGCTTTTTATCAAAATGGTTAAGATCGCCGCCGCTTAAAATTATTGTTAAATTTTCATAATTACGTTTATATTCCTCGATCATGCCGTCCATTTCAGCCCTGATGCCATGAATGACACCTGATTGAATGGATGCTTCGGTTGAATTGCCGGTCAGGGCAGGCTCTTTCCCGGCTTCTAATAACGGCAGTTTGTCGGTAAAATTATGCAGGGCCTGGTATCGCATACGCATACCGGGACTGATAGCCCCTCCCAGGTAGCATCCTTTTGCATCGGTAAAATCATAGGTGATACAGGTTCCGGTACCAATAACAAGCGTATTGGTATCCGGGAACAAGTGGTTTCCCGCTACTGCTGCAGCGATTCTGTCGGCCCCCAGGCCGGAGCGGTTCTCATACCGGATCTTTAGGGGTACAGAAGTTTCAGCATCCAGAACCAAAACAGGCATGGCTTTTTTAAAACCGGCCATGATCTTTTCGGGAATTTGCCTGACAGAGGCAATAATTGCCGAGCACAGCCGGGGATACAGTTCCTGCATTCTGTGAATAAGGGGCAGATCAATATTTTCCCTTTTGTCAAGACAGATTATTTCTTCCCGGTCAAAAACTGCAGTTTTAACCAGGGTATTGCCAATATCAATCACCAGCCTCATACCGAACCTCTGTTGGAAACATCTTGCAAAAGTAGGTAAAATTTAAGGGTCAGGCGTGAAAAATAAACAGTTATGAACAATTTGTAAAGGTTCAAATAACTGTTTTGAAAGAAGTTATGTCAAAATTAACAAAAAGGTTTCAGAAATTGAATTTCTGTTTTATCTTTGCACCTCTGAAAAGGGTGCCATAGCTCAGTAGGTAGAGCAACGGACTGAAAATCCGTGTGTCCTTGGTTCGATTCCGAGTGGCACCACCCAATGAAAAGCCCGTCTGTTCTGAAGGGCTTTTTCTTTTAAAATGCCTGAATGATGATGCTGGTCAATACAGTAGTAAAAACCCGGTCATCGGGCCGGGGTCGGAACAATTACTTTTATTCCCGGTCTGCTTTACAGTTCCCTGATCTTGATATTCCTGAACCAGACATCGTCGCCATGATCCTGAAGGACAATATAACCTTCAGGGGCCGGATTAACAAAGTGTTCATAATCCCTGAATTTGCTGTTGGCTACCAGATTCTTCCAGTCGTCGGTCCAGAGGTGGTATTCGAGAACGTTTTCACCGTTCATGCTGTGCACCACGGTACCCTTGTATACCATTATCCGGGCAAGGTTCCATTCGCCGGCAGGTTTAACGGCTTCGGCTTTTCCGGGGATCATATCGTATAAGGCTCCGGCGGCCCTGTTGCCGTCGATGCCGAGAGTGGCATCCGGGTGTTTTTCGTTATCGAGGATCTGCATTTCCGGGGCATTTTTCCAGACGGGTTCACCGGGGATCTCCTGCGCCAGGTAAAAGATCCCGCTGTTTCCGCCTTCTGAGACTTTCCACTCAAGGGTGAGTTCGAAGTTGCCGAATTTGCGGTCGAACAAAATATCACCGCCGCCACCGGCTTCCCCCCTGCCCGAGCCAATCACGTGCAGGGTTCCGTCTACAACTTCCCATCCGTTTTCGGGAAAGTTGTCGCCGTTGTATGAACGCCATCCATCGGGAGTCAGCCCGTTAAACATCAGGATCCATCCATTTTCCAGTTCCTCTGCGGACAGGGTGTTTGGCTTTTGTGCGTCTTCCGCCACTACTGCTTCTTGTTGTTGTGTTCCCTGGTTGTTGCAGGCAATGAACAGAAGCGAAACAGCCATGATCATCATCAATGTGTTTTTCATCTTTTTATGTTTTAAGTGTTATGATTACAATTTCCATCCTTCGCGGTAATTGTGTCTGATATATTCTTCCGCTGCCGGCTTTGCCCTGATGGTGGCGTATTGGGTGTCGAAATGAGGGTGCCCGTTAATAACGGTAAATTTATCGGTGGTTACCACCCTGATCTCATCATCCTCGCTGATATTGGTGATCTTCATTTCCTCGCCATCCCATTTCAGTTTACGTTTCAGGTCCTGAAGGCGGATGGCCAGATTTCCCATTACAACCACTTCATTCATTGGGCCGGCATAGCCGAAAAAAGAGCTGCATTCAGTGCGGCTGCCCGGACTTTCCTTGCATGCGCGCAGCCAGTCGGCTTCATGGCCGCCTTCCATGGCTTTTTCGATCCTCCTGAGAGAGGGCTCCGGGCGTGTATAGCTTTTATCAAGCTCATCGGGGAGCAGCCTGGGGTTTCTGCCATATGCCCCGCAGATCAGTTTTCCTTTGGTTCCGATAAAAAGGCATCCGCCACTCCAGTCGCCCATGGGTTCTCCGTCGGGAAGCTCGGCCGGGCGCGGCGGAAGCAGTCCGCCGTCGAACCAGCTAACCTTTACCGGTACAAGCCTGATGTTCTGATGCATTCCCCGGTCGGGAAATTCATAATGTACTGTAGAACCGATCGGGGCGCTTTCGGTATTTACCTGGGTGGAACTCCCATACAGGTATTCAGGATTTCCCAGGCGCAAGGCCATGTATACCGGGTCAAAGATGTGGCAGCCCATGTCGCCCAGGGCACCGGTACCGAAATCCCACCAGGCACGCCAGTTCCAGGGATGGTAAACGGGGTTGTACGGACGCCAGGGCGCCGGCCCGATGAAAAGGTCCCAGTTGAGGGTGGAAGGCACAGAAGGGCTGTCGTCCGGCCGCTCCAAACCCTGAGGCCATATGGGCCTGTTGGTCCAGGCATAAGCTTCGCTGATTTCACCGATCGCTCCATCCCAGATCCACTCACAGATCTGCCGGATCCCTTCCCCTGAATTGCCCTGGTTGCCCATTTGCGTTGCCACCTGGTATTCCGCTGCCAGCCGGGCAAGCACCCGCGATTCATAAACGGAATGAGTCAGGGGTTTTTGCAGATAAACATGTTTTCCCATCCTCATGGCATGTGCAGCGGTAATGGCATGGGTGTGGTCGGGCGTGGCAATCACCACGGCGTCGATCTCTTTACCCATTTCATCGAACATTTTCCGGTAATCCTTGTATTTGCGTGCATCAGGGTATTTGTTAAATAAACCGGAAGCATAGTCCCAGTCAACATCACAGAGGGCAACGATGTTTTCGCTGTTGCAGTTATTGATATTGGTGCCGCCAACCCCGCCTACGCCAATGCCGGCAATGTTCAGTTTGTCGCTCGGGGCCAGATGCCCCAGGCCGGCGATAACATGGCTGGGCAATATGGTAAGTCCGGCAGCGGTTAGGGAGACATTGCCGATAAACTTCCGCCGGCTAATGCCATTGTTCTTCTTTTTTTCCATTGATCACAGGTTTTTGGTTTTTTATCTTATACTTAGCCTTCTATTCATGGCTTGGCTTTCGAATGCTTTTTCAATGATAAAGATAACATTTCTGGCTTCTTCAGCTGTTACCGGCATGGGAATATTTTTTCCGGATAAAACAGCAAAAACGTTCTCATAAAACTTCATGTAATTGCCTTGCTCACCGGGAACCCTGATCATTGCCTGCTGATCGGGGCCTGTGGGGTTAAGGGTACCCAGGTATTGTTCATCTTCTTTTCCCCAGTTTTCGGAGCCGGGCATTTCACCGGCTTTCAGGCGGGCTTCCTGCGGATCAATGCCATATTTCGTAAAGCTGGCCTTTGTGCCCCTGATCAAATAACGGGGACCGGGTTCCTTTACCATCATGCCGGCTTTGAGCAGGGCGGTCAGGTTTGGATAAAACAGACTCAATTCAAAGCAATCGTCAACGCGACTGCCTTCCCGCTCCGCGGAGAGCCGGGCCCGGAGGCTGTGGGGCATCCCGAAAAGAGCAAGGGCCTGATCGATCAGGTGCGGGCCCAGATCAAAAAGGATGCCAGAACCGGGAAGCTCTTTGTCGCGCCAGGCATTGGGCTTTAATTGAGGGCTGAAGCGGTCGAAATGGGCTTCATAACAGGTGACATCTCCCAGGGATCCAGCCTGCAACAGCTTTTGAATGGTCATAAAGTCTGCATCGAAACGGCGGTTGTGAAAAACAAATATTTTTTTCCCGCTTTTTGCTGCCAGACGGATCAATTCGTCTGCCTCCGTAACGGTATTTGTAAACGGTTTTTCGATCACCACATGTTTGCCGGCAGCCAGGCATTCAGCCGCCATGGGGAAATGCATGACATTCGGTGTGGCGATTACCACCAGCCGGATATTCTTGTCGGCAAGCAATTCACGGTGATCTTTCAAAACTTTCACATGGGGATAGATCCTTTTTGATCGTTCATCGTGTCGTTCCACAATGGCGGTTAGCTCAAAGCCGGGATGAACATGCAGAAAAGGTGCGTGAAAGACCTTTCCGCTCAAGCCGAAACCGATTATGCCGGTTTTAATGATGTTATCCATATCATTCAAGAATGCTCAGCAGGTGATCGTAACTTTTACCGATGCTGTTAAAACGGTTACCGCTGATCACATCCTGTTCAACAAAAAAATGTTCCATGCCTGCCATTGCCCGGTATTCAAATAGCTTTTTATAATCGATAATTCCTGATCCTACTTCCGTCATTTCCTTTCCGGGGCCCTCCGTCATATCCTTGATGTGCCAGAGGCTGAATCTCCCGGGGTATTTTTCAAAGTATTCAACGGGATCCGGACCGGCATACGCAATCCAGTATAGGTCAATTTCCATGAATACATAAGCCGGATCTGTGTGTTCAAGCAAAAGATCATAGGGGATGATCCCTTCAAGGGGATAAAATTCGAAATCATGGTTGTGATAACCGAAGCGGAGGCCATTTTCACTGCAAATCAAACCGAGTTCATTTAATTTTTCAGCCAGGTGTTTGTAATCCCCGGGTTTTTGGCGTTGTTCTTTGCCGATCCATGGCCAGACAAGGTATTCAATACCGGCTTCGAGATGGGCGTCAATTACTTCCCTGCTTTCATCGCTTGAAAAAATAAGGTGCGAAGCGATGGTTTTCATGCCAAGTTTGTTTACAAGATCCCTGAAGTAAGCGGGCTTCATCCCGTAAAAAAGCCCGTTGTTATAGTTTGCCGCTTCCAGGTGTCTGTAGCCGATGGCTGCAATTCTTTCGAGTGTTTTTTCCGGGTTTTCGTTCATTTCATCCCGCAGGGAGTATAGTTGTAATCCGACGGGAGGCGTTGCTGCGGGCAAGGTAAACAGGGAACATCGGGGTAATAACATACCTGCCAGCAATCCGGCGCTTCCCGCTTTTATGAAATCCCGGCGTTTCATCTGTTTATGTGTTTTATCAGATAATTTTTTCATTCACGGCATCCCAGTGCACTTTCCGGTTTTCCCTGTATGCCAGCGTACCCATATGGGCGGTGATGGCTTCTTCAAAGCCGGCATCAATGTTGCAGCTGGGTGATCCGCCGTTGCGGATGCAATTGAGCCATTCCTTGATGTGAAGGAATGTAGGATCAACCCATTTCCCTCCCCTGTAGGTGTATAACAATCCCCTGCCGGCAAAGTACTTTTCGGTAGGAGTGGTGATGGCATCCACACCCTGCATGCCGGGGGAAAAAGCAAATAACGGCTGTCCGGGCTCTATGATCCCTTCACGGATCTTTTCGGCATAGCGTGTTGAATTTGGATCGGCTTTGATAATCAGGTCATTTCCGAGTTCCATGGAAGCATCGTGGCCCATGATCACCCGGCCCCGTTTCCGGTTGTTTGCCAGCGTTGCGCTGTAAACAAGGCTCAGGTCCCTGTGGGGATATTCCATTACGGTATGCAATACATCCGGCACGGTCCGCCCGTCCTTGAAAAAATAAATACCTCCGCTGGAAACTACGGAAGCCGGAATGCCGAGGTCCAGTACCTGGTTCATGGCATCGTATTCGTGCGTCATCAGGTCGCCGGAAAGGCCTGTGCTGTAATCCCACCAGCAGCGCCAGCGGAAAAACCGTTCTGGACTGTAGGGATGATAAGGCGCCTGACCGATGAACTGATCCCAGTCGATGGTTTCAGGGCTGGCTTCTTCATGGATGGGATATACCCATGCGCCGTTGGGGTCGTTTCGGTTGGTGGTAACTTCAACCAGGGTGATCTTGCCGAGCAGCTTATTTTCAATTGCTTCCCTGGCTTTGTAATAGCTTTCGGTTTGCCTTCCCTGGTGTCCGAGCTGGAAAACCACATCTTTGTTCTTTACAGCTTCCCTTAATGTATAAGTTTCTTCAACTGTCCAGGTCATGGGTTTTTCAAGGTAGATGTGTTTACCGGCCATGGCAGCCTCAATGGCCATCGGCCCGTGCCAGTGATCGGGGGTGGCAATGATCACCGCATCAATATCGCCGGCATGAATTAAGTCTTTATAATGCCGGTATCGTTTCGGAACAGGTCCCGTTTCTCCACCGCTACCCTTGCGGGAAATATTGGCACCGGCCTCCTGTGCCATCCTGCCATAGGGTTCGAAGATATCGCAAACCCCATTGACAACCAAATTCAGGTCCTCCTGTTCCAGGTAATCTCTATAGCGTTTATCGGCGCTGTTTTGCAAAGCCGAGCGCTTCCAGTCGTCGATCAGCCGGGGATGGGCAAAACCGGCGGCACGAAGCAGGTGTTTTCCCCTGCCTCCGAAACCGATTATTCCCAGCCGGATTTGTTTTTCGGATGATGCTGTTTCCGGAAAATCCGGAGCTGTGGCTTTCAGCCTGATCTCGTCAAGTATATTATTCCTGAGATAGTTTTCATAGCTGCGCCGTTTAAACCATGCGTAGGTAAAAAGCCCCAGCACGGGTACAGTGGCCAGGCCTTTTAACAGATCTCTTCTTTTCATTTCCTCTTCTTTATAAATCGGTCGATGCCAATGAACCTGCTGCTTGGGAAAACAAACAATATGGCCAGGGCGAACATTTCGATCAGGGTTTTATTGATGATAAGATAGTTTCCCTCAACGGGAATATCATATTTCAATCCGGTAAAGGGCGGATGCGAAAGGTAATAAAATGCAAGCATGATCATGCCGAAAACACATGCCGGTCGGGCCATCAGCCCAAGTATCAGACCCATGCCAACCAGGATAAGCCCCCAGGTATTCAGCAGGTCAACGGTATTTAGCAGCACCGGGTCTGATGCAAGTGAGAAAAAGAACGACTTCAGGAAGCCACCGGAGTCGAGCAGGTAGTTCATGCTGCTCCAATTCGGGTTGACGAGCTTGACCAGTCCTTCATAAAGGAAATGCCATCCGATGGCCACCCTGAGAATAACCAGCCAGCCCAATTGGGCTTTAGTGTATTTCATCATTTACATTATTGATTTCGCGAATGTAGATATCTTTCCAGCGGATCCTGACATCACCCCCGTCATGGATCTGAAGAGCCACCGAACCGGTCCCTGAACCAAATTTTTCATCGCGGAGGTCGGTCATGAGCTGCCCGTTGAGCCAGGTCATGATCCGGTCACCTTCAGCACGTATGATCAGGTCGTTCCATTCGCCTTCGTTCAGGATGTTCTCTTTTTCCCCGGGGATCTCGTAAAGCCATCCCCTTCCATATGATTCGTAGATGCCTCCGGTATTCTGGCCTAGCGGGGCGACTTCCACCTGCCATCCGCTTACCCGTGTTCCTTCAACGGATGATCTGACAAATACGCCAGAATTACCATTCGATTCCTGAAGGAACATCAGCCGCAGCACAAAATCCCGGTATTCCCGGGTGGTGGCAAGATAGCCATATCCCTTATCTTCACCGCTTTCACAAACCAGTTCACCCTTATCGACATACCATTTTTCGGTACCGTGAATGACCCATCCGTCCAGGTTACTTCCATTGAATAAAGGAATTCCCGGTTCAGTCAGGTCGCGGATCATAATATTCCTGAAAGCGATCATGCTCCCATGGTCCTGAAGTCCGATGTGCCCCCTGATTGCCTGGCCGTATGCGGGATAATCCTTCCATTTTGAATCGGCTACCAATGCTTTCCATTCATCATCCCATAAACGGTATTCAACAAGGATGGCCTCATTGAGAAAATGCGTGACCGTGCCGTCTTTTACACGGATTCCCGAAGTATTCCAATTTCCGGCGGGATACAGGATTTTTTGTTTGGTATCTGCCGGATGCAAACCATAATTGGCAGCGGTTTGCTGCCAGTCTTCGAGCGGATGGGGAAATCCCTCATCATCGATCAGCTGATATTCCGGGCCGCTTGCGTATGTGGTGGGATTGTCCCCTTCGATTACATGAAAAAAGATGCCGCTGTTTCCGCCGGGAGAAATATTCCATTCGAGCCGGAGTTCGAAATCTTCAAATTCCTGTCGCGAGATGATGTCTCCGGAAAGATCATTTCCGGTGCCGGAGGTTATCAGCATGCTATCCTGAATAAACCAGTTTCCGGGCAGGTCGGTTTGTTTAAATCCCCGCCACTGATCTGTATGGCCGCCGTCGAAAAGCACGATCCATTCCGGATGATCATCATCATAATTATCCTTAGCCTCGCCAGGTAAGGGAGATTTACATGCAGGGAAAATAAATAAAAGTATTCCGGCAAGGATGCCGGACAGTAAAAGATATTGCTGTTTTTGTGGTTTCATTTCTATTGAGGTTATAAGTGGGTAAAATTATAAAACATGTTTTCGAAAACAAAGAATTAACTTGTTTTGCCGAAATTTCAGCCTTATGAAATGCCGGATAACGGGAAGAGAAACATTACGGCCTTTTAAAATACAGGTGTCAATTTCCTTGCAAAATAATTTCTACAACCATAATAAATTATAATCGGAGTTGACCCTTAAGTAAAAATTCATTAATTTTATGGCAACGGAAATACTAACCAACCCCAAAAGCCATGAAAAAAACTTTACGCATTGTAATGGCGATGTTTCTTTCGTCATTTCTTTTATCGGGCCCGTTAACAGCCCAAACGGTCCTTTGTGTCGATCGCGATTTCAGCGATTCGGCAGGTGTTTTTACCGATACCTGGCCCATGATCTCTGCAGCACTGGATGCGGCCGGGTATACATATGACTACCATGAAGTACTGGATCCCGGTGATAATGGACCGGATGCAACGGTCATGGGCGGCTATGATGTGGTAATATGGTTTACCGGCGAAGCGTGGACTGACGGACAAACCATGGGCCCCGACGACGAATTCAACCTGATGCTTTACATGACCCTGGCAAGCGGAAAACTGTTTTTAAATGCTCAGGATTACCTTTACGACTGGTATACTTCCTATGGTATCTTCAGCCCCGGGGAGTTTCCTTATGATATGCTCGGAATTGTAGAAGTGGTCCAGGATGTTTATAACATTCAGGATGACCCTGATACGGCGCGTTTTGAGGGAGTACCCGGTTCACTTGCCGAAGGTTTGAGTTTTCCGGTCAGGGATATATTTTCTATTCCGACCGAAGACGGCCTTTATGGCGACAGTATTGCCCAGCACATGGGCCATGACCTGCTTTCGGTTTCAGTTCCCTACGTTTCGCCGGGACCCGCGGCCATTCAATATGAAACCCCCGGATTTCGCACGGTTTTTACGACCATTGACATTGCAGCCATTACCGATACTGTTGCAAGGGATGTTTTTATGCACCGTATTGTCGACTGGCTGATGTACGGTGCAACGGGTGTAAGCGAATTTAACCCGGCCAATATTGAGTTGCTGGTCATGCCCAATCCCGTTCAGGATATTGTTAACATTGGCATGACAGAAACCATGATCGAACTGTTCATCTACAACAACCAGGGACAGCTTGTACGTCATGAAAGACCGGGCCGGAACAGCATCCGCATGGATCTGGGAGACCTCAGTCCCGGGATGTATGTTGTAAAGGTTCAAACAACCCGGGGGATGCTTACGGAAAAGATTCTTAAACGCTGATAATATTCGGAACAATGAAGATATGTGTTAAATTGTCGAAAGTTTTCGGCATGCTGTTTGGCCTGCTGGCAGGGATATTGGTGCTCTTTGGTGTGATCGGTTTCCTGAGGTGGATATTTTGTGAGGCAGCATTCCTTAATGTGGCCAACTATTGGAACTTTCTCTATGCTTCGGTTCCTTTCAGCCTGCTGGCTATTTGCTGTATGCTGTATGTAATGGCAGGCAGCGATAAGGGCTGAGCAGGGCTTGCCCGAAAGCAAAAACCGCCTGGCTTGCTGGCCGGGCAGGATGTGAATGATTTAACCCCTTAATTATTAGGGATAGCCGGATATTTTCTTCCGGTTATCCTTATTTTTTCTAGAAGGAAGAATTTTTATGCGGGATTTATCCTGAAAATTCTTATGCCTACATTTGTCAAAAATAAAATACGGTATCATCATGTCAACAAAACGATTGATCTTTGCCTCTTTGGCTGTTTTAGCCCTGGTAACGGCCTTGATATTGAATGATTTATTTCGTAATTCTGATCAAAGGGCGCATTATGAAGAAAAGCTACTGGCAGAATTCAGAAAATTACCAAAGGAGGATTTTACGGAGGTAAAAGGCGAAAAGGCTCCGGACAGACCCGACCTGGCAGCGGTTCAAAATTATTTCAGTACAATGGATCCGGCTTTGGGAAGAGTGCCTTCGGGGCGCCTGGTTAAAGCATGGGAACAAATGCAGACAATGCAGCATATGAAAGAAACGGGGGGCAACAATTTGTTCTGGACTTCAGGCGGAGCCAATATGGGGGGCAGAACCCGCGCCCTTATGTATGATCCGAATGATCCCCAGGGGAACAAGGTGTGGGCAGGCGCCGTGACCGGAGGTTTGTGGTATAATGAAGACATTACCGACGATATGAGTTCATGGATACCGCTTGGTGATTTTTGGTCAAACCTATCCGTTAGCTGCATTGTCAGCGATCCAAATGATTCACAGGTCTTTTACCTCGGAACAGGCGAAGCGGAAACAGCCCGGATCATCTACCGCGAATCATCGGGTATCGGTATTGGCATTATGAAATCCACTGACGGAGGCCAGAGCTGGGAACTCCTCCCCTCAACATCTTCATTTCAGTTTATTACCGATATAGCCATAAGGGATGAGGATGGTGTCAGCGTGATCTATGCAGGTGTTGCATCGGGGTTTTACAAGGGGACGACACACCAGAGCGAACCATCCGACGGCTTGTTCCGCTCAACCGACGGCGGCTTGAACTGGGAACAGGTGCTGCCGGATATGCCGGGCTTTGAACAACCTTATGCGGTTTCAAATATCCTTATACAGGGTAATGGGCGGATTTTTGTCGGCAGCATGGAAACTCCCGGACTGGAAGGTGGAGGCACCATCTTGTGGTCGGATGACGGCACAGCAGGCACGTGGACGGTTTATGAAGATGTTAAAACCATGATCGAAAACCAGGTTTATGAGAACATCCCCGGCCGGGTTATCCTGGCTGGATCTCCTTCGGACCCGGCGATTGTTTATGCTCTTTTTTCCGTTGGCTATGATGATGGCTTCGTTTATTATAAGGGAAGATATGTCTTTAAAACGACTGATGCCGGATTGAACTGGCAGGCAGTGAACCTTCCCGATCAGGATTATGCAACCTTGTCGTGGCATGCCCTTACGGCTGCCGTTAATCCTGTCGATCCGGAACATGTTTGGGTTGGCGGACTGGATGTGTGGTCGTCATTCAATGCCGGTAACAGCTGGATTCACCAGTCCGACTGGTCGCTGATGTACTGGGGAGGAGGCGATGATTACGTTCATGCTGATCAGCATCTGCAATTGTACAAAGAAGGCTCGGTCGATGAAATGTTGTTTGGCACCGACGGAGGTGTTTTTTATACCGCCAATGCTTCTTCAACGAATCCTGTTTTTGAGGAAAAAAACAAAGGATACAACAGCCTTCAGTTCTATACCTGTGCCATTTCACCCATTGCCGGCGATGACCGGTATATCGGGGGACTCCAGGATAACGGGACCTTGTATTACCAGGGAAGCCCGCTCGATATTAATGATATGATCGATGGCGGCGACGGTGCGGGTTGTTTCTGGGATGTTGATGAACCGGAGATCTTCATCACTTCCTACTATTATAACAGGTATACGGTTTTTGTGAATGGCTCCCCCTATCAGAGTGCGGGTCAGTATAGCGGCACCTTCATATGCCCGGCCGATTATGACTATAAAACCAACAGGTTGTATGCCAATGCCTGCAGTTTTTTCGGATACAGGGCCGATCAGTTACTGCGGGTGAGCGGTTTGCCGAATGCTTCCTATGAGGCATTTATTGCATTGGGAACCGGCTCCACAACACCTTTTACGCATGTAAAATACTCGCCCCATTCACCTCAGAATACAAGCACCCTCTTTATAGGCGGCCAGAGCGGCAGGTTGTTCAGGGTTGCAAATGCACAGGCTGCCCCGCAGGTTTTCGAGATCACGGGAACGGATTTTCCCATGGCTGCCATTTCCTGCGTTGCCATTGGTGGTTCGGAAGATACTTTACTTGTCACTTTTTCAAATTATGGTGTTTCTTCGGTATGGCAAACATATGACGGAGGCGACAACTGGATGGAAGTGCAGGGCAACCTGCCCGACATGCCCGTACGTTATGCCCTGTATCATCCGGATGATGCCAAACAGGCCATGCTGGCCACCGAATTGGGGATATGGACCTGCAACCACCTGCATCTTGAAAATCCGCAATGGGGACCCGATATCGATGGCATGGCCAATGTCAGGGTAGATATGCTGCAGCTGAGAGAAGCCGACCTTACCGTACTGGCCGCCACACACGGACGGGGACTCTTTACGGCAACCTGGACCTCAAACCCCTGGGTATCGGTAAATGAAATGACCCTGACAGAAGCGATCAGCGTTTGGCCCAACCCCTTTGGCAACGATATAAACGTATCCCTGAGCCGGGAAGTCCCTGGATCATCCCTGCATGTCAGCATCAGCGATATAAACGGAAAAACGATCATTCGCAGGGAAATGGACAGTCAAACGAAAAGCATGAAAATTAGTACCGGGAACCTGGCATCCGGTGTTTACATGCTGCGTATCGACAATGGTAATACAGTTGCTGTAAAGAAAATCATCCGGGAATAAAAAAGGCTGTCATGCAACGACATGACAGCCTGTATTTTTTATAAAAAAGCCGCTTAGTTTATCGACTTTTCAATTACGGCGCTGGCTTCGGCATTGACCTTGGCTGCTTTTTTGGCGGCCGGTCGTTTTACGATGGTCATTTCATCGATCAGGTTTTGAGCACCGGCCATCTTATCGATAATGAACAGCACATAACGGATGTCTACGTTGATGGTACGCTGCAGTTCCGGTTCAAAGGCGATATCGCCGCTCATGGCCTCCCAGTTGCCGTCGAAGGCAATACCGATTAATTCCCCGTTGGCATTGATAACGGGGCTTCCCGAATTACCGCCGGTGATATCGTTGGTAGTAAGAAAACAAACCACCAATCTCTTTTCACCGTTGATAACGCTTCCATAGCGCCCATAATCCTTCTCATTATAGAGGCTTTTCAGTTTTTCTTCAACAATGAATTCGTCATTGTCCGGATCTTCCTTTTCCATCACACCTTCCAGGGTGGTATAATAATCATAGAAAACAGCGTCGGCGGCAATATAGTCCTGTACCGTTCCATAAGTCATCCGCATGCTGGAATTGGCATCGGGGTAAAAGACTCTGCCGGGTTCCATTTCACGCAAACCGGCGATGAACAGGCGTTCGTATGCAGAAACTTGTGAGGTGGCCTGTCGGTAGTTCATCATAACCTTCCCCATGGCTTCACTGAATTCGCCTGCCAGTTTAAATGCCGGGTCTTTTTCCAGGGTTTTGGCTTTTGGTTTATTCAGAAAAGCCGTGATTTCATCCGGGCTATCGAAAATGGAATTGTTAAAAACATAATCAGCCATTTTTGAAAAGTCCCCTTTCATGTCTTCGGTAAGCTTTACAAAATATTCGGGTTGCCCGCTTACGGGGATATTCTTATAATAAACATTCATTAAGGCGGCAAAAGCATCGCGGTCGGCAAGGGCGTAATAGTTTTTAAAATGATCGTCCATACCGCCTTTTAACTGTTCGATGGTCTCGTTAATGATCTCTTCGTCGGCTTTTGATTTGAGTAATTCGAGAAGCTGTCCGTATTGGGAAGCATATGAGATGATCTCGGGCGAATTGGCAGCAAGCAGGGTATAGGCCAGCATCGGGAATTCGGCTGTGAGTGTTTCATAGCCTTCCTGAATGTTTTCAAGTACTTCACCGTATTTTTCGAGATTTTTTTCATCCAGATCCATCCAATCCCGGAAATTCTTTTCGATCATTTCTTTCTTTTCCTGAACTTTCAGGCGTTTCAGGCCTCTCGATTGCCCGATGAACAGCTTCCAGGCATTGGCCAGCCCGGCGTATTTGCTGGCGTACTGGATCTTTACGGCCTGGTCGGCATCCATATGTGTTTTCCAGGCCTGGAGTTGTGCGTTGAAAATACCGATCAGTACAGGAAGGAAAGCTTCAAGTTTGTATTCGATACCGAAAGAGGTCAAATAACGTTCCGTTCCGCCCGGATAGCCCCATATCATGGCAAAATCGCCTTTTTCATACCCGTCGAGCGATATGGGCAGGTGATGGGCCGGTTTTAGCGGAATGTTTTCCTCACTGTATTCGGCGGGCTCACCGTCGGGCCCGGTATAAACCCTGAAAATGGCAAAGTCGCCCGTATGACGGGGCCACATCCAGTTGTCGGTATCACCCCCGTATTTACCGATGGAAGAAGGCGGAGCGCCTGCCAGGCGAACGTCTTTGTATACCTTATAAACAAAGAGGTAATACTCATTTCCTCCGTAAAAAGATGATACTTTCGTACTGAAGCTGCCGTCCTCTTCCGCTCTCTTTTCAAGCCTGCCGGTGATCTTCCTTACAGCCGCCGACCGTTCTGATTCCGTGAGCGTGTCGGAAAGAAAGGGGATAATGCTGTCGGTTACGTCTTCCATTCTTACCAGGAAGGAAGCCGCAAGCCCTTCATTGGGCAGTTCTTCCTCAAGGCTCATGGCCCAGAAGCCATCCTTCAGGTAATCATGTTCAACGGTGCTGTGCGACTGTATTTTGTCGTAGGCACAGTGGTGGTTGGTAAATAATAATCCCTGTGGCGATACGATTTCCCCGGTGCAGAAGAAACCCCCGACCCCTCCGCCGGACAGGCCAACGATGGCATCTTTCAAACTGGAATTGTTGATGCTGTAAATCTCTTCAGCTGTCAGCCGGAGGCCCATTTCCTGCATATCGGTGTAATTCAGCCTTTCAACAAACATGGGAAGCCACATGCCCTCATCGGGTGGCTCAAACGACATGGCGCTGCCTATCAGCAGGGCCGAAAAGAGCGATAAAAATAATTTTTTCATGTTCATGATTGATTAAGTGTTTAAGAACTGGGGTTATTGTAAGCCTACTGTTTCCGGCCCCTGTGTGAAAACAATGTCGACCGGAATATCGGACTGATTGAGCCTGTCGAGGTCGTTTTGCAGCATGGGCGATATCATGGCCTTTTCTTCCACCCATTTTTTGGCAGCGTCATAATCGCCGGTTCCCTGGATAATAAGGATCTTCTGCATCAGGCTGACCATCGCTTCCTGCATTTTATCGAAGTTAACGGTATAGGTGCCGTCATCATTACGGGTAAAGGCATCCTTTTCATGAAAGTAATCGAAACGCATCATGTTGGCCTTTCCGTGGGAACTGGCTGCTCCGAAACGGCTGGAACGGAAAATGCCTGCAAAAAATATAACGTAATTATCCATGACCTCACCCTGTGTAAGCTCACCCAATTTATACAATTCGGTTACCAGGTATAATCCCATAATGTCGGCCTTGCTTTCTTCAATGGCCGAATATTGTTCTTTCAGTGCTTCCCGCACGGTTCCTGTGCCATTTACGGTATTTTTAATACCCATGGCGTGCCCGACTTCATGGAACATGGTGTTTTCGAAAAATGCATTAAAAGTAATGTATTGCCTTTGAGCAGGATCGATGAGCATATCGGCGATCGGTACCAGGATCTTGTCGAACTTGGCTTTCATGGAGTTCTTTAACTGCAGTTTTCGTGAACCGTAACGTAAATGCACTTCCTCATCGTTGGGCAGGTTAATGGCAATGGTTTTGCTCCCGGCATTGCAGTCGCCCGCATAATAGATCGCATCGTAGGCATTCATATCCGCATCGATTCCCGGAACATCCTGCTTATAGATCTCGTCAACGGGAAGTCCTTTCTGAAGGTCAGGCAGCATGACTGCAAATTTTTCGAGTTTTTTACTCCATTCAATATCCTTGATCAGGATAAATGCTTCGTAGGCGGCTTTGTAACCAAATAATGCATCTTCATAGTTTTCAATTGCCCCGACCACAAAGTCGATGTTGGCATCCTTCATTTCCATCCAGGCAAAATCACTGGGTTGGTAGTCATCGGTTATGAGGGCTTCGGCACGTAATTCGAGGTATTTTTTCAATCCGGGTTGTTCGGCAAGTGCTGCAGCATCTTTCAGTAAACCGGATGCCTTTTTGAGTTGTCCGGCATAGGCTTGATGGTACCATACTGATTTCAGCGATCCGTTTTCGTCGCGACGGATCAGGGTATAAAGGCTGTTTTTATCAGGGTTGTCGAAAGCTTCAAATTCTTCCCTGCTCATGTCGGCCGGGTAAAAATTGGCTCCTTTGGGCTTTTCTTCAATGCCGGCAATAAAGGGTTTGTTATTGTTCAGCCGGTCCCAGGGGCCATAATTGATCATGGCAAATTTGCGGGTGTTTTCGTCCGTTATGTTGTCGAGAAATGCATTTTTCCCGCCAATGGCCTGCTTCCAGAAAAGCTCATCCATGATGCCGGCTGCTTCATAAAGGATGGAAATGATTTTTATTTCATTTTCCGAAAGATGGGAAAGGTCGGCCGTTAGTGTAAAGGGAGCATAAATGGCAAGCCTTTCTGCAACATATTCGTTTGAAACGGGCTCAAATGATTCCCCTGCAGGGATGATCGTTATATGATCTGCAGTTGCCTCATGCGAACTTTGTTGCATACAGGATGCGAGGATCATGATTGCTGTGAACGAAAAAATTGTAAGGAATGTTTTGGTTTTCATGACTGTGTTTTAAGGGATTTCTGATTGCCGCGAAATTAAGAATATTTCTTAACAAGCAGAATTGGTTTCATCCTTTTCGTTGATTATGAAAAGTTTGAACGCTTAAATAATGTGAATATTTTCCTGATTTTGTTATGGGAAACCCCTCTTACAATCCAAAAATCACCCTTGTTGCGTTTTCCGGGAAAGCCATGACCCTGTCAGAATTGGACAAAATGGGTCCTGAATCATTCTGCTGCCATGGTTTAATATAAGATAGTGTCTGGCAAATAAAATAATGACAGGCATGGCAATATCCCGTTCATGGGGAAATTAGCAGGGGGAAACGCCTTGTATTATTTCGCTTTTCCCTGTTAATCCAGGGCAAACTTGATGGGGAGGTTAAACCTGACCCTGACGGCTTGCCCCCTTTGCTTGCCGGGCGTCCATGGCGGCATGGATTCAACCACGCGTATGGCTTCTTCATCGCAACCGTGGCCAATGCCACGCAGTATTTCTATGTTGCTGATGCTACCGTCTTTTTCAACCACAAAACTGATGAAGACCCTGCCGGTGGTACCGTTTTTCTTTGCTTCTTCGGGATATTTAATGTTTTCGCCGAGAAAAGCATACATGGCATCAAGGCCTCCCGGATAGACCGGCATTTCATCAACCACTGTAAATACCGGTGTTTCTTCTTCTTGTGGAACAACCGGGGGTAGTTCTTCCGGAACGGTTTCATTAATAACGGTTTCCGGTGTGCCTGGCGGTATGGGATTTTCTGCCTGTTGTGAATGATCATTACCGGTACATGCTATGAGCAACATCATGCCCGATACCAGGGGAATGGCCAAAATCAGTTTGATCCCGGCCAGGCTTTTTGATTTCTTTTTGTACATCATGGTGAACCTCCTTTTTAATAATGATTTACTGAAGTGATTGGTCAGGTCCGAAACCTGAATGCCTGTGCTTTGCCTGAAAAGCATCGCAGAGTATATTTTTATGTCTGCCCCGCTGTGAATGACCCCCTCGTCGGCCAGGAATTCGTGCAGGCCCCTGAAGGCGTGGCGCAACATCCAGATAAATGGGTTGAACCAATGGATGACAGCCAGTATTTCAAGCAATATCAGGTCAAGGCTGTGCCATTGCCTGGCATGGACCTGCTCGTGCGCCATGATGTCCCTGGCCTCGGAAGAGTTGAACCCCGTGGCATTTATGAAGATCAGGTTGAAAAACGAAAAGGGAGCGTAAGCCCTGTCTGTATGAACGAAATACGCGCCATCCTTCCGGGTCACTCCAAAGCGTTTTACTAAGCGGAATATCTGGAAAAGGCGGAAAAGAAAACGCAGACCAAAGAATGTAAGGCCGCTCAGGTATACGGCCATTATTGCATCAAAGGTTGCCGGATTGCTGCTGATCGTTGCCCTCACATAAGTGCCGCCTATGATCAGCGGTTCCAGCATGATGGTTGAGCTTTCCTCGTATTGGGTGAATAATTCAGGGAGGTTGATAAATGGGATAACCGCCGATATCAGCAATGCTGCCAAAAGGAACGTACGGTTGGCTGTGTAAAAAGTTTCCTTTCTGAGAAAAAGGCTGTAGGCCAGGTATATGATGGCGATACATGCCGACGATTGCAAGAGGGCGGTGAACATTTCATTCATTTTCTTTGATTTTTTTGCGGATGATCTCTTCGGCCATGGCTTGTTTCAACTCTTCCAGTTCCCTGATGTCAAAATTGTTGTCGCTTGTCAGGAACGATACCATTTCGCGGTACGAATTCCCGAAGTAGTTTTTCAGGAAAAGCCCGAAATATGATTTGGTATATTCCCTTTTCGAAACCAGCGGATAATATTCGTGTGATTTCCCGTAAACACGATAACCTACAAAACCCTTTTTTTCAAGTATCCGCACAATGGTCGATACGGTATTGTATGCCGGTTTCGGATCCGGTAATTTTTCAAGAATGTCCCTGATAAATCCCCTGTTGATCTTCCAGAGTATTTGCATGATCTCTTCTTCGGCCCTGGTGAGTTCTTTCATGGTTGTTGTGCTGGTTTACTGTTATATAACTATGAAATTAGTTGATTGGGTGAAAAAAAATATATTTATTATACGATTTCTCTCCATACTTCCCTGCAAATATACAACTAAAAATGTAGTTATACAACTAAAAAAGCAGTTTATTTGTTAAAATCAATTTTTTTTTAAAAGAACGGCGTTTTCCTTGATTATTTAAATACAAAAAGCGTTCCGTAATGAACGCATATCAATTCCGGGGCCGCAGAACATTAATTTTTTTAAATTTACCGGCTGCTAGCGAAACATTGCCTTGTTTGCGGCGTTTTAAATGGCAGGCATGCAAATATCAGCTTCATGAATTATTATTCCAGGAAGAGAAGGTGGAAATGGATACTGTTCGCCATTGCGGTGATCATCGTAACGGCATCCTTGTGGTATTCCAATATACTGGTAAATAAAATATCCAGGTCTGAAAGGGAAAATGTAAGGATATGGGCCGATGCACTTCAGCGAAAAGCGAACCTGGTATCATATACCGAACGTTTTTTTAATCAGATCGGGGAAGAGGAAAGGAAACGTGCAGAAATACTCGCCGATGCCTCAAAAAACATGATGAGTGAGGTTAATTCCGATGTTCTGGATATTTATTACAAGATCATCACGGGCAACACCACCATACCGGTGATCATGACTACGGATACCGACAGTATCATCCATGCAAGGAATGTGGAGGATACGGTTTATCGCTGCGATGTTCTCGAAGGTGAGCTGAAAAGGGAATTTTCTGTGTATAATCCCATACGCATTGAATATCTTCCGGGTGAGTTCCAGGTCCTGTATTTCAAGGAATCAAAGATATATACCGAATTGCGTCAGGTACTTGAAGACCTGAACGAGTCTTTCTTGTCGGAAGTGGTGGAAAACGCCGTATCGGTTCCCGTTATCATTACCGACAGCACACGTACGAAAATACTCGTTTCCGGAAATCTCGAGGAAGATTTACCGGATGATTCGCTGAATATTCAAAAAGCGCTGATGAAAATGGCCGCAGAAAATGATCCCATCGAAATTACCCTGGCGGGAAAGGACAGGCGGTTCATCTTTTACAAAAGCTCTGCCATACAGGGGCAGATGCGGGTGTATCCTTATGTACAGTTTGGGGTGATCGGCCTCTTTCTTCTGATCGCTTATTTTTTATTCAGCATTTCGAGAAGGTCGGAGCAGGACAGGGTTTGGGTTGGCATGTCGAAAGAAACCGCCCATCAGCTTGGTACGCCACTCTCTTCCGTTATTGCCTGGCTTGAACTCCTGAAACTGAAAGGTATTGAGGATGAAGCCCTGGATGAGATCAAGAAGGACATTGACCGGCTCGAAAACATCACCGACCGTTTTTCCAAGATCGGCTCGCCCCCCAGCCTCGACCCCATCAATATTGTTGATATTGTCCATAACGCAACGGAATACCTTAAGTCACGTGTTTCAAGGAAAATCAATTTCAACATCAGGGTTCACGACAACAGACCACTTATTGTTCCGGTAAACGCCCATTTATTTGGCTGGGTGATCGAGAACCTTGTTAAAAACGCCATCGATGCCATGCAGGGGCACGGAACCATCACCATATCCCTGCATGATGAAAAAAATACCGTTGTTATCGATATCAGTGATACCGGAAAAGGAATTCCCAAGTCATTGTTCAAGGCCATTTTTTATCCCGGTTATACCAGCAAAAAGCGGGGTTGGGGACTGGGATTGTCCCTGTCGAAAAGAATTATCAGGGATTATCACAGGGGAAGGATCTTTGTTAAGCATTCACATCCCAATCAGGACACGACTTTCAGGATCATATTGAAAAAAACCGTTTAAAAGGGAAAGTCTTCCTGTTGACCGGGCTGTTCCAGTTTTTTGATAATGGGTTTTTCGGCTGTGAGGTGAATGGGATTTCCCTCAACATAGATGGATTTCGGGTCGGTCGGGCAGGCATATTCACAGGCGCCGCAACCTACACAGATATCGGGATCTACTTCGGGCAGGAAGAGATTTCCGCGAAAAGGCCTCATGTAAACCGCTTTTGTAGGACAGTGTTCTGAACACGCTCCGCAATCGGTGTTATCAGTGAAAACAACGCAGTTCTGTTTAATGAAAATAACCTTTCCGAGCTGTAAAACATGTTTTTCTTCCGCTTTCAGCGGCCGGAGCGCTCCCGTCGGACAAACTTCCGAGCAAATGACACAATCGAAATTGCAATAGCTTGCATGGTAATCCATCCGGGGCTGCATAATTCCCGCCAGGCCATATTCCAGGAATGAAGGCCGGATAACATGAGTGGGGCAGGCATTAACACATAAATGGCAGGCCGTGCAACTGCCGTTGAAGTGGTCAAAACTGATCGATCCGGGGGGAGAAACCGGATATTCTTTATTTACCGGAAGAGGCTGGTTGGACCTTCTGCGTCCATATCCTCTGCCTTGTGCCAGCATCGACATTCCGGCCAGCGAAGCCATGGCGGTTAAACTTCCCCTGATGAGATCGCGCCTTTTATCATCGTATGTCGTGATAACGGCCTTTTCGCTTTTACCGGGCCTGCCGAAGATCACGCCATTATCGGGGCATGAAGAGAGGCAATTCAGGCAGCCTACGCAGCGTGAAAAATCTACGGATTTGTTTTTTACATCAATGCAGCCGGCCTTGCAAACGGCCGAACATTTTCCGCAGGATGTGCACAATGTACGGTTCAGGTATATCTTAAAAATGGAAAACCGTGAAAGCCAGCCCAGCAGGGCGCCGACCGGACATAGGGTATTGCAGAACAGGCGTCCGTATTTAAACGACAAATACAGGATCAGCAGTAAGATCAGGATTGACCACAGAAGCGACAGCCAGTGGTGCATTCCCGGTTCCACCCGGTAAAGTGAATAAATGCTCATTGATTCGAGCATACTGGTAGCGGAATTGTTCAAAAACAATAAAACCGGCCTGAAGAGATTGGTGGCGATCCTTCCGAAATTACTGTACGGGTCCAGCAACAACAAGGGAAAGACCAATCCTGCGATAAACAGAAGAATAGAGAGGATCAGGATGATATACCGGAGATAATTGAAGCTTCGCTGATAGCTGAACCTTTTTTTTCGTGTAAGTTTTCTTTTTATCCGGATAATGACATCCTGGAAAGTGCCGAGCGGGCAAATCGTTGAACAGTATATACGGCCTGCAAACAGGTTCAGGAGGATAATGAAAATAAAGCCGGCAGCGCCTATGCCTGCAAATTTCAGAAAACTGAGCAGGGAAGGAACGAATTGCAGGTAAAGGACAGAGCGGATGACCCGGCCCGAAAAGGCGTTGGTAAAATCAATGAAGAAAAAAGTGATCAGAATCAGAAATCCCAGCGAAATGATCACCCTGCCCCATTTCAGGATTTTAAAATTCATGCTTACAGAATGATCCTTTTTATATTCAATTCGGAAAGGTTTTTATTGCCGATGCCCATTTCGTGGGCAATATCAATATAGGGAATGTCTTCGGGTTCCATGCCGAAAAGCTTGGTGGCTGCGGCATCCACTGCTACAATGTCAGCGGAAACAAGCAGGGAATCGAGCATGATCACGTCTTCCACTGAAACACCCCTGGGGCCGTTCCTTTTCATTACCCTGAAAGCGTCAACGACATTCAGGTCGGGCTTGCGGTGTAAGGTATAGTCGGCGATACACTGGTGCAGGTCATTCTTGTGCCACCAGCGCCTGTCCCAGACCACACCCATCAGGTTTTTCATGGCAATGGTCAGCTTGGCAGAGCCATGATGCTTCAGCACGGGAACATTGATATACACGTCGGTATCGAGGATTAACTGATGCACCTTGGTTTCCCTGAGGCTTTTACCGGCCGGGATACTTACATTTTTGTAGTATGATTCGCTGTTTCCCGGAACGATGGTGCCGCCGGCTTTTTTTACTTCTTCCTCGATGCCGCTGTTCACATAGCATTTCTTCCATTCGTCGCAGGTATTGTCAAAAACGCTTACTGAGCGGGCTCCTGCGTCAAAACACCTTTTCACGATCCGCCCGATGAGCTGGGGGTTGGTGTTGGCGGCCCGTTCGGGTACCGTATCCCATCCGATGTTGGGCTTAACAACAACCGTTTGCCCGGGTTTGACAAATCGGCCCATGCCGCCCATCGCCTCCATGGCAAGGTCGAACATGCTGGCCGGATCGGAACCTTTCACTGCCACCAGGTCAAAATCACCATCTTCAGTTGCCGCCGGGTTGCCTGCCAGACGGCCAATACCACCAAGGGTTAAACCGGTTCCTGCCAGAATGCCGGCACCCAGTCCCCTGACAATAAAATCCCTTCTTTTCATATGATGTTGAATATTAGTTTGCCATAAAAATACGATGAAAATATCATTCATATTGTGATCAATAGCTTATTCTTTCTTATTTAAATCGGTTTTAATAAATTCAGAATGAAATAACAGAACAAAAAAAGATACGGGATCTGCGTTCAAAAAGCAACCCGACTCTTTTAACCGTCCCGGTTATTATTTATTTGCATTTATTGGCGGGCTTGCGTTTAATAAAGGCATATTGGCTGAATAAAGACTATTTTTGCACACAGGATCAACCAAATGGCCGGTGTTTATATCCATATCCCCTTTTGTCGCAGCAGATGCCATTATTGTAATTTTTATTCAACGGTTTCGGAAAGGTACAGGCAGGATTTCATACGAGCTCTGTTGGATGAAATATCCTTGAAAAAGGATTATTTGGGCTCACAGCGGATCGACAGTATCTACTTTGGCGGAGGAACGCCCTCCTTGCTTGCAGCGGATGAGATCAGCCTGATCATTGACCGGATCGCTGCAATGTTCAGTTTGAGCCACGAAGCGGAGATCACCCTTGAGGCGAATCCCGACGATGTGAACAGGGACTGGTCAAAAGGGTTGAGGCAAACCGCCGTTAACAGGATTAGCCTGGGCGTACAATCATTTTTCGATGATGACCTGCTTTACCTCCATCGCCGGCACAGTGGTGCCGGCGCCAGGAATGCCATCGGTATTCTTCAGGAAGAGCAATTCGATAACCTTACCATTGACCTGATCTATGGCATCCCGACATTGGGAATGAAGAGGTGGAAAAAAAACCTCGAGACTTTCATGTCCTTCGGGTTGAAGCATCTTTCGGCCTATGCGCTGACCGTTGAACCACAGACAGCCCTGTACCGGTTCATTGAAAAGGGAAAAATCAAGGCTCCTGAAGAGGAAAGCAGTATCGCCCACTTTTCTTTTCTTCTGGAATTTATGGAAGATATGGGGTTTGTTCATTATGAGATATCCAATTTTGCAAAAGACGGAAAAATTTCACGGCATAATTGCCTCTACTGGACCGGTCAGCATTATCTTGGCCTGGGACCTTCGGCGCATTCCTATAACGGGCGCAGCAGAAGCTGGAACATTTCTTCGGTAAAGGATTGGGTGAAGCCGGACCAGCAATACAAAGAAACTTTTGAAGAAGAGATACTCAGCACGGAGCAGCGGTTTAATGAATATGTAATGACCTCGCTGAGAACGATGTGGGGATGTAACCTGGAAATTGTCAGGCAACAATTCGGTGAAAAATTTGAAAAGCAATTGCTTAAAAATGCACAGAGATATTTGAAAGAAGAAAAACTGGAAAAACGAAACGAGGTGCTTTACCTGACCAGGTCTGGTAAGCTCTTTGCCGATGGTATAGCTTCGGATTTATTCAACTGATCAGCTTTTCCTTGTCTTGCAGGTATTTATGCCAATCAGGCTGTAAAGTCCGCAAAAACCAAGCAGGGACGTAATCAGGAACATTCCCGCAACAATGGCTAATATAATGGCTGCCGCTCCGGTCAGCACCTTGGTTATGATCAACACCGCAACAATAACGGCCAGCAGTATGCGCAATACTTTGTCAACAGTTCCTATATTCTTTATCATGACTGTAATTTTTTCATACAAACAAATCCGACAGTGATTGGTTCATATTTTTGCCGGCAGGGTTGGGTTTAGCCTGAACCGCAGAAAAACCGGATGGTGGTCGGAATAGCTGAATTCGTCATAAAGGGTCCTGATTTCAAGTATTTCGATATTTGGAGAGGCAATATAAAAATCGATGATGGTGGTTGGGGTCTTGCCTTTTATATAGGGTGCGGAAACATCGCGGTTGGTTGGAAAATCCGGGTCGAAAGCGATATGCCAGGAAGAGTCGAAAACAGATGATGCCGATAGCAGGGGGATGCTGAAAGCCTCATCGCCACTTAAAAAATCCCTGAAATCATCTTCATGGGGGTTCATATTCCAGTCGCCACCGGCCAATACATAATGCCCGTTCATCCATGCTGTTTTCATGAAATCCGAAACCGTTTCCAATTGTGCATTTCGCAGTTTGCCATCATCAAAAGCTGACAGATGCAGATTGATCACGACAAGAGAAACAGTTTGATTAACGGGTATTTTAGCGGCAAGGAAACAACGATCGGGCATAAATAGCCTGGTTGGCCATGCATAGTTTTCATCGAATACGATTTTTTCGGCTTCCGCAAGGGGCAATCGTGTAAAAAGGGAAAGACCGGAAACGACCCTGCCCATCGGCTGATGAACAGGTACCGGCACAAAGCGTGAATCATAGTTTTTAACAAAAATGCCCTGGTGGGAGCCAAGACCTGCAGCAATATCACGGTAATGGTTTTGATAATATGAACGTGTTGAAAAAGTATCAGTTTCCTGCAGCAGGATCAGGTCGATGTTGTTGAATTCCTCTATCTGCCTGAGGACGCCCGCGTAATATTTCTCATAGAGGTGTTCTGGCGGGATCACCATTTTGCCGCCATCATAAAAAAAATCGCTTTCCATGCCGAGGCCGGCATAGCCGATGTTCCAACTGAGCAATGAGAATGTGTCGCCCTGGATGAACGGTTGCTGTTCGTATGGCGGTAATCGAAGAACAGTGCGGTTTTCAGGGCGATAATCAAATATGCTGGTGGTTATCAGCAGACCGCTGAAATATGTCAGAACGGCCAGTATGATAAGGCCGATTGTTATTGGCAATAAAGTGATTCGTCGTTTCATATGAAATGATTATCATAAAAGTAGAGAATATTTTTTAATTTTATCGCGCAAATTAACCCGTGTAAACTATGGCCATTCTTGGTACGATTATAAAACGGGCCTACGAACTTCGTAGCATTCCCTTTGAAATCAGAAAGGCTAAAGATTGTAATAAGGCACAGGCAAGGGTTCTGAAAAAATTACTGACCAAGGCGCAAAACACTGCATTTGGGGAGCATTACGGTTTTCAGAAAATCTTAAAACAACAAGATTTCATCAGGGCCTTTCAAAAAAACGTACCCACATTCGATTATAACGCCATGTTCCGTAAATGGTGGTACAGGGCCCTGAATGGAGAGGGCTTTGTGAGCTGGCCGGGAAGGGTCAGGTATTTTGCCCTGACATCGGGAACTTCCGAATCATCCAGCAAGCATATACCGGTTACCGGGGATATGATCCGGGCCATCCGTCGTGTAAGCATCCGGCAGTTGGTAAGTACTGCGCGCTACAAGTTTCCCATAGAGTTTTATGAAAAGGGTATACTGATGATCGGCGGAAGCACCCATCTTGTGTTCAATGGTTCCTATTATGAAGGTGATCTATCGGGAATATCGGCCGGAAACATCCCTTTCTGGTTCCAGCATTTTTACAAGCCGGGCAAGAGGATATCGCGTGAGCGCAACTGGGAAACAAAACTCGAAGAGATCATCAAAAAGGCGCCGGATTGGGATATCGGCGTTATTGTTGGCGTACCCGCCTGGATACAGATCATTCTCGAGCGTATTATCGAAAGATATGAACTGAAGCATATTCATGAAATCTGGCCAAACCTGTCGGTATATGTTCACAGCGGAGTTTCGTTTGAACCCTACGAAAAAAACTTTAAGAAACTCTTTGGCAAGCCGGTTATCTATAACGAATCTTATCTTGCTTCGGAGGGTTATATTGCTTATCAGAGCAGCCTGGAAAGAAGGATCATGCAATTGGTTACCGATAACGGCCTGTTTTATGAGTTTGTTCCTTTTAACGAACAGAATTTCGATACCGAGGGGAATATGATTGATAATCCTGAAGCACTTCTGCTGAGCAAGGTTGATGAAAACCAGGAATATGCACTCCTTTTGTCGAGCTGTGCGGGAGCCTGGCGATACCTGATCGGGGATACCATAAAATTTGTGTCGAAGCAAAATTGTGAAATCATCATTACCGGGCGTACAAAGCATTTTCTGAGTTTATGCGGCGAACATCTTTCACAGGAAAACATGAACATGGCTGTAAAAATGCTTCAGGACGAATTTAACATCGAGATCAGAGAGTTTACGGTAGCCGGGTTCAGGTACGGAAGCATGTTCGCGCATAAATGGTACCTGGGTACCGATGATCAGATCGATCCGGAAGTAGCGATTGAAAAGATCGACGGCTACCTGAAAATTCTGAACGATGATTACCGTGTAGAAAGAATTGCGGCAGTTACCGATTTATTTATAGAAATATTGCCGCCTGCTGCATTTTCCAGGTGGATGAAGATACACAACAGGGAAGGGGGGGCCAATAAGTTTCCGCGCGTGCTCAAGGGCGAAAAATATGAGCAATGGGAAACTTACCTCAGGGAATATAAAAACAATGCTTAGATCATGATTACTCCTATTTGGGAAGGTTTAATCCTCGGGCTAACGCTTGCTTTCCTTTTCGGTTTCGGGCCGGCTCTTTTCGCATTGATCCAAACCAGTATTCACAGGGGCCTTTGGGCTGGTTTTCAGTTGGCTTTCGGTATTTTTCTGAGCGATGTGGCCCTGGTGGCGCTCTGCCTGCTCGGCGCCCTTCAGATTGTTAATGAAACACCCGAAAATCAATTGATTTTTGGAATTATCACGGGAGTAATACTGATCGCATTCGGCCTGGTTACCTTTACCAGGAAAGTACATATATCCGTCGAAAACAACGGGGAGCCCATCCGCAAACCCAACCCCGTAACATATGTGCTGAAAGGGTTTTTCCTCAATTTCACCAATCCTTTCGTCTGGCTCTTCTGGATACTCTGGGTTGCCACCATCACGGCCAATTACAAAGGCGAACCCCGGTCGGTTATCGCCCTTTTTTCCACAACCCTGCTGGTAATACTGGCTACCGATATGCTGAAATGTTTCGGGGCCTACAAGATCAAACAATATGTTACACCCCGTTTCATTCAGTGGATTAACCGCGTAGCCGGTGCCGGATTGGTTGCTTTTGGACTGTTCCTGCTGATCCGTGCCATGCTCGAATATCTGTAAATAATCGCGTATGATTGCATCTGCAGGAAAACGGCTGTTGCATTTCTTTGGCAATATCGATGACCGGTACATTTGAAACAAACAATAATGGCTTTCCGGACTGAAGGTTTTAATTTTTATCTTCATACTTTAAAAATGACTAAAAAACTTTAATATGGACATGAAAAAGAACTGGTGGATCCTAACGCTGAATGGCGTGCTGGCAATTGTTTTCGGCGGCCTCGCCCTCTTTGCCACAGAGGAACTGATCATTAGCCTGTCGAAATTCTTCGGGCTGCTTGTTTTAATAGGCGGCATTTTACTTTTACTGGGGGCCTTCGACCAGAAAAGGAAAAAGAAAAACTATAGCCTGATGTTTTTTGAGGGGGCAATTTCAGTCATTTTAGGTGGATTGATCATGATATTCCCCATGCAAACGGTCAGGCTCTTTCTGATCTTCATTGGGTTATGGGCCATGCTGTTGGGATTGTTCAAGATCTACGTGTCTATCGTGATGCGAAAGATCCTTGACTTTAATTTCGTACTGGCCCTGGGGGGGATCCTTCTTTTTGCCATAGGCCTGGTTTTATTGCTTGATCCTGCCTATGTTGCCGGGTTTTTAATGAAAGTGCTGGGCGCGATATTCGTTTTGATCGGGATTATTCTGATATATTTTTCATTTGCCGTGAAAAACGCTCAGGCACGTAAAGGGTAATGGGTTTTACTGCGCGTTTGTGCCTTCCGGATCCCCGAACTTAATGTCTTTGATATTGAGCTGCAGGGTTTTTTTCCCATTCCATTCGTTTTCCTCAATGTGATAACAGGCGCTGAAGGCTTCGCCTGATTTTATGCGGATGAAATGGTGACCCTGCTGAAAGGCTATGGCGGAAATGGGCAGGCAGGAAATATTCGGATGGACCGCTTCAAGTTTGAGGTGGTTTTTACCCACGATGCGGGCATTTCCCGTATCAACAATGTTTTGGGTAGCGAAAACGGGCGATAGGTTTCCGGGGCCAAAAGGGGCAAATTGCCGCAGAATGCGATAAAATTTGGCGTTAATATCTTTCAGGAGGATATCGCTGTCGATTTCAATTTCGGGGATCAGTTGATCGGTAGTTATGTGTTCGTTCACATAATTGCTGAAACAGTTTTTAAAATTTTCGAAATTCTCTTCTTTCAACGAAAGCCCTGCTGCATATTTATGGCCTCCGAAATGTTCAAGGCAGGCACTGCAGGCGTCCACGGCATCATAAATATCGAAATCCTTGATTGACCGGGCCGAGCCGGTGATCATCCCGTTAGAATAGGTTAACACGATGGTGGGCCGGTAATAGCTTTCGATGAGCCGCGAGGCAACAATTCCGATAACCCCTTTGTGCCAGGTGGGGTTGTAAATAACGGTGAAGCTGGCATTGCGCATTTCATCGTTTTCGCCTATCATGGCCAGTGCCTCGCTGGTTGCAGTCAGGTCCAGGTCCTTGCGCTGATCGTTCAGCTTATTGATCTCACGTGCAAATTCAAGGGCAAATTCAAAATTGTTCTCGATCAGCAACTGTACCGAATCCCGTGCACTCTTTATTCTTCCGGCGGCATTGATCCGGGGTCCCACCATAAAGACAAGGTCGCTGATGGTCAGTTCCCTGTTAAATAAGAATTCATGGCCTGTAGCGTTTACCTTAATGATATTGCTGACCTGCAGGATGGCTTCCAGACCGGGCCTGGGCGAGCTGTTGATCAGCTTGAGCCCATAGTAGGCAAGGATCCTGTTTTCCCCGGTAATGGGAACAATGTCGGATGCAATGCTTACCACCACCAGGTCCAGGTAAGAATAAAGCGCATCCATCGGCATCCCTGCTTTTTGTGAATATGCCTGAACAAGTTTGAAGCCAACACCACATCCCGACAATTCCTTGAAAGGATAATGACAATCATTCCTCTTCGGATCAAGAACCGCGCAGGCCAGGGGTATTTCATCGCCGGGACGGTGGTGGTCGCAGATGATGAAATCAAGCCCTTTTTCCAGGGCATAACGCGTTTTTTCAATGGCCTTGATACCGCAGTCGAGGATGATCATCAAAGAAAAACCCATTTCAACGGCAAAATCAATCCCCTGGTATGAAATGCCGTATCCTTCGGTATCCCTGTCGGGGATGTAAAAATCGATGTTATCGTAAAACCGTTTGAGGAACATGTAAATGAGTGCCACGGAAGTGGTTCCGTCAACATCATAATCGCCGTATACCAGTATTTTTTCCCCTTTGGCAATGGCAGTTGAAATCCGGTCCACAGCCTTGTCCATGTCCTTCATCAGGAACGGATCGTGGAGGTCTTCCAGTTTGGGCCTGAAATATGTTTTTGCATCATCAAAACCATATATGCCGCGCTGAACCAGAAGGTTAGACAGGCTGGGATGTATATTCAGTATTTCCGATAATTCCCGGATATGCTTTTCTGACCCTTGTTCTTTGTACACCCAGCGTTTTTCCATCATTATTCTTTCGTTGGTAAAGATACGCAATAAATTTTCAGCCTGTTTTGAATAGCCGTTTGTTTTTAGGAAGGCCGGTTCCTGTCTTTTTGCTCTTTGGCCTTTCAATCAAGCACATAATATTAAATCCGCTTAAATTTCTTTATACTCCCTTAATATTTTTTGGGGCCTTATTCATTAATACCAAAATAGCGAAAATGTCGCGCTTTTTCGGTAAAAATTTTTATGGTATTTACCGTGCTGAAATTCTTGATTGATGGGTTGTTGGGGTTTTAACCTATAGAATTTGCAAACGGTGTGCATCCTGCCTGATGAAGATAAAGAGCAAAATGGTAAAGGCCCATAAGGAGGATCCACCGTAACTGATGAATGGCAGGGGAATGCCGATTACCGGCAACAAGCCGATGGTCATGCCGATATTCACGAGTACATGGAAAAAGATAATGGATGCCACGCCATATCCGTAGATGCGGCTGAATTCCGATTTTTGCCGCTCCGCGAGTTTGATCAGCCTTAACAAAAGTACCATGAAAAGCCCGATCACAAAAACCGAGCCCAGGTAACCCCATTCCTCGCCAATGGTGCAGAAAATGAAGTCGGTATCCTGTTCTGGCACGAAATTAAATTTGGTTTGGGTTCCCTGCAAAAATCCTTTACCGGCAAACCCTCCGGAGCCAATGGCTATTTTCGACTGGTGAACATTATAACCGGCCCCGCGAAGATCCGCTTCTAAGCCGATGAGTACATGAATGCGTTTTTTCTGGTGTGGTTCGAGCATCTTGTCGAAAGCGTAGTCGACCGAATAAATATAAGCGGTGGCGATCAGAAATAAGGATATCAGTATCAGGATGTTTTTTTTGCTCTTGTTGATGAAGTATAAGAGGATGGCTTTAAGAACGGCCAGGCCGATGAAGATATAAAGGTTTTCGATAAGCAGGGCAAGCACGAACAATAAAGCCATGAAAATCCCGGTAAGCAGGATGCTGCCCGGCAGTCCTTCGCGGTATAAAACAAGGATCAGCGAAGCATATACCAGTGCGCTGCCGGTATCGTTCTGCATCAGTATCAGGAAGGCGGGAAGCAAAATAATAGCGAAAGCAATGATTCTGGTCCTGAAGCGGCTAAGGCTTACATTAAATGTGCTGAGGTATTTTGCGATGGCCAGACAGCTCGCAAATTTTGCAAATTCGGCAGGCTGTATGGCAATGCTGCCAAACTGGAACCACGAACGTGAACCGGCAATTTCGGTGCCAGCAAACAAAACCGCGGCCAGGCTGATCAGGCTCAGTCCGTAAATCAGGTAAGCAAAGGTGCTGAAAAACTTTGCATCGATCAAAATAACGACAAAGGCAATGACCAGTGAGGCCATGATCCATACCAGCTGTTTGCCGTAACGTTGAGAGAAATCAACCATACTGCTGTGGTCTTCGTTGTATACCGCCGCATAAATGTTAACCCAGCCGGTAAGTACAAGCAGGAGATAGATCAAAACGGTGATCCAGTCGATGTTTTGCAGTATACCGGTTCTTTCTCTCATTCGGTGGGGATTAGCTTTCCTTCTATCATGCGTTTTTCCAGGTTTATTCTTTTTACTTCCCCCATCAGGTATTTTTCGATCAATAATGTTGCTATGGGTGCTGCCCATGTCGAACCATAACCTGCGTTTTCCACGATCACCGAGAGGGCAATTTGGGGATCATCTTTCGGGGCAAAAGCGATGAACATGGAATGGTCTTCTCCATGCGGGTTTTCAACCGTACCGGTCTTACCACAGATCAATACAGATTCCAGTTTATGCCACCGGGCAGTACCGTGTTCACCTTCAAATACGTCAAGCATCGCTTCCGCAATGAATTCAAAATGATCCTTTCCCACGCTTGTTTCAACTTTGGTTGTAAAGTGCTCATCCTTCTTTTTTTCGTAACCGCTTGCTTTAAGAATGTGGGGTTTAAAGTAGTAACCCCGGTTGGCGATAACGGCAGCCAGGTTGGCAAGCTGTATGGGTGTTACCAGTATCTCCCCCTGACCGATAGACAGGGAACGGATGGTCATAGCACGCCAGCGCCCTTTTGAATAAATGTTGTCGTAATATGCCTGGCCGGGGACGTTTCCTTTCAGCTCAAAGGGGATGTCGGTGTTGAAACGGTCGCCGAAACCAAAACTGCAAACATGATCACGCCAGTGCCTGAAGCCGATTGAGTCGTGGCCAAATTCAGCCTTGGTGATCAGCGAGCGGAAAACATTCCAGAAATAGGGATTGCAGCTGTTCTGTATGGCTGAATTCAGGGCCAGGGGACTTTCGTGATAATGGGTGCATTTTATGGGTTTTGACAAGGGTCCGTCGCAATGGTATATTGTACCGGGGAACAGCACTTTTTCCTGCATGGCTATCAGGGCGTTTACCATCTTGAAGGTGGAGCCGGGCGGATAGGTTCCCATAATCGCCCTGTTGATCAGTGGTTTGAGTGAATCTGTTTCGAGCATGCGGTAGTTTTTACCGCGGATGCGGCCAATCAGCAAATTGGGGTCATAGGAAGGTGATGTGACCAGGGCCAGGATCTCCCCGCTGCCAGGTTCAATGGCCACTATGCTGCCGGTTTTGTTCTGCATAAGCATCTCGCCGTAGCCCTGAAGTTCCATATCAATGGAAATGTAAAGGTCTGTACCGGGAACGGCTGCCGTATCATACAACCCGTTTGCAAAAGCTCCCTTTTCCCTGTTGAATACATCAACAAGGATCACTTTAAGACCTTTTGTGCCCCTGAGAAGATGTTCATAGAATTTTTCAAGGCCGCTTTTCCCGATATAATCACCCGACGAGTAATATTTATCCGCTTCAATATCATGATTGTTCACTTCGCCTATGTAACCAAGCAAATGCGCTGCATGCCGAAAGGGATAATGACGCAGTGTCCTGGATTGTACGTAAAAGCCCGGATATTTATACAGTTTCTCTTCCAGGTAGCCGAAGTCTTCCTTCGATATCTGCTCCAGAAAGAGCGAAGGTTTATGCCGGGAATAATTTTTGGCCCTCAGCAACCGTTTATCAAATTCTTCTTTATCGAGTTTAAGCAGCATACACAGTTCGGTGGTGTCGAAAGGCTGTATCTGCCGGGGAATGACCAGCAGGTCATATGCCGCTTCATTATAAACCAGCAACCGGCCGTTCCTGTCGTATATCAAACCCCTGCCCGGATACTGCGTAATATACCTCAGCACATTGTTTTCGGCCGATAATTTAAAATCGTTGGGAAGTATCTGCAGAAAAAACAAACGGATCAGGAATATCAACCCCACCAGTAAAAAAATGGCGGTAATCACATATTTACGCTTGTGGTAGTCGGCAGAGATCATTGATGCAGCGGCTTATTGCAAAAATAGGCGAAATATCTGCCCGGATGATGAGCGGGAAGGATTTTTGAAAACATCATCAGGGACTCAGCGGATACCGCTGTGGCCGAAGCCGCCATCGCCCCGCCCTGTTTTGTTCAGTTCCGTTACTTCAATCCATTCTGCCTGTTCATGAGGGGCGATGATCATTTGTGCAATGCGCTCACCATCCCTTACGAGGAAATCTTCATCAGAAAGGTTAATGAGGATAATCCTGATCTCGCCCCGGTAATCGGCATCGATGGTACCGGGTGAATTGACAAGGCTGATACCGTTTCTGATGGCCAGTCCGCTCCGGGGCCTGATCTGGGCTTCATATCCTTCGGGTAGTTCAATGAAAAGACCGGTTGGAATCAAAGCCCGCTGAAGGGGCTTTAACGGCACCGGTTCATCAAGATTAGCCCGGAGGTCCATACCGGCCGATAGCGCTGTTTCATATGCGGGTAAGGGATGTTTTGACTGATTCAGGATTTTAATTTTCATAGCAAATATTTATATTCCGGTGGTGGTTTTGGATAATTTTCTTTTTTCAAGCAAATAGGCAAAAAGGAGAAAAATCAGGATATATGCAGCATGCATGAAGTACCTGAAGATGGTTGCAGCAAATTCAACATGGACCGATAGGAAGTACAGACCCATCGCAAGCAAGAAATAGAACAAAATGTTCTTCAGGTCGTAATTTATCCTGTAGAATTTCCGGCCCAGCATGAAAGATAGTATCATCATGAAAAGATAACATGCAAAGTGTGCCCAAGCCGCACCGGTATATCCGTATGCCGGAACAAGCAAAATATTCAGGCTGATGGTGATCAGGGCGCCGCACAGGGCGATAATGGCCCCGTACCTTGTTTTATCCGTTAACTTGTACCATACCGAAAGATTGTAGAATATCCCCAAAAACAGGTTTGCCAGAAGAATGACAGGCACAATGTTTAAACCCGACCGGAAATCCGGGCCGATAAAGTACTTGAAAATGTCGAGAAAGAGTGTAACAAGCAGGAAGATCAGCAGGCAAAATATTACAAAATACTTCATAACGGATGCATAAAGCTCCCGGGCATTGGTCTCGGCCGAATGGGCGAAAAAGAAGGGTTCCGCCGCATAGCGGAACATTTGTATAAAAAGCGTCATCAAAACGGCCAGCCGGTAATTGGCACCGTAAATACCCAGTTGACCGAGTATATACTGATCTTTATCGGGGATCCCTTCGGGAACGGTGATAAGAAATTTGAAGAGGATCTTGTCCGATACTTCGTTGATCATGCCAAAAAGGCCTACCAATAAAAGGGGCAGGCCATAGGCAAGCATTTTTCGGAGCATAACGGCACTGAATGAAAAACGCGTCCGTAAGATATCCGGCAAAAGCAGTAAAAGGGTTACCAGGCTGGCAATGAGGTTGGAGATAAAAGCATATCCCACACCAATAGCGGGATCGTAGAAAGCCGTTACAAATGACTGGGGGTTTTGCGCAATGAGCCAGGGGCACATCAGCAGGAAGAAAAAGTTGAATAAAATGTTTACGGCTACGTTGATGATCTTGATCGTGGCAAAACGAAAAGCCTTGTTCTGTTGCCTGAGCCTGGCAAAAGGGATGGAGGTAAAGGCATCGGCGCCGACAATGATCGAAAAATAAACAATATACTCGGGATTAGAGCCATATCTGATCAGTGTGGCTATGCTGCCTGAAAAAACTGAAGCCAGCAGGATGAATACCGAAGAAGTTAGGAAGAGCGAACCCATTGCAGTGGAATAAACACGATCGTGTTCACGTTCGGAGCCCGCGAACCTGAAGAAAGACGTTTCCATACCATAGGTCAGCAACACCAGCAGGAAGGCAATATAGGCATACAATTCGGTAACGATGCCATATTGTCCTTCAACGAAAACACGGGTATAGAACGGGGTCAGCAGCAGGTAGTTCAGCAGTCGCGGAACAATCGTCCCCATGCCGTAAACGGCGGTCTGCCCTGCCAGCTTTCTGAGTGGTTTCAATCTTTAAGTGGTCTTGTGATGCAAATGTAAAGAGGAAAAACAAATAAGCAGCCCGCATCGGGCAAGTTTATCAAACAACCTGTGAAAAACCGGCCAAAAGTTTATTTGTATTCCGGCAGTTTTATAATAAAAACGGTTCCTTTGCCATACGAGGATTCAAAATCTATTTCGCCTCCCGCCTCAATGACAATATTCCTGACAAGGGCAAGGCCCAGGCCCATGCCGCTGCTTTTTGTGGTAAAACTGGGTGAAAATATCTTGTCCATCATATCCGGGGCAATACCCGGTCCGTTATCCGCGACTTTGATCAGGAATATGCCATTTAGTGATTCAACGGAAACGTCAATCAGGCCCCCGGATTCTTTGCCAATGGCCTGGATGGCATTTTGGATAAGGTTGTTAAATACCCTGATAAGCTGGTTTTTGTCGGCCAGAACATAACAGGGCTGTTTTTCGGGGAGATGGAACGAGATTTTGATATTGCCCGTGTCGGAAAAAAGATCGATCGATTTGTTGATGGCTTCCGCCAGGTCGACTTTTTCCTCCAGTTTTTGCGGCATTTTCGCAAAATCGGAAAAGGCCCCGGCTATGGCCGATAAGTTATCGATATGTTCAATCATGGTGGAAGTGAACTTGTCGAGGCGTTTTTCCCAGTCGGGCAATGATTCCTTCCAGGATTTTCTGAGATGCTGCACGCTGAGTTTCATTGGCGTTAAAGGGTTTTTGATCTCGTGCGCCACCTGCCTGGCCATTTCCCGCCAGGCACTTTCACGTTCAGACCGGGCCAGTTTTTCGGCGCTGACCGATAATTCGTCGATCATACGGTTGTATTCGGCCACCAGGGTGCCGATCTCATCCTTGCCGGCCCAGGCGATTTTTTCATTGTTAATGCCGAATGAAAGACTGCCCATTTTATTGCGGATGAGCTGGAGGGGACTGGTAATGTATCTTGAAATCAACAAGGCGATAAAAATGGCCAGGGCGATCATCAGAACGTAGAAATTCAGAAAGGTGTTAAGGAAATAGGAGATATCTCTTTGCAATCCGGTTTGCCTGGCAAAATAGGGGAGATTGAGATAAGCTACCACCTGGTTCTCGGCATTCATAAAGGGTACGTAGGCAGAATAATACTCCTGTTTGCCTATGTTTTCGGTGTGAATGAAAAGAAATTTGCGGTCGACGGTCAGCACATGAAATGCTTCGGCATTCATTCTTTCAGAGATCAGTTGCTTGCGGAATATTTGCGGACGCGATGATGCCAGCAGGTTTCCCTTGAGATCATACAGATGGATGTCGCTGAAAAACACCTGCGAGAATTTAACAAGCAGATAGGTCAGGTAATCATACATGGAAACATCCAATTGTTGCTCGCCGGCAAGTTTGTGTTCCAGTTCGATAAGCACCGAGTGGGTTTTTTCACTCAGTATCTCCTTGTTTTTTGTGGTATTCAGCCTGATCAGGTAACTGACAGTGATGATACCCAGGATCACAAATGAAGCAAGGATCAGCGATATGGTATATAACTGAATGCGGTTTCTGAAATTCAGGTGGAAGCTTGTGTTTGCAAAGGGAAAATGTATACAGAAAAGGAATAGGCCGATAAAGGCAGAAAAGAATATCAACAGATATGAGAAAGGGGCGATCACCTCGAAAAATGAAGCTTCCTCCTTGCTGATGATAAGATGACCGGCCTGCCCGTTGCTGTGAATATAGTGGCTGTGTTTGTTGTGGATAAGGAAGCCCCCCGCCGTGTCGAGTGGATAAGCCGTGAAGTTTGTGCGATATGAGTAATCCCCGTATTTAAAAATAAGTTTACCGTTTTTGTAACGCGCATAGCTGTAATTCTCAAGGCCGGATAATGTCCTGGCCGATTCATCGATCAGCAGTTCGGGATAACCAAGACCTTCGCCGGGTATAAAAACGGAGAATAGTTCAATGAATACACTGATGGTATCGCCATTATATGAAAAATCATTTCGGGCAATATAGTCATGCATCCCCGTTTCATTGGCATAGATATATAAATCATCACCGATGCCTGATTTCCTGGCGGTTTCAATAATGTTTTCGAAATAGGTTTTGCAGTCCGACAGATAGTTTTCAGGCTGTATGAGCAGGGATCTGCCGGGTGTGCAAAAGGTGATCAGCCATTCGTATTTTCTGAGCCTGTCCGACAAATAATTATTTTCGATATGGGCGAGGGCTTGAATTTCCGATTCGGGTTGCAAGGGAAGCCTGGTAACGATAGAGAGAAATGCCGTATCCTTTTTCAGGTCCGTACACACTTCATGAAGCAGGTATTCCGTCAGGGGATCTTCGCCACTGGCGAGCTGCAGGGCCATCAGCTTTCTTTGTTCTTTTTCCTTCATGATGTTGTAATGGGTTAGAACGGCGCTGCTGAGCAAAGTGAAAAGAAAAAGATATGCCAGCAGGCTGCTGAACCCCAGATTCGTTTTCCCGGTATTTCTCATTGGTGAGAGAATCAGGAAAACGGTGGAATAAACCAGTACAGGGAGCAGTAAAACGATTTCACAGTGATGGATAAAACTGCAAAAAAGATAAAACACGGCAAATGACAGCAGGTGTGTAAAAATATAAACAGCCCGTGAGCCATTGCAATAGAATCCGGCAAATTGCAGCAGGCGGATCGAGATCAGAAAGAAACCGAAGAGGAGCGAGCAGAGTATGAAAATAGCGATAACTGAAGGGGCCGACAGAAAAAAGATCTGATTCAGGTCAAGTGAAGCCGAAGAGTCGATGATAAGGCTTTGTGCAGCGGCCATAAAAAGCCTGAAGAATATATAAATATGCAGGAACAGGCTGAAAACCATAAAAATATTACCTGCCTTCGTTTTTTTGAGTTTTTCGGGGGGATGACCGTATTGTATAAAAAAAGCATAGGCGATCACGATGATTGTCAGGGCATGAAAGAAAAAATCACCCAGGGATGGTATCAGGTCGGAAAGCGCATAGGGATTGGGAGAAAAGATTACGCTGTTGTGAATGTCGTTTGGCAGCCTGAAAATGAACATCAGTACCCGTAGAATGATGATGTCGACGGCGAAGGCCAGCATAAAGAGGAAACGAGATTTAAGATACTGGCGGAAAGCAAGATAAAAGTGATAGATCGCGGCGCTTACCGAAAGGAAAAGGAATGCGTAAAGGAACAGCAACAAATATGCAGCTAAACCATCAGGCATTTTTTTTGCGGGAGAAATTACCGAGAAAAGGAACTGCCCGTGGCTGTCGTGAACGTTCCATTCACCTTCCGAAAAAGCAATGTCTGTTTTTGGAGGGACACGGTAGCTTTCGTGGAAATCATTGAGCAGGTATATGTTTTGGAAGGGATATTGATGTTTGATCAGGCAAAGAACAAGTATTCGCTTCGTGTCGATCAGGCTGTCGCGATGAAGGTATATGCCATTTGCCAGGGAGACCGGCTGGCTGCTGAATATAGTTGTGTCGTATTGTGCAGGAACGGGCACGGCATTGTCGGACCAGTATGCCAGGCTGTCGTCCTCATAGAAAAAGAAATAATAGTTGCGCGACTTTGGTTTTTCCGAACTGAGAATGGAATCGATGGCCGGATAGGAGAAGCCTTCGATTTCCTTCAGGAGATTGTTTATGGTTTGGGAAAGGCATGTTTCATTCTGAAGAATTTTTTTCTGGAGTGTTTTGTGGATATTTTCCGGAGAAACAATCTGCCCGCTCCGATATGAAAAGATCAGGGCAAGGGTTAGGAATAGCAGGCCGAGGCCCGAGTAGAAAATCGATTTTCTGAACGGATATGTGGTATGGCCTTCGTTTTTCATATTTAAAACATTGAAAATCAACAAAATAACACAAGACCTAAAATGAGCCCCTCTGATGAACGATCGCCCCCGGGGAGGGTAAAGACATTATTGAAGGGTGATCGTGTATCAGGGGGCCTAAAATGGCCTTAATTTGATTTCCTAAAGATATAGATTAAACTTGAATAATGACCTTTGCCAAAGAGGGCGGAAAAATTTGACAGGCATCCATGAAGCATGGCGGATGGAAACGGGAATTTGTTCCCCGAATATTTTTCACTCAGCAGGGAAATATAAAATGCATCCAGCCGCATCGGGTATTTTGCAATGAGGGAAAAGCCGGAATTGTTCATCAGGGTTTGAATGCTTGACGGGTTGAAGTGGTATAGATGACGTGGTACATCCCAGGCAGCCCAGTAGCTGCCATATTTATTTGCGTCGTATGATAAGTGGTTGGGAAGGGCCAGGATCAGGATGCCTTCATCATTCAGGAGTGCATGAAATTTCTCTGTCCTTTGTTTCAGGGGATACACATGCTCAAGAACGTGCCAAAGGCTGATACAATGTAGGGAGGATTTTTTGATGCTATCCAGTTTTTCTTCTTCATCCACCTCCAGGCCGTACTGTCCGATCGCAGCATTTCGGGCAAGGGGGTTGGGTTCGATTCCATGGCATTGCCATCCGTTCATATGCAGAAGGTTTAAAAATTCGCCGGTTCCGCATCCATAATCAAGAATGGTTTTACCGTTACTGTGTTTTTCAACCAGATTTTTTTTTCTTTTCAGGCTTTTTAAGCGGGCCAGGTGGTATAGTTTATTGATCAGCCCACGGCGGGTGCCTGAATGCGAAATGTATTTTTCCGATTCATAATATTTACCCGCCTCGGCCAATGTAGGGCGGGGATTAGTAAATAGCAGTCCACATTGGCTACAGGTGAAGATGGAGAATGTTTCGGACGAGATAAAGTGATCCTTGCAATCAATAAAGCGGGAAATATCCCTGGCTTTACATGACGGACAGCTGATCAGGTTTTCCATGGTCATTGTTTCACGTGAAACAGGCTGGCAAATATACGCTGCTTTATTAAAACGGGTTTATAATATTATGGGCCGATCATTTGGTTTCACGTGGAACAAAGGGGGAAGAATTGCCCAAATAAATGGCCAGCACAGCAATATCGGCCGGGCTTACGCCACTGATGCGTGCTGCCTGTCCGATGGTGGCAGGCCTGATCTTCGATAGTTTTTCCCTGCATTCGTAAGAAAGGGAAGTAAGCTGCTGGTAATCGATATCGTCCTTAATCCGGAGGTTTTCCAATTTACCCAGTTTATTGGCCAGATCCCTTTCTTTTTCGATGTAACCCTGGTATTTTATCCGGATCTCGGCCTGTTCAAGGATCTCGCCGGTAAGTCCCGAAAGACTTTGAAAGAAATGGTTGAGGTGACCGATACTTTCAAGCAAGTGCTGCATGTGCAGTTGCGGGCGCAGCAGGAGGGTGGCGATCTTGGTTTTTTGTTTCAGCGGATCGGTATTCTGCCCGGTCAGCATGTTGTTTACTTCCTCCGGGGAAGCGCTTTCGCTTTTGCAATAACGGATGATCTGCTGCAGGAGCTTTTCCTTGGCCGTAACTGCTTCCATGCGTTCGTTCCCGGCCAGGCCAATCTTATGGCCCAAAGGTGTCAGGCGCAGGTCGGCATTATCTTGCCGCAGCAATATGCGGTATTCGGCCCGGGAAGTGAACATGCGGTAAGGCTCGTCAACACCCTTGGTGATCAGGTCGTCGATCAATACGCCGATATAAGCATCCGACCGCTTCAGGGTAAAATCTGCAAGCCTGTGCAACTTACGGTGTGCGTTGATGCCGGCCATCAGGCCCTGCGCTGCGGCTTCCTCATAACCCGTAGTGCCATTGATCTGCCCGGCAAAATACAGGTTTTTTATCAGCTTTGTCTCCAGTGTGTATTTGAGTTGCTCTGGCGGGAAATAATCATATTCAATGGCATAACCCGGCCGGAAGATCCTGGCATCCTCAAATCCGGGAATTTTCTGCAAAGCCTTGTATTGTATTTCCTCGGGAAGGGAAGAAGAAAAGCCGTTCAGATAATACTCAATGGTATCCCAGCCCTCGGGTTCAACAAAAAGCTGGTGTTGGTCCTTGCCCGAAAAGCGATCGATCTTGTCTTCTATCGAAGGACAGTAACGGGGACCGATCCCTTCTATCCTCCCGGTGAAAAGCGGAGAACGGTCAAAACCCGTCCGGAGGATGTCATGAACCTCCCTGTTGGTAAAGGCCAAATAACAACTTCTTTGCTTGGTGAGCGGAGGTGTATCGGTAAAAGAGAACTTTGCCGGTACCTCATCACCGGGCTGCTCTTCCAGCCTCCCAAAATCAATGGTCCTTCCGTCGATGCGCACTGGGGTTCCGGTCTTCATGCGGGAGGAGGTAAAACCATATTGCTGCAGGTCTTCGGTGATGCCCCGCGAAGCACTTTCTCCGATCCTGCCGCCGGATATCTTTTTATCGCCAATATGGATCACTCCATTCAGAAAGGTGCCGTTGGTCAGAATAACAGCCGATGAATAGATGGTATGCCCCATGGCTGTGCGTACACCTGCAACTTTTTTGTCTTTTACAATGATCCCGCTCACCATGTCCTGAAAAAAATGCAGTTGCGGGATGCTTTCCAGTTGTGAACGCCATTCTTTTGAAAACAAAAACCGGTCGCTTTGTGCACGCGGACTCCACATGGCCGGCCCTTTGGATTTATTCAGCATCCTGAACTGTATCATGGTCTTGTCGGTAACAATGCCCGATAAACCTCCAAGTGCATCTATTTCCCTGACTATCTGGCCCTTGGCAATTCCCCCCATGGCCGGGTTGCACGACATCTGTGCCATGTTTTCCATGTTCATGGTCAGTAAAAGCACCGATGAACCCAGGCTGGCTGCTGCAGCAGCCGCTTCACAACCGGCATGGCCGGCTCCGACAACAATCACATCATAAGCGCCCAACATGAATTAAAATATTGATACAGTGTTTAAAACGGCAGCAAAGATAGGTAATAATCTTCTTTCGCGGTCATTTGTAGCTTGCTGCCGGGATCCCGGTCGTCATATCCAAGAAGATGTAAAACACCATGGATGATCACCCTTTTTACCTCTTTATCAAGGGATTGTCCGAAAATTTCCGCATTTTCCCTGATCCGGTCGATGCTGATGAAGATGTCGCCGGAAACTTCGTTTTCCTCCTCATGGTAATCAAATGCAATAACGTCGGTGAGGGTATCCCGCTCAAGGAAACGCTGGTTCAGCTCAAGCAGGTAATCGTCTTTACAGAAAATAATGTTCAGCACCGAAATACCGCCACCTTCCTTTTCAACGGAATGTAAGATCCATTCCTTTAAGGATTCTTCCCCGGCCGGCTTATAATGAACCTCTTCTTCAAAGAATTGGATGAGGGAACACATTTGAAATAACTATGGGGAGGGGATCAGACTTTTTGTTTGTGGGTTTTGAAATATTCGTTGAAATGGGTAAGGCGTTTTTTCATGGCTTCGTGGCCGATGCCCGAAATCCTGAAAAACATTTCAACGCTTTTTCCTTCCTTTTCAAATGACAATTTATCGGAAAGGGAGCGCATCAGGAAAATGCCTTTCCCTATACCGGATGGTGTTTCTTCTTCAACAGGATCGGGTATCACGGATGGATCAAAGCCATCGCCTTCGTCACTGACCGTGAACGACAGTCCTTTTGGCCGAGACTGGAATACAATATGGATTTTTTTTGCGGGATCTGACTGGTTTCCGTGTATAAGGGCATTGCGGAATGCTTCGGTCAGGGCTACCAGGATGTTACCAAAATAGGTATCATTTAAGTTGTAATAATCGCAGATTTCTTCTACAAAACGCTCTACTGAACTGATGTTTTCGGGCTTTGAGTCAAGCGTTAGTTTTTCCTTCCTACCCATAACCGGTAATATTTAATTCCCAAAGTTATAAAAATATTCATTCACTTTACGTTTATAATAAGGTTTTAAATCGGGCGGAACTGTTTTTAATAGTTCAACTTCTTTTAAAAGTAACTTGTTATACTCTAAAAATTCGCCAGGGTTACCCTGTTCGTGATTTTTTACTTCTTTTGATTCGCGGCGCTCTTCTTTTTCTCTCTCGCGCATGGCTTTTTCATGCTTCAGGAGCCTGGTGAGGATCTCTTCCTGCCGTTGGATCGTTTCCTCATCTAGCCTTTTGTTAACAAGATCAAGCTCTGTTTGTTCCATGTCGTCCATCAGCTTGTTGAGACCGGCATCGCCGGTTGCGCCCTGCGCTTTCAACTCCTCCAGGTATTGCTGCATCCGGCGGCGGACAGCCTCCTGTTCGGCAGCCATCCTGGCAAATTGTTCACTCATCGACTGTTGTCCCTGCTGTCCCTGCTTCCCGTCCATTTTTTGCCCGTCTTTCATTTGCTGCAATTGCTGATTCAGCTGCTTTTGCATTTCACTCATGTTTTCAGGCATTTTGCCGGGACTGCTCCCGCCGGGATTTTTGCAGGAGGCATCGCCGGGCATGTTCATGTTATTCATCTGCTGTAATTTATCAAGTGCCTCGGCCAGCAGCAGGGCCAGGTTGTTTACCGAGGTCATGACATATTGCTGGGAGACGGTTGCCTGTCCTTTCTTTCTGTCGTTGAGCTGATCCTTGGCATCCGTAATATGCAGGTTGATCTTGTTCACTTCCTTGAGCACAAATGGTTCGATCATGATCTGTCTTTTGCTGAGGGCCAGCAGCGAATCCTTAACGATCTTCATATTGTCTTCTATGTTGTGCTGCTTCCTGATCATGTCCTGGTACCTGGGGTCGGCAATATTGGTCCGTGCAAGATCATCCATCAGGCCTTCCTGGTCGAAGGAAATGAAGAGCAGATTGTCGAGTATCTGCCTGATGGTCCTGAGATCCTCATAAGCCGACTCCTGGTACATTTCCATTTGCATGTTAAAAAGCATTTCGGCAAGGTCCTCCATCTCTTCCCCTGCTTTTTTCTGGGAGCCGCCGGCATTTTTCATCTTTCCCCTCTCAAGCTGGTCCATGCTGTTTTGCTGTTCCTGCATGATGTTTTCCTCCTGCTCCTGCGTATCGATCAGTTCATGCGGCTTTTCCAGTTCCAGGTTCATTTCTTCAAGCCGATCGAGTTCATCTCGGACTTCATCAAAAGCCTGCCGGAGCTCTTCCTGTTCGCTTCTGATCTCCTCATTGTCGGCACCTGATTCAAGTGATTCTTCCGCCAGTTTGAGTTGTTCTTCCGCCAATTCATTCAGTTTTTCAATTGTTTCGGTCAGCTTTTGATCGAATTCAAGCTGACGGAACATTTCAAGGTTCCTGTCGAGGGATTCCTCAATCTCTTCGGCGCTCATCTGGAGCTGTTCGAGCATTTCGTTAACGTTGTCTTTATTGATCTTGTCGAGCATTTCCTGCATCTCCCTGAAAAGTTCCTTCATTTCCTCGCTCATCAGTTCATCGAAAAGTTCCTGTAGTTGCTGTTGTTTCATAAGGATGCTCTCGTCAATGTCTTTGTATTGCTGTTCCCTTATATTTTTCTGCATGTTTTGCTCTTGCAGCAATTCCATCCTTTCCATTAACTGCTGCTGCTGATCCAGCATGTTTTTGATCTGCTCCCTGTCCTGCCAGCTCAGTGATTCTTTATCCACCATTTGTTTGTTGAAACGCTCTACCTGGTCCTGAAGCATGCGGGCCTCCCTCACCAGGTCGGCCATTTCGTCCTTCATAAGGCGGTTGTCGGTATCGTTACGGGCCGAGATTTCTTCTGCGGTGGGTGCCCTGAAGATCATCCGCTGCGAACGGCTCCGCTTGTAACCGTTTATTTCATCATTATCCCAAACCTCGAAATAATAGGCAATCTCATCTCCCGCCAGGATGTGCAGCCTGTCGAGGTTAAAATGATGGAAAATAACCTGCCTGGGCATCGCCGGCGAAAACCGGACATCTTCACTGTATACTTTTCCTTCTATCCTGGATGAATCAAAATGATTCAGGAATTCATAATGGAAGGTCAGGGCGGTAAAGCCGTAATCATCGGTGATCTGTCCCTGGAAATAGCGTTGCTTGTCAAAAAGGGAATCGCTGAATTCCTCGATGAGGATTACGGGGTACTGATCGGGTATAACGGTGATGGCATAGGAAAGGGTATCGGGGCCGGCCACATGCTCATTCATGGCCGATACCGAATACGAGATACTCTGGCGGAGGGTTTTTCTGTAAACGAAAGTGTTTGAACCCGACATGGGCAAATCAATGTTTTCGCCCGGAAAACGCATACTGAGCATGCGCGTGTCGCGCGTGAAGAATTTCCAGCTGACCGAAGTGCCTTCGGGAACCACGAAATCGCCGGTGTTCTCATAAAGCTGTGCTGTTTTTCCCGTATAGGCGGGATAGCTTAGCTCCGCCTCGTAATTGATGATCACCGGTTTGGGCAAAACTTTCAAAAAATAGGGCCCGAAAACATATTCGCCGGCCATTACCCTGAAAGCGATATCCTGCTGCAGGTTTTTAAATGTATAATGATAATTCCCCGAAACATCTTTCTGAAAAGGGAAAAGGTTGTTCCCGGCCATCAGCTGAACCTGCTCGGGCAGTTTTTCCCCCTCCACAGCAATGCGGATCAAAAAATCGTCCTGTTGCAGGGCTTCAAGTTTGTCGTTCAGCAGGATGAGCCTGAATGGCATGGGTTTTTCAAAAGCCTGCCGGTGCCTGATCAGCCTTTGGGACGGTTCCGTTATGGTGGCCGGGGCGGTAAAGAGCAGTGCAGCGATCAACAGAAGTGGAGGCAAAAGATAACGCAGGTATTTCTTATTCTCACCGAAGTTTACGGCATGGAGAAAGGGAACGGGATGCAGCTTCCGGGTTTTCTGCTCTATCCCGGCACTGAGCAGTTCTGCCATTCCAAGCTCTTTGCTGAGCTTCTTTAACTGTATGGTGTTGATCAGCGTATCGCTTACTTCTGGAAAATGCCTGCCGACTATCCGGGCGGCTTCCTCGTCGCTCATGATACGCCCGATCCGGAAAAGTTTGAGCAGGGGGAGGAGCACAAGCCTGAAAAAGATCAGAAAGTTCAGAAACAGGTAAGTGTAAAACAACAGGGTTCTAATCTGTGTACTGCTCCATGAGTAATATTCGAATATATTGAGCAGCAGGAAGAACAGGGCAAAAAGGCTGATGAAATACATTACGCCCCGCAGCATACGGTTGATGTAGTACTTGCGGATGAACCGGTGCAGTTTGCCGATTATGATGTTGTATTGATCTGCCATATTTTTTGCCTGCCCTTTAAGGATGAACGGCCAATTGTAAAACTTATTTCGGTTTGCATCCGCAAAGGTAAGCAATCGGCCCGCACCCTTGTTCATTGGTGACGGATTCTGTTTCCCCTGAAAATAAAAGTGGCGACTTCCCCTTTATTAAACAAAAAACAGGCTGATCTGTTAAGGAATTGTGTAATATTGGAGCCGGTTATATAAAAGCAGAAACGAAAAAGCGGTATTATCTGAATGGTGAAGGTTTCGATTTGCCTTGTCAACCGTAAAACTAAAATTCAGCACAGATGAAAAAACTCATTCTTCCGCTTGTCATGGTTTTTATGGCAAGCTTCGGTTATGCACAGTGGAACGACCACAGCGACGGGCACCACGGATGCAGTCATGTTAAAACACAGCACCACAAGGGTGCCAAAGAGCTATTCTATTTCCAGAGCGACCTGCTTTGGGATTATGATGTGAAGTTTTACTTTCTCGATATAGAGGTTGATGCAACAAGCATTGACATAAGCGGCAACGTGACCATCCATGCCGAAGTGGTTTCGGACGTAATGGACACGCTTGCTTTGGAATTTACTGACGGCATGCAGCTCGACTCGCTTTTTGTGGATGGAGTGAAACTGCCGGCCACGCACATTTACGACCACATTTTTACCGTTTTGCCGGCACCGCTCACACAGGGCGACAACTTTGCCGTACAGGTGTTCTATCACGGGACCCCCCCAACGGGAGGCTTTTTCTCGGGTGTCACCAACGGGTATTCAAATACCTGGGGGAAAAGCGTGACATGGACACTTTCAGAGCCCTATGCGGCACGCGATTGGTTCCCGGTTAAACAGGTATTGCCCGACAAGGCCGATTCATGCTGGGTTTTTCTTACCACAAGCGATGAATACATGGCCGGTTCCCAGGGCTTGCTGACCTCCGTGGCACCTGTGTCCGGCAACAAGCTCCGTTATGAATGGAAATCGAAGTATCCCATTGCCTATTACCTGATCTCCTTTGCGGTTGCCGATTACTTTGAATATAATATATATGCCAAGCCCGATGCCCTTGGCGGGGATTCAATCCTGGTACAGAATTTCCTGTATGACAGCCCCGGCATCCTTAATTCATATCAGGCGGATATTGACCAGACCGTCGATTTCATCGAGCTCTTTTCCGACCTTTATCTTCTGTATCCCTTTCATGAAGAAAAATACGGACACTGTCTCACACAGCTTGGGGGCGGCATGGAGCACCAGACCATGACCACCATCGGCGGCTTCGGCTTTGACCTTGTGGCCCATGAACTGGGGCATATGTGGTTTGGCGATTATGTTACCTGTGCAACCTGGTCGGATATCTGGATCAACGAAGGATTTGCTTCCTACAGTGAATACCTGGCCCGGCAGTATCTCAGCGGGCAGTCGTCGGCAAACAGCTGGATGAGCAGTGCCCATAACAGCGTTTTATCGGCACCCGACGGCAGCGTTTACGTTCCGCCCGATCAGCTCGACAATATCTGGAGGATCTTCAACAGCAGGTTGTCCTATAAGAAAGGGGCTGCCATCCTTCACATGATCCGCTTCGAATTGCAGGACGACGAACTCTTTTTCGATATTCTTCAGGAGTTCCAGATACAGTATGCCGACAGTACGGCCACCGGACTTGATTTTAAGGAGGTGGCAGAGGACCTCAGCGGCATGGATTTCACCGATTTCTTCGACCAGTGGTATTTTGGCGAAGGCTATCCCACCTACAGCATTGTTTGGAACCAGGTTGGCAATGAACTGAATATGAATGTTACACAAACGGCTTCCTATCCCTCGGTCACGCCGGTGTTTAAAATGTTGATGGAATACCGGGTGGCCACCACGGAGGTGGATACGGTTATCCGGCTGTATCAGGATGCAAATTTTAACCAGTTCACGGTTACCTTACCCGGGCAGGTTGGGGCCATTATGGTTGATCCCAACAACTGGGTGCTGAACAAAACAGGTTCCATTTCGGTGGGGATCGAGGAAACCCAAAACCCGGTTTACTTCACGCTCGGGCCGAATCCGGCCACTGAGCTGCTTACCCTGTACATGGTAAATACGATCGATGACATACAGATCGGGGTTTACGACCTGGCGGGAAAAACGATGCTGCAAACCCGCGATGCCGGATCAAACATATCCCTGAACATTTCCGCTTTGCCCAAAGGTTCTTACCTGCTGAGGCTGTTCAACGGCGAACATCATTACAGCAGGAGATTCGTGAAGATATAGACGATAAAGCAGTTGTTCCGAAGGATGGCGGTTCATTCCGGCGCCATCCTTTTTTTCTTTTTATCTTTGCCTAAAACTCAATCACAATGACAGACCATCCCATCAGGGTACGTTTTGCTCCGAGCCCGACCGGCCCCCTTCATATAGGGGGTGTGAGAACAGCTTTATATAATTATCTTTTCGCACGGAGGCAGGCAGGGAAGATGATCCTGCGCATAGAAGATACCGACCAGGGCCGTTTTGTTCCCGGAGCGGAAGAATATATTATGGAGGCTTTTGGCTGGTGTGGTATCCGTTTTGATGAAGATCCCGTGAAAGGCGGCCCCTACGGGCCTTATAAACAGAGCGAACGAAGGGATATATACCTTGAATACGCAAACAAGCTGATACACCGCGGGCATGCCTATTATGCCTTTGATACGCCGGCCGAACTGGAAAAAATGCGTCAACAACTCGAAATGAGGGGTGCCAGGTATACCGGTTATAACCAGGAGTCGCGCCTTGAAATGGCCAACTCCCTTACCTTGCCCAGGGAAGAGGTGAGCCGGCGACTGTCAGCGGGCGAGCCTTATGTGATCAGGATCAAAATCCCTGAGGATGAAACCATCAGGGTGTATGATGAAATCCGCAGGGAAGTGGTAGTGGATTCGGGCAGCCTCGACGATAAGGTCTTGTATAAATCTGACGGCATGCCCACCTATCACCTGGCCAACGTGGTTGATGATTACCTGATGAAGATCACGCACGTGATCCGAGGGGAAGAATGGCTTCCGTCACTGCCCCTTCATGTATTGCTATACCGCTACATGGGGTGGGAAGATGCCATGCCGGTATTTGCCCACCTCCCCCTCTTGCTGAAGCCCGACGGAAAGGGGAAGCTCAGCAAACGGGACGGCGACCGCCTGGGTTTCCCGGTGTTTCCGCTGCAATGGACCGATCCCGTTTCGGGCGAGGTTTCAAGGGGATACCGGGAGGATGGATACTTTCCCGAAGCCTTTATCAATATGATTGCCCTGCTTGGCTGGAATCCGGGCACAGAAAAGGAAATATTCAGTATGGATGAACTGGTCGAAGCTTTCGATATCGATCGTGTTGGCCGTTCAGGAGCCAGGTTTGACCCGGAAAAGGCAAAATGGTTCAACCACCAGTATCTGCAAAAAACCGGCGATACCAAATTGGCAGAAATGTTTATCCCCATCATCGAAAGCAATGGCTGCAGTGTGCCGGATAGCGCTTACCTGGAAAGGATCGTGGCGCTGGTCAAAGAACGTGTGAATTTTGTGCAGGAACTATGGGAACAGGCCTGGTTCTTCTTCCGTGCCCCGGAGGAATATGATGCGCAGACTGTTAAAAAGCGCTGGAAAGAAAACAGCGGGCAGCTTCTTTCCGGTTTACTGGAGCATCTCAGGGCCACGGAGCCTTTTATCCGTGATCATATCCACAACGAGGTGTCTGCATACCTTGAGGAGAAACAAACCGGCATGGGACCGGCCATGATTGGTATGCGGCTGTGCATCGTGGGCAGCGGAACCGGCCCCGACCTGTTCACCATCATGGAAATGATTGGGAAAGAAGAAACGGTGAAACGGATCGAAGCGGGGATAAGGGCCCTGGGATAAGAATAGAATTGATAATATTACAGTAACAAATGCGAACATGTCGACCATCTCAATTGAACAAATGGAATTTTATGCCTACCATGGCTGTTTCAGGGAAGAACAGATCATCGGAACCCGCTTTCTTGTCGATCTATACCTGGAATTCGACACCCGGAAGGCTGAAAAAACGGATGAATTGACCGATACGGTGAACTATCAGGAAGTTTATTTGTTAGTGAAAAAGCAAATGGAAATCAAATCCAAATTGCTCGAACATGTTGGTAAAAGAATACTGGATGCGATCAGGGAAAACTACCCGCCGGTATCTTCGGCCCGTTTGAAGATCTCCAAAATGAACCCTCCGCTTGGAGGGAAACTAAGAAATGTAAGTCTTACAATGCAATACTGATGAGACGAGAAGACAGAAAATACCAGGTAAAGAAGATCATGTGCAGTTGTGGCCATGGCTTCGACTGCCTGAGCCCGGCCAATTGTTTATGCAGCGGTAACCTCGAATTAAAGCGTTCGGGGGTGGATGTCAGCAAACTCAAAAAACCCTGCTTGTGCCCCCATTGTCTGAAAGTGGTTAGCAGGAAAGTGAAATAGCTTTTCAGGGCACACCTTTACACCGGAATGCATATAGTTACACCTGCAGGCACATGAAATGCAGCGCGAAATATAAATAAACCCCCGGCTTCTTAAAAACCGGGGGTTTTGTTCATAAAGATATCCGAAACATTATTGCTTCAGGAATTTCCGGGTCGTGATCTCTCCCCCGCTCAGCACTTTTATGATATAAAGTCCTTTTTCGAACCTGCTTACATCAACCTCTTCATGGTTTTCCGGTTCTTCGTTGTAGTACACCAACTGACCCATTGCGTTATAAATGTATACATGCAGGTCAGTAGTTTCCGGTAGATATATATTCAGGAGGTCTTTTACGGGGTTTGGATAAACCTTTATTTCCGTTTCTTCCGTACTCACATCTTCCGCAAATATTACCGGGCTGATAACCTCCCTGATAAGAATGGAAGAAAAGGCCGGAATTAGTTGGGTGGAAGCAGTGATGGTTATATCATCGATGTAAACATCATCCCTTCTGTCTGTGGCATAGCACATGAACCGGATATTCATGTTGGTCGGGAAAGCATAGTTTTGCTCAAGAATGCTGACATTGACATTGTAGAATTGGTTGTTATAAAAATGAATCCCGCTGGTGAGATTTGCAACAGTATGCCAGGTTTCCCCGTCAAAATACTGAACCTGGAATCCCTTGTTGGCTTCCATGCCGATTGCTATGAAATAGAATGAGATGTCGATTTGTACGTAGCCGGGGGTATGTACATCCACGCCATCCGTCAGGAAGAATGAAGACCTGATGCTTGGTCTGCCCTGGATATTGGCAGCGTTGTTGCCGCTCCAGGCATAAGTGCCTCCTGTATAGAGCAAACTGTTATTGCCGCCCGGGGTCCAGATTCCCCAGCCACTTTCAAAATCCGTAAAGCTGAGTGTTTGCTGGGTGGGGGCCGGCAAAACACTGATATATTCATATTTTATTTCGGTATCGGAGCCATCGGCATTGATAACCGTGAGAGAAACATCGTAGGTACCTGCTGTGGCATAGCTTACCGATGGGTTCTGCTCGCTGCTGACCGCCGGATTGCCGCCTTCGAACGACCAGGACCATGAAACAGGATTGTTTGATGACAGGTCATAGAATTCTACGGTTTCCCCTTCAGTGACGGATGTGTTGTTTGCCGTAAAATCCGCTTCAGGCGGAAATAGGAGGTCGATAACATGAATATAGTCTTTTTTTATCTCTGTATCGGAGCCATCGGCATTGGTAACGGTAAGTTCTACCGTATATATGCCGGGAGTAGTATAGCTTACCAGGGGATCGGGCTCCGTGCTGCCGGCAGGCGTACCCCCATGGAAGGTCCATGACCATGCCGTGGCATGCATCGACAAATCGGTAAACTGTACGTTTTCGCCCTCGTTTATGGTGGTATTGTCGGCTGCGAAATCGGCAAGGGGAAGTATAATCACATTGTTCACCGTGATATAGGCTGTTTTGGTTTCGGTGGTACTGCCATATATGTTGCCTGCCACCAGGCTTACGCTGTAAATGCCGGGCGTTTCATAAGTTACGATGGGATTTTGTGTGGTTCCCGAAGCAGGGCTTCCTCCCTCGAAGGTCCAGCTCCAGTAAGTGGGATCCCCGGTGCTAAGGTCTGTAAATTGTACGCTGCCGCCCTCATCGATGGTTGTTTGGTCGGCACTGAAATCCGCTTGCGGGGGGTCTGTCACGTTGATATAGGCGGTTTTTGTTTCGGTCCCGGAACCGGCACTGTTGCTTGCTGTCAGGCTGACCGTATACGTTCCGGCCGTATGGTAGGCAATGGCCGGATGTTGCAGATCACTGGCAGAGGGGGTGCCTCCGTCGAAAGTCCAGCTCCAGGAATCCGGGTTGTTTGTCGACTGATCGGTGAACTGAACGGTTTCGCCCGTTCCTATCGTCGTATTATTGGCAGTAAACCCGGCAACAGGGGGTTCGGTTATGTTTCCTCCGTAAACTTCAACCAAATCGATGGCCATGTCGCTGTAATAAGTAGAACCGGCACCGCTGCCAACGATTCCCCTGAAACGGATCTTGATATTATCCTGCCCGCTCCATGGCGACAAGTCAACGATTGCCTGTTCATAAGGATCCGACTGCGTTGTCTGCTGGGCGCCGTAAATGGCCCATATGTCATTGTTCCAGTTTCCGTCATATATGTCGACATGAAGCGAAGCAATAGCAATCCCGTACATGTGATAGTAGAATGACAATTCCGGATTTGACAGGGAAGAGAAGTTGAAGGTTGCCTCCAGGTGTGCTTCATCACCGTTTACCCTTGGACTTGAGGATTCTGTAAACAGGTAATAGCTGCCGTGGTGGGCTCCTGAGGGGCCGGTATTTGATGAAGGCGTGCCACCGCTTTGCCGGGTCCAGTCGAAGTCGTCACCGCTGCTTTGCATCCAGAGCCCGAAACCGTCTTCCCAGCTTTCGGTGTAAGGGAAGTTGCTGATCACATATGCCGACGGATCTATTTCACTGATCGTGATATCGTCGAAGGTAAAACCGTCGCTGCCTGTCAGGCTGGTGGCCGGATAATTATCTTCCTGTCCGAAACGTACCTGGAATGTAGCACCCGGTACCTGTCCGTTGGATGACAGCAGGGCATCGATATCGATCTGGCTGACCAGGTTCCAGGTTCCGGCGGTTCCACGGTTTGAGTACAGATCATAAACTTCAATCCATCCGGCCGTATTATTGCCGCGTATCCATACACGGTCATTGTTGTGCGATTCTTCCCCGTGGTGCATGAATGCAAATGATAACTCCAGGTTTTCGGATGCAGCGTAGGCGGAAAGATCGAGGGTGGCAATCAGATAATTGATCGAATAGGTCCCCGAAGGGTTGGCATCCAGTGTTGCGGCATGGTTGCCGGAATGGTAAAAACCACTTCCGGCCGAAAAACGGAGCCGTCCGCTGGCAGTCTTTTCATATTCCCAGAAGGGTAAACCGTTAATATTGGCAGTATTTGCTGTAAAGGAGGTGATGCTTCCAATTCCTTCAAAATCCTCTGTCCAGGGGAGTGTAAAGGGCTGGGGTGCGGTTGCACTGATGTATGAAATCTTGGTTTCGGTATCCTGTCCATGGGCATTGCCTGCTACCAGGCTTACATCGTAACTTCCGGCAACATCAAAACTTACCCGGGGATGCTGTGAGTTTGCATGTGTACCATTCAGGTAGGTTACGGTGGAAGGGCTGAACGACCATGCCCAGCTTGTCGGGTAGTTTGACGACAGCTCGGTGAAGGACACGGTGCTGCCGGTATACGGATTGGTTTCGTCAGCAATGAAATCGGCCAGGGGAGGCTGTGGCGCAGAGGCCTGTATCCCGCTTACAACAAGGGAGTAGGCCTGTGATCCGCCTGTCAGGGTCCCTTCATGGTCTATAGTGATTGTATATTCAACACCTGCAACGGGATTATCGATGATAAGCACCTCGGTGTTGTCGACATAATTTTTCCCGTTCCGGGTGGCCGGATTTTCCGGGTTGTCGCGGTCGAGTTTCCAAGGATAATATGTGTTTGACCCTTCCGTTACTTTCAGGTCAAGATCGTTCACGATCATGGGGTCGATGGGGTCGAGCGATGCGGCTACCGGGGTGCCGGGGATATCGGTCCATGAAATCGTTACTTTCAAAGGCTGTCCGCCTGCCGCCGTTACGGTACGCTGATAATAGGCTCCGTCTGCAAGGATGTTTTCTTCGATGGTATTTAGCGAGGCGTTATCTGATATCAGGTCTGCAGCCGAAAGGGTATTCATCAGTCCCCATCCGAACTGGTAGTCGGGACCGTCGTGCAAGCCGGCTTCGTCGGCGGTATGTATCACCAGTGCCTTGAGGGTGGCGGCACGCATAAAGTTTCCGGCCCCGTTCAGATCTTCATAGTGTTGCTGCAGCAAAATCAGGGAACCGGCAGCCGAAGGCGATGACATGGAGGTTCCGCTCAGGCTTGTATAATCTGCATTATGATCGTCGTCGGTTGAATAAAGACTTACTCCGTTGGCAACAATATCGGGTTTGATGCGGCCGTCGTCAGCAGGGCCCCACGAACTGAAAGTACTCATGACCACGTCGGAAGCTTGTGTATAGCCACCGGGGATATCCGCCACCGCGCCTACCGTTAAAACATTCTTTCCAATGGCGGCATGGGCTATGCAGTCGTAAGGCCCGTCGAGGGGATAGGGCGGGTTGGAAGGCCCGTCGCCACGGTCATTTCCCGCCGATTTACAAATCAGGTAATAGGGGGCGTTCCAGGCGATCTGGTCCCAGTTGTGGGCCTGGCTGTCGTAGAAACCAAAGAGGTAATCCTCTTCTGTACTGATATTGGCGTTACCGTACCATTGCCAGGAAGAACCCGTCCAGACCCAACCTCTTGCGTATCCATACGAATGATTTGACACAAGGGCATTGTAATTTGCCGCTTCATAGGCCATTTCCGATTCATCGTTGTTCCAGTCGAAAGCCCTCAGGCTTGCAGCTGGCGCCATCCCTTTGGCGCTTGATACAACTCCTGAAGCGATCAGCGTTCCGGCAACGTGTGTGGAGTGATAATGGGTTGTGCTGGCGCCATCGCCCATCACTACCCTGCCGATGTATTCCTGGTGGGTGGTGAGAACGGCACCACCATCCCATTCGTGTACGGTCATTCCGGATCCATCAAGGGTATAACCATAACCGCCTCCGGGATGGACCTTGTTCGTAGAAATTGTAGCCGAGGAATTGGCATTGTTAATGATATAGTATTGTGGTTGCCCATGCTCATCAAGATGCATCAGCTCCATTAATACCCCTTCTTTGTCAATGACCAGGGGGAGATCGTGCTGTTTGGCATATTCAATCGCTTCGGCCTTCTTTTGAATGAATTCCCGTGATTTTCTTTCAAAGATCTCATTCAGGACATCGTGATTGGTTGTTGTTTGTCCGGTCGTGTGTAAAGCTGCGAAAAGGATAAACAGCAGGCTCAGGTATCTTTTCATGATCTGTTGATTTGGTTTCGTTTTTTTTATGGCAAAATAAAGGGCATCAGGGTTTAAAAAAACCTGCCGGATAACAGGGACATTCCTGCCAGTTTTCCGGCATTTGCCTTGCCAGTCAAATGTAGGAATTACAAAAACTGTTTAAAATCAGTGAATTCCTTCATTTTGCCATCAGTATTTTTACTGATAAAAAAGGGAAATGGTTACAATATAAACCACGAAAGGTAGGATATGAAGGGTATTGCAGGGGAATTCTGAGGGGGACCGGACGATCACCCGGATTTTGATTCATTGCTGCGTGATGCTGTAAAGGGAGAAATCAATTATCGAGCAATTCCATCATGTTTTGGTTGGTGGAAAGCACTTCTTCGAGAACATCCAGGAGTTTTTCGTAGTCGAGGGCGAGTTTTTTCACATCATCCGACAATTGCGCTGCATTTTCCATCCTGAATTTGTGAAATTGCCTGAAACCATCCAGTATCCTGGCCATTTCATCTGAACGTTTTCTGAACCTTTCTATCTTCTCATGGTTTTCCACAAGGGTTTCGGCAAGAAGTTTTTTGGCTTCCACGCCATTGATGTTTCCCCCTTCACCCATATGGTGGATCAGTTCATTGCGTGTAGACAGGTCTTTCCCGATCAGGTCTGACAATTCCGTGTTGAAGTATTTGCCGATCCTGAGCAGGTTACTCATGCTGGGTTCGGCGCTTTGCTTTTCGTAGGAGGCAATATTGCCGCGGTTCAGGCCGACCAGTGCAGCCAGTTCTTCCTGGCTGAGCCTGCTTTTTTGCCGCAGGTATTTCAGATTTCTTGCAAAAAAGTTCATGGTTTGTAAAATAATTTAACAAAATTATGAAAAATAATTGGGTTTTTGCTATAAAATGTTAAAATAATTTACAATTTGTTGATAATTTAAGGAATTTTACTTATATTTGTAAAAAATCATTACAATTATGAAGAAACGACAGATCTTACTGCCACTGCAAACCAATGAAATGAATGATGCCCTGATCCTTTCAGGAATCAGACTTGCTTCCCTGCTGGATGCAAAGATCACTTTTTTGTATATTCTGGATACGGCCAATTACGCGGGCTATGCCGCCGGAGGACCGGTGGTGGCCGCTTCTACCATCGAGAATGTCAAGCAACAGAAGGAGCGCGTCAAAACCCACTACATCAAAATGCTGGAAAAGTTTAAATCCAGTATGGATGCCAGTATCGAATTTGAACGAAAGACCCTGGTGGAAAAATCGGACAAATTGACCAGCTAAAATCGTTTTAAAGTGACCAGGCAAAT
>CAZHFC010000011.1:0-3134 GCA_964531985.1 uncultured Bacteroidales bacterium
AAAATTAAAACGGATAGGGAAATTTGTATTATATTTGACACTGATTAGTTACAAACTTTGTCATGTCATTTAATTTACCTGAACTGCCTTATCCGGCAGACGCACTTGAACCCTTTATTTCAAAAAGAACCATTGAGTTTCATTACGGCAAGCACCACCAGGCCTATGTCAATAACCTGAACGGACTCATCCCGGAAACCGAATTCCGGAATGCTTCCCTGGAGGATATCATCCGGAAGGCCAAAGGTGGCATTTTCAACAATGGCGCCCAGGTGTGGAATCACACTTTTTACTGGAACTGCATGAGCCCCGATGGCGGCGGCGAACCGCAGGGAAAGCTGGCCGAAGCCATTAAAGAGTTCTTCGGATCCTTTGAAATCTTTAAGGAGCAGTTTTCCAAAGCCGCGGCCACGCTGTTCGGCTCAGGCTGGGCCTGGCTGGTGAAAGATGCATACGGCAACCTCGACATTCAGCAGACTTCCAATGCCGACTGCCCGCTTCGCAATGGATTTACCCCCCTGCTGACCTGCGACGTATGGGAACATGCTTACTACCTGGATAAACAAAATGCCAGACCAGCCTATATCGAAGACTTCTGGAAGCTTGTCGACTGGAAGGCCGTGGAAAGCAGATTATAAGCCGGATGCCGGACCATTGCTGTCCGGAATATACCGGGTTGAAACATTATAGTCCTTTCTCGGAAGGACCCTGGTGAGGTGGGCCCTGAAAGGTTCGCCGGTGATTGTTTATACCAGGAATGACTCCACGGAGTTAATCGTGAGTATTCCGGCTTCGCTCAATACAGGTTCGATGGTGTGCCCGTTACGACTTTTTATCAATGATTTGGATGGTAAGGGGGCTGTTGTAAATAATTCGCGGTTCATAATATGTTGGAATTGTTGATTTATTGAATTTCTGTAAATACGCGCCTGATTTCATAAAAAAAGTATCTCCGGGTAAAAGTCCAAAACAAGCAGGTTTTACAATTAAGGGTCTTGAAATTTGCAGATTAATATTTATTTTCTAATTTAGTTTCGCCAATCACGTGAACCCAAATTAAATATAAACCAAAAACAATCCCTGATGAAGTTAAAAATCAAAGCTTTAAGTGTAGCCTGGCTGTTGATGTTCGGTGTATCGTCATTTGCCAATAACATTACCGTAAGCAATGTTTCTCTGGAAGGACAGGATCTTACGGGTCATTTTTGTTATGTTGAGTTTGATCTTTCCTGGGATAATTCCTGGCGAACATCCTCCATTCCCTTTAACTGGGATGCTGCATGGGTATTTGTGAAATATCAGGTCGCGGGCGGGCCGTGGTATCATGCCGCATTACATGGTTCGGGGCACATTCCGGTTGCCGGTGCAACCATTGATGTTCCGTCTGATTCAACCGGAGTATTTATCTACAGAAGTGAAAATGGATCGGGTACGAATACCTGGGCGGACATCCGGCTTCGCTGGGATTATGGAGAAAATGGCGTAGCCGATGACGCCGTCATTAAAGTAGCGGTGCAGGCCATAGAAATGGTGTACGTTCCGCAAGGTGCTTTTTACCTCGGAGACGGTTCATCTACCTATACATATTATGAATATCCTACCCTGGCCAGTCCTTATCAGGTAACCTCAAACGCAATAACTGTTAATAACAATGGTGGTGACCTTTGGGCAGATGGAGGCATGGGATCGGGTATTCAAGGAACTACTTTCCCCACAGAATTTCCAACAGGCTATGAAGCCTTCTATTGCATGAAATATGAATTAAGCCAGGAGCAATATGCGCAATTCCTTGAGTTACTGACCCGCCCACAGCAAAACAACAGGGTCTATACTGACATTTCCGGCAATACGGTTACGAATATTTTTGTAATGAGCAATACTACCAGCATGTCACATAGGAATGCAATCGTTTGTGCGCCCAGCGGACTGGGTACAACGGAACCCATCGGGTTTTCTCACAATTATCAGGTAGGTGGGGCAGATGGACAAAACATTGCATGCAATTTCGTTACTTATATGGATCTGGCAGCCTATGCTGATTGGGCCGGTTTGAGGCCCATCACAGGCTTCGAATATGAAAAAGCATGCCGAGGACCCAACATGCCGGTTAATGATGAACTTGCCTGGGGAAATACGCTGGTTACATCATCAACCTATTCAATGGCAAATGAAGGAGATTATGATGAGGTTATCCCCAATCCTTCCATTAATGATGGAAATATGATGTATAATTTAACCTCCGGTAGTTTTGGGGGTCCTGGAAGATGCGGCATCTTTGCTGCCAGTGCATACACCCCAACACGCATGGAAACGGGTGCTACTTATTACGGGATCATGGAAATGAACGGAAATCTCAGGGAGTTTATCGTGGCGCCTTTTTGCCAGGCAGGCAGATCTTTTACAGGCCTTCATGGAGATGGGGAGCTGACTACAGACGGTTATGCAAATACAGACTACTGGCCGGGAATCAATGGAAATGATCAGCGTAACACTCCCAATCAGGCCTATAGTACCGGGGGGGTTACCAGTGCTGCCGGAATCGCTCGAAGAAGCGGTCACTTTGGAGAGGTTCTCATCAACCAGACGGTTTCCTGCCGCACCGCTGCTGCTGATTTTATTCCTCAGGATATAACGCATTATGAGGGTAATGGCATTCGCCTTGTCAGGACTGCCCCTTAATCTGTATTGGGCTTACTCATGAAGATTCTTATCAGTCATTTCGGATGTATTTTGCTGTTACTTTCTTTCGTAACACATGCCCAGTATTTGGGTGGTGATGGAGATGGTTCCGATATATCTTTTTCTCCGGCCGGCCCCGCAGGCGACCAAAGTGCATACTGCTCAGGAGGTGACGGCGACGGTTTTGACCTTACCTATTCCTATACCGGGCCCGCCGCTGACCAGAGTGCGTATTGCTCGGGGGGAGACGGCGACGGTTTTGACCTTACCTACTCCTATACCGGGCCCGCCGCTGACCAGAGTGCATATTGCTCAGGAGGTGACGGCGACGGTTTTGACCTTACCTATTCCTATACCGGGCCCGCCGCTGACCAGAGTGCGTATTGCTCGGGGGGAGACGGCGACGGTTTTGACCTTACCTACTCCTATACCGGGCCCGCCGCTGACCAAAGTGC
>CAZHFC010000011.1:3234-82315 GCA_964531985.1 uncultured Bacteroidales bacterium
TTTGACCTTACCTACTCCTATACCGGGCCCGCCGCTGACCAAAGTGCATATTGCTCAGGAGGTGACGGCGACGGTTTTGACCTTACCTATTCCTTTACCGGGACCCTTGCTGACCAAGGTGCATATTGCTCAGGAGGTGACGGCGACGGATTTGACCTTACCTACTCCTATACCGGAGCCCTTGCTGACCAAAGTGCGTATTGCTCGGGGGGAGACGGCGACGGATTTGACCTTACCTACTCCTTTACCGGGGCCCTTGCAGACCAAAGTGCATATTGCTCAGGAGGTGATGGCGACGGATTTACCATTGAATACGCCCTCCCCACTTATTTCGGCATTGGGATCTGGACGGGACTTACCAATACAGAATGGAACACCAATACAAACTGGATTCATGACATTGTGCCGGGAATATCGAACAGTGTATTAATCCCGACCGGATGCTTGTATTATCCCGATCTTAATTTATCATTGGGTATAGATACCTCTTCGGGTTGGGTACAATGCCGAAGCCTGGATATTGAGGACGGAGCAAGTTTGAACCATTCTTCTTCACTGTTTGTCAATGGCCCGATGAATGTGGCGGGAGCCTATACGGGAACTTTAAGTATTAATAATTCCCATGAAATATTAGGCGGCGGTCAGCTTAGCATTCTATCTTCAGGGTCGGTAATTATTGGAAATCAATCCATTGCCCCGGCAATTTCAGATATGGTAATATTTGATGGAGGAGTTGTTTGGGTTGATGGCGGTTATCTTGAGATTGATGATAAACTCTGGATAAAGTCAGGAGGAAGTCTTACGATGACGGCAGGAGAAATAAGTGTGCATAATTACGGGACAGGATCCGCCATTACAAGTTTGAATCCCGGCTACTTTTATGTTGAGGCAGGTTCCCTGGGGCAAATCAGTGGAGGGACTTTCAGGCTTTGCGGCTATGATAATGATAGTCCTCCGCATAATCCTCCCTATTCATTTGTTATCAATGAACCCGACTTTGATTTTTCAGGGACATCTACCTTGCATATACAGCATGGAGATGATCCTAACCATCACAATATGAGCCTTTATGCAGTTGATGGCGTAAGCTTTCAAAATATCATCATCGATAAAAGCAACAGAACAGTGTTTTTTAGAAGCGATGTTGATATCAAGGGCAGCTTAACCATTGAAACCAATTCAGCGCTTGAACTTGAGAGCGGCTCAACTGTTAGTGTCGGCCCCTGATGAAGGCCAAACAAGGAAGAAGGAGGAATGATTATAATAACAGATTAATTGTCATTCAGCCGATGGCTTAGAGTTTTATCAGGGGCTTGGCAAATTCTTTCATTATTACAGGAATGAAAGAAGGCATCCGGGCTTACACAAGCACACACCATCCCTGTATATCAACAACAATAAAACATATTGCTTAAAGAATAATCAATTCCTGAATCTGAAAGAAACCTGTTCTGAAAAGGATGTGGGGAATTATAGTCGCTACTCCACCGTAACGGATTTCGCCAGGTTCCGGGGCTGGTCAACATTACAGCCTCGCAACACGGCTATATGGTACGACAAAAGTTGCAGGGGGATGGTAGCCAGGAGCGGGGTCATGAGTTCATCGGTGGCCGGTATTTCAATCACGTAATCGGCCAGGTCGCGCACCATGGTATCGCCTTCGGTAACGATGGCGATGATCTTGCCTTTCCGGGCTTTCACCTCCTGTATGTTGCTGATCACCTTTTCGTAGGTTCCTGAACTTGGTGCAATGAAAACCACCGGCATGGCTTCATCGATCAGGGCAATGGGGCCATGCTTCATTTCCGCCGCCGGGTATCCTTCTGCATGTATGTAGGAGATCTCCTTAAGCTTGAGCGCCCCTTCGAGGGCAACCGGGAAATTCAGCCCCCGGCCGAGGTAAAGAAAGTTCCTCGCATCCTGGTATTTTTCAGCAATCTCCTTCACATAGTCATTGACCAGAAGGGCTTTCTCAATTTTATCGGGGATGAGTTCCATCTCCCTGAAATACTGGTTGTATTTCGACTGGGGGATCCGTCCCTTTTTACGGGCAAACCGCAAAGCCATAAGGATAAGGATGGTTACCTGTGCCGTAAAGGCTTTGGTGGATGCCACACCGATCTCGGGCCCGGCATGGGTATACACCCCCGCGTGGGTGGCCCGGGCAATGGATGAACCCACCACATTACAGATGCCCAGTATGGTGGCACCCTTCGATTTGGCCAGCTCAATGGCGGCCAGGGTATCGGCTGTTTCGCCCGACTGGGAAATGGCAATGACCACATCGTCTTCGGTGATGACGGGATTGCGGTAACGGAATTCGGAAGCATATTCAACCTCCACCGATATGCGCGCAATGTCTTCGAGCAGGTATTCGCCTACCAGGCCGGCATGCCAGGAGGTTCCGCAGGCCACGATGATGATACGCCTGGCGTTGAGCACCTTTTCTTCGTAATCCCTGATACCCCCGAGGATCACTTCACCGTTGGGACGGAGCCTGCCGCGAAAACTGTCGCGGATCGACCTGGGCTGCTCATAGATCTCCTTCAGCATGAAATGATCGTAACCACCCTTTTCCAGTTCACTCAGGTTAAATTCAAGTTTCTGGATATACGGGGTTTTCTCCCTGTTCCTGATGGTTTTGATCTTAAAATCGCCATTACGGCGGATGATGGCGATCTCCTCGTCGTCGAGGTAAACAACCTTTTTTGTATATTCCACGATGGGGGTTGCATCCGAGGCAAGGAAAAACTCATTCTTCCCGAATCCGATTACCAGGGGAGAGCCTTTGCGTGCGGCAAACATGGTATCCTCATCATCTTTTGAAATGATCACAATGGCATAGGCGCCGATCACCTGGTTGAGTGCGATCCGTATGGCTTCTTCCAGGTTTACCTTTTCATTTTCGAGAATATCCTCCACCAGTTGTATCAGTACCTCGGTATCGGTTTCGCTCGAAAAGCGATGCCCGCGATTGATGAGTTCCTCTTTCAGCGTTTGATAATTCTCAATAATCCCATTGTGGATAATGGCCAGGTTTTCCGATTCGGAATAATGCGGGTGCGCGTTGTGATCGGTAGGTTCTCCGTGGGTGGCCCAGCGTGTGTGTGCCATGCCCAGGGTGCCACCTGTATCCTTTTCGCTGACAAAGGCTTCCAGATCGGCTACCTTGCCGCTGCATTTGTAAACATTAAGATGGTTGTCGTTGTAAAGGGCTATGCCTGCGCTGTCGTAGCCCCGGTATTCAAGCCTCTTCAAACCCTTGATAAGCACCGGGTATGCTTCGCGCAGACCGATGTATCCAACTATTCCACACATATGCTGTAATTGGTTAAATTATCGGCAAAGATACGTTTATAATGGTAAATATGTATGATGATGATGCCGGGCGGGCGAAAATCACTGAACACCGGTGTAGATCACATTCAACCGCATTCGCAGGTCGCCGTTGACCTGATCAGGGCCATAAAAGACCACCCGGTTTGCCCTGAACGAAGCACCTGAAATAAGCAGTGCCAGTGATGAATTGTCCGATTGCCCTGTCAGCACGCGTTGCACATGCCTTGAAATGCGGAAAAAATATTGGGTTTCATTATCATTCAACAAACCCCCGTAATAGGAGCCTGCTTCGCCGGCATCCGGGAGGGGCAGGTATTCTCCCTCCTCACCGACAAGGGCCAGGCCCAGTTGTGGCGGAGGGGCCAGGCCGGCCCCGTCATCATTGATGTAAAAGACCAGCATTGCCTCATTGATGGCCACGGGGCCATCCTTGAAATACCCGGCAATATCGGGCAGGCGTATCCGGGCTTTCACGCCCCCCATGGATTGCAGGTAGAATTCTTTCATGCCAAGGGCGGTATCCTGTTCCAGCACCTGGGCCCTGAATTCGGGGAGGGCATCCAGGTAATCGTTATGGTCAAAGGCTGTGAAACGGGCACAATTGCTGTTGCTGACAAAAGCGAAGGAAAGGGTATCCTGGGGTTCACCGGTACGGTAGTAAACGGTCAGTGCGGTATTGGATGCAAGCATATCAAACAACATGATCCCTCCGCCGGCCATTGCCGGATCGGACGTTATGCGTAATCCTTTCATGAAGGTAAGCCAGCTTTCGTTATCGCTGTATACTTCGGAACCTGCGTTGATCAGTTTCTGGCCAAACTCATCCGACAAGCGGATCCTTAACTGGGGCGATGCCGGGTTTCCGCCAACCGTGATGCTGTCGCCGGGCACTGGAACAAAATCCGCCGAAGCGATTATCTGCCCGTCGTCGGGAATGCTTTGATTGGAATAATAGGTCGAATCGGGAAACATCTCCCCTGTCAGCTCGTAAATTTTGATGCTTTGCTGTGCGGCAGTATCGCCATAAAAACCTGAATAGGAAAGGGAGAGCACAACCGAATCGAGCACGGGATCCGATCCGTAGGTATGCCCGTTTTCGGGGAGCCTGAATTGGGTATAGATCCCGGCGGTGGTGCGCCCGAAAACCGGGTCCATCATACTCCCCAGCATGCCGGTTTTGATGGCGTTACCATCGGTACGCACCGAATCTTCGCGTTCGGAATACACCAGCAGGCCGCTGCTGTCATCAAAACTGACCGTCAATTCTGCAGAAGCAGGCTGAAGGCCGATGCCCACCTGATCAGGCTCTTTATTGCATGAAATGAAAAGAAATATGAACAGCAATGAAAGCGAAACTGAAAATACTACTCGATTTTTCAATATTTTCCGGTATTTGGGTATCGTTTTAAACAGGCAGCCGGGCTATTTATTCAGTATTTCATCATAAAAGGCCGCATATGCGTCAATATAGGACCCTTCATCCTGGTATGGCAATATGGGCAGTTTAACGGTTTTCAGATGCTTTTCGATTTCCGGGTTGATCTTCTCGCTCCCGATAATGATGGCATCTGAATATCCGATGGCCGCTTTGATGAGATTAACGTAATCCGGTTTCTTATAGTGTGCAAGATCCTTATTCGTTATGCCTTCAAGTTTCATCTTTTCGGGAAGACCGGTATTCATTTCCCCGCTGAAATCATCATCATAGATTGACAACACCATTTTTGCATTGGTAAAAAGCGGGTTAACATGGTATGCTTTTTTCAGATAAAGCGGCAGCAGGGTGGTAAACCAGCCATGGCAATGGACAATGTCGGGGCCCCAGCCAAGTTTTTTTACTGTTTCGAGTACGCCCCTGGCAAAAAAGATGCTGCGTTCATCGTTATCGTCAAAATATTTCCCGTTTTTATCGGCAAGGGGTTGTTTTCGGTGAAAATAATCTTCGTTATCGATAAAATAGATTTGCATCCTGGCTTGCTGGATGGATGCTACCTTGATAATGAGCGGATGATCCGTATCGTCGATGATCAGGTTCATGCCCGAGAGCCTGATCACTTCGTGCAGTTGGTTTCTTCGTTCGTTGATATTGCCGTAACGGGGCATAAAAGTGCGGATCTCTTTGCCTCTTTCCTGTATGCCTTGTGGCAGATACCTGCCGATTTTTCCCATGTGACTTTCTTCAAGGTAAGGAAAGATTTCCTGGGCCACAAATAACACCCTAGTTTTTTCCATAATATAAGTATTGCGGAATAAGAATTTGCAAAATTATGAAAAAACCTGCAATTATTCAATTTGGCACTGCTAATAATCAATGTTTTAATAATATAAAATCCCGCTTACGGCCTGTTCAACCGCATGAAGACCTGCTTTATTTGCTCCGGGCTTTTCAGCGGAAACGGCATTATTACATCCCGGGCTGATAGGATTCAAGGCTTTGATAGACGACAAAGGAAGTCTTTCCTTTCCTGATATCCACCTCAAATTGCTGCGATTCTTCGTGCCGTGGCCCGCCGGCCCTGAAGGTAAAATTTTGTTTTCCCGCGGGCATGCTGATCCGGGTATAGTATATTGAATGGGGAAGTGTTTGCCAGTTGCGGGTATCGGCCTTTTCGGTAACGGCGTTTATAATGGTGAGCGCAGCGGGGGCTATGTCGCCGGCATCGAGCTTACCTTCCTGCGACGAACCGGCTGTTGCCTTTCGCACGGCAAGTTCAATGGCTTTTTTTGTTGCCACCCTCAGCAGGGCATTGCCAAATTCCCTCAGCATCCTGTCGTGAAGGGTTTTGAATGCAATCACGTTGATATCCTCGGCAAGCCCCAGCGAACGGCTTTCACCGCCAAAAAGGATGTTTGCACCTGAAAATACCGGTTTTCGTTCAACATATTTCGGAAAGGCTACACGTACAATGTTCAGGTCGCGCAATTGTGCCTGCTCCTCCTTTGAACGGTCGCCGATATAGAAAGGGAATGTAAGCCCGTATTCCTCATTGGCAAAGACGATAAAACCGGCATCGCCGGGCAGCATGGTAAAGGTAATGCTCCATTCATCCTTGACCGGGCCCAGGCCGTTGTGCCAGATAAAAACCATTTCACCGCCCTCGTCACGGGGATGTACATATTTTTGCCCGAATTTTTTTTCATAAAAATCCAGTTCGTCAAAAAAACCTGTGAGATATGCCGATCGCAGGAGGTCTGTTTTCAATTGTTCGGGCGGGCCAAGTCCGAAATTTTCCCGGTAAAGGCCTTCATAGGCATCCAGGGCATTCCGGTAGGCGATAAAGGCATTGTTATGATCGCCGTCGGCCTCGTAAAGCATCCCAACGATCACATGGGCAAAGGCATCATCGGAATACCTGTTCGGCCGGTCCTTGTACTTGCTGTTCAATTGCTGCAGCCTGATGATAATGCGCCGGGCCTCCACAATGGCGGCTTCGTACGCCCCGGCCTGTATATAATTCATGGCCTTGAAATAATTGACCATGACCTTTTCAAAATCCTCGGCCTGGTAAGGTTTCATACCGGGGTTGGTAATGAGCGACAATGCCTCGTAGCCCCACTGTTTATGCTGATCTTCGATCAAAAGATCGGCCACGTCCAGGTCTTTGTTGCTGGCTTCAATATCGCCAAGCATCCAGTTGACCCACCCGCGGTTCATGTAGTACAGGAGTTCGTTCTTCCCGCTTTTATCCTTATCATTTTTGGCCAGCCAATCCCTGGCCTTTTCCAATTCGCCGGCCGTAACATATTCTTGGAAACGCTGGGTTTTCCTGTAATAACTCGAACAGGCCGCAAGCAGTCCTGCAGTAAAGAATACCAGAAGCAATAAAGGTTTACCCTTCATCCCGGAGTGTGTTAGGCCAGGCAGCCGTTACCGGCAAACAAACAGGCACTTTTTTACCTTTTGATGTATTTTTTGATCTTCTTGTCGCCTATCCAAACAATCTCATTGGTTTCGATTGACGTAAGCTCCAGGTTGATCTGGTAAAAGGTAACCGTTTCCCTGCCTTCGGTGTCAACAATGGAATTGATGGACCCTTGCAGCATGAAGTCGGCACCGATCTCCCTGCCCCACGACTTCATGGTTTCGGCCGAAGCAAAATCCTGTTGGTCGGCCCTTTCACGGCGGATTTCCTCCCTTTTTTCACCCCCCTGCACCAGGCGTACCTGCTGTGAGTTGATAAAAGCCCGCTCGAGATCCTTGATGAACGTTTCGGCATTGATATGTTCGTGACTTTTGTTTTTTACAAAACCACAGATGATCACAGGCTTGTTGCCGCCATTTGCATCGCGAAAGTTGTTGAGCCAGTGTTCGCTGAGCGATTGGGTGATCATGGCATCGGCCGTAAGCCTGGAATCGGTATCGTTCCAGCGGCCGCTGAGGTCTATTTGTTCATCGGGCGAGACCCGTGTTACTTTTTTCTTTGAGCTGCATGCGCCGGCCAGGATAATAAGAATGGCCACACCCGTGATAAGAATCGCTTTTTTCATTGTAGAACTTTTTTAGGTTAACGGCATGATGGATTCTCCATGCAACATGGCCAGGCAAAACAGTGCCTGCGGAAGCGAATAAAGGGAGAGCCCATCCATTTGCGCTGAAAATTTCTTTTTGTAAAGATAGAAAAGATCGGGAACGCCGGAAGGGTTTCCAAACATTATTTTCAGGGAAGAAAAGTCCGGTTTTTAACTACCCCCTGAAAAACAGTGCTTTGATGATGAGGCTGGCCATCCTGGGGTTTTCCTTCAGCCTCCGGGTTGAATAGGCAAACCATTGGGAACCGTAAGGTACGTAAACGCGCATACGATGGCCATTGTCGACGATTGATTTACGCAGTTCGGGTGTTACACCATAAAGCATCTGGAATTCATACATTTCGCGCGGCACCTTGTACTTTTCTATCAGAAGGAAGGCACCATCAACGAGCTTCTTATCATGGGTGGCAATGCCCGGATACATTCCCTTCGAAAACATATATTCCAGGTCGGCAAGAAAATGCTCGTTGATCTCATGATACTTTTTATAAGCAATCTCGGCCGGTTCAACATAGATCCCCTTGCAAAGCCTGTAATTGACAGGGTTGGATTCGCTGTGCAAGTCTTCAAGGCTTTTAATGTCATTGAGGGTGCGCTTCATGTACGCCTGAAATACCAGGCCAACGTTTTTGGGAAATTCCGCCTTCAGGCGCCTGAATAGCGTGATCTCCCTGTCGACGCACTGCGAATCCTCCATGTCGACCCTGACAAAATTATTATGGTCCGCCGCTTTCTTCACAATCTCCCGGATATATGTATAGCAGACCTCTTCATCGAGCAAGAGGCCGAACATGGTGGGTTTTAGTGAATAATTGCCGTTGATGCCTTCCCTTTCGAAGGTTTCGATAATATCCAGGTATTCCTCCTTGTTTTGCCCGGCCTGGTCAAGGTCAGTTATGAATTCGCCCAGCAGGTCGACGGTAACCATGATGCCTTCGTCATTGAGCTTGCGCGATTCGCGGATGGCATCCTCTATGTTCTTTCCGGCAATATACCGCTTCGAGAACAACCAGACAAATTTTTTGGGCAGATAGGGGAGCAGAGAAGCTATAAATTTATTGAACATCGCTTTTTATTTGACTGTGTTATAAAAATTCCGGCCATTAAGCGTGCAAAATAAATACATAATTTCATTTGGGTGGAAAAAACTGTTAAAAAATTAACAGGAAAAGCTCATATTTTTGCCCGCACAATCTTTTAAACATTATACTTGTAAAAACAAAGTTATATCCCTAATTTTGCAGCCCGAATTTTTGAGGGGCGGGATTATGAAGGAATTAAATGCGTTTTTGGTCCGGTTCAGTGGGTTAAAGGAAGGGCATCATATTTATACTTACGGGATAGGGCCGGAGTTCTTTAAATGTTTTGAATATTCAGAAATCCAGGATGGCAGGCTCAGCGTCCATGTCGACATGGAAAAACAGAGCAGGATGATGATCTTTGATTTTACTATCAGCGGTTATGTGACCGTAGCCTGCGACCGCTGCCTGGCCGATATGCAATATCCCCTTGAAGGCAGGTATCGACTGATCGTCAAGACAGGAACGGAATGGGCCGAGGAAACCGAAGAGATCCTGATCATCCCGGAAAGTGTAACCAGGATTAACCTGGCCACTTTCATTTATGAATATATCGTGCTGATGCTGCCCATAAGGAAGGTTCATCCCGACAACGGGGACGGCTGCGACCTGGAAATGCTGCGGCACATCGAAAACCTGCCGGAAAAAGAAACCGACCCGCGATGGGACAACTTAAAGGAATTGAAAATATAATAACCTAATACCAGGAAATAAAATGGCACATCCAAAAAGGAAAATATCAAAAACCAGGAGGGACAAAAGGAGAACCCATTACAAAGCCAGCCTTCCCACCCTGGCCACATGTCCCACCACGGGCACCATTCACATTTACCACCGCGCCTATTATGTCGACGGTGACCTTTATTACAAAGGGAAACTGGTAATGGCCAAAGGTGAATGATCAGAACAATTTACTGCTTTATTCGTTTAATACCGGTGTGATCCGGGTTATATCATGAATATAGGGCTGGACATAATGGGGGGCGACAAAGCGCCTGATTCCACCATCCGGGGAGCCATACTGGCACAACGCGAACTGGAGGGGCAGGACTGGCTATTCCTGTTCGGCGATGAAAAGACGATCAGAGAAAAACTTTATGAGAATAATACCGACCCTGATTTGTTTGAAATTATTCATGCCCCTGATGTGATCGGTATGAGCGACCAGCCCATCAAAGCCTTCACACAAAAAACCGAATCGAGCATTTCCAAAGGATTCCATTACCTGAAACAGGGATCGATCGATGGTTTTGCCAGCGCCGGCAACAGCGGCGCCATGCTGGTCGGCTCCATGTACAGCGTGGAAATGATCCGGGGGATCATCAGGCCATGCACTGCAGTTGTGCTGCCCAGCGAAAACGGCGGGCAAACACTCCTGCTCGACATCGGGACAAACCCCGATCCGAAACCCGAAGTAATGTACCAGTTCGGCATCCTCGGCTCGTTTTATATCAAATATGTTTATGGCGTGGATAACCCCAGGGTAGGCCTGCTGAACATCGGCGAAGAGGAAGAAAAGGGCAATATCCTCGCAAGGGCTGCCTACAAGCTCATGAAACAGTCCAAACATTTCAACTTCATCGGAAATGTGGAAGGACGCGATGTATTATGTGACAAAGCCGATGTGGTTGTTTGCGACGGTTTTACGGGAAATATCCTTCTCAAGCAACTTGAGTCTATGTATTTCCTGCTCAAAAAGCGGGATCTGTACGATGATTTCGTTGAAAGAATGAACTACGAAAATTTCGGGGGCACACCCATCCTTGGAATAAAATCAACGGTAATGGTCGGCCACGGAATTTCAAACGGCAATGCCATCAGGAACATGATCCTGCTCACCAAAAACATCCACCAGGCCAATCTTTCCCATAAAATACAGGGCGAACTTCAAAAACATTCGTAATTTTACCGCCCAAAAAATATTCCCTATGCAAGATTTAAGAGCAGCAATTACAGGCGTTTACGGCTGGGTTCCCGACTATATCCTCACCAATGCCGAACTTGAAAAAATGGTGGATACTACCGATGAGTGGATCACCACGCGCTCGGGTATCCATGAGCGGCATATCCTGAAAGGAGAAGGACAGGGAACCTCAGTTATTGGCGCCGAAGTGGTAAAAGGTTTGCTCGAAAAAACCGGCAACAAGCCCGAAGACATAGAACTGCTGATCGTGGCTACGGTTACCCCCGATTATGCCTTCCCGGCAACAGCCAATATCATTTCCGAAAAAGCGGGCCTGAAAAATGCCTGGAGCTTCGACATCAATGCCGCCTGCTCAGGCTTCCTCTTTGCCCTGACCACCGCCGCACAATTCATCGAAGCAGGAACACACAAAAAAGTGATGGTGGTCGGAGCAGAAAAAATGTCGATGATGATCGACTATACCGACCGCGCCACCTGTGTACTGTTCGGCGATGGCGGCGGCGGGGTGCTGCTCGAACCCACCACCGAAAATGTAGGCATCATCGACTCAAGGCATTATACCGACGGATCGGGAAAACAATACCTCTACCAGAAAGGGGGAGGCTCCGTGAAACCGGCCTCTTTCGAAACAGTTGCCAACAAGGAACATTTTGTATACCAGGAAGGACAGTCGGTCTTTAAATTTGCCGTTAAGGGCATGGCCGATGTTTCGGTCGAGATCATGAAAAGAAATTACCTGAGTTCCGACGATGTAAACTGGCTGGTTCCACACCAGGCAAACCTCCGCATCATTGAGGCCACCGCCCGCAGGATGGGGATCGACAGGAACAAGGTGATGATCAACATTCAAAAATACGGCAATACCACCTCAGGCACCATTCCCCTTTGCCTGTGGGAATGGGAAAACCAGCTCAACAAAGGCGACAACCTGATATTGTCGGCTTTCGGAGGAGGATTTACCTGGGGTTCGGTATACGTGAAGTGGGCCTATTAGGCCTTCATCGCCACCCTGCCGAACCATCAGGACTGATCAGGCCTTTTCAGTACCAGAGATCCACATATCAATATTTCCACCTGTTGGATAGTGCCACCAGCGAAAGCATGACCGGCACCTCCACCAGCACGCCAACAACCGTTACGAGGGCGGCCGGCGACTGCAGGCCGAAAAGGGCAATGGCCACCGCTACGGCCAGCTCAAAGAAATTACTGGCACCAATCATGGCAGCCGGCGAACAAATGGCATGCGGCAACTTTAAAAAACGGCCCGAAAACCATGTAATGAAAAAGATAAAGTAGGTTTGGATCACCAGGGGGATGGCCACCAGCAAAATGATCAGGGGCTTATCAATGATGTTGGAACCCTGGAAAGCGAAGAGCAACACCAGCGTTACCAGCAGGGCCAGTATGGAAACGGGCCTGAACTTTGGCAGGAATACCCCTTTGAACCACTCCTCCCCTTTTTTCCTGATCAGCATCTTATGGGTCAGATAACCGGCCACCAGGGGAATGACCACAAAAACAACCACACTGGCAACCAGGGTGTCATAAGGGATACGCACGTCGGTGATGCCCAGGAGCAAACCCACGATGGGTACAAAAGCCACCAGGATGATGAGGTCATTTACCGACACCTGCACAAGGGTATAGTTCGGGTCCCCGTTGGTAAGGTAACTCCAGACAAAGACCATGGCCGTACAGGGAGCGGCGCCCAGCAGGATGGCCCCTGCAATATATTCACCGGCCTGATCGGGGGAAATAATGGCCGCATAGATCTTCGAAAAGAATATCCAGGCAAAAAAGGCCATGGTCAGGGGTTTGATCAACCAGTTTACCACCAGGGTGAGGATCAGGCCTTTTGGACGCCTGCCCACCTTTTTAATGCTTGAAAAATCAACCTGCAGCATCATGGGATAGATCATGAGCCAGATCAGTACCGCTACGGGAATATTGACATTGTAGATCTCCATATCGCTTAAAAAACTGATATGCCCCCCCAGGAAATGCCCGGCCAGTATTCCGGCACCAATGCACAAGGCCACCCAGAAAGTCAGGTATTTTTCAAAAAAACCGATTTTTCTTTTGTTTTCCATTTTTTCAGGATTACATCTGCGTTTTAATGTTTTTATCATACAGGTCGTGAAAGGCAAGCCCGATCAGGTCTCGTATCCTGCGAAACTCACCCATTATATATTCCTCCGTTCCCGTGGCATCCGAAGGATCTTCAAACCCAATATGCATCCGCTGCTTCACCTCCCCGTTGAATACCGGGCATACTTCTTTGGCGCCATCGCATACGGTTATGACATAATTCCACTTTTCGCCCACGTAATCATCTACATGAACAGGGCGCTGCCTGCCAATGTCGATCCCCACCTCTTTCATTACCCCGACCGCCCGGGGATTGACCCGGTCAGAAGGTTGTGTGCCGGCCGAACGAACCGTGAGAGCCGGATCGAACGACTGCAAAAAACCGTGTGCCATCTGGCTGCGACAACTATTGCCTGTACAAAGGATCAGAATTTTCATCGTATCACTGTTTTTATTTTAGCGGTTTGACGGAAATGCCACATAACCGAAAACCGTTATCATTTCATCGTATTTCATTTACCGGGTTTAAAAGAACAGTCCGTAGAGCAATCCGCTGATCGTTGCCATTACCACGACAAGGGCAATATAGACCAGGGTTTTTTGTGTCCCGAGCACCCCGCGGATCACCAGCATGTTGGGCAGTGAGAGGGAAGGCCCGGCCAGCAACAGGGCCAGGGCAGGCCCTTTTCCCATACCCGAAGTGATCAGTCCCTGCAAAATCGGCACCTCCGTGAGGGTGGCAAAATACATGAATGCGCCAAGAACGGAAGCAAAGAAGTTTGAAAACACTGAATTCCCTCCAACCAGGGCAGCCACCCATTCATTGGGGATAATGCCGGCCATGGCGGTATCGTCATGGGTTGATCCAAGCAAAAAGCCCGCAATAAGCACACCAATGGCCAGCAGCGGCATGATCTGCTTTGCAAAATCCCATGAAGCGATCGTCCATTCACGGTTTTCAGGTTCCCGTCGGTCGAGCAGGGTGATCAGGCTGAGGCCTGCCATTCCAACGACCACCGGAATGAGGGGCGAAGAGCTGACAAAAGCCGATAAGGCGGTGACCAGGGCCACTGCAATCACATACTGCCATTTTATCTTCAGTATAAATATCAGGGAGAAACCCAGGACAAGTGAAAAGAAGGAAGTGATATACCATTTATTGGCCCAGAGCCAGTACCAGGGGCCACTGCTGACCTCATCGCCCGGTTTACCCCAGTTTGCGAATACCAGGATCAGCACCAGCGCAAAAAAATGAAAAGCAGTTTGCCACATCGGCCGTTTTTCAGGCACATCGGGAAAACTCAACTGTTCTTCCTTTTTACGTTTTTCCTCCTTGCGGTATATCAATGCCATTACCGAACCGATGACAATGGCAAATACCACCGCCCCGATCACACGGGCCACACCCATCTCAAAACCCAGGATGCGCGCCGTGAGGATGATGGCCAGTATGTTGATGGCCGGCCCCGAATAAAGAAAGGCGATGGCCGGCCCGAGGCCCGCCCCGCGTTGATGTATGCTCGAAAAAAGCGGCAATATCGTACAACTGCATACAGCCAGTATCGAACCTGAAACACTTGCCACCGTGTAGGCAACCCATTTTTTTGCTTTGGCCCCGAAATATTTCATCACGGCACCCTGGCTCACAAAGACCGAGATGACCCCTGCAATGAAAAAGGCCGGAAGCAAGCAAAGGATCACATGTTCGCGTGCATACCATTTTGTCAGATCAAACATCGCCATGATGGCCTCTTTGAAACGCAGGCTCTCAAGCGGCATGAAAAAGGCCGCCACAAAAACCCCCATCATCCAGAATAAGATCCTGATCTCCCTTTTTAATTCCATATCACAAACATTTTATTCCGACAATACAAAATATCACAATACCCGCCTTCAAAATGCTATTGCGAATGAGGTTTTCCTGCTCCATCCTAAAATAATCCAACAATCAGATTGACCAGGTCGATCCCCCAAAAAACAAGGAAAATATAGTATATCCCGACCAGGATAAACAAAACGGCGATCACATACCTGAACCACTTTTCAAATGTCCGGAGATTATTATACAGCTTTCCGACACCCGACACCGTATAGGCGAGCAACCAGGCAAAGATGATGACAGGGATGCCGGTTGCCACTGCAAACACAACAGGCAGGTACAGCCCGGAGGAGCTGCTGATCGTCATCGGGATCAGCATGCCGAAATACAGCACCCCGCTGTAAGGACAAAAGGCCAGGGCAAAGATGATACCCAGCAGCAATACATCCAGGTAGCTGCGGGTTCCCTTTTCCCTGTAGCGGTTGCCCAGGCTGCTGAAGCCCGGTATCCTGATCCGGATGATGTTGAGCATAAAAAACCCGATGATGATCAATAGCGGACCAATGACTTTTTCGCCATACATCTGGAACCAGTAGGATATCTTTATCTGGTCAGCGCCAATATATATGATCACGGCCAGCAGGGTATAGGATATGGCCCGTCCCAGGGTATATACAAGGCCGTTGATGAAAACCCTTTTACGGTTTTCCATATCCTTGCTGATGAAGCCGATGGCGGTGATGTTGGTTGCCAGCGGACAGGGACTGATGGCAGTGAGCAATCCCAGCAGGAAGGCCGACAGCAAAGGCAGGGAGCTGTTGCTTAATAAGTTATTCAGTAATTCTTCCATCCCGAAATGTTTACCTGCCTAAAGCAATGGGTCAATTTTTTCCTTGATGAGCTGTTTATAGGTTTCCGGTTTCGTGCGGGCATTGATGAAACCTTCATTTGTAATATTGATCCGGGTATCGCCACTGACGATCAGAACTGTCTGACCTGATACACCCAGTTCCTCTCCTTTTATTTTCCCTTCGGCATCCTCAAGGTTCACGGCCAGATACTTCACCTTGTCGCCATATAATTCGGCAAGCGCGGTTTGGGTAACCGTTTCCACTGCCTTACAGGTGGCACACCTTCTCGAAAAATGAAAGTAAAACACCTCCACATTACCTGAGCTTGAATCAATGGCTATCTCTTCACCCTGATTGGTCTGAGCGCTCCCGCAGGAAGTGAAGCCAATTACAATAACCGTTAAAACAATAATTTTTAATGTTTTCATATTACTATAGGTTTTGATTGATTAGTTTTTTTATTTCATTCATTGAAGGAAGCCTGCCCGACACGACCACTTTTTCGTTAATAACCAGGCCGGGCGTGCGCATGATGCCATACGCCATGATCTTCATGATGTCTTCTTCCTTCACTACCTGCGCGTCGACACCCAGTTGTGATACCGCTTCGATGGCAGATTTTTCAAGGCTTTTGCATTTGGGGCAGCCTGTACCAAGGATCTTTATTTCCATAATTACAATTGTTTTTGTTTCTAAATAACTGATGGCATGTTCGTTGTTCGCAAAACAACGAACAAATGGGTTAAAATTTTTTATGTTTTAAAAAAGGTCATAAACAGCTCCCGTGCATGCTGCCAGTTTTCCCGGTTGACGCAATACCTGATGCGCGGAGCTTCGATCTCGCCCTGGATTAGCCCTGCTTTTTTCAATTCCGTGAGGTGTTGCGAAAGGGTTGACTTGGCAATGGGCAATACATCCGATAAGTCGCCGCTGTAGCAGCAGCTCTGCTTCGAAAGCAATTCCATGATATAGACCCTTACCGGATGCCCGAGGGCCCGGGCATACCTGGCCAGTGCTTTCTGATCATCACTTATCTTTTCCTTCATCAATCGTATAAAAAAAACCAAGTTGTTCGCAAAAATACGAACAATTAAAAAAAATCAAACTTATTTTTAAAAAATATTTCGTCTGCTGCCGGCAAACATTATTGACCCCGATGACCGATGATGATGCCGAAGCGGGAAATAAAAGGAAAAGTCCTTTACATTTGCACAAGTAAAACCATCCGACTATGACCGTGAACAATTTTTTGATTACCAAGATCATTGCCACCCTGGGGCCTGCCACATCGGAAACCGCGATCATTCGGAAACTGGTTGATGCAGGGGCCCGGATTTTCAGGATCAATTTTTCACACGGGTCTTTTGAAGAATACGACAGCCTTATTGCCAGCATCCGGCAGGTCGAAAAACAAAGCGGGCAATATATCGCCATCCTCGGAGATCTGCCCGGCCCCAAGATCAGGGTTGGAAAAGTTGTTAAAGAAGGGGTGGAACTGGAAGAAGGAGGAGAGATCCGTTTTGTAAAAAAGGCGGTTACAGGGGGTGAAAAGGGTCATGAACATACCTTTTCAGCTACATACCCGGCATTTATCGATGAAGTAAAGCCCGGGGAAAGGATTTTGCTTGACGATGGCAACATCCAGCTTGAATGTACCGGCAGGGATGGTGAAGGAAAAAATGCTGCGCTCCGCTGCCGTGTGGTTAATGGCGGCCTGCTGAGTAGTTCCAAGGGCATCAACCTCCCCGACAGTGAGCTTTCCCTGCCGTCGCTCACAAAAAAAGACATCCGTTGTGTTGAATATGCCGTAAAAAAGGAACTTGATTTCCTGGCCCTGAGTTTTGTACGTGCGGCGGCCGACATCAGAAAGCTCAAAAGGCTGCTGACAAGGATGAAAGCGAGGCCTAAGGGCCTGCGGATTACAGGCGGCGACCTGGGTTTTTCAACCATGTACGACGATAACTACATACCCGTTATCAGCAAGATTGAAAAGCCGCAGGCCATTGAGAACCTGGATGAGATCATCGGAGAATCAGACGGCATTATGGTGGCCCGCGGCGACCTGGGTGTTGAGATGGATCTGGCCGAGGTGGCCATTTTACAGAAACAGATCATCCATATGTGCAGTGAATATGGCAAGCCGGTCATTGTAGCCACACAGATGCTGCAGAGCATGATACACGAACCCGTACCAACCCGTGCCGAGGTTTCGGATGTTGCCAATGCCATTATCGACGGGGTGGATGCGGTCATGTTATCGGGAGAGACCGCCATCGGGAAATACCCGGTTGAAACGGTCAGGATCATGAACCGCATCTCGGTGAAGACCAACGCCTATATCAAAAGCCTGGATGCCAATTCCGAAAAACTTATCCGGTACCGGGGCCCGTTGAACCGCAAGGCTGCCATGGCCAGGGGGGTGCACCAGATGGCCCGCGACATCAAGGCAAAACTGATCATCACCTGGACCCATTCAGGCGGCAGCAGCGTATTCCTTTCACAGCAGCGGATGGAGGTTCCCCTGATCGCTTTCGGCGAGAACAGGAAAAGGCTGCAGCAACTGTCGATCCTTTACAGCATCACCCCAAAATACATGAAGCAACCTGCCTCGGGAAGCCGGTTCATTGCCGCCGTTAACCATATGATCATCAAAAACAAGTGGGCCGCAAGAGGAGAGCCCGTGATCATCGTGGCCAGCGACCCCATCACAAGGCGGGGCATTACCAACCGCGTGGTGATCCATTATGTGGGCGAAAATATGGATGAATAATGCGCTGATGGCTTATTCCCCCTTATGATCCGATTAGCGGATTTTAAAGGGTATTGATAAACTTTTCCGACTCAAGGAATAGCCGCGTGATGTAAGTTTCGGTAATTTCCAGCGGTTTGTGCATGACCTCGTGAAAATTCCACTGCTCATCGCTGCCGGGGCCGGTGATCCGGGCCAGGTAATGAATATAATCATCCATCTCCCGGCCATACTCCATTGCCAGTTTCTCAAACCGGCCATCGCAATATGTTTTGTCAAGGGCTTCGATGCGCGATTTAAAAATAAACGGCAACTGCCCCACCAATTCCTGAAAAGGCGTCAGGTCCTGGGTGGTCTCGCCTGCACGCAACCTCGTTTCAATATTGTTTACCATTTTATAAAGAAAAATGGATTCGTCATGCAGCTTGTCGGCAACTTTAAATACATTGGATTTGATAATTTCCTTGTAGCGGTCGCTTCTTTCACGTTTCCTTGCAAGAACAGAGTTCCAGATAAAAGCAATGGCTGCAGCAATAACCGATAAAGCCGTGGCAATATCGAGTCCGAATGAAAGATTGTCAAACATATCAATTGGTTTTTAAAATACAAACATATGGAAAATGCCGGCACATGCAAAACCGGCCAGCGGATTATTAAAAAATATTATTTTCGCACTTTCTGTGCAGTCAGCCGTATTTGACGGATTATTCCGGCAGGCAGGAAAACCGCCGCATTGATCGCTTACGCGCCGGAATACGGTAATACAGCCACATGATCATGCACGGAAAATGCCGGAGGCGAAATCAATGTTCCGGGGTTTTATGGCCGTAATGCCGAACAATTCAGTGTGTGAAAGGTTTTTTTTAAACAAAGAACGACCATATGAAGGAAAAGGATGAACTGACAAAAAATACAAATGGTTTTTTTTCCCGTTTTTTAAATTTCATTGAGAAAACTGGTAATGCCCTGCCGCATCCTGCCACGCTTTTCCTCATACTGGCGCTGCTGGCCCTGGTATTTTCATGGCTTGCATCGCTGATGGGTACCGAAGCGATAAACCCGGTTACGGGCGAAACCATCAGGCCCTTCAACTTGCTGAGCACCGAAGGGCTGCATCTTATTTTCGACGGCATGGTCGACAATTTCACCGGCTTTGCCCCCCTTGGCATCGTGCTGGTGGCCATGCTGGGTATTGGCATAGCCGAAAGCAGCGGGCTGATCGGTGCCCTGATAAGGATGCTCGTTTTGTCGGCCCCCAGGCGCATGCTCACCTTTGTTCTTGTACTGTCCGGTATCCTTTCGAATACAGCCAGCGACGTAGGTTATGTATTGCTGATCCCCCTGGCGGGAGTGATCTTTATGGCTGTCGGGCGAAATCCCATTGCCGGGATGGCCGCCGCCTTTGCCGGGGTTTCGGGGGGATTCAGTGCCAACATTTTGCTCGGCACCATCGACCCGCTGCTGGCAGGCCTTTCAACCGAAGCAGCCGAGATCATCGACCCTGATTACTATGTGAACCCCACGGCCAACTATTACTTCATGTTTGTATCGACCTTCTTTATTGCCTTTGCCGGCACCTTTGTAACCGAACGCATCGTGGAGCCCCGTCTCGGCAAATACAGCGGAGATGTCAAAGGGCAGGATGTGGAAAGGCTCAATAAAAAGGAAAAGCGTGGTTTGCTGTATACCCTGATTGCTGTCATTATCATCATCCTCATCGTTATGTGGGGAACCATCCCGCAAAACGGATTCTTCAGGCCCGAAAACGGCAGCCTGCTACACTCACCATTGATCAAGGATGTGATTGCATTCTTATTCCTCGGGGCCGGATTTACGGGCCTGGCTTATGGGTTTGGGTCGGGAAACTTCAAAAACGATACGGATGTGATGAACGGCATGAGAGACAGCATCAAAAGCCTGTCGATGTATATCGTACTGGTGTTTTTCGCGGCCCAGTTCGTAGCCTATTTCAAATTGTCGAACCTTGGTGTGATCATGGCCATCAAAGGGGCCACGCTGATATCATCATCGGGTATCGGCCTGATCCCCCTGATGATCATGTTCATTATCCTTTCGGCATCCATCAATATGCTGATGGGCAGTGCCTCGGCCAAATGGGCCATCCTGGCACCGATATTCATTCCCATGTTCATGCTGATGGGATACAGCCCGGAGTTGTCGCAGGTTGTTTACCGTATCGGCGACAGCGTAACCAACATCATCTCACCCATGATGAGCTTTTTTGCCCTGATCATTGCCTACTTCCAGAAATATGACCAAAAATCGGGCATTGGAACCATCATTGCCACCATGCTGCCATATTCCATCGTGTTCTTTATTGTATGGACCCTTTTGATCGTGGCATGGCTTTACCTGGGATTGCCCCTGGGGCCCGATGCCGGGATCCATTATGTCAACTAATGGATGACCATCCAGCATTAAGCGATATTCGCGAAATGTTTTATCTGCCGGTAAATTTTTCCGCCTGTATGTTTTTTGTAATTTTATGATTTCATTCCTGGCGATATGAGCCAATACAAGAAAAACCGTTTTCCGGTCAACCTGAATCTTAACGTCCGCGGACTCCAGGCTTCCGCAACACTGGCCATAAACGAGAAAAGCCGGCAGATGGCTGCAGAAGGAAAGGAAGTGTTCCGCCTTGGCCTCGGGCAATCGCCCTTCCCCGTACCCGAAGAAGTTGCGGAAGCCTTGCGGCGTAATGCCCATCAGAAGGATTACCTGGCCGTTAAGGGGCTGCCCGAACTCAGGGAAGCCATTGCCGGATTCAACATGCGCATGCATAAGGTGGAAGATGATCCGGGCGATGTATTCATCGGCCCGGGATCAAAGGAACTGATCTTTATTTTACAGCTTGTGTATTACGGAGACCTGATCATTCCCACGCCAAGCTGGGTGTCGTATGCGCCACAGGCGAAGATCATCGGCCGCAATGTGCATTGGGTCCCGACAAGCCCCGATAATGATCTGCGGATGAGCCCCGACATGCTGGAAGAGATCTGCCTGAACGATCCCGACAAGCCGCGCATTGCCATCCTCAATTACCCTTCGAACCCCACCGGGGTCAGCTATCCGATAGAAAGGCTGAAAAGGCTGGCCGAAGTCGCCCGGAAATACCATGTTATTCTGGTGTCGGACGAGATTTACGGCCTGCTGCACCATAACAACCAGCATGTATCGGTTGCCCGCTATTACCCCGAAGGCACGATCATCAGCAACGGCCTGAGCAAATGGTGCGGTGCGGGAGGCTGGCGGCTCGGCTTTTTCTCTTTCCCCTCCGGGCTCAGGTGGCTCCATCATGCCATGGCCGTGGTGGCCAGCGAAACATTTACAGCCACCAGTGCACCCATTCAGTATGCCGCCATTAAAGCCTTTGAGGGCGGCCCCTTCCTGGACGACTATCTCCAAAAAGCACGCAGAGTGCTTAAAGCCATCCTGAAATATATCATGCACCGCTTCGATAAACTGAAAATTAAATATCCCCATCCGCAGGGGGGGTTCTATATTTTTCCCGACTTCGGCCACTACCGTGAAAAACTGAATGAAAAAGGGATATTCACCGGCCGGCAGCTTTGCGACCGTATCCTTGACGAAACCGGTGTGGCCATGCTGCCCGGGATAGATTTCGGAAGGCCCCCCGAAGAGTTTTCCGCCAGGATCGCCTACGTCGATTTCGATGGAAAAGCAGCCCTGGATGCCGCAACAATGCTTTGTGTTGACGACAAGCTCAGCCAGGAAGCCTTCGTAAAGGAATATGCCCCCAATATTGTAAAAGCCATCGACCGCCTGGGAAACTGGCTCACCCAAGCATAAAGAACAGCAATAACAGGCTTTCGCCTCCGGCCAAAACCCTTATACTTGAAATTTTTTGCTATTTTTATCGCACAGAAACTAATTTCACATTGGAATATACCCAAATACTGGTTAACATCAGGAAGATCATCCGATCACTGAACCTTGAATCGAAAAAGATACAGAAAGAGTATGGAGTGAGCATACCCCAACTGATGTGCCTTGACTTTCTGGGCAATCAGGAAAATTTCCAATCGACCCAGTCCGGTGTCGCCCGCTACCTGAACCTGAATGCAAGCACCATGTCGGGGATTATCGACAGGCTTGAAATAAAGGGCCTTGTAGCCAGGCTCCCCAATCCCAGTGACAAACGCAGCATTCATATTTCCCTTACTTCAAAAGGGGCAAGGCTTCTCAGGCAATCCCCGCAGCTTTTGCACCAGCGTCTTTCCAAAAAACTGGAAAAACTACCGAAGAACAAACTGGATGAAATCGACCATGCACTCAATATCCTCATCGAATGTCTGGATATAGAGGATATTTCCGCTTCACCCCTGATCACCATCGACGATCCGATTTCCATAAACCAGGCAGAATAACTCCCTGAAAACACCCCCTGCAGGCCTCGTTTGAAAATCTGGGTTTGCCGGTGTCGGATTTTTTTTGTAATTTTGTTCGTGCAGAAACTATTTACACCTATTTGGATGAAATTGGAAACGAAAAAGGAAATACTTAGGGCTGTTTCCGATTACCTTGATAAGGAAGGCTTTGATCATATCAGGGCCCAGCTTGACAATATGGAAAAACCCAAAAACATTGCCGGAAATATATCGGGCAATATTTTCAGGCCCGACATGGTGGCATGCCACCGGGATGCTTCCTATGTATTTGAAATTGAAACCGGTGAAGGTATTGAAAAGGAATACGACCGTTTCATAAATAAATGCAGGTTGTTTCAGGAGTACGCATCTTCGAAAAAGGGTAAATTATACCTGATCGTTCCTATACAACAATTCGATAAGGTCCTTGCCGTATTGAACAGAAACGAATTCGACCGGACAGGTATTATACAGATCAACACCTCATAGCTGCTGATCCCTGGTATACTGGCCTGCTGCATTACAATTACCAATATTTTATTAACTGCACCATGCACCCCGTTGATTTAACCATTTTCATTGTTTACATCATTTCAATGATGGGAATAGGTGTATATTTCCATCTGCGAAACAAGAGCCTTGACGACTTCTATGTTGGCGGGCGGAAGATGGGTAGCTGGCATATCGGCTTTTCGGTGGTGGCCACCGATGTTGGCGGCGGGTTTTCGATCGGGCTGGGAGGCCTGGGATTTGCCATTGGCCTTGCGGGCTCATGGATGCTGTTCACGGGTCTTCTGGGTGCCTGGCTCAGTGCCGTTTTCCTGATCCCGAAAATCAAAAAACTCTCCGATAAAAAAAACCTGTATACCTTTCCTCAGATCTTCGAAACCTTTTATGATAAAAGGGTGGCCATTGCAGCCGGGCTGATATCGGCCATCGGATATCTTGGGTTCACCAGTTCACAATTGCTTGCCGGGGCCAAGCTGGCATCGGCAACCTTCGAGGGCCTTGGCCTTCAGCACGCCCTGATCCTGATGGGAGCCGTGGCCGTGGGATATACCGTTCTGGGCGGTCTCAAGGCGGTTATTTATACCGACACCCTGCAGTGGATCATCCTGCTGTCGGGACTGATATTTATCGGCATTCCCATTGCTTACGTAAAAACCGGGGGCCTGGAAGGACTCACAAAGGTGCTGGAGCCCGGTTTCATTTCCCTTACAAACATCAGCGCTGCCACTTTCATCAACTGGCTGGTAACGATCCTTCCGGTCTGGTTTGTCGGGATGACGCTTTATCAGCGCATTTATGCATCAAAATCGGTCAGGCAGGCCCGTAAAGCCTGGTATATTGCAGGTTTGTTTGAATGGCCGGTAATGGCCTTCATGGGGGTATTGCTTGGCATGTTTGCCCGCGTGGCCTTCGAAAACGGGATGTTTCAACAGGCAGGCTTTGTAAGCGGTGCTGGATTTGACCCGGAGATGGGGCTGCCGCTGCTGCTCAGGCACATCCTGCCCTTTGGGCTGATGGGCCTGTTGCTCTCAGCCTATTTTTCGGCCATCCTTTCCACTGCCGACAGTTGCCTGATCGCTGCCTCGGGCAACCTGATGACCGACATCCTTGAAAAGATCTTCCCCGGAAAGCGATCCGACCAGAAGGTGCTGCTTTATTCCAAGTTGCTTACCCTGGCCGTTGGCCTCCTGGCGCTGGGGATTGCGCTGAGGATGACAGAAGTATTGCAACTCATGCTCTATTCCTATGCCATCATGGTATCGGGATTGCTGATCCCGGTGCTGGCTTTGCTCATATTCCGCAAACCCAGCACAGGCGGAGCCCTGGGAGCCATGATCGCCGGGGGTTCCGTCACCATCATACTGTCGTTTTACGAAAGCCTGCTTCCTTGGGGCCTCGCGGCAAATATTTTTGGCATTTTATCGGCCATCCTCACATACCTGATCATACATTTACTAACCCATAAAACCCCTTTAAAACATGAAAATCAAATATTATAATTCTCTCGACATTCTCACAACGCTCGAGAAACAGAAAATCATCAAATTCCTGCACGATCATCTGGATGAATTCGGCGACACGGAACAGGATATTGGCCGTGCCATTGATTATGCCATGAGCCCCTACCCCCTGGCAGGAGGGTTTTTACTCACCGGCATGGAGAACGATGGCATTCTCGGGGCCGTGGTTGTGAACAAAACCGGAATGAAAGGCTATATTCCCGAAAACGTTCTTGTATATATTGCCGTTCATCGCGAACAGCGGGGCAAGGGGTTTGGAAAACTGCTCATGAAAGAAGCCCTGCGATATGCCAAAGGCGACATCGCCCTGCACGTGGAACCCGAAAACCCCGCCAGGTACCTGTACGAAAAGATTGGTTTTACCAACAAATACCTTGAAATGCGATTGAAACGATCTTAATGCGAAAGCAGTATGCCTGATGAAAAACATATGATTGATGCCCTGACCGCTTTCAGGAGGGAATTGCACCGGCACCCCGAAATATCGGGACAGGAGGCTGACACCGCTTCGCGGGTTTACGATTTCCTTAAGGGTTTTTCGCCTGATTCCATGCGGGATCATATCGGCGGGCATGGCCTTTTGGCCGAATTCAGGGGCAATGCGGCGGGTCCGCTTGTGATGTTTCGCGCCGAACTGGATGCATTGCCCATTGCCGCGATCAGCAAGCAACCCTATCGTTCGGTTTACCCTGGCAAGGGGCATCTTTGCGGACACGACGGGCATATGGCGATGGTTGCCGGACTGGCATACCATCTTGCAGAAAAACGTCCCGGCAAGGGCAGCGTGGTGCTGCTGTTCCAGCCCAGTGAAGAAGACGGCAGCGGAGCGCAAAGGATCATCAGCGACCCGGCCTTTAAAACATATGAACCCGACCGGATATTTGCCCTGCACAACCTGCCGGGTTATCCACTGCACACAATGGTCGTTTCGAAAAGCCACTTTGCCGCCGCCTCGCGCGGAATGCATATCAGTATCACCGGCAAGTCGTCGCACGCCGCAGAACCGGAAAAAGGAATAAACCCTGCCCAGGGGATGGCCAGGATGCTCATGAAATTCAAAGCCCTCATAGAGGATAAAAAGCTTTTCAGCGACTTCTCCCTGATCACACCCATCCATGCCAGGCTCGGAAGCCTTGCCTATGGCACCTCGCCCGGTGAGGGCGACATACATTTAACCCTGCGGAGCTATCTCGACCGGGACATGGAACTGCTCAGGAAAGAAACGGAAAAGATCATTGGCGAGATCGCTTCGCAGGAAAAACTGCTTTGCCAGATTGAATATGAAGAAGTTTTCCCTGCAACGGTCAATGATCAGGATTGTATCAGGCTACTGGAAAAAACGGCCAAAAAAGAAGAAATCAATATTGAAGTAAGGGAAAAGCCATTCAAATGGTCGGAGGATTTCGGTCACTTCACGGCAAAATACCCGGGGGCTTTGTTCGGGCTGGGATCGGGAAAATCCCAACCGGCCCTGCATAACCCCGACTACGATTTCCCGGATACGCTCATCCCAACCGGAATCAGAATATTTAAAAACCTTTACGAACAATTGCTAAACAAATGATCTATGTTTAAAAGCACTTCATTTCTTGAACTCAGCCAGTCGGCGCTCTCAGAAAACATTTCCTTTCTCAGGGAGCAGTTCGGCCGTGAAGTGAAACTTTCGTCGGTAGTCAAAGGGAACGCTTATGGTCATGGCATCGAGCATTTCGTTCCCATGGCGGAAAAGGCCGGTATCGATCATTTCAGCGTATTCAGCGGTGATGAGGCCTGGCGTGTGTATTCCTCAGCCAGAAAATCGCCGGGGCTGATGATTATGGGCTGGCTTGAAACGGATGAAATGCTGTGGGCCATTGAACATGCTGTCAGTTTCTGGGTTTTTGACGCCGAAAGGGTCGACAGGGCGCTGGAGCTGGCGCGAAAACGCAGGGGCAGGGCACTCCTGCATCTTGAAGTGGAAACCGGCATGAACCGGACAGGGTTGACAAACAAGGCTTTTGACTATGCTATAAAGAAAATAAAGGAAAACCCGGGACATCTCAGCCTGGCCGGTATTTGCACACATTATGCCGGAGCCGAGAGCGTAGCCAACTTCGTACGGGTAAACCGGCAGATCAGCCGTTTTAACAAGGCCGTTAAAAAGCTTGACAGGATGGGGCTGGATGCAGGCTGCAGGCATACGGCCTGTTCAGCGGCAGCCATGAACTATCCCAGGACCCGGATGGACATGGTGCGGGCAGGCATCATGCAATATGGCTTCTGGCCCAGCACCGAAACCTATATTCAATACATTCACGGCAAAAAGGAAAAATATGATCCGCTTAACCGTGTTATCTCCTGGAAGAGCAGCATCATGTCATTAAAGAAAGTCAGGGAAGGGGAGTTCGTCAGTTACGGGACTACTTACCTCGCCCGTGAAGAAAAGCTGATCGCAGTCATCCCCGTTGGCTATTCCCATGGCTTCAGCCGCGAACTGAGCAACCAGGGCAGGGTACTTGTACACGGACAACGGGTGGGCGTTATCGGGATGGTAAACATGAACATGCTTATTGCAGATGTAACATCCATCCCCGACGTTAAAACCGGCGATGAAGTGGTCATCATCGGCAAACAGGACCAACTTGAAATCACAGTGGCATCATTCAGTGAAATCAGCAACCAGGTGAATTATGAACTTCTGGTAAGGATACCGGAACGGACCAGGCGCATTGTGGTTGCCTAAAACAAACGATCATGGCATATATGGAATTGCATACCAAAAAACTGGAGCATAATTATCATTTCCTGAACAAATTATTTGCCTCCTACGGCAAAGACTGGGGGGTGGTATCAAAGATGCTTTGCGGAACCAGGTCTTATCTCAGGGAATTGCTTGACATGGGGGCCATGGAGATCCATGACAGCCGTATCAGCAATCTCAGGGCAATCAAATCGATCAGGCCCGAAGTACAAACCGTTTACATCAAGCCTCCGGCTAAAAAATTCATCCGCTCACTCGTAAAATATGCTGATGTAAGCTTCAACACTGAATTTGAAACGATAAAACTCATTTCAGAGGAAGCCACCCGTCAGGACAAAAAACACAAGGTTATCATCATGATTGAAATGGGTGACCTTCGCGAAGGCGTTTTGGGAACAGACCTGATGGAATTTTATTCAAGTATATTTAAACTGCCCCATATCGAAGTGATCGGCCTGGGCACCAACCTGAATTGCCTCAGCGGGGTAATGCCCTCCCACGACAAGCTGATACAATTAAGCCTTTACAAACAACTGATCGAAGTGAAATTCAACCGGAAAATACCCTGGGTAACGGCAGGTTCGTCGGTGACCATTCCGCTCCTGATGAGAAAGCTGGTTCCGGAGGGTTGCAACCATTTCAGGATAGGCGAAACACTGTATTTCGGCAACAACCTTGTAAGCGGCAAGACCATCAAAGGGATGAAGTCCGACGTATTCAAGCTATATGCCCAGATCATCGAACTCAATGAGAAGCCCAAGGTCCCGATCGGGGAGCTGGGCACCAACGTAGCCGGCGAATCGCTTGAATTCGATGATGCAGACCTTGGGAAGACCTCCTTCAGGGCCATTCTCGACCTCGGCCTTCTCGATATCGAAATAAACAACATTACGCCTGTCGACACAAAAATCGAATTTGCCGGTGCCAGTTCCGATATGATCGTGATGGACCTTGGCGAAAACAAAAAGAAGTACAAGGTAGGCGACTTCATCGGTTTCAGGCTGAATTATATGGGCGCGCTAAGCATTCTCAACTCGAATTACATCGACAAGGTGATTGTAAAATAAGGGGCCGGATTTCACAATCTGAAATCGACAGTATTTCCCCCGAGCCCCTCAGGGCCGTGGTTCGGGCATAATGGGCAGCAAGCAGGGATCATTCCTTCCTGTTCAGGGGCAGGTCAACGCCATAGGCTTTTCTTTTATCCACATGTTTGAGCAGCAGGGTGAAGAGCAGGCCCAACAGGCTCAGCAGGATAAAAAGCAACATGGTGGGTGTATAGTTCAGCGTTTCGGCATTTGCGGGATTGGTACGATCGAGTATTTTGCCGGCCAGCAGCGGGATCCCCCACAAACCCAGGTTCTGGATGGAATACATCAGGCCATAGGCCGTACCGATCTGCTTGTCATCGACCAGCCTGACCATCGACGGCCACATGGCAGCGGGCACAAGGCTGAACGAAATCCCCAGGAAAATCATCGGGATGTGCGGATATACATTTGTAAAAGTAAAGCTCAGATGCACCAGCACCAGGATCAACGAACCCAGGATCATGGCCGTGGCTGCTTTGCCGTAGCGGTCGATCAGGAAGCCGAATAGCGGCGTGAATAAAAGGGTTCCCAGTGGAAGCAGGGAGGAGATCCGCCCGCTGGCCTCATAACTCATTCCGAACTTATTCAGTAAAAAATCGGGAGCAAAGGCATTGAAAGGGAACACCGCCGAGTAAAAGGTAAGGCAGATCAGGGCAATATATAAATATGCCCGGTTCCCCAGCAGGTCAAAAACATCTTTCGGCTTGAATCTTTCAATATTCTTATTGGCGGATGCCTGGCCGGTCTGCCGGTCGAGTTTCATATCGAAAAGCATATACACGACAAACGCAAGCAATCCGGAAATGGTCAGGATGGCCGCAAGCCAGATGGCTGTGTCGAGATGGGCGCCTCCTCCGGCCAAAACCGGGGAAAGCTGCAAGGCGGCGAAGGTGCCCAACCTGCCGAAAGCCACCTTGAGGCCGAAAGCCAGGGCCAGGTCCTTTCCCCTGAACCATTTTACAAGTATCTTGCTCACCACCACGATACTGGTTTCGGCACCCAGGCCGAAAAAGAAACGGCCCAGCAGCATCATCTTCAGCTCCGGCGAATAGGATGGGAGAAACGACTGCATGAAACCATAGGCCGGGCCTCCGGAACTATAGGCTTTGGAGGCCCCATAAGCTGTTAAGAAGGCGCCAAGGGCCATAAAGAAAACAAACATGAAACCCGTCTTCCTGATGCCAAGCTTGTCGAGGATGATCCCTCCCACCACAGCCATCAGAAGAAAGGTATTGGGAATGGAATAAAAGGAAACAAAAAGCCCGTAATCCGTATTGCTAAACCCGAATTCCTTTGTCATCAGGTCTTTCAGGGTTGAAAAGGCATCGTAAAAATAATAGTTCACCGAAAGGATAAAGCCAACCAGCAACAGTATGCCCCATCTTACAATGGCTTTTTCATTCATTGCCTTTGCCAGTCGTTCCATATCCGCTTTTTTAAAGGCGCTAAAATACAATTATTCGGGATTTCCGTTCCCAAAAAACGAAGCGGCCTGAAAAACATGAATAGAAATACGGTCATTCAGAAAAGGATGACCCGTGACAGCCCGTCCCCGCCGGGCATAAACATGCCATTGTCACTGAGATCTGCTTCTTCCCCGTTAAAGATCAGGGAATAGAAACGTTTGATATTGTCACTCTTTTGGGGTATTGTGCCGACAAAATAGGTGTGCGAAACATAGATCGGGAGACGCAGTCCCACCGCTTTGGAAAAATCCACATAAATGGCATTGCCGGCCAGGGGGGGATCCGCTGCCGACCCCAGTTGCTTGCCGGCGGAAGTAAAAAGGCGGGCACCACGCAGGTTAAAGTCATCTTTATTACTGATAACATAGATACGCTTCGAAATATCAATTCTTTCAAGCCACTGCGCATGCCCTTCCTGGTCGACCGAGGCGGCATTGATAATGATATTGTCGAATAAACCCGGTTCCAGCCCGCTGAGCATACCGGTACCGGCTGCCACCTCGAGATAATAATTCCCAAGGCTGTGCAGCAGCATGCTCAGGCGGTTTCCTTCAGGCCAGAGATCAGATGCCCTGAAGCGCTGCAGCATCAGAAGCAATTCCCTGAACTGAACGATCCCTTCTTCTACATTTTGCCTGGAGTTTTTAAAGTTCCGGAGGCCGTTATGCGTCTCCATCTTCGATGGCCAGCTAAAAACCATCACTTTCACCCCATGCAGGTTTTGTATGTCGATCCCCCGGAGGGCTGCATCAACCGGTATTTTGCTGTCGCCATGTACCAGCAGCAACCAGTTATGGCCGGCCACGGCCAAAAGATCTATGAGATCCTGTTCACCGGCACGGGCACAATGAATGCTGTCATTGTGTACTTCGGCAAGAAAGATTTTTAAGGAATTCCGGTGATCAATCTTGTTCTTCAGTACATACCAGTTATGGTCCAGGGTGTCGACAAGCCTGTTGGTGATAAGCGGGATAAGGGGGTCACTGATCTCAGGCAAACGGTATTTCCCGACTTCATGCTGGGTCACGGCATGGTGATTCAAAAGGAGAATCAGGAGGAATGGTATAAGGATGTTTTTCATATTAAAAACAGCTGGTATATTTCTGTGATAAATATAATAAGAATGATAAGCCATTGGGCGGATGATGCCGATTTTTTATAATGATAGTCCCGGGGCCGGGAAGGGCGTTGGAAAAAACCGCTCGATCTTTTTTATTAATATTGTGATGAAAAGCAACCCATGAATATCAGGAAAAAATACGGGAACTGGGCCCTGATTGCCGGGTCGGCCGAAGGCCTGGGTGAAGCATGGTCGGTATCGCTGGCGGGGCGGGGATTCAGCCTCATCATGACCGATCATGCAAAGGAAAAGCTCATGGCCTTGTCGGAGCGGCTTGGCCGGGAATATGGCACCGTCACCATTACCCTGCCCATGGACCTGGCCGGCCGGGATGCAGTGGAAAGGATGATGGAAAAAGCAGGTGAAACCGACTGCCGCCTGATGGTTTATAATGCCGCATACAGTCTTGTCAGCCCTTTCGTTGACCAGGAGGAAAGCGATATGGAAAAATACGCGGAGGTGAACATCGGCACCCAGTTGCGGCTTGTTCATGCCTTTTCGCGCCGCCTGGCCGCTGAAGGCAAGGGAGGCGGCATCATCCTCATGTCATCCCTGACGGGTTTGATGGGAATGCAACTCGTAGCTCCCTATTCGGCCACCAAGGCTTTTGCCTGGAACCTGGCAGAAGCCCTGCACCATGAACTCCGCCCCCTGGGTATCGATGTGATGGCCTGTATTGCAGGTGCCACTGCCACACCGGCCTACCTTAAAACAGATCCGCGTTACGGCAGCCTGAAGCCTTTGGTGATGAAGCCGGGTGCCGTGGCAGAGGCAGCATTGAAAAAGCTGGGAAAAAGAACCCTGTTCATTCCCGGTTACCGAAACCGCCTCAGTTATTTCATCCTCACCCGGATGTTGCCGCGAAAGCTGGCTTCGCGCATTGTCAACCACACCATGGAGAAGATGTATGATCATCATCCACACAGGTCGGGGATGCTTTAAGCCAATTACTTGCATTTCCCTTTCCATTATATTAACTTTGTAATTATCAAGTATTAGCATATCATTTTCGTAACAACTATTTTATTAACCAAAAACATACAGGTATGAAAACAAGATCTTTACTTTTGAACCTTGTCCTTTTGTTAGCATTTTTCCCGGCGGGAGCACAGGGAACGCCGGAAGAGATCACAGCTGATTACGGTCCTCCGGCCGAGGCCAATGTATGGGAAAAATTTACTATCCCGCTTACGGCAGAAACATTCGGCGTGGATGAAACCACTTTCGCTGCCGCATTATCCAATGTAACCTCATTCTGGATCCGTACCGAGATGCATACTGGCAATGATGTCGGGGGTATCGACGATGTATATATCGGAACAAACCACTGGAGCAATTTCAATGCTTCGTCTGAGGGCTGGAGCTCGGGTGGCGATGGTACCATGGAATGGATGAATGAGGGGGGGATAGAAGGAGGTTTTCTTCAGATCAGCGACTGGGCTATCGGTGATTGGCACTGGCTGATCGCCCCTTCATCCTGGGCGGGCGACTGGAGTTCGATGATCGGGCAGAACATTGAATTCTGGTACAAGACCAATCAGCCCAGCTATGCCGCCATTGTGAAGATCACCACCATTCCTGTCGACCGCCTGGTTATCAAAACCCCGGTGAGCCCAACGATACTTCCCGATGATTCGGTGTTGATCGAGCTGGAGGTGCTTCCTCCTCCTCAAGAGGATCTCACCATCAGTTTCAGCACCTCAAGCAGCAGTTGTATACAAGTACCTCCATCGGTTACCTTCCTTGCAAACCACTCCGCTGCTTACTTATATTTTAAAGCAGCCCCCGGAGCCACCATCGGCTGTGAATCTGTGATCGAGGCCACATGCCCCGGCTACCTCACCTCCAGGATTACTATGATGGTGCTTGACAATTACGGTATCGGTGAAACAGACCTTAAAGAAGCCATTGCGGTTTATCCCAACCCCTGCCGGGATAAATTTATCCTTCACAATTCTTCAAGGAAAAACATCAGCCGCCTGGCCGTTTACAACCTGACTGGAAAATTAATCCGGAATATGGAAGAAACTGATCTCAGTAACAGAGAAATCGATGTTGGCGGATATTTACCGGGAATATATTTTCTGCAGATCTTTGCAGGCAAGCAGATGATCACATCAAAATTGATCATCAACTAAGGCATATTCCGGTATCGTTTCTTACTTCAGCGATTGTCCGTTCATCCACGGGGCTCCGGCATCAATGAGCTTCTGCTCAAGTGCGGGGATTTCCCGGTTAACGATGCCCAGCAATTCCGGTTTAATCATCTCATATTGCCTGCGGGCCAGTTCCAGGCTCATCATCTGCGTAGCCGTGGGTCCGTAGGTGATGTTGCGGTAAGCGCCAAAGGCATTCCATAAACGCGACGACAATACCGGATGGTCGTATTCGCTGAGTTCCGCCCTGGCGGGATCGCCGTAAATCTTCTCCCTGAAAGACTTCAGATTTCGTTTTACCTCATACAATTCCTCCTGCAGGGGACCCGGAGGTTCCGGGATCATCATCAGGGCCTTCTGCATGGCTTCAACTTTTTTTCCGGCCCCGTCGAGGGTGATTTTTGCCGCCGATATGGCTTCGCGCATCTGATCCAGCTCCATTCTGAACGCAAGGGCATCGGCTTCGTCCATACCTTTGAGCACGCCATCACGAAGTTTTTTCACTTCGAAATAAACCGGGCCGTCCAGCAGGGTGATCTTACCATCCTTCCCGGCATACATGCTGACCGAATAGGTACCCGGCATCACATGTCCGCCCGAAGACGTCCTTCCGGAAGAATTCCCGCCATAAACATCTATGGCATCCCGGGCAGGATATGCCAGGTCCCAGAAAACCCTGTGGAATCCCTTTTCAACCGGCCCTTCGATCTTACGTATCACATTTCCATCCTCATCGCTGATGGTAAACCACAGCCCCGGTTTTTCTTCCAGCCGTTCCTCCCTGAGCACATCCCAGTCGGGGAAGCTCAGTGGCTTTTCATCTTTCACAAGCTGTTTTTCTTCCTTCTTCCGCAGTGTTTCAAGGCTTTTATAGCTTTCGGGCAGGTAGAAGGTGATCATGGCCCCGTAAGGCGGGTTATCAGCCGTAAAGTAACCCGATCCCTGCGAGCCCGGGCCGGGCCGGTAAGGGAAAAGCCATGCCTCCCGCAGCGGGAAGAGCACCGCCTTGCTGCCGGGCCCTCCGGCAGGAATCTGGCGCAGGGGCGAATAATCGTCAAGAATATAGAAACCCCTGCCAAATGTCGCTCCTGCAAGGTCATTCCTTTCCCTTTGAATGGCGAGATCGCGAAAGGAAATCGTTGGCACGCCCCCCCTGAGTTGATGCCACCTGAGGCCCCCGTCGGTCGTAAAGAACAAACCGTACTCCGTCCCTGCAAAAAGCAGTTCCGGGTTCACATGGTCCTGCACCACGCGCCATACCATGTGGTTGGCCGGCAGATTGCCGGAAACTGACTTCCAGGTCCTGCCCTTGTCGGTACTTTTGAGCAGATAAGGCTTATAATCGCCCGACTTATGGTTATCAAGGGCCACATAAACCGTGGCTTCATCATGCAGGTCGGCCTTGATGTCATTCACAAAGGCATTGGCCGGAACGCCGGGAAGGCTGCCGGCTTCGATCTTTCGCCAGTTCTCTCCCCCGTCTTCGCTGATCTGTATCAGCCCATCATCGGTACCGGCATAGATCAGCCCTTCCCTGAGCGGTGATTCGGAAAGGGAAGTAATGGTATTGTATTGCGACATGGCATCCACATCCCAGGTGGCATCATAACTCCAGGTCTGATCCATGATGGGCAGGTTCAACCTTTGCTGGTTCCTTGTCAGATCGCCGGAAATGCCTGACCAGCTATCGCCCCGGTCATCGGAACGCCATACGCGCTGCGAGGCAAAATACAGCCTGGCGGGATTGTGCGGGCTGACCAGGATGGGTGAGTCCCAGTTAAAGCGGTCGTGCATCTCCCCTTCTCCGGGCTGCGGCCTGATGCTGACCTGCTCACCGGTGCTGAGGTCCACCCTGGCCAGGTAAGCTTGCTGCGACTGGCAATACAGTATGTCGGGATTTCCCGGCTCGGTGGCGGGCTGGTGGCCGTCGCCGCCAAGGACCATGAACCAGTCAGCATTGGTAATGCCCTCGCGCCTGTCGGTTTGAGAAGGGCCGCCCTGCGTACCATTGTCCTGTGTGCCGCCAAAAACCTGATAAAAGGGTTTGGCATCGTTCACCGCCACCTTGTAAAACTGTGTGAGCGGAAGGTTGGCCACGTAACGCCATGTGGCGGTTCCGTCAAAAGTCTCGTACAGTCCGCCATCGGTACCCACCAGCATATAATCGGGCTCACCGGTCCTGAAAACCATGGCATGGTTATCGACATGTTTGTTTCTTTCATTCATCCGCCTGAAAGTCTTTCCTCCGTCGTCGGAAATCTGTACCAGCACGTCCATGAGGTATATCCTGTCGAAGACATGCGGGCTTGCCACGAGTTCCTGGTAATAATGCGGCCCGGTTGCTCCCGACACCGTTTCCGACTGTTTCTGCCATGAGGCGCCCCGGTCGGACGATTTATAAACAGCACCCGTTCTCCGGTCGAGTTCTATGGCGGCATAGATCACATCGGGTTGCTGCGGGGAAATGGCCAGGCCGATCTTTCCCATGTTCGATGAAGGCAATCCTTTTTTCAGTTCCTCCCAGCTCTCTCCACCGTCGGCGGAACGATGGATGCCGGATCCGGGGCCTCCGCCCATGTAGGCGGCCACATTGCGGTGCCGTTGCCAGGTGGCGGCGTAAAGCAGGCCGGGATCACGCGGATCCATCACGATATCAGTGGCACCCGTCCATTCCTCGTCGCCGAGCGTCTTTTTCCATGTCTCCCCGCCATCTTCACTTTTGTAAACGCCCCTGTCGCCCCCTTTATTCCATAAGGGCCCCTGTGCGGCCACCCAGATAATATCGGAATGATCGGGATGGATGATGATCTTCGAAATGTGCTCCGATTTGCCGAGCCCCATATTTTTCCAGCTTGCGCCGCCGTCATCGCTGCGGTATATGCCATCGCCAATGCCAACATGTCTGCCTCCGATATTCTCACCGGTTCCTACCCATACGGTGTTCGGATTATTGGGGTCGATGGCCACACAGCCGGTGGAATAGACCTTCTGCCCGTCGAATACCGGCTGCCAGGTAGTGCCTGAATTTACCGTTTTCCATACACCGCCCGAGCCGACGGCCACATACCAGATGTTATTGTTTGCGGGGTGAATGGCAATATCGGCAATACGTCCCGATTTCAGGGCAGGCCCGATATTCCGGAGCTTCAGACCCGAAAAATCAACAGACTCGTTATCTGCATCGCCTGTCTTTTTCTGGGCATGGCCCGAAAGGCAGCAGGCTGCCAGCAGGAGGGTAAGGACAAAGAAACGGTTCAATATTTTCATTGTTGCTTGTTTTAAACTACCAAATCTAATAAAATGATTTGATAAAGTTCCCGCTTTTTCCGTAGGCTTTTGCATCCGGCAAAAAAAACAGGAATTTTTGATTATATTTGCTTATCAGGAAAAAACGGCAACCATGAAATCCATCAACAGAAGAAACTTCATCTACTCCCTCTCGGCCCTGGGCGGGGCAGCACTCGGGTTCAGGCTCTGGCCGGGGATCCGGCGGGGCGGCATCCTGCATGCCGGCACCCTGCAGTCCGATCCCGACATTGTCAGTATCGGGGCCGCCGACCCCATGAAAAACATGCACAGGCTGCTGGAACCCCTGGGAGGCATCGGCCGCTTTGTTAAATCCGGACAGTCGGTCGGCTTTCTGGTAAACAGCCCCTGGCTGCATCCGGGATATTACACGCATCCCGACATTGTGCTCAGCATGATGAAGCTATGCAGGGAGGCCGGCGCCGGAAGCATTATCTGCTATAAACCCGTCAGGGAAGGTTATTGGGAAGAGAGCCGCTACTACGAAGCCATGGAGCCTCTCATCAGGGAAATCCGGTATGGCGAGAAACGGCAAACTGTAAAACTTGAAGGCGGCAGCTACCTGCAGAGTGCGGAAGTGTTCAGCCTGTTCCTCGAAACAGATGTCTTTATCAACATCCCGGTTGCCAAACACCACAACGGTACACTTTTTTCGGGTACCCTCAAGGGGCTGATGGGTGTTTCATCCAGGGAAACGAACCGGTACATGCATTCGCCCGATGGCGAGCATACCTATGACAAGACAGACCACCTGGCCGGTTGTATTGCCGATCTGAACCTTGTGCGACAAGCCGATCTTTCCATTGTCGACGCTACGGTATGCGCCATCAACAACGGGCCAAGGGGTCCGGGCGACACCGTCAGCCCGCAACGCATCCTTGCAGGCACCGATGCGCTGGCCCTCGATGTTTATTCTTCGGGGCTTATCGGCATGGATCCGGAGGGAATCCTCACCTTCGGGAAAGCAGCAGCGCTTGGCCTGGGAAAATCCAGACCGGAAGACATAGCGGTTATGATGTTGTAAATCGGTATTTGCCATGCCGGGCCGGATGGGGTTTTTGATAATTGATCCAAAGGCTGTATTTTCGGCCCGATAAACATTTTTATTATGTCGCACGGAAGATTCAATAACCCGGTGGTAGCCGCATGGGCGGGATTTTACGACCTTTTCAGAAAACAGGAGTTTGCTGAACGTCTTAAAGACACAGACCGCTTCGATGACAGGGTATGCCTGGTAACCGGTGTAAATTCGGGGCTTGGTTTTGCCATCGCAGTGGAAATGGCCAAACGCGGCGCACGGCTGATTGGCACCTGCCGCAGGCTGCACGGGGAAACAAAGGAAAAGATCACCCGCCTGAGTGGTTCCGAAAAGCTTGAGATCCGTGATCTCGACCTCAGCAAGACCGGCAGTATCCACACTTTTGTTGAAGGGCTCGAAAAGGACGGGATAAAACCCGATGTTGTCATCTTCAATGCCGGGGTGGCCCTGCCGGGATCCAGAAAAACCGGATCGGGGCAGGATGAGATGTTCATGGTCAATTACCTGGCCAACGTAATGCTGTGCACCCTGATGCTCAACAGGGGGATCATCAGCCGCAATAACAAGGATAAGGCTTTCAGGCCCAGGTTGATTTTCATTTCATCCGATTCACACCAGGGATCTTCATACATCGACTATGACGAATTCGGGAAATACATTGATTACGGTGTAAAAAAAGGTATTGCCAACTACAGCTATTACAAACTCTTAATGAATACCTATTTTACGGAACTGTCAGGAAGGCTGAACCCCGAAGAAGTGGATGTGGGTGTGAACGTGATCTGTCCGGGCCCCGTGCACTCCAACATCATCAAGGAAGCTCCCTGGCTGCTCAGGATGATCCTCGGTGCGATCTTCAGGGTGATCTTCCGTTCGCCGAAAAAAGCCTGTCTGCCGGTGGTGTACATGGCCGTCTCACCCGACTACGAAGGACGTACAAACCAATATCAGCATATGTTCAAGCCCAAGCGGATGGACGAGAAGGTCTATATTCCGGAAGAGGGGAAGAAACTGTGGGAAAGGACATATGCATTATGGAAAACCATTGATCCGCGGGCGGAAACGATACAATAATACATCTTGGAAGAAAATGATCATGAAAGATTTACTAATTTCAGGAAGCGAATTCTCTTGAAATATGGAGCATTACCTTGTATTTGGCACAGTAGTATTGGCGTTGGGGCTCTTTGTATGGGGGCGTATCCGACACGATTTTGTTGCTTTGATCGCCTTGGGCATCCTGATTATTGCAGGAATCATAAAACCTGATGAGGCATTTTACGGGTTTGGGCATCCAGCTGTGATTACCGTAGCAGCGATATTGATAATTGGTAAAGCCCTGGAATTTTCGGGAGTTATTGAACTGCTGGGAAAAAAGATCATGAAAATAGGCAACGGCCTGATGCTGCAAGTTTTTGCACTTTCAATGCTGGTAGCTGTTGCTTCTGCTTTCATGAACAATGTGGGTGCATTGGCCATCATGATGCCCATCGCTATTCACCTGACCCGAAAAAGTGGCCATCCACCTTCCTATATCCTGATGCCCATCGCTTTTGCTTCCTTGCTGGGAGGTATGACCACCCTGATAGGGACTCCGCCGAACATCATCATTGCAGCGATCAGAGGTGAGGAAACTGGTGAGCCATTTGGCATGTTCGACTTTACGCCTATAGGTGTAGTCGTCACTTTAATCGGGGTTGCTTTCATTACTTTGATCGGATGGCGCCTGATCCCTAAACGGGCCGTAAAAAAGTCGGGTGCCGATTTGTTCAATATTGACGATTATATTACCGAAGTTAAAGTTAATGGCAATTCATTGATCAAGGGAAAACTCATCTCGGAAGTAAAAAACATGTCAGATGCTGATGTTTATATTCTGGGACTTGTCCGAAACGATAAACGGATTCATGCACCTGACGATGATGAAAAACTACTTAGCGGAGATATCATCATCCTTGAGACTGATGCTGATAGCCTGGATGTTTTCATGAAAGACACGAAGACAAAATTGGTTGGCGGAAAAAAATTCAGGAAGGATGCCCAAGGATCGGATAAAATTGCCATTACTGAAGCCATTATAATGGCTAATTCTGTCCTGATCGGACAAACAGCATCTTCAATGAACATGAGAAGCCGATATGGCATTAATCTACTGGCAGTATCGCGCAAAGAAAAGAAAATCCGTCGCCGTCTCGATCATATCACTTTTCGTACGGGGGATTTAATATTGTTACAAGGCCGGGAACACATGCTGAACGACACCATTGTTTCCATCGGATGCATCCCATTGGCCCAGCGGGGACTCAGATTAGGTTATAAAACAAAAATTCCGCTGGCTCTGTCGATCTTTGCCGTTTCCATCGCTGTTATCGTTGCCGGGCTTCTGCCGGTCCAGGTAGCTTTCACCCTGGGAGCCGTTGCCATGGTATTAGCCCGTGTGCTGCCGATCAAAGAATTCTATTCAGGGATCGACTGGCCCGTGATCGTATTACTGGGCGCCATGATGCCTCTCGGGACTGCCCTGGAATCAACGGGCGGAGCGACAATCATTGCGAACAGCATCCTGCAGATAGGCCCAAACATCCCTTCCTGGGCCATACTGACTTTTATCCTGACTTTTACCATGCTCCTTTCAGGAATCATTAATAATGCAGCAACGGTTGTATTGATGGCCCCTATTGCTATCGGTGTGGCAGGAGGCATGGGTCATTCAATGGATCCATATCTGATGTCGGTGGCCATAGGAGGTTCGTGTGCATTTCTGACGCCCATCGGGCATCAGTCAAATACACTCGTGATGGGACCGGGAGGATATCGGTTTACGGATTATACCATTCTGGGCCTGCCCCTTACGATCATCATTATTGCAATCAGCATTCCGCTTATCCTGTTAATCTGGCCACTTTGATCCTGACCTGGCTTAATATTATCACGGTGCGGGAACCCAAACGATACCTTCTTCCCCTCACAGGAAAAATACATAAAACACTGAAATCGTAATAATCAGAAATATAAGGCTGATGGCCCCTCCTGCCTTGAAAAAGTCGGTATTACGGTAATTCCCGGTTGTCATCAGAAGTGCGTTCACCTGCTGGGTAGGAAGAATGAATGAATTGGAGGCACACACGGCCGCCATAAGCACTAAAGGACGGGGATCGATGCCTGCCATTCCGGCCATACCTGCAACCAGTGGTGCCAACACGATGATAGCCCCGATATTGGACATAAAAAGAGAAAAAACCGTAGAGAGGACCCCAACGGCCAGTACCAGAACCAGCGGATGCTTTCCGCCAATAAAATCCATCATTTGTTCAGCCAGAAAAATAGCTGTACCTGTTTTTTGCATGGCAAGTCCCAAAGGGATCAGGCCGGCGATCAGGAATACGATTTTCCACTCTATCCCATTATATGCCTGCTGTATATTTATTACCCGCAATATCATCATGGCCGCTGCACCTGTTAAAAACGCCATAGAGATCGGGATCCCCGACAATGTGAACCCAACAGCAATTATAAGGCAGAACAAGGCTGCCCAGGTTTTTGATTGGTCTTTCGATTCGGAATGGAACGGAGTTGCCACAACAAGATCGATACTTCCCTTCATATCCCTGATCTTTTCCCACAAACCATATACGATGATCACATCACCGGCACTGATGCGGTGATCTGAAAAATCACCCCGGGATTCCTCTCCCTTACTGAATAATCGCAGGGGTTCAACGGCAAAGCGTCTTCGCATCGAAAAACTTCGGATCGTTTGCTCTATGGCTTCCGAGCGGGGAGGGACGATCACTTCTGCAAAACCCGACTCCTCAGGGTCGCGCAGGCGTGCAAAACGTTTGAGGGATTGTTCAGGCAATAAGCCGTATTCCGCGGCGAAATTTTTAATATTCTCTTCACTTCCCAGCAGTGCAATTTCCTGGCCCGATCTGAATTCCGTCTCACGCCAGGGGGCATAGATTACATCCCTTTCGCTTGAGATGCCAATGATATTGATGTTGAAACGATCCCAGATGCCTGATTGCTCTGTAGTTTGCCCGACAAGAGGGCTGTTTGCCGCAATCGAGTAATACCAAATGTTACTGGGTAATTGCAGCGCCTCGATGAGCCGCTCCTGAGCTGAAGGCTGACGCCTGGATGAGGAACCATGAGGCAACACATATTCCCCAAAGAAATAAAAGAAGGTAATCCCCGATAACAACAACAGCAATCCCACCGGCGCAATGCTGAAAAGCCCATATGGTCTGAGCCCATATACCTGCAACAGATCGTTGACAAGTATTAGTTGTCCTGAACCCACCATCGTAAGTGTACCTCCCAGTATTACGGCAAATCCCACAGGCATCAGGATCATGAATGCAGGGATCCTGGTCTGGCGTGATACATATAACAAACTGGGCAGAAAAATCACTGCCGTGCCGATATTCTGAATAAATCCGGATATCAGACCAACGATCAGTGACATGCCGGCAGTAATCCTGTTTCTGTTGTTGCCCAAACGGTTTACCAACATTTTTGAAAACCGTTCCATCATCCCCGTCCGGGCAATCCCGGTCCCCATGATCATAACCGCAACGACGGCTATTACAGCATTGCTGGAAAAGCCTGAAAGCATTTCCTGCGGCTCAAGGATACCCGTCCATCCCAGTGCCAGCATACTTATGATCGCTATCAAGTCGATACGTACTACCTCCGTGATCAGCATCACAACAGTGGCAATCAGTATCACCAGCATAATGAGCATCGAGGTATCCATGCTTTCCTTTCATTGTATGACATTACACGCCTCAGTCATTTTATTCCGGGAAATAATGTATTTTTTTCAACAACTTCCCGATGAGTTGTACTGATTAAATGTCGAAATAATTGACAAGTTTTATAAAAAGAAATGTCAATATTTTTATCAAATATAATGAATTCTTAAGGTAAAAAATGAACCCTTGCCGGCAGAAACCTCTAAAACAGCTCATTATCAGGCAGCATTAATAAACGCAGGCATAAAAAATCCTGAACATTCGTACATTATTGTCCCTAAAATTTCTGTATCCGGGCGAAGGGTACCCTGGTGAAAATCGACAAGCCAAAATTAAAATATGAAAGGTATCAGCACCGGCACCTCTTTGCGGTAGTCCTTATACTCCGGCCTTCTCTCAAGTTCGCGTTTTTCGAGCAAGGGTATGCTGATGAAAACGAACATCAGGGTCACCGCCAGCGGCCCTGCCATCATCCACCATTGTTCATAACCGGCCGAGAGGGAAAAGAAATAAAGCCCCCACCAGGTCATGATCTCCCCGAGGTAGTTTGGATGCCGGCTGTATTTCCACAGACCTTCGCGCATCAGTTTCCCCTTGTTTTCCGCTTTCAGCCTGAACCTCCGCATCTGTTCATCAGCAACCAGGGGCAAGCCGATCGCAACGACCATGGTCAGCAGCCCCGCAAAAAACCAGGTATTTATACCTATGCCGGGCCCCATGAAAATATGAACCATCGGCATGCAGGCCAGGAAAACCATGATGGTCGGGAACAGGTGAATGCCCAGGAAACTGATTGGCCAGTAAAATTTCGGAAATTTCTTCCTGAAATCGCGGTACCGCCAGTCTTCATGTTTCAGGCCCGGCCAGCCACGGTAAAAGTTCAGTGTCAGCCGCAATGCGTAAAGGAAAACCAGCACGAGTACAGTCATCTCCACGGCCCTGAGGGAGGCGAAGGGCACTGCCAGAAAAACCGCAATCACAAGTGGCTGCACGCTCCAGTAAGGGTCGTACATAGACGAATTATTGAAGACCATCGAAAAGATAAAAACCACGACGGTGCCAATCACATCGGCAATCAGAATCTTCCATAACAGATGATAATCGGGGATAAAGGCCCAGGTATAAACCACCACCAGAATGGCAATGGCATAAATAAAAAGGTTTACGATGATGCCGCTTGCTTTTTTCATTTTCTGTAATTTATTTTTCCGGTATTCCCTTGTCAGGAGAGAAGGGTCAGTCATACAAATCTATAAATTCATATCCATTCCCCGACCAGTCGAGGAAACGCTTCATATCCTCCAGGCTGATCACCAGGCTGGCGGTGTTGATATTGGGATGAAAACTGATTTTTCCTTCCTTCAGCAGGTTTTTGTCGATAAAAAGGTACACATGGTCTTCTTCGTCGTTGATAAGCCCGAAAAGTGATACGGATCCTCCCTCAAGGCCAAGGTATTTTTTCAGCCTTTTCGGGGAGGCAAAAGTAAGTTTACCCTGTTTTAGCCTTTTTTCCAGGTCGTGGATATCGAGCTGGTAACGGTGGTCGCTGATCACCAGGTAGTGGCGGTTTCCCTTGTGATTACGAAAGAATATGTTCTTGCAATGGGCCGAATCAATGTCTTTCCAGTATTTCAGCGCTTCCTCTATGGTAGGGCCCGGGGGGTGCTCATGGTATTCGTACCGTATCCCCAATTCGTCAAGTATACCGTAAAGCCTCGGATCGCCGTTCATGATCTGTACTTTCAGGCAAATATATAAGTTTTGAATGAACCTTCCACCGGCATGCCGGTAAGTTCATCACTCTTGGCCGGACTTCATGAACTTCAGTTCGGTGAAGTCGAAATCGGGATTGGGCAGGTCTACCTGCATTTCGCTCACCTCCCCCTTCTCATTGATGATAAAATTTACCAGTCCGGGCGGGAGTGAAGGCACCTTGTCAAATACCAGTTTCCAGGTATTATATTGCCAGTGCGACAGGCTGCCCAGAAAGATCTCCGCCGGTTCCAGATCGAGCATCATCGTCTCCCCGGCCATATATACCCTTGCATCACCGTACATCCGGCAATGGTAGGTTCCAAGGTATGCTTCTGCGGGCAGGGTGGGCTTGGTATCCAATATCCTTTCTTCCGCTGCCTTTTCCCGGTTCAGCCGGTCTCTTTCCTCACGTGCTGCCATCAGTTGAAGGAATTCGGCGCTCCAGTCCTTTTCTTCGCCTGCATCCAGCAAAACGTCGAGGGTTTTGAATTTGAGGGGATAATACAGGCTGCTGTTCTTATTGGTCAGGAAGACCATCCCCAGCCCTTCTTCCGGAACGAAGGTGGTATTGGAGATAAAGCCGTCGTAACCGCCTCCGTGGCCCAGCACTTTCCTGCCATGGTAATCGAACATGGCCCAGCCCAGGCCGTATGCCTTGAAATGTGTCGATGGCCATGTTTCGGCCGACCACTTGCTCACCGCCTGGGGGGTAACCGCTGCCCACATCTCGTCAAAGCTGTGTTCCGGCAGCAGGGTATCACCACCGCTTGTTACTCCTTTGTTAAGCTGGAAGATCAGCCATTTTGACATATCATTGGCCGATGAGATCAGGCTCCCGGCCGGGGCGATATTATCCCAGTTCAGCCAGTTGATGGTGATGATGCTGTTGTGATGATCATTATGCGGAGCGGAAACATTGTCCATTTCCGGCAGTGCCCTGATGGTGCTGAGCGTGCGGTCCATGTGCAGGGGTTCAAGTATCCTGGTGATGATGAAATCATCCCAGCTCATCCCGCTCACCTCTTCAATAACGAGGCCGGCGGCCAGGTACATGATGTTGCTGTATCCGTAGCCCGACCTGAACCCGAAGGAAGGTTCAAGGTATTTCGCCTTCCGTACAACCTCTTCGCGCGACCAGCGGGTGCCGTACCAGATCAGGTCGCCGCTGAAGGTCTTCAGCCCGCTGCGGTGGGTCAGCAGGTCGCGGATGGTAAAATGATCCGACACACAGGGGTCGTAAAGCCCGAACCAGGGCAGGTGATCCCGTACCCTGTCGTCCCAGGCCAGTCTCCCTTCATCAACAAGCATGGCCAGGGCGGCCGTCGTGAAAGCCTTTGTGTTGGATGCGACGGCAAAAAGGGTGTTCCCGTCAACCCCTTCTCCTGTATCAATATTGCGTGTGCCGTATCCTTTTGAAAACACCAGTTCTCCTTCATGGACAATGGCCACGGCCATTCCCGGAACATTCCAGTCGTTGACCGCCTGTTCGTAATAACGGTCGAGTTCTTCCAGTTTCTGACCGATGTCCTGCCCGTATAAAAGGGGGATGAACAACATCATGAGCAGCAGTGCGGAAAACCTTTTTGCCATCTTCAGGGTATTTGTTAAAGCCGGGGCCGGAATTTCGCCCCGCCATGGGTTTAATAATTAAATGATCTGAATGCTTACTTCAACGGCTATGTCGTCTTTCAGGTGCTTTTTAACGGCACACTGGCTTGCCGCCTGAACAACTGCCTGGTGGTATTTTTCGGGGAAATCGGCAGGCAGTTCAATGCTGATCTTTATCCGGCCGATGATCTTTTTAAGCGGGTCGAAGGTTTGTTCCTGCCGCAGGCGGATCTTGTCGGCGGGGATCCCGCGCTGGTCGCAGAATGACTTTACGTATATTCCGGCACAGGTCCCGAGCGAAGCCAGAAAGAGGGTGAAAGGTTCGGGATATTCACCGTCGCCGCCCACCTTCTCAGACTGATCCGTCTTTATGGTAAAGCCGTTAAAATCGGCAAAGACTTTTTTGTTTCCTTCAAAATAGATTTCCATTTTTTTTGTGTTATATGTTCAGTTCCTGAAACAGGGCAGCCTTTAAAAAGTTCACGGGGCTTCGCGTTCAATCATAATTTCGTCGACGAAGAGCCAGGCTTTTTTCCCTTTTCCGGCCGTGTGCCAATCGGGCACGGTTCCGATGGTTGCGGCCGACACCCTCACGTATCGCGTCAGCACATCCAGCTGATCCAGCGTGATCATTTCAATGGAAGACTCTTCCATGGCAGCAGGCAGGGAGATGGTCACCTGGCCGAGCAGATGAAAGGTTTTCAGGTTATCCGAGGCATATACGCTGACCGATTGCGGAAGGAACATCCAGCCCTCGTGGTTCTTTAAAAAATTTGCCGAAACCGCTTTTACCCTCTGCACGGTTCCCAGGTCAATGGCCACATCCAGCCCGTTGTTCTGATACCCCTGCCATTTGCCATCCATATAATCGGGGCTGCCGTATTGGCCGTCGACCAGGGTAAAAAGACCGCTGCCGGGATACCTGACATCATATGGGCTCAGGTAAACAGGCTGCAACTTACGGCCGGGCCTTTGCTGTTTTTCGATAATCCCCTTTCCGGCAAGGCTTTCCTCTTCCCCTGCCCGGCCGTTTTTCTCACCCGTACAACCGAGAAGCAACATCAGCAGGCCGAGGAGACCCATGATATGACAGAATGGTTTCATAACATTCATTTCCGCTTGTGAAATTACAAAAAGCTTTCTTAACCGGCAATTTCTGTGCCGGATGGATCAGATGAAAAAAAGACAGACCCCTCCCACGCTGATGAAGGCGCCGAACATTTCGAGCGTGCTAACCTTTTGCCTGAACAGGAAGATTGCAGGCGGGATAAGCAGTATCGGCACGATGGCCATGATGGTGGATGCCACTCCTGTGGCGGCGTATTTTACGGCAAGCAGTGAAAAGGACACCCCCAGGAATGGCCCGAAAACCGAGCCTGTAAAGGTGGCCGCCATTCCCTTTCTGCTTTTGAAAGCATTCCTGATCAGGCTTCCTTTATTCAGCATGAGGATGATGAGGGCAAAGCCTGCCATGCCAGCGATGATCCGGATCTGTGTGGCGGCAAAAGCATGATAACTGCCCATGCCGTATTTGCTCAGCACCAGGCCCACGGCCTGGCCCACGGCCCCTCCCAATGCCAGCAGTATGCCTTTGAGCGGATACGACAGGCTGATACGGCCTCCCCCGCGGCTGAAGATGGCAAGGCTGATGCCACCGATGGTCAGCAACATGCCCGCAACCTCCTTCAGTGTTAAAGACTCCCCCAGTATCATCCAGCCGATCAGTGCCGTGATGGGCGGCACCAGGGTCATGATGAGCATGGCAACCCTTGCACTGACGGTGGCATAGGCCCTGAAAAGAAAATAATCGCCAAAGACAAATCCCACCAGCCCCGATACCGACAGCCATACCCATTCGTGCATGCCGGCATCCAAAGGCAATGCCGACCCCCTTGCGATCAGATTATAAATTGACAGGAATACAAAAGCCAGTACCAGCCTGATCATGTTTACAGCCAGCGATCCAATCCGCCGGCTCGCAACTTCAAAGGAAAGGGCGGTGATGGTCCAGAAAAACGCCGTGGCCAGGGCAGCCAGTTCGCCGTAATAGTTTGATGGATCCATTGGCAAAGTAAAAGGCAAAGGTAAAATAAAAAGACCCGGAAGCCTTAGGTCCCCGGGTCTGTATAAATGAATCTGGTTTGGGTTTATCGTACAATGACAAAATGTTCATCGATCATTTTTCCCTGTTCCGGCGACACCTTCAGGCTGTAATGGCCTGCCGGCAGCCCGGAGAGGCTGATGGTATATTTATTGCCGCCCTCCGTGAGCTGAGCTTTTTCGGTAAGCACTGTTTGCCCGGCCATGTTCACCACCCTGATAATTGCTTCTCCTTTAACATGTGAATACATTTCAAGGGTAAGCATATTACCGGCAGGATTGGGATAAACCGACACATCCATGATACCGGGTTCGGCGAGGCCGACGCATTCGTCGATATAAACCTCAAATTCGGCCGCCAGGCCTTCACAGCCTTCGGCAGATGTTTCGGTCAGGTTCACCGTTCCCGCTCCCATGTCTCCCCAGCTGACCACAATCTCGTGGGTTCCCTGTCCGCCGGTAATGGTGCCGCCGGAAACAGTCCACTGGTAGGATGCCTGGTTGTGGTCGGGGCTGGAATAGACATATCCCGGCGTATTTTCGCAAACCAGCGCATCGCCGCTGATGAGGGGTTCGGGCAGGGCGTTAACATTCACTTCCAGCGGATCGGAGACAAGTCCGTCGCCGCAATCATTCATCCCCTGTACAGTAATGGTGGCGCTGCCGGTATAGGTTTCACTCCAGCTAACGCTGGCTTCGGTCTCCGTGCCTTCGATCAGGCCGGCCTCTTCGGGTTCGAGCACCCAAAGATAGGTTTCTGCATCGGATGCCCCTGCTGTGACGTAGAGGTTTTCACCGCCCTTGCATACCTGTTCATCTCCGGCAGGTGTGGCAGCCTGGCCCGGGGGGTCGACCGGGTAAATGTTGCAGGTTCCGTACATGGTATTCTGGCAATAATCGCTGTAAGCGATGATGGTATAGATGCCCTGGCTGGTCTGGTAACCGAAATTCAGCATTGATCCGGTACCGGCCATGATATTTCCCGTGGGGTTGCCGCTCAGCAGCAACTCATAGTCGAAGCCCGTTTCCGATCCGCTCAGGCTCACCTCTATGCCTTCTGATCCCGTGCAATAGCCACCTCCGGTCGAGATCCAGAAAAAGGCCGATACCGGATGAACCGTTGTGTTGAACGCCTGCGACCACAGCCCGTTTCCGCATTGGTTGTTTCCCCTGACCTTTACGCCAAGTGTACCGCTGAAAGAAGCATTTACCGTAACCGTTGCCGAGAGGCCCGTTCCGCTGAACGTACCGGCCGATGCCGGCTCAAGCGCCCAGGTATAATCGATGGCATGGGGAACCGGAAGGGTGCTGAATACATAGCCGCCTTCACCTCCGCAAAGATCATCCGGCCCGGTGGGCGTTGACGGCTGTGCAGGAGATGTGATCACCTCCACATAATCTTCCATCAGCAGGGTGTCGATCACCGTGCCGTCGTCAACGATCAGCTGTACATTATAAACCCCGGGGCTGCTATAGGTTACGACAGGGTTCTGGGCAGAGGAATTGGCCGGTGTACCCCCTTCAAAAGACCAGTACCAGGAAGTGATCACCCCCAGGGATTCGTCATAGAAGTCGACGGAAGTGGTCTCGCAGGGCTGCTGGTTGCTGCAACTGAAAGCTGCGGAAGCAGCAAGCGGGGTGAGGTTGTCGATCGGCACCATGCTCCCCTGAAGGATCTCCTTGTCGGATTCATCCTGCAGGAAGGCTACCAGCTCAATATGCTGGGTATCCCACGAAGGGTCGATCGTAAAGGAATAGTTGATAATAACCTGGTTGCCTCCGGCAAAGTTGACGGTGGTGCCGAAATGATCGGGATACATGGCCCGGCAGACATAATTGAGCTCCGACATGCCAAACCACGAATAAGGGATCTCCGATTCGGTGAGCACCAGGTGTGCCGTAAGGTTGGCGGGCGGCGTTCCGTTTACCAGGTCGATAATCACGGTTATATCATAGCTCTGTGCGCCGGTGCTATGACCATAGATGGAGGCTTCATAATCGCAGGGGACGACAATCCTTTGCTGGTATAAAGGAAGATAGGTACTATAGATGCTGCTCGTCTGGCTGCCGCCAACATGCTCCAGTACGCCGTCGAAATGGGTGGTTGGATAACCGGATACACTGTAATAGGAATTCCTGTGGTTGGATGCCGCATTGGCAAAAGCATCGCCATTGTGATATTTGATAATGGCAACATCATGCCCGTTGGCAACCAGGTCGTCGGCGCCCATAGAAGCCCCCGGACAAAACTGGCACCAGGTTCCCGTGGCAATCTCAACCACGACGCGTTCACGGTTAACCTGTTGCGACAGCAGCCCGAGTACAATGAAGGCTGCGGATAGAGTAAGGATCAGTTTTTTCATGTTATTGAAGTTAGAGGATTTGATTTTCGAACGGCTAATATAAATACTTATCGAAATACTTAATTAATTAAAAGCCTGTACAGGTGAATATTAGTGTAATTTAAAACACTTCTAAATTACAACGGGGGGGTTGAAAGGTGCATCGGAGCATTGATCAGCCGATGGCCATGTTTTCGTCCCAGCGTTGTTTCGGGGGGATGGCGCCTTTGTGGATACCTTCAACGAAGCTATCGACGCACTTCCGCAGGTCGGGATGGTAACCGCCCTCCAGCACGGCAAAGATATCAGAAAAAGCTCTTCTGAGCCTGAAGGCGCATTCGTAATAAGCCCTGATGGAATAGTTGAGGTTCAGCACCCGGTCTTTTTCATAGCCGTCGAAGCCGGCCGAGACCGCAATCACATCGGCATGGAATTTTCGCGCCAGCGAAATAGCCTTATCAACGATCTCGAGGAATTCGGCATCTCCTTTGCCGTTGTAAACGCTGAAATTGGCCGTTAAGCCTTCGCCTTCGCCCTTGCCGGTTTCAATGGGAAAACCGGTAAATGGATAGGCATAATGCTGGTGTACCGAGCAGTAGAACACATCGCTGCGCTCATAAAAGATGGATTGGGTACCATCGCCATGGTGTCCGTCTATGTCAAAAATAAAAACCCTTTTTCCCTGTTGCGTGAGTTTTTGTACCGCTATGGCGATGTTATTGAAGAGGCAGAGGCCCGACGCGTGGTCGGCCGTGGCATGATGCCCCGGGGGCCTCACGGCAGCAAAGGCATTGGTTTCGGAGGCCAGTACGCTCAGGCCCACTGCAGTCTTTGCAGCTTCCCAGCTATCGGCGTTCAGGCTAACTTCGGCCAGGAACTCTCCTGCCAGGCAAGCCTGCCTGATCTCTTCGATGTACTCTTTTTTATGTACCAGTTCCAGGTAAGCTTCGCCATCGGCTTCGGTATCGGGCAGATCAACGAAGCCGGCCAGCCTGTATGGACCTTCCGCCGTGCAATCGACGTTGTGCTTCAGGAACTTCCGGTTAAAAAGGATATCCATCAACCATTCGTTTGGCCGCAAAATTAGAAAAATAATCAAGAAAGCAAAGCCTTCCGCCACAAGCTTTTCCGCAGCAGTGCCCAAAAAGCCCGTTCCATCATCCTGTCACGCTGAAGCGCACCGCCAGGCCCGAAGCAGCCGTTTGCCCGCGATAAAATGCTTATCTTTATCTTTCATTTCATTAAAAAGCTTTGAGACCATGAACAAAAAAAACGTCCTGGTGACCGGTGCTTACGGCAAGATCGGCTATGCCATCTGCCGGAGCATTGCCTCCATTCCCGGCTACAGGCTCACCCTGGCCGGGAGGGACGAAGAGGCATTGCAAGCCGCATGTGCATCTGTCATATCATCAAGCGGCAATACGGATATTTCCTGTTACAGGCTTGACCTTTCCCTTTTCAGCCACATCAGGGATTTCGCCGCTCAATGGCAGGGCCCCCTGCAGATCATCATCAACAATGCCGCCACCTGTCCGCGCAGCAGGCAGGAGAATGCCGAAGGGATTGAAATGCAATTCGCCACCAACGTGCTGGGCTATTACCTTATCATCAGGGCCTTTGCGCCCATCCTGAAGGCTTCTGCACCGGCACGCGTGGTGAATGTTGCCAGTTACTGGGCCGGCGACCTGGACCTCAGCGACCCGGAATTCAAAAGGCGCCCTTACGACAACAACACGGCATACCGTCAATCGAAGCAGGCCGACCGCATGCTGAGCGCCGCCTTTGCCGATGAGTTCCGCTTTTCAGGCATCAGCGTAAATGCCTGTCATCCGGGCGATGTAAAATCCAAACTCAGCAACAGCCTGGGTTTCGGAGGGCACGAAACCCCCGAAGAAGGGGCCGCAACACCGGTATGGCTGGCCACTTCAGCAGAAACGGAAGGCGTCAGCGGAAAATATTTCGAAAATAAGCGCGAACAAAGATGCCCTTTCTCGGAAAATCTGGAAAGCCGCCTGGCTTTGATGAAGATCTGTGGCTCCTTTCAGCCGGGGTTTTGATACGGAACAGCTGAAAATCCACAGGCGTGTCAAAACAATCCGCCTGCCGGCGGTGTTTATTCTTCATAACCCGGAAATCACAACATATGAATATCATGATGGCAGGTATATTTTTTCTGGGCCTGATCGGTCCACCGCATACAGACGGCAAACAAAAACCCGGTAATGGCAAGCATTCCGACACAGCCACCCTGGCATCGGGATGTTTCTGGTGCACCGAGGCCATTTTCAGCCGGCTGCGTGGGGTCCACAGCGTTCGTTCGGGCTATACGGGCGGAGATGTCAAAAACCCTTCATACCGGGAAGTATGCAATGGCACCACCGGCCACGCCGAAGCCGTGCAAATCGTCTTCGACCCGCAGCTTATCTCATACCGGCAATTGCTCGGGGTCTTCTTCCGGACCCACAACCCCACCACCCTTAACCGGCAGGGCGCCGATGTGGGAACCCAATACCGCTCCGCAATATTTTACCACAACGAAGAGCAAAAAGAAATGGCCGCAGCGATCATCCGCGAGCTGGATTCGGCAAAGATCTGGGAAGATCCTGTCGTTACCGAACTGAGCCCGGCCGGTGTTTTTTATGTGGCCGAAGATGATCATCAGGCATATTTCGAAAACAATAAGTCGGCGCCTTACTGCAATTTCGTGATCGTTCCGAAACTGGAAAAATTCCAAAAGGTATTTCACGATTTGCTTAAATAGGCAAGCCCTGCCCAAAGCGCCTGTTTTTTTCTATCTTTGGCTTTTTAATCCTTCATTAAATACCAGATGACAGTAAACGGTGCGAAAGCAAGCATCCGCTTTATGGGTGCAGCGGGAACGGTTACCGGTTCCAAAACACTCTTAAAAGCGGGAGATTTGAAGATCCTGGTCGACTGCGGCCTTTTCCAGGGGCTGAAACACCTCAGGGAGCTGAACTGGCAGCCCATGCCCTTTGAAGTTTCGGAAATTGATGCGGTGGTGCTCACCCATGCCCATCTCGACCATGTCGGGTATCTGCCCCGCCTGGTAAATCAGGGTTTTGACGGCCCCGTTTACGGTTCGGCCCCCACCTGCGAGATCGCCGAAACCTTATTGCTCGACAGCGCCAAGATACAGGAAGAAGACGCCGAGCATGCCAACCGCAAAGGCTATTCGAAGCATAAACCCGCCAAACCGCTCTACGACCTTGAAGATGCAAAAAACACCATCCCCTATCTCGAACCCCATCCTGAGGACGAATGGAAGGTTTTGTCGGAAGATGTCCGTTTCAGGCTGAAGAACAATGCACACATCATTGGCGCAACCTATGCAGAGTTCGAGGTTTGCGGAAAAAAAGTCATTTTTTCGGGCGACATCGGGCGGGACGACGACCCCATGCTCGAAAATCCAGACCGGCCAAAAAGCGCTGATTATCTAATTGTTGAATCGACTTACGGCGACCGTATCCATCCGCATGTCGACAACCGGGAGCAATTCCGTGAGATCCTTCAGCGGGTAACGGAAAGGAACGGCATCATGATCGTTCCCAGTTTTACGGTAGACCGGGCACAGGATTTCATGTACCTCTTCTGGGAACTGGAACAGCGAAAGGACATACCCGAAATCCCCATCTACCTCGATTCCCCCATGGGCATTGATGTAAGTAAAGTATTTAAGAAATATGCCCGCTGGCACAAGCTTGGCGCCGAAACCTTCGACAAGGTTTTCAGCAATACGAAAATGGTGCGATCGTTCCGTGAAACGGAAAAGCTGGCAGCCGACACCCTTCCCAAGATCGTGATCGCCGGCAGCGGAATGATGAACGGGGGCCGGGTGCTCACCTATCTTAAACGGCACCTGGGAAACCCTGATTCAACCATTATCATCCCGGGCTACCAGGCCGAGGGAACCAGGGGCAGGAGCCTTCACGACGGGGCGCACGAATTAAAAATACACGGCGAATACTATCCCGTAAAGGCCCATATCGAAGATATCCGCAGCATGTCGTCGCATGCCGACCAGGCCCAGATCATCGACTGGCTCTCGGCATTGACCAACAGGCCGGCGGGTATTTTCATCAATCACGGCGAACCAAAAGCATCCGACGCCCTTCGCGTGAAGATCCGCGACACCTACGGATGGGACATCAGGGTGCCGCAACTTTATGACGAATTTGACCTCTGAACGGCCTGGCCCTGCCCAAAAACCCATCCAGAGCAGAAATTTTTTCAGCAAAGCCGGTTTTTACTGTAAAAGTGTAATTTACTGCTTTTTAGGCAGGTAAAATAAAGGCTGGTTTTATTGCCGGAGAAATTTTTATATCAATTTCTCCCGAAAGAATTTTGTAATTAACCTACAATTCCGTATATTTGAGCGAACGAACAACCTATTATTAACCCAAAATTTTACAACATGAGAAATTTTACACGAATCTTGCTGGTACTCGCCGTATCAGTGTTCTTCATTAACCAGAGTGTGCTTGGGCAAGCCATGCACACCAAAGCCACAGATGGGGTCAGGGTAAGCACACCATATGTGCAGCCCGCTAAATCCGCCGGAGACATTTTAATGGCTGACTCATATTCCATCGACTTTGAAGACGAAGTGGATTTTACCTTCGACTTCACTCCCTGGACAGTGGTTGACCTCGACCTGCTTCCCACTTACGGAATGACGGGTGTATCATGGCCAAATGTCTATGACCCGCAGGCATTCATCGTTTTCAATCCTTCAACAACCGATCCTCCCCTGACTGACGATCCTGAAATCCAGCCTTACGCAGGTGAGAAATTCGGGGCTTGCCTTTCTTCAGTCCCGAGTGGCGGACAAGGCAACGACGACTGGTTCATTTCCGATCTTGTAAGTCTTGGCGATGGTGCTTCCTTCACTTTCTGGGCAAGATCCTACACTGACGAATGGGGCCTGGAAAGATTCAACGTAGCGGTATCCACCACTACGCCCGACCCCGGTGATTTTACCGTTATATCAGGGCCAACCTATATCGAAGCTCCCATGGCATGGACAGAGTATAGCTATGACCTTTCCGACTATGCCGGGCAGGACATTTACGTGGCCATACAGTGCGTCAGTTATGATGCCTTTATTTTTATGATTGACGACCTGATGATCGACCCGGGCACGATGGGAGGTCCCTGTCAGAACTTCGACGACCTCGCAGTTGGCGACTATGTAGCCGTTGAACTCGACGACTGGACCACCTGGAGCAACAATCCCGGCTCGGCCGAGGATGGGCTCATCACCGACGTGGTTTCTTACAGCCCCGACAACTCATTTGTTGTTGACGGATCCGTTGACCTGGTACAGTGGCTCAACGACGAAAACCTCACCAGCGGAATGTACTACTACAGCAACATGATGTACGTTCCCGACGGCTATTGCGGTTATTTCAACCTGCAGAAAGACATTGTACCGGGCGTTGAATGGGGATTCCAGGTACAGTTCGATGCCGACGGCCTGGCGACGGTCGATGCCGGCGCAGCAGCAGCAGCCACCTTTGCATTTACTTTCGACGAATGGCACATGAACGAACTGATCGTTGACCTCGACGGCGACTATGCCGAATACTGGTTCGACGGCGTGCTCGTTGTTTCATGGCCATGGTCGACCGGCACCTTCGGTACCCCCGGAGCCCTTACCCTGGGCGGCGCAAACTACTATGCCTGGTCATCAGGAGGAAACGACCCCCTCTGCTACTTCGACGATGTATGCTTCGAAGAGATTTTCGAAGACTTCTGTGAGGATTTCGATGACCTGAGTGTTGGCGACTATGTAGCCGTTGAACTCGACGACTGGACCACCTGGAGCAACAACCCCGGCTCGGCCGAGGATGCACTCATCACCGATGTGGTTTCACTGAGCCCCGACAACTCCTTTGAGGTAACCGGCTCGACCGATCTGATCAGGTTATTCGCCGACGAAAACCTGGAAGGTGGCAAATACTACTTCTCCCTCAACATGTACGTGGCCGACGGATACTGCGGTTATTTCAACCTGCAGAAAGACGTTGTACCGGGTGTTGAATGGGGATTCCAGGTAATGTTCGATGTGGACGGAACGGCTTCTGTCGACGCCGGCGCTGCCGCTGCGGCAACCTTCCCCTTTATGCACGATACATGGATCTTGAACGAACTGATCGTCGACATTGATGAAGACTGGGCAGAATACTGGGTCGACGGCATCCTGATCATAGAATGGCAGTGGACCCTGGGTACCTTCGGTACTCCCGGCGCCAACACCCTGGGCAGCTCAAACATCTATGCATGGGCTTCGGCAGGAAACTCACCCCTGGCCTATTTTGACGATGTATGCTTCGAAGTGCTTGAACCCGTCGGTATTGGCGATATCCCGGCCGATATGCGTACGGTATCCACCGTCATCTATCCCAATCCCGCCAGGGACCGCATCACCATCAATTCAGATGAAATCATTGATGAGGTCAGGATATTCAACAACATGGGACAGTTGGTATATTCAGGCCAGCATAATAATGAACAGGTAATGATCAATACTTCCAATTATATCAACGGCATGTACCTTGTACAGGTCATCTCCGGAAATGCAATTGAAGTGCGCAAGCTCATTATCGAATAATTGTAAGGGGTAGGATTATCAAAAAAGGGGCTTTCGGGCCCCTTTTTTTTTGCTGCGGCAATGTTAGCTGTAACACTGCGTTTATACAAAGGCCGGCCCGTATTCAGGCAAAAAAGATGAATGCATGCCGCCCGGCGCCCGAATAGTTCGTATATTTGTGCTATCAAACAGAGCATCATCATGAAAAGGATACTCATTTCAATCATCGGGATCATCCTCATCGGATCGGTTTCGGGGCAGGTCAACGAAAGTACCATCAGGAAATTCAATATCGGTGTCGGCGTTTCAACCGATATCTGGCAGGGCCTTCCACAGGGCGTTGACGCCCGCACCATCAACCAGGGAAGCCAGGTATTCGGCATGTATAACCACCGGCTGGGCGAAAGCGTTGCCTACCTTGCCGCAGGTCTCGGCATCGGGGTGCACAACCTTTACAGCAATTCCGTGATCGGAGACGCAAAAGCCGATTCCATCGTTTTTATCCCCATACCGGGCAACATCAATTATAAAAAAAGCAAGATCACCCTTGCATATCTCGATATTCCCGTCGAATTCAGGATCAAAACCGATAAACATTTCCGGCTGGCCCTCGGCTTCAAGGCAGGCTACCTGATCAACTCGCATACGAAGTACAAGGGCGACCTTTACACTTACGACAACCAGGGCAATGCCATTGCCGGCAATAATACCCTTGTAAAGGAACGCGACATCAGCCAGGTTGAAGACTGGCGTTACGGTCCCACCCTGCGCATCGGTTACAAATGGATCAACCTCACGGCCTATTATCAGTTGTCAAAAGTATTTCAGGCCGATAAGGGACCGCAGATCTATCCTGTTTCCATTGGATTGTCCGTTATACCCTATTGATCTTTTCCATTTTCCTTTTTCCCGCCCGGGCGGCACAAGCGGAATTACCGGATCATCCCATGGTGGCATCCACCCGTATCCCTCCTTTATTGAACAGTGAATTTTATGATTGACCGCAAATGTGCGGCGGTCGGGCATACTCCCGCCAGTGACCAGGGTTAGTAAAGCACCAGCAGAAACATGACCAGAAAGCCCGTAAAAAACCCGGCGTACACCTGGGCCTGCGTATGCGTACCCGTAAGCAGGCGCGCATAGCCTACCAGGCCGGCCAGCAGGATGCCTGTTGATATCATCCAGAAAAAATCAATCTGCAGCAAGATATGCAGTGCGGTAAAAAAGCCGGCCACTGCACCCATCGACAGCATGTGGGCGCTGATCTTCCAGTACAGGTTGATGATGAGCGACAGCAGCGAAAGGATGGCGGCTCCCAGCAGGCAGTAGTAATACACCGACGAAAGCTGGATCTGCCAGGTGAGATAAAAGGACAGGGAAAAGAAAAGGGTGCTGGTGATGTAAGGATAGAAGCGTGCCGCCCGTTCCTCCATCATCAGCCCCGGTATCAGCCCCAGGCGGTACATGCCCAGAAGCGCCATGACCGGAAACACGGCCGAGCTGATGAAGACCAGCGCCACGATCCGCCATTTCACATCGGGCGGGATCATGATGGCAAAAAAAGCCTGCTGGTAAAGGAGCAGGGCGATCACGTAGGTGGGCACCAGCAGTGGATGAAAGATGAATGAGATGATCCTGGCAAAGTGTTTTTCCATGCTTTTCCCGGGAGGCCTTCAGATCCCGTACAATTTACAGATTATAGTTCCCTGCGCAGGCGGGCCACGGGAATGTTTAGTTGTTCCCGGTACTTGGCCACGGTACGCCGCGCAATATTATAGCCTTTCTCCCTGAGGATGGCCGTCAGTTGTTCGTCGGTATAGGGTTTGCCCTTATTCTCGCTGTCGATGCAATCGCTCAGGATCTTTTTTATTTCGCGGGTCGACACCTCCTCGCCCGAATCGGTCTGCATCGATTCCGAGAAGAAGCTTTTAAGCAGGAAAGTGCCGAAGGGCGATTGCACGTATTTGCTGTTGGCCACCCTGGAAATGGTCGAAATATCGAGGTTCACCAGGTCGGCGATATCTTTCAGGATCATGGGCCGCAGCCTGGTTTCGTCGCCGGTGAGGAAATAATCGCGCTGAAACTCCATGATGGCCCTCATGGTTACGTAGAGGGTGTTCTGCCGCTGCCGGATGGCCTCCATGAACCACCTGGCCGAGTCGATCTTCTGTTTCACGAACAGAAATGCATCCTTTTTCTGTTTGTCCTTTTTGTTCCGGGCATAGTCTTCGAGCATTTCCACATATGAACGGCTGATCCTGAGCTCGGGGGTGTTTTTCGCGTTCAGCGCCAGTTCCAGTTCACCATTGGTGTTGGTGATGATGAAGTCGGGGATCACGTAATAATTGCTGCGGCTGGTCTCGCTGAGCGAATTCCCGGGCTTCGGATTGAGGTTAAGGATCTCGTTGATGGCGCTTTTGAGTTCTTCTTCACTCACCCGTGCCTTTTTCATGATCTTGTCGTAATGCTTTTTCACGAACTCATTGAAGTGGTCTTCGAGGATGACGATGGCCAGTTCGATGGCGGGGTCGCCGTTGAGTTTCCGTCTGAGTTGTATGAGGAGGCATTCCTGCAGGTTGCGTGCCCCCACGCCGGCCGGGTCGAACTCCTGCACCACCCCGAGCACTTCCATGATCTCCTCAGCGTTGGTATTTATATTTTGCGAAAAGGCCAGGTCGTCGGCCATGGAGTCAATGTCGCGCTGCAGGTACCCCGCATCGTCGAGGTTGCCGATGATGGTCTCGGCAATGGTTTTTTGCTTTTCCGTGAGTATGCGCAGCCCCAGTTGTGTGTGCAGCATGTCCTGGAAGCTGATGCTGCCGGCATAGGGTATCTCCCTGCGTTCATCGTCGGCACCCTGGTTCTGTGATGCCAGCCGGTAGGCGGGTATCTCGTCGTCGTCGATGTAATCGCCCAGGTCGAATTCGTCGTTCTTGTTCTCATAATCCTCTTCCTGCTGCAAATCGCCGGCATCGTCCTTGTCGCTGCCGTCCATGTCGTCGTCGGCAGCCGTTTCGCCGCCCGGCAACTCCTCCAGGGCAGGATTCTCTTCAATTTCCTGCTTGATGCGTTGCTCCAGGGCCATGGAGGGTATCTGAAGCAGTTTCATCAGCAGGATCTGCTGGGGCGAAAGCTTCTGAAGCAGTTTCTGTTGGAGCCGTTGGTTAAGCATTGTCCTGGTCTGCTAAGGTGACTGAATTCTTATCACCGAAAATAGTAAAAAGCAAAATAAAAACCAATCTAAATAACAGAGAAAGCGAAAAAGTTTTTCAGAATTCCGCATTCTGCGGTGTGCGCGGGAAGGGGATCACATCGCGGATGTTGCCCATGCCCGTGATAAAGAGCATCAAGCGCTCAAAGCCAAGCCCGAAGCCGCTGTGCGGCACGCTGCCGAACTTGCGGGTTTCGAGATACCACCAAAGGCTCGGGAGGGGGATGTCCATTTCGTTGATGCGCCTGAGCAGCTTATCATACACCTCCTCGCGCTGGGAACCGCCGATGATCTCGCCGATCTGCGGGAACAACACGTCCATGGCCCTGACGGTCTTCCCGTCGTCGTTCTGCTTCATGTAAAAAGCCTTGATGTCCCTGGGGTAATCGGTGATGATCACGGGCCTTTTGTAGTGGTGTTCCACCAGGTAACGTTCATGTTCCGACTGCAGGTCGGCACCCCATTCATGAATGGGATAGGCGAATTTCTTCTTTTTATTGTGGTTCGAATTCTTCAGTACTTCGATGGCCTCCGTATAGGTGATCCTTTCGAATTTCTCGGCCAGCACAAAGCCCAGCCTTTGGAGCAGGTCCATGGGTGAGCGGTCCTGTTCCTTTTTATTCTTCTCTTCTTCCTTCAGGCGGTTATTGAGGAATTCGAGGTCTTCGCGGCAGTGTTCCAGGGCATATTGCACCAGGTATTTCAGCATGTCTTCGGCCAGGTCCATGTTGTCATGTATGTCGGCGAAGGCCACTTCCGGCTCGATCATCCAGAACTCAGCCAGGTGCCTGGAGGTGTTGGAGTTCTCGGCCCTGAAGGTGGGCCCGAAGGTATACACCCTTGTCATGGCCAGTGCGGCCAGCTCCGCTTCGAGCTGCCCCGATACGGTGAGGTTTGTTTCCTTGCCGAAGAAGTCTTCCCTGAAGTTCACATTCCCTTCTTCGTCGAGGGGCGGGTTTTTGGGGTCGAGCACGCTCACCCTGAACATTTCCCCGGCGCCTTCCGCGTCGGAGCCCGTGATGATGGGGGTATGGATATTGTAGAACCTCCGGTCGTTAAAGAACTTGTGTATGCCGAATATCATGGCGTGCCGCACCCGTGTGATGGCGCCGAAGGTGGCGGTACGGAACCTGAGGTGGGCTTTTTCGCGCAGGAACTCGAGGCTGTGGCGTTTGGGCTGCAGGGGATATTCGTCGGGGTCGGCGGTGCCGAGGATGTCAATGTGATCGGCTGCCAGCTCCACGGCCTGTCCGCTGCCGGCCGATTCCACCAGGGTGCCGCGCACCATGATGGCCGCCCCGGTATTGATCTTCGAGAGCACCGCCTCGCTGATCATGTCGGGCCCGGCCACCACCTGCAGGTTACGGATGGTGCTGCCGTCGTTCAGGGCGATGAAAGCCACGTTCTTACTCTGCCGCCTGGTCCTGACCCATCCGCCGGCCATTACCGGCCGGTTGAGCTGAGTGGAGCCGACAAGGTCGGCAATGTCGGTCCTTTTCATTTCATTTTCAATCTTCTTGCCTGTCATGCCGGCAAAAATAATGAATTTTGAGGCCGGCAGGGCAGGGCCGTGAAATTTTAGCCCTGCTCGCATAAAAATCTTAATTTTGAACGACCAAGCGCGTAAGGATGTCAGGATTTTTTGAATGCCGGCAAGATGCGGGCGGGGGGCCATTGCTCATTGCCGGCCCCTGCGCCGCCGAGAGCCGTGAGCAGGTGTTGCAAACGGCCATGGCCCTGCAGGGCATCCCGGGGCTTTTTGCCTTCCGGGCGGGCCTGTGGAAGCCGCGCACAAGGCCCGGCGCCTTCGAGGGCGTGGGCAAAAAGGGGCTGGCCTGGCTGCAGGAAGCAAGGGAGCGGACCGGCCTGAGGCTGGCCGTGGAGATTGCCGTGCCCGCCCATGCCGAGGCCTGCCTGAAGGCCGGCATCGACATCATGTGGATCGGTGCGCGGACGGTGGTAAGCCCTTTCGTGGTAGACGACATTGCCGGGGTGCTGTCGGGCAGCAAGGCCTGCATCATGGTAAAAAACCCGCTCAACCCCGACGCGGGGCTGTGGACGGGCGGGGTGGAGCGCCTGCAGCAGGCCGGCATCGGCGAGCTGGCCATGGTACACCGCGGCTTCGACGCCTTTTCCAGCCACCCCTACCGCAACGCGCCCCTCTGGGAGATCGCCATGGAGATGCAGCAGCGCTTCCCCGGCCTGCCCATGCTGTGCGACCCCAGCCATATCGGCGGAAGCCGCAGCATGCTGGCGGAGATCGCGCAAAAGGCGCTCGACCTCGGCATGCAGGGGCTGATGATCGAAACCCATATCGACCCCGGGCAGGCGCTCACCGACCAGGCACAGCAGCTGTCGCCCGGCGAGCTGCGCAGCCTCACCGGCAGGCTGCAGGTGAAAAAGGCCGATGCCGGCGGCTTCGACACCACACTCGAAAGCTACCGGGCCGCCATCGACGGCATCGACGAGCAACTGCTCGGGCTGCTTGCAAGGAGGATGAAAGTGTCGGAACTCATCGGCCTGTACAAGAAAGAACGCCGGCTCGCCCCTTACCAGCCCGGACGCTGGGCGGCCCTGCTCGAAAACCGCCTCGAAAAAGGCAGCCGCCTGCACCTCGACAATGACTTTGTAACAAAGCTCTTCAACCTCATCCACCTCGGATCGCTGAAAAAGCAGGGATGAAGGGTAAATGCAAACAGCGCGAAGCGCTGATTGCATTTACGATTTTGTATTTGAAATGCTGTATTTTCGATCTGATTTCCGATATTTTACATACGATTGAAAAATCCACGCACTGAATACAGGATCCCGCCCGGGGTTTTCTGTTCCCTCTCTCTTGCCCCCTCCCGGGCGTTCCCTCTCTTGCCTCCTGCCGGGCGTTTCCTCTCTTGCCCCCTCCCGACCTCCCCCAACCGGGGGAGGCCAATGTGATGGTCGATTCTGTGTTGCCGATTGGCAACCGGGGGTTTTATTCGGGATTTTTCAAATACGTCGCCGGCACGTTTTCAAGCGCGCAAAAATGCTGAAAACGGCTGTTTCTTATAGGGATGATGGCGCGGGTGGGGGTTCTTGCCCCTCGGGAAGGGAGGAGGGGAGGATTTTAATGGGTTGTGTGGGTTTTGGAAATATGCTTGCAAAAAAACGGCTATTCCATCATTGTTATTGATTTTTTAGATTGTTTTAAAACTATTTCAAGATTTCCTCCTTTACTAATAAAACCTACTACTAGACGCTCAGCAAGATTAATCATAAGTTGATTTCTTATATAAGCTGTTTCCTCTGTGATTCTCTTTACTTCTTTTGTAAAAGGTGTGATTATTAAGAGTCTGCCTTTTTTAATGTCTTTATTTAATTCAGGCTCAATCCTTTGCTTAAGACCTCTGGCCATAGCAATAATAATGGGTTGTTGGCCTTTTAATAGATAATGCAGGACATCCTTTTCAATCTTACTATGAAAACCACTGATTACACAGTTTCCCTTTTCCCGTTGTTCAATGGCCCAGTCGTAGCACTTTAAAACAATGCTAGCCGGTATCTTCCGGCTACAGAGGAAGGCTGTTTTTTCCAGTTTCAAGAGTTCTGTATTTCCGATATGATCTAAAACTTCCATATATTAAACTGGTTTGTTCTCCACAGCAGTTTTGCATGAACCATGTGAAGAATTATCCTTTCCATTATTATCAATAATCCGGTAATATCCAGCAATAACATCTTGACGAATTACCCTATTTTTTAGATCATTAGCATCTCAATTATTATGTTATCCGGTCATATCCGGTAAATCTTTTGATTTAGCATGTCCTGGTTTATTAAGAATTTCCTCTGTTATATCACATACTTATACACATTGACTAGGTTTATGTCCAAGTTCATTATTAGCTCCCCACATGTTTTTAGGTTACTCCCCACTATTTTCATCAATACAAATTCTAAAGGCCTTATTGCCAACACCTATACTTACAATAGCTTCCAACTTTTTCTTATTTCATATCAACAACTTCCACGTATGCATCTCTTAATCCCTCACTTATTCCATTACTTATTCCCTCATCAATTGCATAAATAGGAGGCCTTCCGTCATTAACAAGTTCGCTGTTTGTTATTTTTTCATGTACTTATTAAGCAATAAAGTTTTCTCAAAATCAATAATAAGGACATTATGTCCTTTATCATGTCCTTTATTAACAACATCATCATCATTCTTATCCATAATAAGGACACTATGTCCTTTCTTATGTCCTTATTTATTTTTTATCTTAAGGAATAACATATTTTGCTGAAGGGCCTCTACCTTCAAGGATAACCAAACCTAACTCTTTAAATTTAAAAAGATGTCGTTGTGCTTTTTTAACATTATACTCAAAATGTTCAGCATAATCAGATGTTGTTACAATACCATTAAGCTTAACCCACTCGTATCCTTTAAGCTCTTCTTCATTTAATTCAGATATACCTTCTTTATCGCTTAACTCCTTTATAACAGACATACTTCTTGGAAAAGTAAAAACTATATATGGATCTTCAAATTCCACAAGAGGCAGAGGTAAACCATACTTGTCAGGTAATTCCTTAATCGTTTGAAAGCCAAGTCCTCTTTGCTCTACTAACTCCAATTGATCAAAGATGTACATGATTTTTGGATTACGGCTCAATGAAGGAGCATTAAACCGCTCAATCTGCTCGAACTTTATCGGAGGTACAGGTTGACCAGGGCTTTTTATTATTATAGCCTTTTCATTAATTTCAAAATAAATGGGAGCACCCTCAATATCATAATCCCGATGAACAATGGCATTTGTAAGAGTTTCACGTATTGACTCCGTAGGGTAATCATATATTTTTTCCCTTTGAGCTTTCTCTCTATTGATTTGATGACCTATTTTGTCCTCAAACCATTTCATAGCAGCCCCTGATTGACTAACAATTGGGCCAGAAAAATTTTCAGGTTCTTCACCCCGTCCTTTGGTTTTATATACAGCCCGAACCATTGCATTGGGGTAAACCAATTGTGGATTTGTACCAAAAATTAACAGCCCGAGGCCAGTAGGATTTAATAAATTATCTTTTTCTTTCAATATCCCCAACTGCACCAGGATACGATGAGCTTCTTTTGAATCATATTTAGCTTTTATTCCAGCCTTTTCAAAGAATTTCTCAATATGATCTTTTGAAAGGTCCTGAAGATTTGCCCTTGATTCAACAGTTTCTTTTTCAGAAAGCATTACTTCTTCTTTCTCTTTATCAGCTTTTTTTGCCCGTTCTTTTGCCTCTTTAATATATGCGTCATTTCCCTCCCTGATAACCTTCTGTAAATCGGGATCAAACATTTCGAACTTGATACCATGGTTCTCCAAATGTTTTATCCCTTTACGATCTACTTTAGGATCAGGATCTTCAATTCCTATCCAAACCTTTTTGATCCTTGCATTGACAATTCTTTCAGCACAACTGAGTTTAGGATGCGACCTGGCACCGGGTGCACATGGCTCAAGTGTGGTAAACAGAATAGAACCATCAAGGATGTTAGACCGATTCATTCGTTCCAATAAAGTAAATTCTGCGTGGTCACCATATCGTAATTTCCCACGATGAGCCGTTTCCACAGTTCCGTCCGGTTTAATTAACACTGCCCCCACATTCGGATTGCTTTTATCTTTCCGGGGTTCATGAATGGATTTTTTCATTTCATCAATGGCTAATTCCATATACACCCTGGGATTGAACTTATTTTCCTTTTTTGCCATAATAATTCGCCTTATTTCGAAATTTTCTTCCACGTATCATCCGAAAACAAAAAGGATATCACTTGCTTCCTTGCTTCCTCAACCGTTGTTTTTGAAGCAATAGGGAAACCTACAAACTTTGCCACTTCACGGATTTGCTTCAGTGTCATTTTAGCCAGCAATTTTGTGGCGTTTTCATTTGAAGAGGCCAGTTTATTTATAAGATTCTGATCAACCGACATTCCTTTTTTCTGTTGTTTCCGGTCAGTGAAAGGTGTAGTTAATGACAGTTGGATCCTGCCCCCGAACCGCTTCAATTTGTCAAGACTTTTTTCATCAAACTTACTTTTGAGCAAATCCTCAAACTCTTTGGGAACTGCTTCACCCGGTCTTAGTATAATATCAAATTTTGGCATATTCTTTCATTCTTTTTTCCATACGGTTAATAAAATTCATCATAACCTCGCTTACCGATTGCTGATCTGATCCGGAATATTTCAATTCGTACCAGGCCGATTTATCAGCACCCTGACTCAAGAACCTGGAGATCACATCCAATCTTGGGAGGTGAGCCAGGACAGGTTTGCTTTCAATTAGGTTTCTTTCTATCGGTTCCAGTTGATCGCGTATTGATTTGTACAATTCTGTGGTAGCCTGCTGCTGATTGACCGTTCCATATTCGTATCCACCTGCCCGGTTTACCGCATTCAAAACGCAACCAAGCAAGCGCGGTTTCTCGTGTTTCGGGATTTCTTTAACCCACTTCAACAAACGTGGCATTCCGTAAACCGAAATTTTATCGGGAATGGTTACTGTAATGAAGTAAGAACTTGCCCGTAACATGGCCTGGGTGAGATACATTTTATTTGGCGGACAGTCTATCAGCACGTAGTCAAAATCACTAAATGCATTAAGCATGTTTTTGCAATAATAGTAAAGTGTATCAGCTGCATTTGGCTTTTGAGTGATCTCCCGAATAATTATTTTATCAAGTTCGTCCGTGTTAAACGATCCTTTGATCATTTTTAAAGTAGCCGGGGAATGAATGTCCGGCACATCATCAATGTATTGTTCAAATTTGACCTTTGAGATTTTTGCCCATTTGTTGGGAGTTACCAAATGATAGATGGTAAAATCAGTTTTGTCCACTTTGGCCGGGTCAACTCCTGCAGCCAGTGAAAGGCTGCACTGCGGGTCAATATCGATCAACAGAACTTTTTGGCCTTTATTGGCCAGGTAATAGCCCAGTAAGGTGGTTACTGTGGTTTTGCCTACACCTCCTTTGTAGTTGGCAATACAGATAGAACCCGGGTGCTTGTCGATGGGCAGGTTCTCTAATTTCTTTTTGATGTTTTCTGGTAAATCCATGCTATTAATTTTTATTCTTCACTTTCTCCCTCATCATCTTCACCTCCATTCCCCAGCTCCTTCCCCATCCTGTACTTAATATCATAATTGATGATGAAATCCAATTCTTCCTCGGTAAAACCGTAGTGTTCAGCTATAATTTGGTCTATTTTATCAATTATATGTTTTGATTGTTGTGGAAAAAACTGCTGAAACTCTACATTACCTGTCCTATATATTGCAGGTTGCATAATTGAATTTGCTTGTAAATCAACCATTAAGGAAGAACCCTCATTAATTAATTTTTCTATCGTATTATCGCTAAATGACTCAATGTCAACAGGAAAATCTTTCAGATCACTCGGATTATTTGTCCGAGCGTCTGAATGCATTACATAATACCAAAAATACAGAGTACTGTTAAGTAGTGAAACTACCACATTTAATAACTCTTTATTATCAAAATGCAAATAGCTTTCTCTGGAAGAAATGCCTAATTTACCATTGAGATAGAATGTTGGTTGAAAATCGGTAATTACTTTCCAGTATCTACCACCACTATTTCTGTAATAAAGTTTTTTCTGATTCGACCTTGAAGTGTAAAAACCGATGTTCTTCTTGACGTTCCTTAATCTTGACAAAATTGAAAGTTCTTGGGGTGCACTTATCTTTGGGACAATCCCATATGCAATAACTGTTCTTGATTGATTATATGAAATATTTTCAAATAGTAATTCCCTAAAATCAGAATTCCATTTGTAATAGTATGTCGTGAAAATATTTGGAGCAGATTGAGGTGTAGATTTCTTGAATAGAGAAATAGCCAAATTTCTTTCAGCACCCTCAAATAATTTGCTAGGTCTTTCTGCATAATAGCTAATATATATTTCCTGACAATTATTGTATTCAACCTTCTGGAAAGCATCCATCCTATCTGTGCAATATGCACTTAATGGTATTATCATTCCATTATATGAGCTCTTGTTTTGTATTTCGATAGATCTTTCAATTACATATGCATATAGATTCCCAGAACTTATACATTGATAATTTTTTAGAGTATATTTCTTTCGCACACTGCTATATTCAACATACGGCGGATTCCCAATAATCACATCAAATCCGGTCCGGTCGTGGATAATTTCATAAAACTCGGCGAACCAGTGGAAGGGTTGGTGGCTGGCCAGCCAATTTTCATATTTTAGGCCACTGGACTGTTTGTGCAGCAGGAGATTCAGTTCATGGTTCAGATCTTTAAGACGTTTGTTCAATTCTTCTTTGGCATCTTTAAAATCGTGGTAATCATCCCCTGTGCTTAGCTGTATTTCCTTGTAACGGGCAAAAGTGCGGGCTACTATGTCGCATTTTTCTTCGATTTCCTTTTTTACAATTGCACCCATCATATCCTCAACCAATGCTTTCTCCAGTTCTTTTTCGGTGGCAAAACCTACCAATGTGTTTCCTGCACGAATATTAAAGTCAATGTCGGGTAATGGTTCAAGCCCCAGATTTGGTTTGCGATAGTCGGCATCCACGGTGGCCACAAGTTTCAGGAAGAGGCGGAGTTTGGCAATTTCCACGGCTTCTTTCATTATGTCAACTCCAAACAGGTTTTGCAGGATAATGCTTTTAAAGATAAAGTATTGCAGGTTGGGATGGTGTTCATTTTGTGTTTCAGCCAGCACCTGCCGGAAAAACTTGTACTGGTTCTTAAACGCACGTTTTTCTGCTTCGTTTAGCCGGTCTTCTTCTTCCACAAAGGCTCGCATACGCATCAGGCATGCTTCGTAAAGCGGCTCAAGGATATTCATGGCGGCAAATAGGAAAGCGCCAGAACCGCATGTAGGGTCGAGAATTGTTACCTTGTTTATTGCTTTGTAAAAATGCCGCAGGAAATCGGGGTCGTTGGTGTTTTCTATTATATCCTGGGCAAACTGGCGGATATTAAGGTTATATGTGATGAAATCATTGATCTGGGTAATTTCACCGTTTTCTATTTTTGCTTTTACATCGGCATAACGCTTCCTGCGCTCAATTACTTCACGGTAAATTTCGGTGGGCAGTGCAATATCAGCAGGGGCTTTTTGGTTCCAGGGTTTGCGGATTTCCCATAAATGGGGAGAATCATCAGCTTTCACAATTTTTTGTTCCAGCTCGGGTTGGAAACCAGTTTTTACTTCATCCGGTAGATCGTCAAACAATCCGCCTTCTTCAGGAACACCATGTTTTACGGCTTCGTAGATGTAATAATCACCACTATTTTTTACCCTTTGCCACACTTCGGCTTCGCTCAGTACAGCCTTTGAACCCTGAGCCTCGCGAAGGGTACGGAAGGTTTCGTCAAACAGCCATGGAAGTACTGTGTTTTTACTGATGTACTCAGTAATGTCTTCTTTGGTGTAATACGCCCCCATCTGCGCCCGGTCGTTGATATATTTCTCAAAGATGTAACCAATCACATCGGGATTAATGTCCTTACCTGTGGCAGTAACCCGGGTATCAAGATGCCATTCGTACTGGTCGAAAAAGTCAAAGACACGTTCAAAAGCCTTGTCGTCAATATCAATGTCTTTGTACATTTTTTCAAGTTCGTGTTCATCGAATAGTCCACCATTGAGGTAGGGTATTCGTCCGATCTCGACTTTTACTTCTTCTTTTTGTTGCAGTTCGTTCAGTCCTTCATGAAAAAGTACCAGCAGGAAATCCCTGTAAAACGAATAAAACTTGTTTTTGCCTTTCTTTTCCTGGCATATTTTGAGTTTGTCGCGCAAGTAATTTTTATTTTCATCCAGAAATCCTTTTTTCTGAATAAAGTAGCAAAACATCAGCCGGTTGAGCATGAGGGAGGCATACCAATCGCGGTCCACCTTCGTTTCAATGCCTTTAATGAAACTCAGGAAAGAGGTGTGTTCTTTTTTAAACTTGTCGTAAAATTGTTTTGTAACCTTCTCAGCATTCTGGTGGAAATTGGCAGCCACCCGCTGTGTAACGTCTACAATCGTTATTTTCTCTTCCTCATCCAGTTCAAAGAACAAACCGGAAGCGCGCTGGTAGAGTAGTTCCGGGTCCTGTGTTATATTATAACGTGTTTCTGTTACTTTCAGCGGTTTGCCGGTTTGCCTGATGGCCAGTTGCCAGATTTGTTGCTGTTCTTTCTGATCCGTAAAAATGATCAGGTGTTCCTGGAAAAGCTTGGTAACCTTGGTTTCAATTTTTTTGCGGGTATTGTAATCAGGAATTATTCCATCAGGATGGGGCGGGCAAACAAGAATTTTAAAACCACTTTTTTCGGCAACTGCCTGAAGGGGATAGGTGTTTTCATCGGGTGTGATCTGTAATTTTGTTCGGTCGTTGTTCCATCCCATGTCGTTAAACAGCTCTCTGAACTGAAACTGTTTGATGTATGCTGCAAATTCCTGTTTACTTAATGCCATATTTATTCTATGTTTTTCAATCCTAATGAACAAATGATCTGTGGTTCCCTGTCGGGTATTTCGTCCTGGTTTACGATGCATAGTTTATCTTCTTCGCGAAGGGAAACCACGAGTGCAGCCAGGTCTTCATCTGAAATACCGGCTTTAAGGTTCCGGTTTAATGTTTCCCGGGCAAATTCCTTAAAAGGGAATTTATAAATGTCGTCAATCGCTTTTTTCAGGGCTTCATTCACGAACAAGGTATTTTCATATTCTTTCACATACCTGTCGAGGCGCATATAAACCCTGTATTTTGTTCCTGACTTCTTTCCCAAAGAACCACCTGTGTTTTTTTCATCTTCCTTTATAAAATCAACCCCTTTTTTCACAAGTATGTGATGTTTGGGGATTTTGTAACAAGGTTTGACATCCGGATCGCATGCAGCAGCTTTGAGTATTGCAAGTTGAGATTGTGTGATAATACTTCCTTGTTTATTTATCCAGGCAAGCACATCGTTTTCATCATAAGTATGTGTGTAAACCACAACACCTTCTTTTTCAGGTGGAAAATGGTTTTCTTTGGTAGCATAAACCACATTGGGTAAATCAGGTATCGTTTTTTTCAGCTCCGGGTTCTCATCGGTGGCATTTTTCCAAATCTGGTAAGCAAAGGATGCAAGGTCAACTTCACTGTCCTCCTCATCATCAAGAATGCCTGCCTTTTCGTTGTAAAGGTCTTCAATGTTAATCGGGTCTCCGTCAAAAAAAACTTCATCTGAACCCACCACCTCGGCGTTTTGCCTGATGCGGTTGGTTAATCTTCTTCGGAGCCGGATAATATTTTCAATCCCTTCCTCCGGCAAGAATGAGTAACAAAGAATTTTCTCTGATTTTTGCCCGATACGGTCTACACGGCCGGCCCGCTGGATTAACCGGATGATGGCCCAGGGCAAATCAAAGTTCAGGATAATATGAGCATCCTGCAAGTTCTGTCCTTCACTTAATACATCGGTTGTGATCAACACCCTAATATCATTATCGGATTTTGCCAGGCCATTGCTTACCGGACTGAATTGCTGTGCAATTTTTGTAGGGTTTTCGCTATCTCCGGTCACATGCTGCAGATGTTTTATTTTTCTCTTTCTCAAGTGTTCCGAAATGTAATAAGCCGTATCTGCATATTGCGTAAATACCAGTATTTTTTCATTTTTATGCCTGTTTGTTAACAATTCATCCAGCGCATTCAACTTTCTGTCGTCTTCAGCATTCCAGTCTTTGCCGATACTAAGGATGTTTATAATTTCTTTGCTGTCGTTGGCCAAGTGCTTCATCAAGGCCGGAGCAAACAACTCAGCCCGGATCCAGTCAAAGCGGTGTTTGAATTTACTGCCTGAGTATAAGTTATAAACCTGTTCAGCCTTTTTCAGGTAAGTATTTTCATCCAGGATAAAGCTGATTGTATTATCATTTCCGTCATCGCTGTCGGTATCCGAATCTTCCAGAAAATCATCCAGGTTTTGGGAGATGTTTTTACCAATCGGTGCTGGCAAGTTGTTTTGAATAGCATAAAAGAAAACATAGTTTCGGAGTATATGCCTGCTTAATGAAATCAAAAATGAAAAACCACTGCTTTCAAGCCTTTTAAAAAGGTTTGTTCGGCTAAACCCCATCAACCGTTTTCCGGCCCGGGATAGATTGGCAATAATCACTTCCTCTTCCTTTGTCGGCTTAATCGTAGGTTTTTGAAGAATATAATTACCCAATCCATAACGTGGAAGATCGAGGCTGTTTATCGTATCAACGATACTTTGGGAATATAGCTTTGCATACTGGTCTTTTGGATTATCAGGGTCGAAGTCAAATTCAACTTTCTTCGGAATTCTGTCTGGGAAATAGGAGCGCGTGCCATCTGAAAACGCAAGGTATTTTCTATCCTTTGCAGGATCGTATTCGGCGTAATTGTCTTTGATAAAACTCCTTGTTCTCCTGACAAGATAAAGCCGCATCAATTCCCGCCAGTCGTCGGCATATTCACTTTTTTCAAATGCCTTGATGCTTCTGATAAAAGTTTCGGTATGCTGTGCCGAGAATTGAATTTGGCCCCCAATCCTATTGATATAATTTTCAGGGCTTATTCCCAAATCCTTATCATCCGAAATAAATAACCTTAACTGGTTTGATAGATCAAGATAGGATTTATTGTAGGGTGTTGCTGAGAGTAGTATAACCTTACTGTCATTTTCTTCAAGATACGATTTGATAGATCGGTAGCGGCTACCCTGATCGTTTCTCAGGTTGTGGCTCTCGTCAATAATTACAAGTTTGTATCTGCGTAAATCGGGTAACTGCTTCTGAACAGCCCCAATGGAAATTACATTGGCTTTTAAATCGTATTTATTAATGTAACCTTGCCACATTGATTTGAGGTTCGGCGGGCAAATAACCAATGTTGAAAAGAAAAAGTCTTCTTCAAAAATTTTCGCCAGGGCGCAGGCAGTAATTGTTTTGCCTAATCCAACAACATCACCAATAAATACACCTTCCCTGGCATTCAGTTTTTTAGCAGCAATAAGAACCGATGCCTGCTGAAATGGCAATAGCTCCTTTCTAAATGCCACAGGTATTTTAAATTCATTGAGACCCGCTCTGGCTTCCTGGGATAAATGGTAAGCCATTTTAAGGTAGATGTGGTAAGGAGAAAACAGTTTGTCTGCAGCCCAGCTGTTGTCGATTATCTCAATGAGTTCCTTAGTGATATCAATACACCAGCGATCGTTCCACCGATCATCAAACCATTTTGCCAATTTATTGGAAGCATCCTGCTCCAAGACATCAATATTCAGTTCCCCTTGCCTTACCAGTCCGGCCAGGGTTAAATTGCTGCTTCCCAAGAAACCTATTACCGGCACCCGTTTATCATCACTATATGCCAAATAAAGTTTTGCATGCAATGGATACTTTAAATGAAGCTTAACAACAACCTTATCATCTTTCATTTGCTGGCTCAACTTTCTTAAAGCAAGCTCATCAGCATCTGTAGGAGTACCGATGGTAAGTTGTTCTTTAAATTCCTGAGCAAGTCTTTTTTTGAGTTTTATTGCCTCACCCTGGTCTAATATGTGATTATCATCGGTTCTGAAATAATCTCTCAAAATATCAACAGGCAGTTTTTGCATACCTATTAATAGCCTGCAAATACGGTGGTGCTCATTTTTTCCTTCAATAACCTTTTCTCCGGTAAGTGAGTCAACCTGATCAGCTACTTCTTTCCATCCCCGAAGGTTAAAATAACCTGCACAAAAGTCAGCTCTTATGGAAACTTCGAGTGTTTGAGTTAATCCATTGATCAGGTTGTTTTCTATGTTGTCGTATATTTTGGGCATATTAATAGATTGAAAAATATTGCTCGTTTAGGTTGTTAAATTAATATTTGAATCCTCGGGGCGATTTTTTTTATTCAAATGATTTTTAAGCTTTTTTACAATATTCCTGAACACCTTTTCCATTTTTTCAGTTTTCTCGATCAGGAATGAAATCATCTTTGGCCAGTCATCTTCATCGAAAACATTAACACCATCCATTTGAACCTTTATTCGACTCGTCACATGATCATCCATCCTTTCCCAAACCAGGGGTTCGTTTAGTTCGTTCTCAATAGAATCTTTGTGTTTATAAATAAAGTCATAAATCTCCTTATTCTCTTTTTGTGCACCACGGTTTATATAAACTTCCACTCTGGTATAGTTTTTAGACGCGAGCACATTGATACTCACCCCTGACATCCCGATGCCAAGTCCAATCCAGTTATCTTTTGTAGGGCTTGTGTTATTCAATAATTGGTTACGCTGGTTGCTTTGACTGATAAAATGGGCCCAAAAATCAATCCTCATCTGGTGGCTTGCTTTTAATGTTTCTTGAGATGAAATATCATCCTGAGTCTTTTCTGCCATTCGAATTGAAAATTCTTCAGCTTCTTTAAGTGGCAAAACCTGCTCAACATTAAGAAAAAGGAATTCTCCCATTGCCAAAGGAGTGATTTTAAAACACTGTATTCGAATTTTGTAATTCATTAACCATAAAACTGTTGACGTAACTTCCTTTTTGAATTTACCGGCCACCATCATAATTCTTTGCTTTGGGCCTTGATTTAGCGATAATTCTTCGTATTCCCGGTTTTCAAAAAAGTCAGATAACTTGTCTTCAGCCCGAATATGATCTCCTTCCTTATCAAGGTAATTCTGAAAGATCTCCCGTATCTGATCTTTTGATAAACTCGAACAATAGGAAGCATATTTGAGTACCTGCCAGACCACATCTTTGCCGCTACTATCAAGCTTGTTCTCAATAATTACCAGGTTGCCCTGTTTATCCAGAGCAAGCAAATCCAACCGCTCATTTGTGTCTGCAAAACCACTGAATTCTTTTTGTATAATCAGTAATTCTTCACCTAATGATTCCGGATTCTTACGAAGCCATTCCTGAAGGTTTTCGCGCTCACGGAACCCAAGTTCTGAGAATGATTTTTCTTCGATTTTAGTGATGCGGTTTTGGTCTTTGTTGATAAGGTACATTATAAGCTATTTTAAATGATTGCCGAATCGAAAATAATTCTTACAGAATTAATGCAAAGAGTAAAAATAGAAATGGCAGTTTTTATGGTCGATCAAATATAGTGAAATGATTAATGCGAAATTTAGCTTTAAATATTTTGGTGCTGAATCTATGGTTGGATTTTCCCCAATATTATCAAATTTCATATCCTGTTCCTATATGCAAGCAACTTTAGCCGGTTAGAGCCGAATGAATAATTTCTTACATGACCCGCATCAGCTCTTGCATGGCATTCTACACACAAACATTCCAAATTCTCCTTTGCATTATTCATTTTGTTATGATCCTTATGATGAACTTCAAGATAATATTGATTATCATGTCTTGACAGATCGACTTGACATTTTTCACATTTGAATTTATGTAAATTACGATATGCATATGAAATTTGTTCCCAATATACTGAATAGCCATCTGCTCTTTTACGGTCATCTGCCAATTCGCCATTTGCAGCTTTGTTTAGCAAAAATTCTTCCCATGAAGCATTACCATTATTCAATCTCCATGCGAAAGTTATTAATTTTCTCCTGCAATTTTTACATAAGGGTAGATACAGAGTATAGTACTCATGATCTTCAGTATTTAGAATTTCAACAGGCATATGGCTGGCAAAAACAAATCCGGTGTAAAACTCCCTGGTTTCACATATACACGTGTGATATCTTGGCGAACCATATTCATTAATGTTGTATTTTTTAAGGTAAGCAAACATTAAATATTTATTTTCACCTTTGGAATAATAAAATAGGTTATCTATGGATTGGATTTCACCAGAAGGAATATCCCTTATGGGTATGAAAATGAAAGAAGATTTTGATTTTATTTCTTCTCTAATTAAAGATCGGATTAACTCTGCTGTATGTCCTTCTAAATAGTTATATATCATCTTGAAAATATTTTTTGAGCCAACCGTTCATTGGAAGTAATTACCTTAAATTCTACTCTTCTTGAAATCTCATTGTTGATTTTCTCACCAGTTATATATGAATAGTTTTGATCGTTATCCTTTGTTCTGGAATAGGATAACCCATTTGCTGTAAACAGAAATTCAAGCCTGCATCTTGTTGTGTCATTAAGCTGATTATAATAAGCTGATGAACGGATTCGACGCAGCACACTTATAGCTCTTTCAGTCGAAAGCCATAAATTATTCTCATAATTATCGTAATCGGGGCGTCTTGATTTCTTACCCAAAGGAACCGTGTCTGTATGACCCTCTATACGGATTTCTTTGATGTTATTTATATAATCTTTGTTAGTCAGTATTTCTAAATACCTAGGTATAAAGGAATCAAGCATACTTGTGAAATTCGAATCAAGAGTTGTTTCACCGCTATCAAATAAGCAAGTACTTTCATCCTTATTAAAAGAAATACACCCATCAGGGCTCAATCCGATTCTTCCACTTGCAATTTCTTGATGGAATTCAATTTCAAGAGCATTGTAAATTTCTTTTTCAATGAATTTGAACTCCATAAACTGTAAGATATAATTTAGGGCAATGAACATAAAAATGACCATTAATCCGGTCATCATATCAGATATTGAAATCCATTGATCGTTATTATGCTGCCCTTTCATTGTAGTTTTTGTTTTCCAGATAAATAATATATTCTTTAATTAATTTATCCAAATTAGTGAAAGTGCCGGCAAGTCTCATGTTAAATGTCTCATTAAGATCTTCCAGGTGACTAATATCAAAATTCCGAAGCTCTGATAAGGCACTTTGCAAAGCAATGACGGATTCCTGAACTCCGTTTTCACGTTCCAGCCAGGTTGAAATTTTTCCCTCTGTGTTATCTACACTTTCAGCTATACTTTTAACATGCTCACCTGTACTTTCAAAAGTAATTGCTGCATCATTAATCAATTTCCCGTGTTCAACAAGGTTATCAGTTGCCAAAGAAATATTTTCTGCTGACTTCTCAATTGCACTAATAATCTTTGTGAATTTTTTATCTTCTATCATAACACCTTGTAATTCTTTGACTAATTCAGTTAATGCTTTATTTTGAGTGGTAATTTTATCCGTTAATGACATCCATTTTTCAGCGTCACCAAGAAAATTGCTGAATTGGCTTACCAGTGATTGATAGCCTTCTTTTATGTCAGTAATTTCTTGTCGATAATCTTTTTGCCAGGTTACAAGTTGATCAATGCTTTCAGAAAGCTTCTCGAAGTTTTTATTTACAAGTTCTCCAATAAAGTTTTTGAATGTATCATTAAAATCTTCAATTACCCCCTGAATGGCTTTCATCAGTGCTTCACTGTTATTTTTAGCCAAGTTTTCAGCAAACTCATCAATCTTATCTCTAATAGCATCGCTATTATCTTCAAGTCTCTTTAGAATGTCATTTATATTACCCTTTTGCAGTTTCCCAAAAATATTTATTTGCTCAACTAATCTTTTTATTTCTCCTTGAATCAGTTCCAGACTTGTTGCTTCTCTACTCGGAGGATCGGGTATTAGTCCGAGGTTAAGTTTGTATTTCACTATTTTCCCAAAGATGAGGGATAACCCAATACCAACAATGGATGTTAAAAAGGCCGCTTTTAGACCCTCCAATAATCCTTGGATGCTTGTTTTGATTTGATCAGGATCGGTATCAAAGTGAAATAACCCAGCAGTGATTCCCACAAATGTCCCAAATAGGCCCAATGTGACAAAAACACCCGGGATTGATTCGAACAAATAATAATTTGTGAGTAATCTCCTTGATTTTGGAATAAAGATTACGATTAGCGAGTATAGTAACCATATTCCTATAAGAATATATGGGCCGTTAAATATGATGTTTTCATTAACTGGATTTGTAAATGCATTATTTATCGATGTCATCATAATTATTTATTGTTAAGGATGCGATAATTAACCTACCATTTTATATTTATGTAATTCCTTCGGTTTTTTCTTAATCCAACTCATCGGTTTATCAGCCTTGTAACATGTAATTATCTTATTTGAATCACCAGCGATTACAATTACCAGATTTTGGATCCTCTGACGCAGGGATGGATCAAATGTTTCGGGGATTAATTTTGATTTGACAACATGAAAGATCATCCCTTGCTTAAAGAAACCTTCAGAATAATTAAGGGCAGCCTGTATGTGTCCTTCAGTGATTGCGCGTTGCCTGGCCCTTCGCTTTGAATGCTTGCTGTGTTCTACAGGGTAAACAAATTCTTGTTTCCTAACAACTCTGAATTTCTTTTTCATGGTTTTTGTGGTGTTCGTTTATCATTATATGGTTGAAATGAAAAAATCTCCCCACTATTTATTAAATTTACTTTCTCGTTAGAATTGAATTCATGAATCAAAAACAATAACCAATGAGAAGGATTAACCATAAAGACTTACAGTTATCTATTGAAAAGGAATTATTTAGGAGAATTAAAAAAAGCCTGAACCAACAGGGTATATCAAATGAATTCTTCTCAAAATCATGCTATGATCGAGACAAACTTACACTCCCCGGTCAAGCCATTGAAGTGGGTGGCCATTACAATGTTGATTATATCTTGAAGCGGATTAGAAATATTTTTAAGCCTGATATCAGGGTGCGGATATTTCTATATCAATCCGTGGTTTTTAATATCACTTGCTTTGAATATATTGTTGATGGAGATTTAGAATTGCATATTTATGTCTCTCAGCATTTCTTTAATAATCTTAATGAGGAAGAGCAGGTTGGAATCATAGGCCATGAGATTTCACATTACATTTATGGTCATTTAGGTTATCAAATAAAGGAATTATTATCTGATCCTTATATACTAAGGGCAGAAGCAAATTTAAAATCCAACTTGATTTACTGGACTAAGTACATGACAAAAATTTACAAATATCTTTAAATTCATCTATATCACTGGA
>CAZHFC010000012.1:0-50656 GCA_964531985.1 uncultured Bacteroidales bacterium
TTATCACAATAAGGGAAAAAAAAGAAGCTGCCTCTGTTGTTATGAGACAGCCTCGTTTTTTTTATGCCTTCTCTTTTTGTTGATCAGGATGATCATAACTGCCAGCAGGATGAAAACTACAACACCGACCATCACGTATATGGCAGCACCAATCCCCGGCGCATAAAGCACCTGGGAAACGCCAATTCCCACATATCCGGACCAGAGGTAGGGATGGGCACCCAAATGGTCAGCGTTTCGAAGGTAATCCAGTTTCGACTCACGCAGAGCAGTTCCCACATCCATCCCATCTGCCAGCTTACCGTAAAAACTTGTCATCAGTATTGAGCCCGACTGGTCCTCCACGGCCCAAAGCGTCATGATGATGCTTGGAACACCGGCAAAAATAAACCCCCTGGCAAGGCTCATCACCCCTTCCCCCCTTCTCAACTGTCCATAACCCGTGTTGCATGCACTCAGTACGGCCATTCTGGCATTGAGCTTCATGTTGTAAATTTCATAAGTGTTGAGCAAACCGTCACGATCTTCAATGGTATCGTTATTCAGCGTAAAAACCAGTTGTGAGTACATGGGGTTTTCATCATTGATCAGGGTGTGCATGGCAAGGTGAAGGATGTCGAAATGCGGGGCCTGCTTCCTGAAAACCTCTTCGGTGGCCTGGTAGTCTTCGTAGCGTGTACAGGCATAAAAGCCGCAGATATTCTCAATTTCAGCGGAAATAAACCGCAGGGGAACAAGGTAGGTGCCATAATCACGAAAGGCCGGGAATTTTTCACTCCTGATATCCTGAATATGATCATAAGTAGGAGCAAAAGCCAATAAGCCTTTGGCTGCCTGTTTTTTCATCCTGGTTTTCGTAAAATGAAGGGTAGCAGAATAGGAATAGGAAATTCCATAATCATGGATCATGTATGGCAAATCCCCGAAAGCCATGGTTTCAAAGCTTGAAGAGTCGGTCAGTAGGGCTTCGAAGGGAATGTATCCCAATTTCCCGTCGGGGACGATGATCAGGTCTTTCCCGTTTATGTGCTCCGAAACCGGCTTAATGAGAAAACCATAGAGGGCATATGCCGATCGGGTGTAGGCAAGGAAATCATTATAATTTGTATTCGCAAATTCATTGTTACGGAGAAAAACGCCCACGATGTCAAGGTGTTCATGAAAATCGGGGCAAACGGCTATACGCCTGATGCTGACATCCCCGGAGGAAATTGCGAAAATATAGAGCAGTGAATCGGTAAAGACATATTCTATCAATGCTTCTCCGCTGCCAATCTCTTGCCTGACCTGCTCCAGGCTGATCACTTCATTGTCGTATTTTGATGCATACAGCGGATAATCAGCAAGGATGATATCATTCAGGCTGTCGAGTTGCTGGCTAAGCGAAAGCAATTTACGCTCCCAGATGGCCAGTTTGACCGAATCGGGCCGGGATCTCCGGTATTCCTCATAGATTTTCTTCTTGTAAAGATCACTCTCGAATTTCAATTCCTGTTCCATATTCCGGATCTCATCCTTAACTCCGTAATCCCGCTTGTTTTCCATTTCCTGCATGGAAGAAAGCAATACAGCGGATTTGCTTTTTTCGGCATCCGAAAACAAATCAGCGGCATGGGCCTGTTCACTGCTCAGTTCATAAAGCAGGAAATTCCAATACATGGCCTTTTCATATCCGGCATGGGCATATTCCGTTATCAGCAGTTTGCTTTCCCGGCTCAGGAAGCCGGCACGCATTTGTCCGGCCAGCAAATTGGCAAGTTTCTGTGTTTCCGCAGCAGCTTTCAGGTCTTCCATCCGCCCTGATACGTTATACACCATGCCCAGGGCATCCGCTTTACCCATCAGGGCCTCCAGAAGTACAGGACTGGAAATGATCTTGTCTTCGGATATGTCATTCCCTTCCCGGCCTGTCCATTCGTCATAAACGGCCATGTTTACCGCCTCCCTGAAATGCTCAAGGGCCTTCCGGGGGGTTCCTGTTTCCATGTACCATGACCCCAAATACTTATGGCACTCCGAAATAACGGGATGCTTTGAAGTATAGGTATTCCGTGAAATCAACAGGGCATTATTCAGGTATTGAAAAGCCAGGTCATATTCACCCATTTTCATTAAAAGGACCCCGTAATTATTATAGACACCAATCAAGCTGTAATTATCCCGACCGTATCTTGCAATTTTGGCTTTGATCGAATAATCGTAAAACATCCTGGCCGAATCGGGCTTACCCAGCTTTTCATAGGCGCTCGCGCAATTGGAATATGAAACATCCAGGCCACCGAAGTTATATTCTTTCTTGATCGCCACCCCCTCCAGATAGGAATCAAGGGCTTTCCTCCATTCCTGCATGCCAAAGTAAACATTGCCAATGTTGTTGAAAATGGATGAGTACAATACCGTAACCTGGTTCGATGATTGAAGCAATCTTTTTGTATATTGTAAATACTGCAGAGCAAGCTGGTAATCCTGCTTCATATTATAGATGAGGCCCACATTCATATAAATGGGGGAAAGTTCTGAACAATGCTGCCCACATTTATCAATTACGAGAGACTCTGCCTCAAATAGCATTTCCAGCGCATCGTTGTGGCGTCCCAGTATCTTGTAAACATTTCCCAGGTTGTTCCTGGCCAATATGGAATTGGGATCCAGTTCTAGAATGGAAAGGAAGACCTTTTCCGAGGCATCAAGATCACCGGCTAAAGCAAGCTCACGGCCGTTCTCGTTCAATTTAACGATAAGCAATGAGTCTGACTGAGCAGTGATGGTTGCCTCCTGCATGATCAATATGCAGAAAAAAACTGTCAAAAAAAATAACCTCCCTACCATGGCACTAAGGTAGGAACGAAAATTAAATAAAATGATGTTTTCAGGAAATATTTAAGCCGGTACAGCCACAAGGCTGCCCGGCAGAGGAATGGTCAGTTATTTGGAATAATTTTATAGCCAGGCTTCTTCGTCTTCTGTCTTAACACTGTTGTAGATCTCACCGTCGCCGCCGAAGATTTTGCTCATTTCTACTTCACTCAGGATTGCAATGTTGTTTGGGTTTTCTGCTAATGTTTTCATTTGATAAGACTTTTTTAGGTTTTGAATTAAGACTTTTTGACTTTTTTTTGTCCGTTATTTGTCATTCCGGACACCTATTAATACGGAAAGTGGCAAAAAGGTAACCCTGTTTTTGAAAAAATTTTTTAACTTTTTTTTACAAAAATTCTTAAACCATTGATATAAAGTCTTTTACAAGCAAAAAAAAATTCATTTTTTTTTCACTTTTTTTAAGATAACAGGGAAGGAAACAAAAAAAACCGGTCTGTTGACCGGTTTGCGAAGTGGGATGTACTGGAATCGAACCAGTGACCTCATGCCTGTCAAGCATGCGCTCTAAACCAACTGAGCTAACACCCCTGATTTTTGTGGCAAAAATAATAATTATTCCTATTTTTACACTGTTTTTAACCATGATTTATAAGGCAGGCATGAAAAACACATTTTTCACACTGGTCTTTACCTCCTTTTTTGTTTTCGCCATGCATGCCCAGTCCACCGGATACAGCATCCGGATCGAACTGGAAGGTTATCATGATACCCTTGGTTATCTGGGATACTACCGGGGCGATAAACTTTCCGTTGCCGACACTGCACATGCGGAGAACGGGAAAATGGTTTTTGAAGGAGATCTGCCCCTTCCGCAGGGGGTATATTTTCTGGTAAGTGCCGGAAAACAAAAGATCATCGAATTTCTCATTGACGATCAGCAGTTTTTTTCAATCAAAACCGGGATGAATGATCCGGCAGGCATGGCCGAGATCGCGGGATCGGATGAAAACAGGCTTTTTTTCACCTATCTCAATCATAACAAGCAAAGTTATGAGAACCTGAAAAGGCTTCAGAAGCTCAAAGCGGGCCTTATTGACCATCCCGACAGCCTTGCTTTGCTCAATCATCAGATTGATTCGATCAACAGGGAAAGCGTATCGTATAAACTCCGTCTGATGGAAGAACACCCGGAATCAATGACCGCCCTTCTTTTCAGGATCATGAAAGAGCCTGTATTATCTGATTTTTTCGAGGAAAACGGACGCCAAGATACCCTTTACGCCTATCTGTATTTCAGACAACACTATTGGGATGGTGTTGATTTTTCGGACGACAGGTACCTGAGGACACCGGTTTTTCACAGGAAATTGTCGCGGTACATGGAAGAGGTCATTCCGAAACATCCCGACAGCGTGATCAAAACAATTGATGCGATGATCCTGGAAACCCAAGGAAACGAGGTTATGCGTGACTATTTGCTGTGGTATTTTACCGGCACATATGAAGCCTCCAATATAATGGGTTACGACAGGATCTTCGTTCATATGGTTGACCGTTATTTTGCCGGACAAACATATGAATGGCTTCATCCCGGGGTTCAGCAGAACATGACCGGGAGAGCGGATCAGTTAAGAAACCTCCTGATCGGAAACTATGCCCCTCCCCTCTTGCTGGCTGATACCAATAACCAAATCATTTCCCTTCACCAGCTTAAGGCCGAATACCTGATCATCCTCTTTTGGTCGGGCGATTGCGGCGAATGTAAGCGTGAAATAAATATTTTGGATGATTTCTCCCAAAAAACCGATCTCGACATCGGGATCTATGCCATTAATACCGATACCACACTGACCAAATGGAAAAGATTTATCAGGGAGAACAGCCTTGACTGGATACATGTAAACGGGAATATAAGTCTTTCGGGCGACTATCACGACTTGTACGATATCTACAGTACACCGGTTATCTATGTTCTGGACGAACAAAAGAGGATCATTGCCAAGCGGCTATCGGCTGAGCAGCTTCCCGAATTTCTGAGGCATGAAAAAAAAATGAAAACTAATTAAAGCATGTGGAGTAAGCATATAAAATATACTGTATTTTGCAGAACCTTTTATACGAATAATCGTATTATTAAATATTTGTATAAACACATCCTCTGATATTGAAGGTATTACAAAAAGAGGGATTGAAAAAAGCAAGCGAAACAAATAAAACCAAATTAAGATTATGAAGACGTCAGGCTATTCCGGACTAAAAGTTCTCAAAAGAATCAGATTGATGATCCCATTGCTGGCACTCTTTTTCGCCATGCCATCGCAATCACTGGCACAATGCTCGGCAAATGCAGCCTTTAATGCATCCTTTACCGGTTGTGCGACCGTACAGTTCACGGACCTGTCGTCGGCCGCCATGAATTACACCATTGTTAGCTGGGACTGGGACTTTGGCGACGGGAACACCTCCACTGTACAGAACCCGCTGCATGTGTATGATCCAGGATCCACCTATATTGTTACGTTAACAGTGACCGCCGATTCAAGTGGTGTAAACTGTACCGATGTAGCCACCAATGTTGTGACGGTGCCGGGACTGCCCAGTGTTTATTTTACATGGGATCCGGATCCCACCTGCCACGGGACGGCCACTTCATTTTTCGGCACTTCCGGCAACCCGATCGTATTATGGAGCTGGGATTTCGGCGACGGGCAGTTTTCAAACATCCAGAACCCCATACACCTGTATCCGCTTCCGGGCTTCTATGATGTTACGCTGACCGTGACGGACGTAAATGGCTGTACGAACAATGTTCAGCATCAGGTGACCGTTGCGGCCATACCCGATGTTGATTTCACTTTCAGTCCCGACCCGACCTGCCTCAACGGTACCACCAGCTTTTCGGGCAGCAGCTCGGCTGCTGTCACTTCCTGGTTGTGGAATTTTGGTGACGGCGGTGTGGCCTATACCCAAAACCCGATCCATACCTATCTGACACCCGGCATCTTCACGGCTACCCTCACAGTGACAGACACTTCCGGATGTTTAAACTCCATCAGCCACGATGTTACTGTAAATGCACTGCCAACAGCCAACTTTCTGCACAATGCCCCGGTTTGCCTCGAAGATTCGGTGGAGTTCATTAACATCTCCACAACGCCCAACGGATATATCACGCAATGGATATGGGACTTCGGCGACGGTACCAATACGACCATCAATTTCCCGGACGATCCCAATGTCTCCCATTCCTATTCAAATACCGGCACCTTCCAGGTAACGCTGACGGTGACCGACTCCGACGGGTGTACGAACAGCACCTTCAGAAATGTGATCATCGTGGCCAACCCGATTGCCGATTTCACTTACACGCCCGCCTGCAACGAGGAACCCGTATATTTCTTTGACCTTTCCTCGACCAATGGCGGAAACAGCCTGGTAAGCTGGTACTGGGATTTCGGCGATCCGGCTTCAGGCATCAACAACACCTCCACACTGCAAAACCCATCCCATGTATTTACTACCGGAGGCTCCTTTTCGGTGCTGCTGATCGTAACGAATACAGACGGCTGTACCGATAGCATCAGCAAGCCCGTCAGTGTTAATCCTTTACCTGAAGTCACCATTACAACCGATTCTGATACGATTTGCGTGAATACCCTGGCAAACTTTTACGGTTCAGGATCGCCCAATATCGTAACCTGGCTCTGGTCGTTTGGTGACGGAGGCACATCTGTCCTGCAAAATCCGCAACATATTTATACGACCCCGGGCACATATACCGTAACGCTTACCGGGACCGACAGCAACGGCTGCGACAGCACCGACAGCCGGATAATAACCGTAACCCCTTTGCCTTTCAGCAATTTCAGCACTTCTGCCCCTGCCTGCGAAGGTTCCCCCGTCGACTTTTATGACTTATCTTCGGCACCCAACGGTTGGGTGACCGAATGGCACTGGTATTTCGGCGATGGCAGCGATACCGTCGTACTCTTCCCTGATCCGCCGGATGTAAGCCATACATATAACGCACCGGGATCCTACCTTGCCTCACTGGTGATCACCTCCAACGCCGGCTGTACCGATTCTTCCACACGGGAGGTAGTCGTAAGTGTTGCCCCGCAGGCAGAATTCTCCGCCGGCGGTCCCCGCTGCGACGGCAACCTGATCCAGTTCTTTGACGAATCACTTGGATTTGGCACCAATATTCAGGCATGGAGCTGGAACTTCGGGGATCCTGCTTCAGGACCAAACAACTTTTCATCCCTGCAAAATCCCTATCATCTTTTCAGCAGTTCGGGTACCTATACCGTTTGGCTTGAAGTTATGAATAATAACGGCTGTTTTGATTCCATCTCGCATGATATCGAAATATACCCTCCCCCGCCCGTTTACTTTACCGTAAGTCCTGACGGCGGCGTTTGCCGGAATGAGCCTGCATATTTTACGGTTGATCCCGATTCAACGAATATTGCCACCGTAATGACATATTTGTGGGATTTCGGCGACCCGGCATCGGGTGCCAATAATATATCCACCTTACCCAACCCGTCCCATCAGTTCACAACCTTCGGTACATTTGACGTTACCCTCACCATTAGCGATACGGCAGGCTGTATCAATTCCATAACGCTTCCAGTCAATGTTTTGCAGATCCCGACGCCCGGTTTCAGCTTTTTACCCGGCTGTTTCAATGATTCAACCCGGTTTTTTGATGAATCCCTGCCCGGGGCAGCCGTTATCAGTAACTGGCACTGGAAGTTCAACGATCCGGCTTATGCGCCGGGCGACACATCTGACCTGCAGAACCCGGCATTCATGTTTTCATCCATTGATGAGTATTTCGTTCAGCTTACCGTAACCGATAACAATGGCTGTTCAGCAACCCTGGGACAGTGGATCGAGGTTTTTGATGTCCCCAATGTCGCCTTTACCTTTGATCAGTCATGTAACCCTCCGGGCTTTGTTCAGTTTACCAGCCTGGCTTCCGCCGGTTCCAGCGGCAGTCCGCTTCAGTCGTGGTACTGGGAACTCGACGACGGATATTTCTCCTCGGAGATCAACCCATCCTATAATTACGGGCAAATCGATACCTGTTACGTGATCAGCCTCACCGTGACCGATGTGAACCAATGCAGCAATACCCTTACGGATACCATTTGTTTATTCGGGCAACTCAGTGTTGATTTCACTGCCGATACCGTTTGCTTCAGGGAGCAGACCCTTTTCCGCGCATCATTCCAGCCTGCATCGGATTCGGTGACTGCCTGGAACTGGAATTTCGGCGACGGCACCCCTGTCTTCGCCACACCCCACGACACGGTACTTCACCTGTATGACGAACCGGGAGAATACCTGGTAACCCTCAATGCCACAGATGAAAACGGGTGTTCGGCCTCGGTTCAGCATATTATCAGGGTTGATTCCCTGCCTGCACCCGACTTTACCGCCAGTGTCGCTTTCTGCGACAGCCCGACGGTATTTCAGGATCTTTCGTCTGGCAACGGAACCTTTATTCAGTCATGGGATTGGAATTTTGGCGATGTAACGAGTGCCAATAACACATCCACCCTGCAAAACCCAAGCCATTTTTACGATGCTGATGACAGCACGTATTATGTTTCACTCAGGGTGTCGAATTACTACGGCTGCTACGATTCAATCGTTAAGCCGGTTTACAAGGGCCCCTGTGTTACGGCCATGATCGAGGCCATCGATCCACCTTTCTGTTCCACCTATCCGGTATGTTTTTCTCTTTCGGCGGAATTTTTCGGTTCCGGCGGCGGAATTTACGAATGGCAGGTGAATTACGGAGACGGTAACATCGAAACCTATGCCAATAATCCTGGCACGGTTTGCCATGTGTTCGACGACCCGGGCAACTATCCCGTCAGCCTTGTGGTTCTGGCCAATGTTGGCGGCATCCAGTATTCCGACACTGCATTCCTTTCGCTTGATGTAAGCCCCTCGCCTACGGCTGACTTCCTAACCTTCGTTACCTGTTCGAACCAGACCACCCTTTTTGAAAACAGGGCCGAAGGAAACGGAGCCAATGTTATCGCATGGGAATGGGATTTCGGTGACCCCGACAACCCCAATGACACTTCAAGCCTGATAAATCCATCCTATCAGTATCCCTATGCCGGGCTTTTTGATGTTCAGATGATCGTTACAAGCAATAACGGCTGCACAGACACACTGATCAGCGAAATTGAAATTTTTGAACCCCCTCTGGCCGATTTCAGCAATACCACTGCCTGTGAGGAACAGACTACCGGGTTTTTCGACGAATCCGTTCCCTCGGGACCAGATATTTACCTGTGGAACTGGGATTTCGGTGATCCGGCAAACCCCTTTGATACAGCCATCATCCGTAATCCGGCATATACATACCAGGCAACCGGATCATACGAGGTTACGCTGATCATCGAAGACCTGAACCAGTGCCGCGATACAGTGACGCGAATTATCGATGTTTTTGATGTTCCCGTTTCCGGGTTTAACATTATTGATAATTACGAAAACACCCAGGGACAAGTGCTTCTTGAAAATATCAGTTCGGGTGCCGAATATTATTACTGGGACTTTGGTAACGGCGATAATTCGGAAGAATTCAGCCCGGTGGTCCAGTATCTCAACGACGGAACCTACGTGATAGAACTTGTCGCATTCAACGAACACGGATGCCCCGACACGACCATTCAGGAGTACAAGATCCTGTTCAAGGGTCTGTTTATCCCCAGTGCGTTTGTTCCCAAGGGCGAAGAGCCGGTTAAACACTGGATGCCCCAGGGGATCAACATCAAAAGATACAAAATCGAAGTATACACACTTTGGGGTAACCTGGTATGGTCATCCACCAGGCTTACTTCCAACGGCAGGCCGCTTGAATTCTGGAACGGCTGGCTGCAAAATGACAAGAACGAAGAGCTGCTTCCCGCCGGGAACTACATCTGGAAGGCATCGGCCGTTTTTGTTGACGGCAGCGTATGGCAGGGAATGGACGACGGGGATGGTAATTTCAGCACAAGCGGAGTAATTACACTTATCAGGTAGTATATATTTTCCAAATATATTAAAACCGGCAGATGATGAAGCATTTGCCGGTTTTTTTTTTTTGACAGTTAACGATACTCCCTTCCCGGGTTTATCGTACAGCCCCGCGCCCGCTTCCCATGCAGGAACATTTGCTGATCCTTCAGGGCATCATATAAAACATCCCGGCAATGACGATCCTTATGTTATGGCAGGAATAAGCTTCCGGATTTCTTTGCTGATACCCGTTTTGTTTAAGCGGAGTGAGCTGAATAAGACCAGGTAATGGCTATCAGGCATGCGGCAGTTCCAGGCGCATGATATCAGAAGACAAGCATTGCCATATTCATTTCAATGCGAAATATTATGTATGGCAAAGGTTTCCCAACCGAATGTACAGAATGCAAATATTATTTAATGATGATGGTATGAATCAGATAAGATCTGTCAGCAAAAATATCGTTTCAAAGCTGCTATAATAGCATCGAAAATGCCAGATGAATCAGAAAACCGGCTTACAAAACCTGTCGTAAACGGGTCAGAAGGGCGAGCATTCCATGGCTTCCCTGCCTCCGCGGTAGCGGGCAGTGCTGACCGACCTTGTCTGGAAGAGGGAAATGTCGTCAAACTCGAAGATCAATGTCAATTCATGTGTTGGCCCGGTAAAGGTATATTCGGGGTATACGACAAAGTCGTAACTGTACATTAGTTTCAGCCTTGAAACATCAGCAAAGGGGATATTGATGCCTCCCATCAGGGAGAAGGTGCTGTAGGTATCATACTCAAACGATTCATTTTTGTACCAGATACCCAGGTATACATTTGTAAAGTAAAAATTAGATCCGAATGAGAAAGTACTGAGTGTGGCCTGGTTCTGGTAAAAGAAGCCCGGGTTGATCTTAAAGCTGGATGAACGGCGATAAAATCCCCTGTTTTGCTGAAAATCCCATATAAGGTCAAGGTGGGCTACATATTTCCTGGGCAGCGGAGCGCTTCCTTCATAAAAGGATTCATTGGGCCTGGTCAGGTGGTGCATGGCGCCCCCTACAACCCCTGATACACCGTTACCCTTGAACTGGAAAAGCAGACCTGCTGAAAAATCGGGATAGGTAACCTTATCGCTGTTTGGCGCGATGAATGATGTGGGATAAATATTTCCATAGCGCGGGTCTAGCTGGTCGGGAAAAATAAGATTGTCCCAGTTGATCCTTTTCTGAACAAATGCAGCCTGAACCCCCATTTGCATGACCATATAATCGGCAATGGGAACACGCACGGATGGCATGATCCCCGCAATGGTATGGTTGACCATACCCTGGGAAGCATTAAAATTATCCACAATGATCCCGATACCTCCTGCGCCCGGCAAATTTCGCTCGGCGATATCGGCCGAAAAGGCATAAGTCTTAAAATTTGAAGGGATCTTGACCATTTGCCGCCTGTAGGAGAAACGAGCCTTAAAACCCGGTGTTAACCCCACATAGGCAGGATTGTAATAAGTCGGGTTATTGTACCACTGCGAAAAATCAAAATCCTGCCCGTTCAATAAGGTTCCCGAGAGCAACACAGAGAGTAATAAACTGGTGATAGTGCGCTTCATAACAGCTCCCTGATTAGTTTTTATTCAGTTTTGTTTAATTCCAGATACATATTGATGGTCTTATTCATACGTCTGCTTCAGGATTTTGTTACAATAAAAACACCAATATGAGGCAAACAAAGATAAACTTATTATTGGGTTCGTAAAATTATTGCATTAATTATTTATGTTTTTTAGAATGAAAATAAATTCAGGCATCAGGAAGCATAGATTCTTATATTTGCAATTTCCACAATTAATATGCTGTTAATTCAATGCTGTTGTATCATGAAAAAACTATTCGTTTCACTTATTACAGGACTGTTTGTCCTTGTTTTAGTTGCCCAGGAGGATGAAAAAACTTTCACCCTTGAGAATGTCCTCAAAGGTCATGAATTTCGCACCAAGGGTGTTTACGGCTTAAGGTCGCTGGCTGACGGCCAACATTACTGCACCCTTGAAAAAGGCAATATCCTGGTATACGCTTATGAAACGGGGGAACTGACCGATACACTGGTGAGGGCTGCCGGCCTCATCCCGGCCGGTGCCGAAAAACCGATCAGGATATCGGACTATACCCTGAGCAGGGATGAACGGAAATTGCTTATACCCACCGAAACGGAAAGCATTTACAGGTGGTCAAGCAAATCGGAATATTACATCTATGATATAGACCAGGATACATTGTTTCCCTTATCGGTCAATGGTAAACAAATGCTTGCCGATTTTTCACCCGATGGCGGTATGGTTGCCTTTGTGCGCGACAATAACCTCTTCATAAAGAATATCATTGACGATATTGAAATCCAGATTACAGATGACGGGCTCGACAGGCATATCATCAACGGTACCACCGACTGGGTTTACGAGGAAGAGTTTGGATTTACCAAAGGTTTTTACTGGTCGCCCGATGGCGGGAAAATAGCTTATTACAGGTTCGATGAGCAGGGGGTCCCCGAGTACGAGATGCAGTTATGGGGAGATCTTTATCCTGAAATGTACCGGTACAAGTACCCCAAAGCCGGAGAGGCCAATTCTCTTGTGAGTATTCACATTTATGACATTGAGAGTGGCAGCGGCATCCGGGCGGACATTGGTGAAGAAACCGATCAGTATATCCCGAGGATCAAATGGACACGAAAAAAGGATCTTCTCAGTATTCAGCGGATGAACCGTTTGCAGAATGTACTGGAGATCCTGCTCACGGATGCTTCCGGCGGAAGTTCAAAAATCATTTACAGGGAAGAGAACAAGTATTATATAGATATAACCGACCACCTGACCTTTACCGATGAAAACCATTTTATCATCAGCAGTGAAGCTGACGGTTACAATCACCTGTATTATTATGACCTTGAAGGAAACCTGGTTATACAGCTCAGCCGGGGCGAGTGGGATGTTACGGATCTTTATGGTTTTGACGAAAAGAGAAAGCTGGTCTATTTCCAGGCTGCATATTCATCGCCCTTGAACAGAGAGGTGATGCGCAGCAACCTGAAAGGAAAGACTGAAAAGCTGTCGGACAGGGAAGGCACCAACAGTGCCAGTTTCAGCAGCACTTTTGATTTTTTCATCAACCGTCATTCCGATGCCAATACACCGGATTATATCACTTTAAACAAAGCCGGCGGAAAAGAGATCAGGCTGATAGAAAGCAATACGGAGCTCAGGGAAAAGCTTGATGAATACGGTTACAGCAGGCGTGAGTTTTTTGAGATCAGCACGGATGAGGGGCTTGTTATGAATGCATGGCGGATTATGCCCCTTGATTTCGACCCCGGTAAAAAATACCCGGTATTGATGTATGTATACGGCGGGCCGGGATCCCAAACAGTCCTGAACAGCTGGAGCGGCGGCCATCTTTGGTACCAGATGCTCGCACAGAACGGTATCGTCTGTGTATCGGTCGACAACCGTGGCACGGGGGCGCGCGGAGAGGAATTCAAAAAGATGACATATCTGCAATTGGGAAAATACGAAACCATTGATCAGATTGCCGCCGGCAAATACCTGGCCTCCCTCCCATGGGCCGATGCCGGTCGTATCGGGATATTTGGCTGGAGTTACGGCGGCTATATGTCGACCTTGTGCATGACCAAGGGAGCGGATGTATTCGATCTTGGGATTGCCGTGGCACCGGTGACCAACTGGAAATATTACGATAATATTTACACGGAACGCTTTATGCGCACACCACAGGAAAACCCGGAGGGGTACGAGGATAACAGTCCCATCAATTTCACCGGTCAGATGAAGGGCAAATACCTGCTTGTTCACGGCACCGCCGATGATAATGTGCACGTGCAAAATACCATCGACCTGGTTTCGGCCATGATTGAATCGGGCACACAGTTTGATCTTCAACTATACCCCAATCGCAATCATGGTATTTATGGCGGCAACGCCAGATTCCATCTGTATACGAAAATGACGGATTTTCTTTTTCAGCATTTGTTGAACAAATAAGGCTGAAAATTTTGAAAAACGGAAATTTGGCAGTATCTTTGCAGCCCGAAATTCAATCTTTTAATTAACATTTTAGAAAAGAGGTATTTTTATGATCATTATTCCAGTTAAAGAAGGCGAGAACATAGACAAAGCCCTCAAAAAATTCAAACGGAAGTTTGAAAAAACAGGTGTTGTAAGGGAACTCCGTGAGCGTCAGAAATTCACCAAGCCCTCCATTATCAACAGGGAGCAAAAAATGAAGGCCATCTATATCCAGCAACTGAGGGACGCCAGTCAGGGATAATTATTTTGTAAGATTTTCCGGGGAAGAAATTTTGATTTATGGGCATTTTTGCTTATATTTGAATCAAAGTTTCTTCCTTTTTTTATACCGTCCATGCTGAAAGAAGATTTTATCAATCATATCCGTTTTGAAAAACGATATTCTCATCATACCATACAGGCATACAGCAATGATCTCAAACAGTTTACGGATTACATGGCCCTGGAATACGGTGAGGGGGATATCAGTGGGGCCGGCCATCAGCAGATCCGTTCGTGGATGGTCAGCATGATCGGTGAGGGCATTTCGGCCAGGTCTGTTCTGCGAAAACTCAGTACACTGAAATCGTTTTACAGGTATCTTATCAGGAATGGCCTGCTTGACCACAATCCCACCCTGGTGGTTGGCTCCCCGAAGATGCCGGTGCGCAATCCTGTTTTTGTTGAGGAGCAGCAAATGGCCGACTTGTTTGCAAAGGTTGATTTTGGCCAAGGCCTCACCGGTTGCCGTGACCGGATGATCCTGGAATTGTTTTACGGCACGGGCATGAGGCTGGCCGAACTCATAGCGTTAGAGGAAGGCGACCTCAGCCTTGAAAGCAAAACATTAAAAGTTTACGGAAAAAGAAATAAAGAGCGGATAATTCCGTTTACAGATAAGACAGCTGCGGGGCTGGCACAATACATTCAGATGAAAAGGGAATCAGGACTTGAAGCCGGGAACTTGTTTGTAACCGAAAAGGGTGTGAAGCTATATCCCCGCCTTGTTTACCGCCTCGTGAACCGTTATCTCGGTCAGGTTACCACACTGGCTAAAAAAAGCCCCCACATTCTTCGCCACACTTTTGCCACCCACATGTTAAACCGGGGCGCCGACCTGAATGCCGTAAAGGAGTTTCTCGGACATTCCAACCTGGCTGCAACACAGGTTTACACACACAATACTGTTGAAAAATTAAAAAAGATCTATCACCAGGCACATCCAAGAGCATGAATGGCAGCACTGATCAAACATACGGAAGAGTGTTCAATTCAATTTTCTTTATACATTATATAATATAGGAGGATACATTTATGAAGGTCAACATTAACTCAATCCATTTCAAAGCCGACAGGAAGCTTGTTTCATTCATTGAACAAAAGATTGACAAACTGACCGTTTTCCATGACGGGATCCTGGGCAGCGAAGTAACGCTGAAGCTGTTGAACAAGAATGACAGGGAAAACAAGATAACGGAGATACGATTGAAAATCAAGGGTTCCGACCTTTATGCGAAGAAGGAGTCGAGTACATTTGAAGAATCCACCGATCAGGCAGTTGAAGCCCTCAGGCGCCAGCTTGCCAAACACAAACAAAAGATACTGAAGAAATCCTGATATATTTTTCACTTTTTTTCTACATTATCTTTGTTATTAATCATATTATTTATATTTTTGCAGACCTTTTTAAAGAAGGTCTGTTTTTTGTTTATTGAGAATGCATTTTGCCGATGTAGCTCAGTTGGCCAGAGCAGCTGATTTGTAATCAGCCGGCCGGGGGTTCGAATCCCTCCATCGGCTCATTGGCAAAGGGAAAGAGGTTGCACGGGGAGATTCCAGAGCGGTCAAATGGGGCAGACTGTAAATCTGTTGGCGAAGCCTTCGGAGGTTCGAATCCTCCTCTCCCCACGAAGCGGGTTGGTTTGCGGGTGTAATGGTCAATGAAGCACATACACAAATGCAGGCATACCCGCGTGCATGTCGCGGAAGTAGCTCATCTGGTAGAGCGACAGCCTTCCAAGCTGTAGGTGGCCGGTTCGAGCCCGGTCTTCCGCTCAATGCCATTGTAGCTCAGGGGTAGAGCACTTCCTTGGTAAGGAAGAGGTCATGAGTTCAATTCTCATCAATGGCTCAATTGAAAACTGGAAACATACCTGGAAACAAGGTATTTAATTATTTAAATTTAAATCGATATGGCTAAAGAAACATTTGATCGTTCCAAACCACATGTTAACATCGGTACCATCGGGCACGTTGACCATGGCAAAACCACCCTTACCGCTGCAATTACACTGAACCTGCAGGACAAGGGACTTGCCGCATTCAAATCATTTGATGAGATCGACAATGCTCCCGAAGAAAAGGAAAGGGGTATTACCATCAATACCGCCCACGTTGAATACCAAACCGAGAACAGGCACTATGCACACGTCGACTGTCCGGGTCATGCCGACTATGTTAAGAACATGGTTACCGGTGCCGCCCAGATGGACGGTGCCATTCTGGTGGTTGCCGCCACTGACGGCCCCATGCCCCAAACGCGTGAGCACATCCTGCTCGCACGCCAGGTTGGTGTACCCAAGATCGTTGTTTTCATGAACAAAGTTGACATGGTAGACGATGAAGAGCTGCTCGAACTGGTTGAAATGGAAATCAGGGAGCTTCTCTCCTTCTACGAATTTGACGGTGACAACACCCCCGTTATCCAGGGGTCGGCACTGGGCGCTCTCAACAAGGAAGAAAAATGGATCGGCAAGGTCTTCGAACTCATGGAAGCCTGTGATACATGGATCCCATTGCCTCCCCGCGATGTTGACAAGCCTTTCCTCATGCCTGTTGAAGACGTATTCTCCATTACCGGCCGTGGCACGGTTGCCACCGGAAGGATCGAGACCGGTGTCATACATACCGGCGATCCCGTCGACATCATCGGCCTGGGTGCAGAAAAGCTCAAATCAGTGGTTACCGGGGTTGAAATGTTCCGCAAGATACTGGAACGTGGCGAAGCCGGCGACAATGCAGGATTGCTGCTGAGGGGTGTTGACAAAAAGGAAATTACACGCGGTATGGTTATTGCAGCCCCGGGCTCCATTACACCGCATACCCGCTTCAAGGCCGAAGTATACATCCTGAAAAAGGAAGAAGGCGGCCGTCATACACCTTTCCACAACAAGTACCGTCCGCAGTTCTACTTCAGGACCACTGACGTTACAGGAGAGATCATCCTCCCCGAAGGTGTTGAAATGATCATGCCGGGCGACAACCTGACCATTGAAGTGCACCTGATCGCAGAGGTAGCCATGGACAAAGGGCTGCGTTTTGCTATCCGTGAAGGCGGCCGGACCGTCGGCGCCGGACAGGTTACCGAGATCATTGAATAATATAATAAAGGAAAACGCAGCCATAATCGCTGCGTTTTCCCCATACACGGGTGTAGCTCAACTGGTAGAGTAGTGGTCTCCAAAACCATTGGTTGTGGGTTCGAGTCCTACCACCCGTGCCAAACAATAAAAAGAAATGGCTAAGTTCAAAATACAGGCGTACATTCAAGACAGCTATGAAGAATTGGTGCACAAGGTTTCATGGCCGTCCTGGAGTGAATTGCAGAGCAGCGCAATCGTTGTATCCATTGCTTCCCTCATAATCGCAATTGTCGTTTATCTGATGGATATCTCATTCCAGACAATATTAAAGCAGTTTTATACGCTTTTTTAAAGCACGGTGATTTTGGTATTGTTTTGAAAGTCGTTTGTTATTAACCCCAACCCCACTAACACGAATGAGTGACCAAACCAAAAAATGGTACGTAGTGAGGGCAATCAGTGGAAAAGAAAAAAAGGTAAAAGAATACCTTGAAAAAGAAATTGATCGCCTGAACTTACAGGATTATATTACGCAGGTGCTGATCCCTACCGAAAAAGTTTACCAGGTAAGGAAAGGAAAAAAGATCAGCAAGGAACGTAATTATTTTCCGGGATATGTACTGATAGAAGCGACGCTCACCGGGGAAATTCCGCATATTGTCAGGAATATTCCCAATGTACTGGGTTTTTTGGGGACCAAAGGCGAACCGGACCCGATCCGTCCGTCTGAAGTGAACAGGATACTCGGAAAAGTTGATGAATTGGCCGAACAGGGTGAAGAGTTAAACGTACCCTTCATCGTTGGAGAAACCGTAAAGGTGATCGACGGCCCCTTCAACAGCTTTAACGGTATCATAGAGGAGATCAACGAGGAGAAAAAGAAGCTGAAAGTGATGGTGAAGATCTTCGGACGAAAAACGCCTTTGGAGCTTGGTTTCATGCAGGTTGAAAAAGAGTAGGCCTGTTTTTACAGTAATCATTATAATAACATGGCAAAAGAAGTTAGTGGACTTATCAAGTTACAGATCAGAGGTGGTGCTGCCAACCCATCCCCGCCCATCGGCCCCGCACTCGGTGCCAAAGGCGTTAACATCATGGAGTTCTGCAAGCAGTTCAATGCCAGGACACAGGACCAGCCGGGAAAGGTTTTGCCTGTGGTTATAACCGTCTACAGGGATAAATCCTTCGATTTTATCATCAAAACCCCTCCGGTTGCCGTGCAATTACTCGAAGCCAGCAAGCTGAAAAAGGGATCACCCGAACCAAACCGTACCAAGGTTGCCTCGGTTACCTGGGAACAGGTACGTGCAATCGCGGAAGCGAAAATGGTCGACCTGAATGCCTTTGAGCTGGAATCGGCAATGAAAATGGTTGCAGGTACGGCCCGCAGCATGGGGATCAAGATCAAAGGGGCCTCCCCTTTTGTTGAACAAAAGTAGACGGCTTGAATAAGTTAGGTCCTGAAAAAAACAAATAATTATTTAGGCAAATGGCTAAACTAACAAAGAAACAGAAGGCAGCAATTGAAAAGTATGATAAAGGTGTCATTTACCCTCTTGATCAGGCGATCAGGATCGTGAAAGACATCACGTACACCAGTTTCGATGCCTCTGTTGACGTAAATGTAAGGCTTGGCGTTGATCCAAGAAAAGCCAACCAAATGGTCAGGGGTACGGTAACCCTTCCCCATGGCACCGGCAAGGAAGTGAGGGTGCTTGTTCTCTGCACCCCCGACAAGGAAGATGAAGCAAAAGAAGCAGGCGCCGACCATGTTGGACTTGACGAATATATCGACAAGATAAAAAATGGCTGGACCGATATCGACGTGGTCATCACCATGCCCAGTGTAATGGGCAAGGTAGGACCGCTCGGAAAGATATTGGGCCCGAGAGGATTGATGCCAAACCCGAAAACAGGAACAGTGACCATGGATATCGGCAAGGCAGTCAGTGATGTGAAAGCCGGAAAGATCGACTTTAAAGTCGATAAATACGGCATCATCCATGCCGCCGTTGGCAAAGTTTCGTTCGAGGAAGACAAACTGCTTGAAAACATCAGGGAATTACTCCAGACGATTGTCAGGCTGAAGCCTTCCGCATCGAAAGGTACTTATATGAAGAGTGTTTATCTTTCAAGTACCATGAGCCCCGGGGTGCAGGTCGAACCGAAATCCATCACCACTTAATCTTTTTACAGAAGCTCGCAGCAATGAAAAAAGAACAAAAAAATCAGATAGTAGAAGAACTGGCTAACCAACTCAATAATAACAACAATATTTATATTGCTGACACTTCTGAGTTGAATGCCGAAGACACTTCCGCTCTGCGCAGGTTATGCTACAAGCGTGAAGTGACCCTCACGGTCGTCAAAAACACTTTGCTGAAAAAAGCAATGGAGAAGACCGATAAGGACCTGGGAGGACTCTATGACATTCTTAAAGGCCCCACGTCCATCATGTTTGCAGAAACCGGAAACGGACCCGCCAAGCTGATAAAGGAATTCAGGAAATCAAAACAGAAACCTTTACTAAAGGGCGCTTACATCGAAGAAATGATATATGTCGGCGACGAGCAGCTCGACTTCCTTGTTTCAATCAAATCAAGGGAAGAACTGATCGGCGACATCGTCGGATTGCTTCAGTCGCCCGTTCGCAACGTCATTTCGGCATTGCAGTCGGGTGGCAACATCCTTTCCGGGATCGTAAAAACCTTATCAGAAAAATCTGAGTAGACAAAAAGACACGTAATTAAAAATCATTAAAAATTGAGATAAAATGGCTGATCTTAAAAAATTTGCTGAAGAACTTGTTAACTTAACGGTTAAAGAGGTTAATGAACTGGCTCAAATCCTCAAGGATGAGTATGGTATCGAACCCGCTGCTGCCGCAGCAGTGATGGCCGGACCGGGCGCCGGTGCCGGCGACGCCGGTGATGCAGCAGAAGAGAAAACCTCTTTTGATGTGATCATCAAGGCTGCCGGACAATCGAAACTGGCAGTGGTAAAACTGGTTAAGGAATTAACCAGCCTTGGACTTAAAGAAGCGAAGGAGCTTGTTGATGCAGCTCCCAAAGCCATTAAGGAAGGCGTTTCCAAAGATGAAGCTGATGCTTTGCAAAAACAGTTAGAAGAAGCCGGAGCAGAGGTTGAAGTTAAATAGGGTTTCTTACTAACATCGCAATTGACCTCTTCCGGAAGACACATTTCCCGGAAGAGGTCAATTGCGCATTTTGTTCTTTAATTTATTTTCCTGACTTCATCCCAATCAACCGGGATTAAAACCTTTATACCTTGGCTGTAGAAAATTTTAAAAAAATTAATTTTGGCCGGTCAAAGATCCGGACAAACTATCCAGACCTCCTTGAGGTTCAACTCAAATCATTCAAGGATTTCTTTCAACTCGACACGAACCCGGAAAACCGTGCAACGGAAGGTCTGTACAAAGTTTTCAGTGAAAACTTTCCGATCTCTGATGCCAGGAATAATTTTGTTCTTGAATTCCTGGATTATTTCGTCGACCCGCCACGATATGATATTGAAGAATGTATTGCCCGCGGATTGACATACAGCGTTCCGCTCAAGGCTAAGCTTAAACTCTATTGTACCGATCCTGAGCACGAAGATTTTGAAACCATCGTGCAGGACGTTTACCTTGGCATGATCCCATACATGACCCCCAGGGGTACTTTTGTGGTCAACGGGGCCGAACGTGTCGTGGTATCTCAGCTTCACCGGTCACCCGGCGTATTTTTCGGCACCACCCTTCATGCCAACGGGTCTCCGCTGTATTCCGCCAGGATCATCCCCTTCAAGGGTTCCTGGATGGAATTTACCACCGACATCAACAATGTGATGTATGCTTACATCGACCGCAAAAAGAAATTGCCGGTTACCACCCTGCTTCGCGCCATTGGTTACGAAAGCGATAAGGACATTCTCGAGATATTCGACCTTGCTGAAGAAATCAAGGTAAGCAAGGCTGCCCTTAAACGGGTGCTGGGGCGAAAACTGGCAGCAAGGGTATTGCGTTCATGGATCGAAGACTTTGTTGATGAGGATACCGGCGAGGTGGTCTCCATCGAAAGGACGGAAGTGATCATCGACAGGGAAACGGTTCTTGAGGATGAACACATCGACATGATCATCGATTCGGGCATCAAAACCATACTCTTACACAGAGACGACAAGCACACCGGTGACTTTTCCATTATTTTCAACACGCTTCAGAAAGACACGGCCAACTCAGAAAAGGAAGCCGTTGAATACATATACCGCCAGCTCCGCAATGCCGAGCCCCCCGATGAAGAAACCGCCAGGGGGATCATCGAAAAGCTGTTCTTTTCCGACAAGCGATACGACCTGGGAGATGTTGGAAGGTACCGGATCAATAAAAAGCTTGATCTGAGCATTTCCAATGACGTTAAGGTGCTGACCAAAGAGGATATCATTTCCATTATCCGTTACCTGATCATGCTGGCCAATGCCAAGACCGAGGTTGACGATATCGATCACCTGAGCAACAGGAGGGTAAGGACAGTCGGCGAACAACTGTACGCCCAGTTTGGCGTGGGCCTGGCCAGGATGGCACGTACCATCAGGGAAAGAATGAACGTGCGTGATAACGAGGTCTTCACCCCTACCGACCTGATCAACGCAAAGACCCTTTCATCGGTGATCAATTCTTTCTTTGGCACGAACCAGCTTTCGCAGTTCATGGACCAGACCAACCCGCTTTCGGAGATCACCCATAAAAGAAGGATCTCTGCCCTGGGACCAGGCGGTCTCTCGCGCGAACGCGCGGGGTTTGAGGTCAGGGACGTCCATTACACGCATTATGGAAGGCTCTGCACCATTGAAACACCCGAAGGCCCTAATATCGGCCTTATCTCTTCGCTTTGCGTTTATGCAAAGATTAACAAGCTTGGGTTTATTGAAACACCTTACAGAAAAGTTGTAGACGGTAAGGTCGACATCAGGCAGCCGGCCATTTTTCTTACTGCAGAAGAGGAAGAGGATAAGATCATTGCACAGGCCAGCACCCTGATGGATGAAAACGGAAGTTTTATCCGCGACAAGGTAAAGGTGAGATACCAGGCCGATTACCCCATCATTGAAAAGGGTAAGGTTGACTATATCGACAGCGCACCGAACCAGATTGCCTCCATCGCCGCATCGCTCATCCCCTTCCTTGAGCACGACGATGCCAACAGGGCACTGATGGGTTCAAACATGATGCGCCAGGCAGTTCCGCTCATGAATCCCGAAATCCCCATCGTGGGAACCGGTATTGAAGAAGACGTTGCCCATGATTCAAGGGTGCTTATCAATGCCGAAGGCGATGGCATCGTTGACTATGTCGACTCCGACGAAATCGTGATCCGGTATTCCAGAATGGAAGAGGAAAAACTGGTCAGCTTCGAGGACGATGTCAAGAAGTACAAATTGATTAAGTTCATGCGTACGAACCAGAATACCTGTATCAATCTGGAGCCGATCGTTAAAAAGGGCGACAAGGTAAAAAAGGGGCAGGTTTTGTGCGAAGGATATGCCACGAAGAAAGGTGAACTGGCCCTTGGAAGGAATATGATGGTGGCCTTTATGCCCTGGAAGGGATATAATTTCGAGGATGCCATCGTGATCTCCGAAAGGGTTGTAAGGGAGGATATTTTCACTTCCATACACATTGAAGAGTTTACCCTCGAGGTGCGCGACACCAAACGCGGTGTGGAAGAGCTCACCAACGACATTCCCAATGTAAGTGCTGAGGCAACCAAAGACCTTGACGAGAACGGCCTGATCAGAATTGGCGCCGAGGTATCGGAAGGCGACATCCTGATAGGGAAGATCACCCCGAAAGGCGAAAGCGATCCCACACCTGAAGAAAAGCTGTTGCGGGCCATTTTCGGCGACAAGGCAGGCGATGTCAAGAATGCCTCCCTGAAGGCGCCTCCAGCCATGCAGGGTGTGGTGGTCGACAATAAGTTGTTTTCCAGATCGGTAAAAGACAGAAAGTCGAAAGCCAAGGAAAAAGATGTTATCGAAGCCCTTGATGAGGCCTTTAACAAGGAGGCCGATGAGCTGAAAGCAAAACTGGTTGATAAGCTGACCGTGCTGGTCAGTGGAAAAACCTCACAGGGCGTTTATAACAATTTCAAGGAAGTATTGATCCCCCAGAAATCCAAGTTCACCCAGAAATCCCTATTGGCCATAGACTATACGCAAGTCAACCCCGCCAAGTGGACTACCGACAAGGAAAAGAATGAACTGATCAAGAAGGTGGTCAATAATTTCAACATCAAATACAGGGAGATCCTGGGCGAACACAACCGCAAGAAGTTCGTAGCCACGGTGGGTGATGAACTTCCGAATGGCATTGTTCAGATGGCCAAGGTTTTCGTGGCCAAGAAGCGCAAGCTGAAGGTTGGCGACAAAATGTCCGGACGTCACGGAAACAAGGGTATTGTTGCCAAGATCGTAAGGGAAGAGGACATGCCCTTCCTGGAAGACGGAACCCCTGTCGATATTGTGTTGAACCCACTGGGTGTTCCTTCCCGTATGAACCTCGGCCAGATATACGAAACCGTTCTCGGCTGGGCAGGGAAAAAACTGCAACAGCGCTACCAGACGCCGATCTTCGACGGAGCCAAGATCGATCAGATCACGGAATTGTCGAAACAGGCCGGCATCCCCGATTTCGGCAAGGTTTACCTGTACGACGGGGAAACAGGGGAGCGTTTCGACCAGCCAACCACCGTGGGTTACATTTACATGCTGAAACTGCATCACATGGTTGATGACAAGATGCACGCCAGGTCGATTGGCCCCTATTCGCTCATTACACAGCAACCGCTGGGCGGTAAGGCCCAGTTCGGGGGGCAGCGTTTCGGTGAAATGGAGGTATGGGCACTCGAAGCCTTTGGTGCCGCCAACGTCTTGCAGGAAATACTTACGGTTAAGTCGGATGACGTGCAGGGAAGGGCCAAGGCATACGAAGCCATTGTCAAGGGCGAGAATATGCCGATTCCGGGCATCCCCGAGTCATTCAACGTGCTCATCCATGAACTCAGGGGCCTTGGATTGAATGTAACATTCGAATAACAAGCCCTTTAACAGATTTAATAATAAGTTTATCAAAATACCTCAAAATATATGGCATTCAGAAAAGAAAGCAAAGTATCAAGTGAATTCAACAGGATTATCGTTAGTCTTGCTTCACCTGAATCCATCCTCGAAAGGTCATTCGGCGAAGTACTGAAGCCCGAAACGATCAATTACAGGACTTACAAGCCCGAGCGCGACGGCCTGTTCTGTGAGAGGATATTCGGACCCGTAAAGGACTGGGAATGTCACTGCGGCAAGTACAAGCGTATCCGTTACAAGGGGATCATCTGCGACCGCTGCGGTGTTGAAGTAACGGAGAAGAAGGTCAGGCGCGAGCGCACCGGGCATATACAGCTTGTTGTTCCCGTTGCGCACATATGGTTTTTCAAATCACTTCCCAACAAGATCGGGGCTCTTCTGGGACTGCAAACCAAAAGGCTGGATATGATCATTTATTACGAGCGCTATGTGGTGATCCAGCCCGGCATCAAGCAAGCAGACGGGATCAGTCATCTGGACTTTCTCACCGAAGAAGAGTATTTTGACATCCTTGAGAGCCTTCCGGCCGACAACCAGTATCTCGACGACAGTGACCCCAACAAGTTCATTGCCAAGATGGGCGCCGAGGCCATACATGACCTGCTGGCCAGGACAGACCTTGACCAGGAATCATACGAGCTCAGGCACAAGGCCAATACCGAAACATCTCAGCAGCGTAAGCAGGATGCCCTCAAAAGGCTGCAGGTTTTTGAAGCCTTCAGGGATTCTCGATTAAGGATAGAGAACCGGCCTGAATGGATGATCGTGAAGGTTGTGCCCGTGATCCCGCCGGAACTCCGGCCGCTCGTACCCCTCGACGGTGGCAGGTTTGCCACTTCCGACCTGAACGACCTTTACAGGCGGGTCATTATCAGAAATAACCGCCTCAAAAGGCTGATTGAGATCAAGGCGCCCGATGTGATCATGCGAAACGAGAAACGAATGCTGCAGGAAGCGGTCGACTCCCTTTTCGACAACTCCAGAAAAGCCAATGCCGTAAAGACCGATTCGAACAGGGCGCTGAAATCCTTGTCGGACAGCCTGAAAGGCAAGCAGGGACGCTTCCGTCAGAACCTTTTGGGGAAACGCGTCGACTATTCGGGCCGTTCGGTGATCGTTGTCGGGCCCGAACTCGACCTCAACGAGTGTGGTATCCCGAAGGCAATGGCTGCCGAGCTTTTCAAACCTTTCATCATCAGGAAGCTTCTGGAAAGGGGTATTGTCAAAACGGTTAAATCAGCCAAAAAGATCGTTGACCGTAAGGATCCCGTGGTATGGGACATCCTTGAAAGTATCATGAAGGGCCATCCTGTAATGCTCAACCGTGCCCCTACCCTTCACAGGCTGGGGATACAGGCTTTCCAGCCAAAGCTGATCGAAGGCAAGGCCATTCAGTTGCATCCCCTGGTTTGTACCGCTTTCAACGCCGACTTTGACGGCGACCAGATGGCCGTGCACGTACCACTGGGCAATGCGGCCATTCTTGAAGCACAGATACTGATGCTTGCTTCACACAATATCCTGAACCCCGCCAACGGGGCTCCGATCACCGTTCCTTCGCAAGACATGGTACTCGGACTCTATTACCTTACCAAGGGAAGAAAGAGCACCCCTGAAAAACCCGTTAAGGGAGAAGGATACCGGTTTTATTCTCCCGAAGAGGTGGTCATTGCCTATAATGAGAAAAAGGTTGACCTGCATGCCATCATCCATGTAGTGATTCAAAATTACAAGGATGGTGAAAAGGTAACCGAAACCATTGAAACCACGGTGGGAAGGATACTCTTCAACAAGGTAGTACCGGAAGGCTATCCCTATATCAACCAGTTGCTGACCAAAAAAGCGCTCAGGGACATTATCGGTGATATTCTTACCGTTACCGGAACCGCCGCTACTGCCAAATTCCTTGATGACATCAAGAACATGGGATTCCGCATGGCTTTCAAGGGCGGCCTCTCTTTCAACCTTGCCGATGTACTCATTCCCGAGAAGAAAAGCGAGTTGATCGACAGCGCCAATGCGGAGGTTGAAGAAGTGATGAGCAACTACAATATGGGGTTTATCACGAACAACGAACGTTATAACCAGATCATCGACATCTGGACACATACCAACAGCAAGCTCACCCATATCCTCATGGACATTCTTTCGAATGATGATCAGGGTTTTAACCCCGTTTACATGATGCTCGACTCAGGTGCCAGGGGCTCCAAGGAGCAGATCCGCCAGTTATCGGGTATGAGGGGGCTGATGGCAAAACCGCAAAAGTCGGGTGCTACGGGCGGCGAGATCATTGAAAACCCGATCCTTTCGAATTTCAAGGAAGGGCTTTCCGTTCTCGAATACTTCATTTCAACTCATGGTGCCCGAAAGGGACTTGCCGATACGGCACTTAAAACTGCCGATGCCGGTTACCTCACCCGCAGGCTGGTTGACGTTGCACAGGATGTGATCATCTCAGAACATGACTGCGGAACCCTCCGGGGTCTTACAATATCGGCCCTTAAGAAAAATGAGGAAGTTGTTGAAACGCTTTATGACCGTATCCTCGGACGCGTAACCCTGCACGATGTTTTCAATCCGCTGACCAATGAGATCATTGTGGGAGCCGGAGAAGAGATCACCGAGCCCATTGCCAGAAAAATTGAAGAATCGCCGGTTGAAAATGTCGAGATCAGGTCGGTACTTACCTGCGAATCGAAGCATGGTGTGTGCGCCAAATGCTACGGCAGAAATCTGGCTTCGGGACAGATGGTACAGGAGGGAGAAGCCGTTGGGGTGATCGCTGCACAATCGATCGGGGAGCCCGGAACACAGCTTACCCTGCGTACCTTCCACGTTGGGGGTACTGCTTCCAATATTGCCATCGCCTCCAGGATAGAAGCCAAGTTCAGCGGCAAACTTCAAATCGACGAACTCAGGGCCGTTGATTACACAAATGCAGAAGGCCAAAAGCTGCAGGTTGTGATCGGACGCTCGGCCGAAATGCGGATCATCGATGAAAAAACAGACGTCACCCTCGCCTCCGGCAATATCCCCTACGGTGCCACACTATATAAAAAGTCCGGCACCAAAGTAGAAAAAGGCGAGATGATCAGTTCCTGGGATCCTTACAATGCCGTGATCCTGTCGGAAGTGGCCGGCAAGATCGAATACGAGAATATCATTGAAGGAAAGACCTACCGCGTTGAATCGGATGAGCAAACGGGATATATCGACAAGGTTATCGTGGAGTCGAAACAGAAAATGAAAAACCCGACCATCAACATCCTCGACAGCAAGAAAAAAGTGATCAAATCCTACGACATCCCGGTAGGTGCGCACATCATCGTTGAGGATGGCCGCCAGATCAAGGCAGGTGAGGCGATGGTCAAGATCCCGCGCGCCATTGGCAAGTCGGGCGACATCACGGGCGGTCTTCCGAGAGTTACCGAACTTTTCGAGGCCCGCAACCCGTCCGATCCGGCCAAAGTTGCTGAAATCGACGGTGTGGTATCATTCAGCAAAAAACTGAAGCGCGGCAACCGCGAGATCATCATCACCTCCAAAAGCGGAGAGGAAAAGAGCTACCTGATCCCCACTTCCAAACAGATCCTTGCACAGGAAAACGACTTCGTGAAGGCCGGAACGCCCCTTTCTGAAGGCGCCATGACCCCTTCAGACATCCTGGCCATCAAAGGCCCCATGAAAGTGCAGGAATACATCGTAAATGAAATACAGGAAGTATACCGTTTACAGGGAGTTAAGATCAACGACAAACACTTTGAGGTGATTGTCCGCCAGATGATGCGCAAAGTTGAAGTGGATGATCCGGGCGACACCAAGTTCCTTGAAGGCGAGCTGGTAAACAAAATAACCTTCCAGGATGAGAACGACGAGATCTTCGGTAAAAGGGTCGTTACTGATTCCGGCGACTCGAGTAATCTGAAATCGGGACAGATCATCTCGGCAAGAAAACTTCGCGATGAAAATTCACTGCTAAGGAGGAAAGACAAGAAGCTGGTTGAATCAAGGGAAGCCCAGCCTGCTACCGCACGACAGGTATTGCAGGGGATTACGCGGGCTTCGCTGCAAACCGACAGTTTCCTTTCGGCAGCCTCCTTCCAGGAAACCACCAAGGTGCTGACACAGGCGGCTACCCAGGCCAAGGCAGACGACCTGCTCGGGCTGAAGGAAAACGTGCTGGTCGGTCACCTGATCCCTGCCGGGACCGGACTCAGAAGATATAAGGATATCATCGTCGGGTCGCGGGAGGAATATGAAGTGCTGATGGAATCAAAAATTGAATCAGCCAGTGTTAACCAAACTGAAAAAGAATAATATTATGGCAGATCAAGCAAAGAAAAACCAGATAAACATTGAGTTAGGCGAAGAAATGGCCGAAGGTACCTATGCAAATATGTTCATGATCGGACATTCGAACTCGGAATTCATTATTGATTTTATCAAATGGATGCCGGGTGTGGCCAAAGCCAAGGTTAAATCAAGGATCATTCTCACCCCTCAACATGCCAAACGTTTGCTGAGGGCACTCCAGGAAAACATAGCCAAGTACGAATCGATGTTTGGAACGATCGAGGTACCGGAGAGCGGCGGTGAGATGATGCCCCCTTTTAACCTGGGAACACCCACAACGGAAGCTTAATTCCGTTAATCTGGAAGATTTGAAAACAGCATCGCAAGGTGCTGTTTTTTTTTCACAAGCGGTCACAGCACAATCAGACGGAATGCCCTCCGTACATTTTCCGAATATAATTCCAGCAGGTAGAGGCCGGGTTTCAGGCCCTGGACGGAATGGCGGTACAAACCCTGCGACGGCAGGCAGATATTTTGGTCTGATACATATTTTCCTGCCTGATCGCTCATTATCAGCCTGCCGTGAATGTTGTTTTCGCTGGTCGATTTTAAACAGAAATACGTGGTGGAAGGGTTTGGGAACAAAGTGATCGTGCTGAGGGCGTAAGCAGTCTCGTCAGCCATGATGGGATCCTGGTATTCATAACAGCCGATGTCGATGGCAGCACCCATGATCCGTGGATTTCCGGAAAGGTCTGCAGCAGGGATGAGCAAACCCAGGGTATCGGAGCGGCCGGCATCGATACAGCCCGAGTTCCATGCCAGGGAGAAGTCGGCGGGCGGCAGCAGAAAATGCGGATCTTCCGAAAGGTTGCCGTTTTTCCAGTTCAGCTGGTAGGCGCCGGTACCGCTGACAGACGCCTGACCTCCTTCGATGTTACAGTGGTCGACAGACAAAACAGGGGGGTCGTAAAGCGTTGACAGGAATATTTTTCCGGCAATTGGCCCCTGATCGTCCCAGATGATGGAGTTGAGCATATAAATCCCGGCATCCTGTGCAAAAATGCACGGGCCTGTTTCGCCCTTGTTGCCCGAAAAAGTGGTGTTCATGATGAGGATGCCGGTGATGGCTGCACAGAGGGCTCCGCCTCCTCCTTCCTGCTTTCCGGCCGGGGCCTCATTGGCGGTGAAAAGACAGTTAATGATCTGTGTGGGGGAAGTTGCATAAATGGCGCCGCCGAAATCACCGGCCAGGTTTTCAGAAAAATGGCAATTTATAAATACCGCTTCATTGTCGTAGGGTGTGATGAGTACGGCCCCGCCATCGCCCAGGTAGGTCCCCGACCGGGCAAGGTTGCCGGCAAATGAACAGTTGTTTACCTGCGCCTGTATTCCCTGCAGAAATGCCATTGCCCCGCCGCTGCCGTATGCCTGGTTTGATGAAAAGACACATTCCCGGATAAGCGGCTGGCCCGACTGGTGAAAGACGAGGCCGCCCCCGCCGGCCAGGCTGGAGTTTTCGATGAAATCGCATCCGGTGATCTCCGGGGAGGAGTTGACGGCATATATGGCACCCCCGTTCAATGCGCTGTTCAGTGAAAACAGGCTGTTCCTGATCAGGGGGTTTGCATTGATCATATAGATTGCGCCGCCTTTTGCGCTGATGGTATCCCACAGCTGGTTTTGCACAAAGCTGCTGTGTTCGATAAGGACGTCGGCATTAAGCAGTTCCAGCGCCCCGCCCCTTTCGCCTGCCTCATTTCCCGTGAAGTTGCAGTACGACAGCCGCACTTCGTGCCTGTTTTCGATGCGAAGGGCGCCCCCGGCCTCGTTGGCAGGATGCCTGGCACCGTCAAAGAGGCAATGAATGAAGGCGGATGTATCGGCAAGGGCCGGGCTGTCGCTGATGCGGATCCCCCTCCATCCATTCGTGCTGCCGGTAAAATATACAGGATCTGCGGCGCTGCCGCTTGCGGATATGATGCCGAAAACATCGAATGATACCGAATCGGAAAAGATCACCGTAACACCCTCTCCGATATGCAGGGATGAATCCTCATGGATCATAATGTTCCCTTCAACCAGGTAGGGTGAGCCCCCACTTCCCCATATTCCGGATACGTATCCGCCCGGTATCACCGTCTGCCCGTAGGAAGCGGTGCAGGCGCAAAGCATGGCAAGCAGGTTGAATAATTTGCTGCGGGTCATAGTTTGTAAAGTTAAGGATTATCCGTTGATTTTACGGGAACGCGGAGCGATATGGTAAACCTCAGGTGCACATCCAGGGTTGGGTGCCTTGCAGCAGTTTATCAGAGAAAGAACCAATATGTTTACACACTTATGTATGGGTCCTTAACTTGACATTTTTCTTTTTCAGGCTTACCTTTGTATGATCCGCACTTTGATGAAGATATATTCTACCATAAGCATATTGCTGTGCATTTCAACCTTGTTATTCGGACAGGGTACAGCCTGGCATGAACAGGAAAGTGGCGTTGAAACAGATCTTTCATTGGTTTTTGCCCTCGATTCCATGCATGTATGGGCAGCAGGAGATGAAGCCATTCTTTTACGAACCACCAATGGCGGAATCAACTGGGAGAACTGTACCATCCCCTACACGGCAAAATGCATGCATTTCTTCAACACGCATAAAGGGATCATTGCAGGAGCGAATTCGCAGGTGCTGCTCACCGTTGACGGCGGCATCAGCTGGGACCTTGTACCGACAGGCGTTCTGGCTTCCTATACCGGCATGTCGTTCACCGATTCGCTGAACGGCTGGCTGACCGGAAACGGGAACCAGGTGATCGTGAGGACCCGTGACGGCGGACAGACCTGGCAGAACCTGAGTATCGGAAACAGCGAAAGGTTCCTGATTGATGTTGGATTTGCAGACACAAACAAAGGCTGGGTACTTTGTCGAAATTACGACATCCCGCATAATCATCATGTCATGGTGACAAATGACGGCGGGAATTCCTGGACTACACTTTACAGCTGGCCATTTAACCCTGATTACATCATATACCAGTTCTATGATCTCTGTGTAACAGATAGCATGAACATCTGGATATGCGGATATATGTGGGAGTATTATTTTACAGATGGCGGAGTGGTCTGGAACTCGTCGAACGGGGGCGAAGACTGGGAATGGTACATGGGTGATTATTATTCAGTATTCAGCAGCATACATTTCCCCGACGCAGATCATGGATGGGTCGCAGGGTGGAAACGCATTTTTCACCTCTACCCGCCGGAGCAGGAAACCAGTCTACAATACGAAGATCCGTCAGAGATTTTCGTCAGCATTCATTTTGCCGACAGCCTGCATGGCTGGGCGGCAGGTTCCAGCGGAGCTATCGTATATACAAGCAATGGGGGCATTGTAAGCCTGAAAGACATTAGGATTGAGACAGAACCCGGGCTTAAACTCTTCCCAAACCCATGCACTGCCAAACTTCACTGCGAATTGAATACGCCTTGCGAAAACCTTGACTTGCTTATCACTGACATTTATGGCAACCTAATGATCGATAAGCATATCAGGCACAGGACAAGCTTGCTTGAGATCAGCACGGAAAACTTTGATCCGGGGGTGTACATTCTCTCACTGAAATATCCTTCAGGCCATTCTGACGGTAAAAAGTTCATCGTAGAATAAAGGATCTGCCGGAGCGGATCCACCGGCAACAGAATAACATCACGTTCGTATCTGTTTTTTAACAGTAATGATTGGTTTGCAGGGAGGCAGGCGATGAAAGGGCATGGATTGTGATATATTTGCCTGCCGGTATTCCCGTGTATTCTTTTAAAAGATCCTGCCGATCATTGATTTCATTTCCGGGGAGATACCCGGGCCGCTTTGATCCCACCAGTTAGTATTTGCCGGGAAGGTTATGGTGGACCCATTGCCCGGGTCGACGATAAGATCAGCCCTGCAATGCATTTTAAAAGCACCGGCATAGGATGATCAGGAAGGTATTTTTCAGGCTTGATCTTTTTATTCTCCCTGTTAAATATAAGGAATTGCAACCCGGCAGTATCCGCCCTTTGCTTTTGTTTACAGCTTTATTCAATATCCCGGCTTTGCCAAAGCAGCATAAGCAGCTGTTGGCATGCGCCAGCGGGGTGGGTTCAAAAAAAAAAGCCCCTGCCGTGCGGCAGGGGCCTGATGGTTATTTTGTTTTATCGGGATAGGGCGGTACGGGGAGTTCGTTTTTATAGTCAAATTCCTTGATTTGCCGCATGATCACCTCAATGGCCTTATTGAGTTGTTCATCCTCGCCCATGTATTCCTTTGCCGGGTCGTTATCGATCACGATATCGGGTTCCACCCCGTACCCTTCGATCACCCAGCCTTCGCCATCGATGCCGTAAGGAGCGAATTCGGGTCTGAAGAGTGTTCCGCCATCGACAAATGGGATGGGTCCCCTGATACCCACTACGCCGCCCCAGCTGCGCAGGCCGATCACCGTGCCCAGCCCGAGGGCCTTGAACTGGTATGGAAAGAGGTCGCCGTCGGAAGCGCTGTAATTATCGATCAGCATCACTTTGGGCCCCACAAAAGCCTGGGCCGGGCGTGTTCCCGGCTCGGTATTCCTGGCCATCGACATCAGCACGAGCTGACGCTGCAGCCGTTCAATGATCATGGGCGATACATTTCCGCCTCCGTTCCCGCGGTCGTCGATGATCAGGGCCTTTTTGCCGAGCTGCGGGTAGAAGTATTTCACAAACTCGTTGAGGCCCTGCGCGCTCATATCGGGAATGTGGATATACCCCACCTCGCCATTGGTGGCTTCCGATACCTTGCGGATATTGTTGCGTACCCAGCTATAATAATACAGGCCCGACTCATCGGCAACCGGTTTGATGATCACCTTGCGCGCGCCTTCCCTCACGGGAATGCCATTTACAAGCAATTCCACCTGCCTGCCGGCCTTCCCGACCAGGGCTTCATAGATATTGTCCATGCCAGCTGTCGATTCGCCGTTCACAGCCAGGATATAATCACCCTGGCCGGCATCCACGCCAACCTCCGTAAATGGCGAACGTGTATTGTCGACCCAGTTCTCGCCGTCAAGTACCTGATCGATCCGGTAAAAACCCGATTCGTCGCGGCTCAGTCTGGCCCCCAGCAGGCCAGTCTTTATCCTTTCGGGGGCGGGCTTATCGCCACCGCTGATATAGGCATGGCCCACATTCAGTTCGCCGATCATTTCACCGATCAGGTAATTCAGGTCATTCCGCTCGTTGACATAAGGCAGGAGTACCGCATATTTATCATAAACATCTTCCCATGCGAGGCCATGCATGTTGGGTGCGTAGAAAAAGTCGCGCATCTGCCGCCAGGCCTCCCTGAAGATCTGATCCCATTCCTCCCTGAAATCAACCCACACCTTCATCTCCGACAGGTCAAGAAAGGATTCGGGCTTTACCTGGGATGCCGGCAGGTCGATCACGGCATACTTCCCCGACCAGGATATCAGCATTTTCTTCCTGTCGGCCGAAACCACGAAATTTCCGAGTTTCCCGACCGCGGTTTCCTTTTTATTCTTCAGGTCATAGAATTTGGTTTCGGCACCTTCGCCGCCGGATGAGGAATAATTATAGTAAACCTTATCCCCTGCCGGGGTAATATTCCAGTAGTTTCCGGCCTTGACCGGCAGCTTAACGATGCGGTTCATGATCCCGTCGAAATCGATCGCTGTCGCGGCGGCCTCTTCTTTTTTATCATCCTTTTGCTTTTCAGCTTCGCCCTTTTTGTTTTCCTCCTCTTCTTTGGGGATGCTTACCTCATCATTTTCATATTCGAAAGGGTTGGGTGTATCCTTCTTCAGTGTGAGAAAATATATCCCCGACATGTCGACATACGCATGATTCCATTCGGTATTGCTGTAAACGGGGTTGAAATCGCGGCTTGAAGTAAAGAAGAGGTATTTGCCATCGTTGCTGAACACGGGGCCTCCGCAATCATACCATTCATCGGTCACGGCATGTTTTTCGTTTGTTTTGGTATCGAACACATACACCCTGGTTACCGATTTGTTTGAGGGAAGGGAATAAGTGATCCAGCGGCTGTCGGGCGACCAGTTATAGCTCCTGATCTCCCATGAAGCAGCCTGTTCAACAGGGGTTATCCTGCCTGATTCGACATCGACATATTGCAGGCGCAGCTTTTTATCCGACCACAAAAGTTTTTTTCCGTCGGGCGACCAAATCGGGTTATATTTATAGGTATCGCCATTCCGGGTGATCTGTTTTGGGGCTTCGCTCCCATCCTGTTTAAGCAGGTAAATTTCATCCTCCCCCGAAATGTCGGAGATGAAGGAAATATATTTCCCATCCGGCGACCATTCTACATTCCTGTCGTTGACACCGCAACTGGCCGTGAGGTTCCGGGTGATGCCCGATTTGGCGGGGATGGTAAAAACATCGCCGCGGGCACCGAAAACAACCCGTTTCCCATCGGGGGAGACGGCGAAGGAATAGATATTCTTTGCGGCATCTTTCCACTGGCTGCGGCCCGAAACGAAGTCCTCCGCAATGATCACCGGCACCTTCCTGATCTCCCCGTTCTCAAGGTTATATGTAAACAAGGAACCCCCGTTCTCATATATGATATGCTGATCGCCGAGGGATGGGAATTTGATATCGTAAAGGGTATAATCCGTGAGTTTTTCAGTTTCACCGGATTCAATATCATAAACGAAAAGGTTCATCGTACGGTCGCGGTCCGACAGGAAATAAATTTTATTTCCATGCCACATGGGGAAAATGTCCTGTGCATCATGATTGGTAACATTGACGGTTGTTTTGTTATCGAAATCATGTATCCACACATCGTCGGCCATCCCGCCCCGGTAGTATTTCCAGGTACGGAATTCACGAAACACCCTGTTATAGGCCAGTTTTTTCCCGTCGGGCGAGAAAGTGCCAAAGCCTCCCGAGGGCAGTGGCAGTTCTTCCGGAAGGCCGCCGCTGAGCGGTGCAAGGAAGAGTTGTCCCTTGAAATCGTTAAACGACTTCATCCTCGACCGGTACAGAACGTTTTCATTGTCTTTCCATGTTATCACGATATTGTTCGGTCCCATGCGGTCGGAGAGGTCATCGCGATTGAGCGTGGCCGTATAGCTGATCCTTTCGGGCACGCCTCCCGAGGCGGGCATCACGTATACTTCGGTATTTCCGTCGTATTGACCCGTAAATGCTATATTCTGCCCATCGGGTGAAAAGCGGGCAAACATTTCGTATCCATCGGGATCGTTTGTGATCTTTCTAGCCAGGCCGCCGTTAACATGAACGGTATACAAATCGCCGGCATAGGAAAACACCACCTGTTCGCCGTGGATAGCCGGAAAACGCAGCAGGCGGGTTTCTTCCTGAGCATAAAGGCTGAGGCCAAAGAGCATCAGCATAAAAAAAGCAATTCTTATCATAATTTATTGATTTAAGTGAATAATTTCTGAGTGCAATAACCAATTCCCTGCCAGGATTTATAACGCACTAAATATTAACAACATAAATTCCCACACATATTTTCGATTGCCCGTAAGCGAACAATAAGGGTTCGATAACGGACAATGCTATACTGCCAGGAGCAATTTTCCGGGGCCGATATAGAGCAGGTATTTTTCCACTTCCTCAAAGCCGGCTCCGAGCAAAAGCTCACCGTATTCCTTCAATTGCTTGCGGTGAGCCTCATCCTGTTTACCTGTTTTATAGTCGATGACGATGGCTTTGCTTCCATCTGTCATCAGGCGGTCGGGCCGGTATTCCTTCCCGCCCTGCTGCATGATGCTTACTTCGTTCTTCACCTTGAAGCTGCCGTCGAAGAAGGGCCTGATCTGCGGGTCGTCAAGCACCTCCGACAGCATGACAAAGATCTCATTTGCCAGGCCGGCATCCAGGGTGCCCTGCAGCACTTCACTGTCGAGCAGGGGTTTCAGTTCGCCGGCCAGGGTGATCTCCGAGAGTATCTTATGGATGATATTGCCCCATTTCACCGGTTCCTTTTCATCCTTCACTTCCCTGTACGCCTCACCGCGGCCGCTCACCACTATGTTGTTCCTCCAGTCGGATGAGACGAATTCCAGGGGCGTTAACACATTGTCTCCGCCCTTTCCTTTTCCGGAGGCAGGTCCGGCTTCTCCGAAAACATATTCGTTCTGTTCCTCATTCCATAGCTGTTTATTTTCGAGGTAATACTTAAAAAGCGAGGGAAGCGATAATGATTTCGGATTTGCCGACGGTTTATCGCAGAGCAGGAACAGTCGTTCGGTAGGCCTGGTTGTAGCCACATACAGGATATTCAGCAGGTCGAGTTCCGATTTTTCCTTTTCCGAACGGTACAATTCCGCCAGGCCGGTCTGCTGGAGTTTTTCGACCATTGGCAGCAAAGCCGTTTTAATTTGCGGGAGGTTTTGGATATCGATCATGGTCCATTGCTGATCCCTGGCGATATTGACCTGATCGTTGGCAAAGGGATAGATCACCAACGGGAATTCGAGGCCTTTTGCCTTGTGGATCGTCATCACCTTAACGGCATCGAGGCCTTCGGGCACCACGATTGAATACTTATGGCCGTTTTCCCTCCAGAATGATGTAAAGCTTTCCTGGTCGTAGCGTTTGTTTTTTTCATAATTATAAACCACATCCATAAACGCCAGGATGTATGGATCGGGGGCGGCATTCAGGCTGAACAGCCTGATCAGGGCTTCGGTTCTTTCATAGAGTCCGAGTGCCTTGAGTGATTGCCTGTTGAGGGGGATCTGCAAATGGTACAGCGACTCATGCAATTTTTCTCCCGCCGGTGTTTCACTGCCGGCTGAATGAACCGGCAAATGTGCTGTCAGGCTGTGATGGAAGTCATTGTTTGCTTTCCCGGGCTGCAGGTATGCGATCATGGCTGTTTGCGCCAGCCTGTTGCCAGCATCGGCGATATGGTCGAGGCATGCCAGCAGAAAGTTCACCTCCGGGGAAGTGATCAGTAGCAATGATTCGGCCGAAACTACCCTGACGCCATTCAGCAGGAGAAAACGCGCTATTGTGCTGGCGTTGGCATTTGAACGGCAAAGGATGGCGATATCAGACAACTGATATTGCTGTTCTGCGGACATCTGCCGCACAATTTCCAGGCATTTGCCGAGGTATTCCCCTTCACCGGCCTTACGCTTATTCTCTTTATCGAAAAAGATGAGGCGCACCTCCCCTCCCGGCTTTGCAGCGGGTATCTTTTGCCGGCAATCATGGTATACCCTGCCGTATTCCTCCGACAACTTTTCGGATACCACCGTGTAGAAGTCGTTGTTGAAGCGGATGATGCCTTCCATAGAACGGTAATTGCATTCGAGGTTCCTGGGGTCGAAATTTCTTTTAAGCAGGCCTTCCCTTTCGTGCATCACCGGATTGGACGGTTTTTTATAGATGGCCGGGAGGTGGACAAGTTGCTCCACTTCGCCGCCTTTAAAGCGGTAAATGGCCTGTTTGGGGTCGCCCACCACCATGTTGAATTTGGCGGATGCCAGGGAGTTTTCGATCAGCGGAAGGAGGTTTTGCCATTCCAGTACAGAGGTATCCTGGAACTCGTCGATCAGGAAATGTGAATAGCGTTCGCCGAGGCGCTCGTAGATAAAGGGTAATGGTTCATTTTCGACAAGCGTGGCGATCCTTTTATCGAAATCCGAAATATGGATGATGCCTTCGTTTTCACGGATCTGTCCGAAAATATCCTCGATCTCCCTCAAAACGGCCAGGGGGTATAGCGCCCGCATCAGCAGCCCGTACAGGATGTAACCCGAATAATGCTGATCGACGTAATCACGGAGCCTGCCGATCTTTTCCTGCATTTCCGGGGCAATGGCGTCGATAACCGCCTTCTTTCCCGCATCGAGCCCACCCGGATACCATACACCTTCGTTCACACCTTTGAGGGCGTAACTATTGAGGTCGGGCTTTGAGAAGTCGTTCATCAAAAACCTGTTGACATATCCCCAGATGCCATTGGCTTTCTGGTAGAAATCATCGCATTCAAGGCCATTTTCTTCCCATAAGTCCATGACTGCCGAGGCCTGCCGTTTAAGACCGGCTTCGAAGGTCCTGATCGATTCCCGTATTTTTTTTCCGGCTGCGAGGATATCCTCCGTATTCATTTTTCGTAAACCCGGCAAAAAAGGCACGATGTCGTCTTTCAGCAGGCGTCCGGCAAATTTCACCAGGTCGCGTTCCATGTCCCAGTTCTTCTCATCCTCGATGCGGTTGGCAGCATATTCCGACAAGACCTTTGTAATGTTATCATCGATACCGGTAAGGCTCATCAGCATATCGACCGCCATGGTTTTCATGCTGGTTTCGTCTATTTCCACCTCAAAATTCAATGGCAGGCGCAGGTCGAAGGAGAAGGTCCTGATAACCCGGTGGATAAAGCTGTCGATGGTGCACACCGAAAAATCGCTGTAATGGTGCAGGATATCTCCCAGGGCCATGGAAGCATTGGAAATGAGCTTTTCTTTGTCGAGCCCCGTGGCCGTGATGATCTCGGGCAACATATATTTCACGCTGGCCGCATCGCGATGGTTCAGTGCGTCGCTGATTTCGGTCAGCGAAGTGATAATGCGTTCACGCATTTCATTTGCCGCCTTATTGGTGAAGGTGATGGCCAGGATATTCCTGAACGACGCGGGCGAAGCCAGGACAATGCACAGGTATTCCTTTACCAGGGTGTATGTTTTGCCTGAACCGGCCGAGGATTTATATACGACAAAACTCATCAGCGTAAAAATACAAAATATGCCGTGACGGCGGGTATGCAGTTGTATAAATCGTATTGGCTAAAAGTTTATTTTTGGAACAGGAAAACACATGACATGAAAAAGTTATTTGCAATTATTCTGTCGGCCGTCAGCCTTGTTGCATACACACAGGTGGCTGACACGGGCATTTATGTTGAACGCCTGCCCGGTTATTATGAACAGGTGATCATGGCAGGCCGGGATACCGGTGATGAAAACCCGCCGAAAAAAGTATTCAGGGCAGGGCTGTCGGACATGGAATTTCCAACCGACACAAGCCTTTACACCCCTTACCGGCATCTTCCGCCCGTTTCGCAGGGATCCACCGGCACCTGCTGGAGTTATGCCACCGTTTCCTTTCTCGAGTCGGAAGTATACCGTACCACCGGCAGGGAAATCAAATTATCGGAAATGTACATTGTTTACTGGGAATATGTTGAGCGTGCGCGGGCCTTCGTTGAGAAGCGAGGGGATGTATATTTTGCCCAGGGTTCGGAAGCCACCGCCGTTACGCGCATCATGAAGAAATACGGGATCGTTCCTTATGGCGATTATCCGGGCCTCATAAAAGGAAAAGAATTTCATGATCATCAGCGGATGTTTGCCGAGATGGAAGGCTACCTCGAAAATGTGAAGGAAAGCAATGCCTGGAATACCGTTATGGTGGTTTCCACCATCCGTGAGATACTGAATGCCCATATGGGAATTCCCCCTCAGCAGGTCCTTTACGGGAATGAACACTACACGCCCTTAAGTTTTTTAAGCCAGGTTCTGATGCTGAAACCTGATGATTATTTCAGTTTTATGTCGACCATGTCGCAAGCCTACAACCAAAAAGGGGAATTGGTGGAACCAGATAACTGGTGGCACTGCAGCGATTATTACAATGTCCGTATCGATGATTTCATGATGGTGATCGATGATGCTGTTGACAGCGGATACACCCTTTGCATATGCGGTGATGTGAGTGAGCCGGGTTACGACAGCCGGGCGGAGGTGGGCATTGTGCCGGTCTTTGATATTCCTGCCGCCTGGATCAACGAATCATCGAGGGAGATGCGGCTGGTGAACGGTTCCACCACCGACGACCACTGCATACATATAGTGGGGGCAGCCGATTATAAGGGGGACAGGTGGTACCTGGTAAAAGACTCGGGCTCGGGCGCCCATGACGGGCCCAACAAAGGCTACCGCTTCATCCATGAAGATTACGTCAAACTGAAGATGATGAACATCATGGTATACAAGGAGGCAGGCAGGCGGGTGCTCGACCGTATCATCAAATGACCATGATCTTCCGCGCCACGGAGAAACCATTTCCGCTGATCCGCAAGATACAGATCCCTGACGGCCGAATGTTCCCGGGCAGCTCTAACCGTATCGTTTGCCGGCCATTTCCTGCCACAGCCTGGTGCATAAGAGCAATCTGGCTGCCATTTGGAGAGATCAGTTCGAGGGTAATCAGATCTTCCCCGCAGAACATGGCATTTATAAAAATATTTTCGCCCCTGACGGGATTGGGATATACCTGCAGGCCTGCTATTCCGGCCTGATTGTGCGAAATATTTGCCGGCCCCCGCAAAGAGTCGAGGTAGAGGGCATTGGCCAGCAGTCCTTCAACGGTGATCTGCATCAGGGGCAGCCCGCTGCCCTTTGCCAGCCATTTATACTCGGTATAATTTCTTTCGACGGGAAAACCGGCACCGAGGGTATCCACAAAAACGCTGTCGTATTCGCTGACCTGCGAAACCAGGCGCAGGGTTTCAAATTCGCCGAAGGGGGTCAGGATGGTACCCCAGCCATCCACCAGGGTATTCCTCGTCCTGTTCACATAAAAATATCCCAATCCCGGCAGGGCCGACCCGAAAGCCGAAGCGGAAGAACAGGTATCGTTATATTGAAGCGGAAAGCTGTATATGACGTCCGGCGAATCATATTTCAACGGAAAGGGGATGGATGAAAATGAGAAGGCCATGCCTGCGTGCACAAAGCCATCGTCGGAGTTTTTATAAAAATCGTATACTTCATCCAGCGGGAATCCGGGCAGTAAATCGAATGAGGCGGCCTCCCTAGCCAGGTTACTGACCAGAAACGGGATGAACACAAATTGATAGGCAGGCGGTGTATCAAATACCGAAACAAAGGTATCGACCTGCTGGAACTGGTATGAAAGTAAGGAAAAGTCCCAGTTCCGGTCTTCCCCGTTCTTTTCATAGTCAATTCCCGAAAGGTCGGCTGTAAAGCTCCTGACATAATGATCGCCGGCTTCCGGCATATCCTGCATGCTGATCATGATCTGTGCATGTGCGTGCATATTTATCATGAGCATTGCAGTAATAAAAAAAGTCAACTTCATTGCCGGGGTATTAGTCTTCCTGATTTTCATTGTCGCCGAATCCGGAATTTTTCTCACTCCGTTTCTGTCGCTTGAATATCTCCCAAAAACGATCGAATTCCCTGGTATAGAACACACCAACCCCCTGCGTATACGGCGAATAAAAATCGAGCGAATTAAAGTTGTTGGCCCTGTTAAAGGCCCTTAGCCTGATCCTGCCGTCGGGTGTAAGTTTATATTCTATGTTCACATCGCCCACGATGTTACTGGCCTGTTGCTGGGTCTTGTCGCGGCTCATCACGCCAACATTGCCATCAACGATCAGCCTGTTATCGAAAAACTGGGTGGAGAGGGCCACCTCCAGTTCGTCCTGGTTTATTTCATCACCCGGAATATAGTTGATGCCGATGTCGAAATCCTTGCTGATCTGCGACAGCCAGTTGCTGAGCTGGCTCGAAATAATATTCAGGGAGGAGGAGGATACGTTTGCCGATGAACTGGCATAGCTGAAGTTGTTCATGACCAGCAGTGAGATCATCTGCTGATTCATAAGGGCCACGTCATTGGTATCGAGTATGGCATAGATCACTTGTTTAACATCATCCCTGAGGTTGGGAAAATCGATGGAAAATCTGATATCGGGATTTGCCAGTTTCCCGCTAAGGCCCAGGTAGGCATTTACATTAACCCTTTGTCCTTCGTATTCGGGAGTGATATTGGCGCCCAGACCGCTCAGTGTTGTTTTAAGTTTATACACGGCTTTCAGGTTGACATCGGCCTGGTATGGGTTTCCGTTAAAGCCGATCTGTCCGCCCTGCAAAATTTCGAACCTTCGATTGATAAGGTTTTGCAGGGTAAAGAAGAAATTCCCGCGCAGGAAACTATAATCGCCGTAGATATTGAAATTCCCGCGCGGATCGACCATGATCCTGATATCGCCGAAGCCCTGTGAACTAAAATTACCCATATTGCCGGGCAGGTATATCATCAGCTCCGTAGTGTTGGTGATCCCGATCCTGAAGTCGATACTCAACCCCTGCAAATCGACATTGTATTCCTGTAATTCCATTTCCTGGTCTTCACCGGCCTGAAGGAACACAACAAAGTCGTTATCGGCAACACTGAGCGTATTATCAAGGGGAATAAAGAGGGAGGTGCCTTTTTCCGTTGTGACATTCGCCTCAATGCTGAAGTCGTCAGGGGGGCCGAAAAAATTCACTTCGCCGCTTCCGGCCGCCGATCCGTAAAACAACTTGTTCTGGTATTTATTGGTATTCAAAAAGGTAAACCCCGATGGTTTCAGGTTAATGTTAAAATACATGTTTTTAAGGTTGCTGTGGGTGATCCGTCCGTTGGCAACAGCCTGGTTCCCTTTGCTGTCGAATACGACCATATCCCTGAATGATATCTCACCCGGCTTAAAATCAATGGCATGGGCAAAATTGTAGCTGGTGTTCAGGTATTCGACCCTGCAGCCGGTCCGCATCAGCCTGAGCTGTCCTGTCAGCCGGGGCGCCCTGTCACTGCCATTCAGGCTAAAGTCGGCACTGGCGATCCCTTTCAGGTCAGTAATGTAGTCGGCAACAAAGCTCGAGAGGGATTCAATTCTGAAATTCTCCAGTTTTATTGCAAAGTCGAGGTTTTCGTTCTTCAGGAATGGGGAATAGGACCCCTGTACGTCGACCACTTTCCCTGAGCCGACATTACCGTGGTAGATCACTTCGGCATTTACATCGACAGATTCCTTCTCCCTGTTCCAGCGGGCCAGTATTCCGGCATCGCCCATCAACACATCATTCAGCTCAAGATTTGCAATGGTAAGGTCAGAGAAAAAATTCGGGTTTGAGTAAATGCCGTTCAGTCCCACGAAGCCGTCTACATTGCCATTGAGGTCGAAACCATAGTTCATATAGATGATGTCGAAAGTGGAGAGTTTCCAGTTGTCGAAAACCAGCAGCAGGGTATCCTCGGGCAGGGATGATATTGTTCCGTTCACCAGCAGGCGTTTATTGCCTCCTGTAATGGCAAAGTTCCGGAATTCATAGCTTTCGGGGCCGAACAATATGCGGTTGGAGGTATCGACCGACCAGAGGGAATCATTGATGATCATCTCCGAATCGGTAATATGCAGCATACTGCGCAGGCTGTCGTAATATGTAAAATATCCCCTGATATCTGCTTTATTGCGGAAAAGCTCGTCCTGATCGTCCCAGCCAATATTAAACAGCAGGCTGTCGCGTTTCAGGCTGCTGTTCCATCTGAAGTGTTCCACACCAAGCTCAAGCGTATCATTCTTTTGTTTTTCCTTCAGCAATAATCTGTTTGCACCAATATCCAGATCGATTGATCTTTTTCCTGCAATCAGATTAATATTGATACTGTCGGAACTCATTCCCAGGTAACTGACAAAGGGGAAAAGCGATTTCACCTCTGCATATTTATTTCCGGAATCAAAGGAACCGGACAGGGTTGCATCGTTTTGGATCAGAAGGCCGGGAATAAAGATATTTGTCAGATCTTCCGTTTCACGCGTTCTCAGCGAAAAGTCGATCAATTGCCTTTTGGAGGGATGGGCTGGTTCATCCATAAAAGCCCATTCCGACATCTTGTTTTCCACGAAGCGGCTGATGGCATATGGCAGTTCACCATAGGTAAAACTGCCGCTGACGGTGGCATCCAGGGCATCGGAGCTCAGCATCATTCTTTTATAACTTCCGGTATCGCGCAGGCTGATAAAAGCAAAATTCTTCATGAGCCAGGTTTTTCTTCCTTCCCGGTAGAACAGGCTGTCGATCAGTATCCTTCCCTCCAGTTCATCCAGGTCGAGCCCGATGAAATTGGAGGTGATCCCGAAAGAAAGCAGGCTCAGGCTATCCCTTTGCAGCATGTTGAGTCTGAAGAGGTCGGCATCGGTGACCTTTGCGCTGAAGTCGAGCAGGGGAATTTCCTGCCGGAAGTCGATGATGCCGTCAAATAACAGGCTGCCAAGTTTGTCCTGTACATCCAGGTGCCCGTTAAAGACCTTATCAGCGATATCGCCGCTTATTTTCACTTCCTTCAGCACCCGGCCCATGAACCCGAGTGAATCGACCACACCGCTGATGCCAAGCTGCACCGTATTTCCGGTCAGTCCCGAGCCGCTGACGGCGGCATCGAGGTCAAGTTTTCCAAAATAATCGGAAAGATTGAGGAACTTACCGATGTCGAAGCGCCGGGCACGGATATTTCCGCTGTAATCAACAGTGGTATGATCCCTGTTCTGCTTCAGCGACACATCGGTAGTGATGGTGCCGATATCGGTGTGAAATTCGGCGGTGGAAACAAAATCATTGTAAAAGCCCGTGAATGATCCATTGATTTTCATTTCCCCGAACACCTGCAATTCGGGAGGAACGCTGATATACCTGCGTGCGCCGGGGATGGCGAATTTCTCCACATCGGCCTTCAACAGGGTAAATTCATCAATGCTTGTGTGGAGATATGTTTCCCTGACATCCGGAAGCCCGTACATCCTGACATTCCCCTGAAAACGGGTACCTTTGCCGAAGGCAAAACGCAGGTTTTTCGCCCGCAGGTTATCAACACTGCCGTTTACTTCTGCTTTGATCCTGACCGGGTTGTCCATCACCAGCAGATCGGGGGCAAAATACCCGATATCCTTCAGGTTCAGTTCAGATGGCCGGATCTCTCCAAGGATCATCACATCCGTAATGAAGTTTAAATAGCTTGGCCATCCCTGGTATTGAAAATTGAAGTCAAGGTCGATGTTCGAGCGCGGTGTTTGCAACAGCAGGTTTTCGGCTTTCAACTGCAGCGGACTGAGGTGGAACAACCCGCTCATGCCGATCACCTCAAAGCCGCTGCGGTCGACACAGGAAAGGCTGCTGATATGAAAATCGAAAGTGTCGTTCAATACCTTCAGTTCATCAAGAAAGATATTACGGATCTCGATATCCAGGTTTTGATAGTCCATCCCCAGCGGGATTGGATCACGGTTATGATCGATATAGCGGAAACGGAATTGATCGAGGGTAAGTGCCGTAAGGTTCAGGTCCCAGTCGGTCGCGGTTTTGGCAGTGTCAGTTTCCGGTGCAGGTTCTGATGCTCCCAGGGCATCGGCAATAAACTGGAAATTGAATGCGGTGTCGTTCTCATATTTGATCAGTGCAAATGATCCCCGGCTTATGCTGATATCATTCACATCGAATTTTTGCCGCCGGCTGTCGAAGCGCATGCGTTTCATATCTACCTTCATATAGGCGGCTGAAAAAAGCGTATCAGCGCGCTGGTCGAGGGCCGAAACGCCCTTTATTTTCAGGTCAAGGCGCATGGTAAGATGAAGGCCGTCGATACGGATCTCGGTATTCAGCTTATCCGAAAGCCAGGATGCGGCCATCCGGGCCATGAAAGTTTGCACCAGGGGATTGGAAGTCATCCACCACAACGAAAAAGGAATGACTGCCATTACCAGCAAACCCTTCAGCAATATGCTTATTATCTTTTTTATGATACCTTTGCCTTTTAAATATTGAAACTGATGAGCGTTAATATTCTTGGCATTGAGTCATCCTGCGACGAGACCTCCGCTGCAATCATCAGGGATACCAAAATCCTTGCCAACATTATTGCCGGGCAGGAGGTGCACCGGAATTACGGTGGTGTTGTTCCTGAACTGGCATCACGTGCTCATCAACAGAACATTATCCCTGTCATCGACCAGGCGCTCAAACATGCAAAGATACAGAAAAATCAACTTCATGCGGTTGCCTTCACACGCGGACCCGGCCTTCTGGGCTCGCTACTGGTCGGCACATCCTTTGCCAAAGCTTTTGCCATGGGGACGGGCATCCCGATCATTGAGGTAAACCACCTGAAAGCGCATATCCTGGCACACTTCATAGATGACGAAATGCACACCGTACCGGCATTTCCCTTTCTTTGCCTGACCGTTTCGGGCGGACATACCCAGATTGTGAGGGTTGACGACCCGCATACCTTTGCCATCATCGGCGAAACCATTGATGATGCAGCCGGCGAGGCTTTCGACAAGGCGGCCAAGATCATGGGGCTTCCCTACCCCGGGGGGCCGCTGATCGATAAACTTGCCCGTGAAGGGGATGCCGCTGCGTTTGATCTTTCAAAACCAAAAATACCAGGATACGATTACAGTTTCAGTGGTCTCAAGACTTCCTTTCTCTATCTTGTAAGGGATGAACTGAAAAAGGATGCCGGATTCATTGAAAAGCGCAAGGCCGACCTGGCCGCTTCCATGCAAAGGGTGATCGTGGAGGTCCTGCTGGAAAAGCTCGGTCGTGCGGCCCACGACACCGGCATCGGGGAGATTGCGCTTGCCGGGGGTGTGGCCGCCAACAGCGGACTGCGCGAAGCCCTGGTAAAGGAAGGGGCCGGGCAGGGCTGGAAAGTCCATATACCAAAAATGGCATATACCACCGACAATGCCGCCATGATCGCCGTGGCAGGATATTTTAAATATCTGAAAAAGGATTTCGCATCGCAGGATGTGGTGCCTTATACCAGGGGGATCATTTAAATTCCATCATATGCAGGAACGAAAAATAAAGGCTGTTATCCTGCCCTCCTATCAGGGCAACATCATCAGGGCTGTAAAAAGCCTCAAAACCGACACCATATCAATTCCTTTGCCATCAGCAGATGAAGTATTGGTTCAGATAGATGCCGCACCCTGTAACCCTTCCGATCTTGCCTTTATCCAGGGGGGATACAATGTAAGGAAAGCACTGCCCGCCATCCCGGGCTTTGAGGGCTGCGGGATGGTGGTGGAAACGGGAAGTGATCCTGACGTCATGATGCTGAAGGGCAAAAGGGTGAGTTTTTTCTCACAGTCGGAGAGCGGAGGAAGCTGGGCCAGCCATATCATTCTGAAGGCGGGCGATTGCCTTGAAGTTTCTCCGGAGATGCCTGTCGGGCAGGCTGCCTGTTTCGCCGTGAACCCCTTTACGGCCTATGCCATGGTGATGCATGCCTCTGCCAGTGGCGCCAGGGCCATCATACAGAATGCGGCCGGCGGCCAGCTTGGCAGGTTTATCAACGCCCTGTCCGCAATGGAAGGGATCAGCGTTATCAATATCGTGCGCAGGGAGGAACAGGCCGTGATGCTTGAGGAGTCAGGGGCCGGTAATGTTCTCTGGCAGTCAGACACAGATTTCCAGGACAAGCTGTCGCGACTGGCACACCAACTGAATGCAGTGATTGCCTTCGATGCCGTGGGGGGTGAGGGAAGCGGCCAACTGCTTGCCGCCATGCCGCCCGGAGGGACGCTTTTTGTATACGGTGCACTGGGATCGCGACTGCTTGCCGGCATTCCCGCCGCCGATATCATTTTTAAAAAGAAAATTATTCGGGGTTTTAACATGAACGAATGGAAGGAGAAACTCGACAGCAAATCCTTCAGCGAAATCAGTGAAAAACTTCAGCGATTCTTCATAAGCGGCAAACTCAGAACCCTTGTCCGGGGTTCATTTCTTCTCGAAGAATGTGAAGAAGCCCTGTTCGGGTATATCAGGAATATGTCGGAAGGTAAGATTTTGCTGTACGCGAAAAAGTGATCAATTCATCGGGATAAGCCTCTCCCCTTCCGCGGCGGGCAGGATATATCTTTTTTGACGGTTATAGTGGTAATAGATGTCAGAGCGTCTGAAATTCTTTTCCTCCATTTTTTTATCAATATATTTATTGAGCAGGTGATCAAAAACATAGCTTGCATGCAACTGCCCGCCCAGGGAACCCAGGCTGTATATCTCGTTAAGGAGTAAGGTATCGATGGTATGGCGGAAAACCACATCGCCCGTAAAATAGTTTAACCTGAAATAGCCGTCCATTTCGTCGGTAAGATACAGGCTCCCGAAAAAGAACTCCTTGTCTTCCTCAACATTGATCCGGTTGATCTCGATCCATGAATTAAGGTTCACGGCGTTAAGATCAAGCTTATAGGAATAGATATAATCGCCGAATTGTTCTTCTTCGGAAAGAGGCATGACATACTCTTCCAGCTCAAGCTGGGCCAGGTTGATGATAAAGGCATTGGCCTGCCCGCCGAGGAAGCTGTGAAGGGCACTATCCGGATAGACTGCAAAACCCAGTTCTTCCAACTCCTTCATAAAGCTGTTTACATATTGCCCGAGAAAAGCTGAATCGGAAACATGTTTCAGGAACAGGCTGTTTTCCATCAGCAGGGAGTCGAGTTCGTATTCGCTCAGTTCGGCGGCATTTTCAATCTCATATGTCTTAAGGGATGTTTTAAAAAGATAAGCCGGAGGGATGAGGAGCACCGACCTGGCCGTATCGCTTTTTATGTATTCCCTGGCTATTTTTTTTTCGATGGAGCACGACAGCACAAATGGCAGTAAAGCAGCCATCAGCAAAAGCGGTATGATCTTATTTTTGAACTCCATAACAAATTTGTCAGCTTGATTCGAGCATTTTCCCTGCAAAGGCCTCTCCGTATTGTTCAGCTCTTTCGTGGTCTTCTGGTGAGGCTGAAAACTTAACGAAAATACCCTCTTCATAGTATTGCAGTTTAAGGTTTTCGAGGATGGCCCTGATGATGTCGGCACCTTCGCCGCTCCAGCCGTACGAGCCGAAACCGCCCGACAGTTTTTTCCGGTCGCGGATGGGGTTGATCACCGAAAAGAGCTTATACACGGGCAACAATATATTCTGGTTGATGGTGGGGCATCCCACGATCAGGCCTGATGCCCTTGCCATCATGGCATCCAGGTCGCCCAGGGATGTGGTTTCAATGTCGCAAACTTCCACGCTCATACCTTCCACCTTCCGGATGCCCTTAGCAATGCTGTGGGCAATTTCTCCGGTTTTGTGATAGGCCGAGACATATGGTATGAATACCCGGTTCTCTTCGGGTAAGGCGAGGGCTTCGCGGGCATATTCCTCGCTGAGGTCGACCCACTTTTTCCAGTTATCCCTCAATACCGGGCCATGCCCGGTACATATAGCATTTATTTCCAGCGGCCTGATCTTCTCAATGGCCTTGAGCATGAATTTGCTGAAGGGTTTCAGTATCACATCAAAGTAGTATTTGAAGGCATCCGAAAAATCCTCCACCTCATCATCGAACATCTTCTCGTCACAATAATGGGCACCGAATGAATCACAGGTAAAAAGCAGGCGGTCTTCTTCCAGGTAAGTATACATGGAATCGGGCCAGTGCAGGTTCGGAGCCCCGATAAAGCGCAGGGTTTTATTGCCGAGGTCGAGGCTGTCGCCGTCCTTTACCTGCATATGCTTAAAGCCCGGGGCAAAAAGGTCTTCGAGGTACCTGATGGCATTTCCCGTACCCACCACCTTGGCATCAGGAGCCAGCTCAAGCAGCCGCATCAGGTTGCCTGAATGATCCGGTTCGGTGTGGTTCAGGATAATATACTCAATCGAAGAAGGGTCTGTCACCTGCCGGATCTTTTCAATATAAACATCCCAGAATTTTTCCTTGGTGGTTTCCACGATGGCTTTCTTCTCCGCATTGATAAAATAGGAGTTATACGTTGTTCCATAGACAGTTTCCATTACCACATCGAAAGTTACGATGTCGCGGTCGAGGACACCAATCCAGCTTACATCCTCTGAAACCTGCAGAATTTTGTTGTCGGTCATATTCTTATTTTTTTTTCTGGTTATCTTACAGATCAAGTTTTATTTGCCTGTCGTCCGGGGGCTTCGGCTCACGACTTTTGTTTTCGGCCGGCCCGTCTTCATTCTTATCCTTATCCTTATCCTTATCCTTATCCTTATCCTTATCCTTATCCTTATCCTTATCCTT
>CAZHFC010000012.1:50756-80138 GCA_964531985.1 uncultured Bacteroidales bacterium
TTCTCTTTCTCTTTCTCTTTCTCTTTCTCTTTCTCTTTCTCTTTCTCTTTCTCTTTCTCTTTCTTAGTTTCCTTTTTTTCTTTCACTTCATTTTCTAAACGGCCGTCATCGTCTTTGGCCCCGGCGGGAAGTCCTTCTTCCGCTGTGCCGGGTTTTTCTGATTCGGCCGTTTCCGGCACAAAGGGCAGCGGTTCGAGGAATGTGGCCTTTTTTACAACATGGTTCGACAGGCGTTTTCCTTTTGCCTTGTGGCTTTTCACTGCGATAAAATCCGCGGTTTGGAGGACTTGTTTGTCGATCGGCCGTCCGTTTTCCTTTTCATCGAACATAAGTTCGAGTACAGGAAGATAGTCGAGGCTGAAAGCAAGCAGGCGAGAATCGGGATGCTCGCCGATGAAGCGGGTTTTGTTTTCGCTTATCTCGAAGCGAAAACGTTTCAGGTATACAAAATCCTGCGCGGCATCGTAGTATACTGCGGTCATGATCTTCTGCGGATCATATTTTTCGATCAGGATCATGTCTTCGTCGAAATGCGTCGACAGGTCATAGCCATAATGCCGGTAGTGTCCTGTTGATGTGATGACGAGTATCCTGTCGTCGCTCAGGAATTCACCTAAAAGCACGCCCCTTTCGGCAACGTTAAGCCTCTTTACGGTATCGTCGAACCATATCTCGCGTGCGCCCAGCGTTGATACGCCTTCTTCCTTTTTGATAATGGATTTGACCGGTTTTTTTACCAGGATGTTCCCGATCGAGGTTCTTCCCTTGATGGCCAGTTCGCTGAAATCGTATTCAAGTGAAGTCCGTTTAAGCTTGGGGTTCGGGCGCAGGATCACCCTGATAACCTCGGCTTCACCGTTCGGGTTCGAGCTGAAGTAGATCACCCTGGAATCAGGCGTACCCTTTGTAACATTATATTCCCTGTCGCGCGTGATGCCGACTACCGGAAAGCGTTTCACCATGTATCTGGGTTGTTTCCCGTCGCGGTAGACCATATTGTATATGGTACGCTCGTCGGCCTTCCTGAATACCCCGATGTGTATAACATCTTTACCTACAAAGGTTTTGTCGTTCACCCTGGTCACCATGAAGGTTCCATCAGCCCTGAACACGATCATATCATCGATATCGGAGCAATCACAAACGTATTCATGGCGGCGCAGTGAAATGCCTGCGAAGCCTTCTTCCCTGTCGAGATACAGCTTATGGTTGCTGACCACAACAGATGCCGCCTCAATGGTATCAAAATTCCGGATCTCCGTTTTTCTTTCCCTGCCTTCCCCGTATTTCTTCCTGATCTGCCTGTAGTACGTTATGGTATAGTCGATGAGGTGTTCGAGGTGGTTGGCCACTTCTTCCATCTCTTCCTCGATGCCGCGTATCATTTCATCGGCCTTAAGGGAGTTATATTTGGATATCCGTTTGATCCTGATTTCCGTGAGCCGGATGATGTCTTCGCGGGTAATTTCTCTTGCCAGGCGGTCGCTGAAGGGTTCAAGGCCTTTTTCGATGACCTCGATCACCGATTCCCATGTTTTGCAGTTTTCGATCCGGCGGTAAATCCGTTCTTCGATAAAGATCCTTTCGAGTGAAGACAGATGCCATTGTTCTTCCAGTTCCTTTTTCCTTATCAGCAGTTCTTTCCTGAGCAGATCAACCGTATTTTGCGCAGATATGCTGAGTATTTCATTTACCGGCAGGAAGCGTGGCTTATCGCCGTCGATCACGCAGGAGTTGGGTGATACAGACATTTCGCAATTGGTAAACGCATAGAGGGCATCGATGGTCTGGTCGGGTGAAACGCCTGCTGCCAGGTGGATGATGATCTCCACATTTTCGGCTGTATTGTCATCAATTTTCCTGATCTTGATCTTTCCTTTGTCGTTGGCTGCAAGGATGGAATCGATCAGGCTGCCGGTATTGGTTCCGAATGGTATTTCGACGATCGAGAGTGTCTTTTTATCGATTTGCCTGATCCTGGCCCTGATCCTGACCCTTCCCCCGCGCAGTCCGTCATTGTATTTCGAAAAGTCGGCCAGGCCGCCGGTAGGGAAATCGGGCAGGATGTCAAAAGGTTTGTTTTTAAGGAAACTGATCGAGGCATCGATGAGTTCGAGGAAGTTGTGGGGCAGGATTTTGGATGCCAGTCCAACGGCGATGCCTTCAACGCCCTGTGCCAGCAGAAGGGGGAATTTCACCGGCAGGGTGACCGGTTCCCTGTTGCGGCCGTCGTAAGAAAGCTTCCATTCGGTGGTTTTGGGATTAAAGACTACATCCAGGGCGAATTTCGACAGCCTTGCCTCGATATATCGTGCCGCCGCAGCGGAGTCGCCGGTATGGATATTGCCCCAGTTACCCTGGGTTTCGATGAGCAGGTCTTTCTGTCCGAGTTGCACCAGTGCATCCCCGATGGAGGCATCTCCGTGCGGGTGGTATTTCATGGTATGCCCGATGATGTTGGCCACCTTGTTGAAACGCCCGTCATCCATGTCGCGCATCGAATGCAGTATCCGTCGCTGAACGGGTTTCAGTCCATCGTGGACATTCGGCACGGCCCTTTCGAGGATCACATAGGAAGCATAATCGAGGAACCAGTTCTGATACATTCCGTTAAGCTGGATGGTGTGGTACTCGGCCTGCTTACCTCCCCCCATATCCTCATTTGGAAAAGGAACATAGGAAGCATCACCGGCATCATGGCCGATGCCTTCGCCATCCGGGTTCAGTTCCTCCTCTGAAAGGGGTCCCCCCTCCTTGATAATCTCATCCATTACGCCTGCTTATTTAACAAGTTGTGAAATCTCTTTAAAAGCATCCGCATCCGAGCTTTTAAGCAACTCGAACAATATAGATTCATAAGTTGATATTAGTGCGCCTGCCTGCCTCATCCGCTCAATGGCAATCTTTTTATCGTTGGGTTTCCGCGATCCCACGCAGTCTTCAACAACAACGGGAATGTAACCCTGGCCGATCAGGTCAACGACGGTTTGCATGACACATACATGGGTTTCAATACCCGTAACCACCACATACATTTTCGATGATCGGGCCAGTGCTTCATTGAATACCGGTTCCCCGCAGCAACTGAATGAGGTTTTCTCTAAAGGCTCGAAGGGCTGCAGTATCTTTGCCAGATCGGGGATGGTAGGTCCAAGGCCTTTGGTATACTGCTGTGTGACCACAATGGGAATTTTCAATGCTTTCATCCCCCTGATCAGGATATTATTGTTAAGGGTAAGGGTCTCATGGTCATGGATAAAAGGATACAGTCGTTCCTGTATATCGATCACAACCCCAATGGTATTTTCTCTTTTGATGCGCATATTTTACCGTTTATTTGCAAATTTCCAAAAGTTACGTCAAATATTCCAGTGAAAAAGCCTGAATTTATTAACATTTAAAAGTTCAAAGTTCCATATTGGCAAGGCATGCAGTTAAGCGGGGAACAGTCTGAGCAGCATGATCTCGACCAGCAGGAATGCAAGGGCGAGCCATATAAAAAGCTTCCAGTATTCCCTGCCGCCGCCAAATTCCACAAAGGCCTCTGAGGCTTTTCCCCCGCCTGATTCAAGCAGAAAGAGCTTTGTATTTCCGGAGTCATTGATGAATTCCCTCAACTCCCTGACGCTGTGTACAGCAGGATCGGATTCATGGCGGTCATAGTTGAATGACAATCCTGCCAGCTTTTCACCGGCCAGCAGCATTTCATAATGGCCGGCCATGCTAAGCTGGTCGTAAAAGAACAAGCGGGCCGACTGCCCGTATCTTTCCATGCCGGGGATGAACTCGATTTCTGCTTCGGCATGCCGCAATACGGGGGGTTGTGCCGTTAGCAGCTCTTCCCTGTCGAGGCTGATACTCATATCGCGACCGATGGTGTAATAGAGTTCTTGCTGCGGCCGGCTGAGCATGGCCATGCGGTAGAGAAGCGGCACCCAGAGTGCATGTTTTACCAGATTCCCGTTTTCTTCGCCTGCCGGCGACATCAGCAGGTAAAGCCTTCCCCTGCCGTGTCTGGCCATAACCAGCAGGGGATCGCCATTCTGAAGATCCAGGATCACACCTGCACGGCTGTTCCTGTATGCAGTGAGGCGGTAATGGCCCCTGACAAAGGGGAGGTCAATGTTTTCAGGGATCTTCTCAAATACATCATCAAAGATCTCATGCCCCGTATCGATGCCTGTAACGGAAAGCCGCGTGGTATCCAGCGAAGAGAACCGCATTGGATTGACCGCCGATAAAAAGTCATTGATGGATGTGATATCCGCATCTTCGGCCGGGATCAGCAGCAGGCTGCCACCCGATATGATAAAATCGTTCAGGGAAGCCGCCAGGCCTGTGCCCACCGATCGCAGGCGGTCGAGCACCACCAGGTCGGCATTGCTGAATTGCCGGTAATCCATTTTTTTATACTGTGCCTGAGAATACCGGAACACCGAATCGTTCGAAAACAGGGAACTGAAATAAGGGCCCGGCAAATCGTCACTGATGGCCAGCACCGGTATCGTTTCCTTCACCTGCCAGGAAAGGTACATGCGGTCGTCCCAGGTTACCGGATAATCATCGATATACACGAATGCCGATACATTGCCCGCTTTCCTGTTGATAAACGGAAGCGCTGTTGAAGCTTTTCCGCCGGCAGTGATATTCAGGTTTGCAAGCGCCCGTTGTTCTCCTTCGATCATCAGCCTGACGGGGATCTTTTCAAGATCAATATCCGATTCATTTCTGAATCCGGCATGCAAAATCTGCTGCTGTCCCAGGTGGTTAAAGGGCGTTTCGAACCAGCAGCTGTCAATATAAACATTTCCCACCAAGGGGTATGACAATGGCAGCAGAAATACCCTGCCCGTATTGATGTTCATAAAGCCGTCCAGCATGGCCGAAGATCGCTGGAAATCGGATATCACGAAGAGGCTTGCGCGTTCGGCTGCGCTTTCGGGGAGGGTTTCGCGATAACGTTCGAGCACCTCCGGCATCATCCTTACAACAGGCGTAAGTTCGGTTCCGGCAAGCATTTTCAGGAATTCATCCCTGCTGTAATAGGGCTGGTGCCTGCCTTCAAAATCGTTTATGATCAACTGGAAACGGTCAGCGGCATCAAAAGTCATGGCCAGCGCGTTCACAGTGGCCTTTGCTTCGTCGAGCAGGCTGTGTCCGTTCACCGTTGCCTGCATGCTGAGGGAATTATCCACATAGAAGCTCAGGTGGTTCCCCGGCCCCTGTTCGATGCCTTCTGGATTCGGTATATATGGCCTGGCAAAAGCCAGCACGAGGAAAGCGATGACCAGTATCCTGCACAGCAGCACCAGCAGTTGCCGCAGGTCTCTCCTTTTTTTCGATTCCTTTTTGATATTTTTCAGGAACCTGAGGTTGGTAAAATATATTTTCCGGTACCGCCTGAAGTTAAACAGGTGGATGATCAGCGGCACGGCAATGGCCAGCAAACCGAATAACCAGAATGGGTGAACAAATTCCATATGATAAAAACGCCCGGCGGGGCTGTTTTAATACGCCAGCGGCAAAAATAAGCATAATAAACGGGAGGATTGCTTAACAGTTTTCCTGCAGGCGAATATCCGGCACATCCAGGTTGAGGGGGTCTTTAACCTTGTCTTTGAGCAGGGCCACCTCCACCACCTCGATCATCCTGTCGATATAGATGATATTGAGACCGCTGATATAATCTTTCCGGATATCCTCGATCACGCTTTTATTTTCTTTCGAAAGGATAACATCTTTGATGCGGGCTCTTTTCGCGGCAAGGATCTTTTCTTTGATCCCGCCCACCGGAAGCACTTTTCCCCTGAGGGTGATCTCGCCCGTCATGGCAACGTGGGGTCTGACCCTGCGTTGGGTAAATGCCGATGCCAGGGCCGCAAACATGGTGATCCCTGCCGAGGGACCGTCTTTCGGGGTAGCGCCTTCGGGGACGTGCATATGCACATTCCATTTGCTGAAAGTGAGGGGATCGATACCCAGCATTCCCGAATGGGCTTTGAGGTATTCATAGGCCAGGCTGGCCGATTCTTTCATCACATCGCCGAGGTTACCCGTAAGGGTGAGGGTGCCTTTTCCTCGGCTCAGGCTTACTTCAACAAAAAGGATCTCTCCGCCTGTGGCCGTCCAGGCCAGCCCGGTCACCACCCCTGCCACCTGGCTGACGGCGGAGCGGTCATGCTGATATTTGACCGGCCCCAGGAAGTTGCGAAGGTCTTCATTGCAGACCTTTTCATTATATTTTTCATCCATGGCAATGAATTTCGCATTGCTGCGGATCACCTTTGCGATGGTTTTTTCGAGTGTTCGCACCCCGGCTTCGCGGGTATAGTCAGAAATTATCTTCTTGATAATCTCGACCGGGAAGCGAAGCCTGGAGCGGGCCATTCCATGTTCCCGCAGTTGTTTCGGCACCAGGTGCCTGCGGGCTATTTCAACTTTTTCTTCCAGAAGGTATCCGCTCAGGTCAATGATCTCCATCCTGTCGCGCAGGGCGGGATTTATGGTGGCGAGGGTATTGGCCGTGGCGATGAACATGACCCGGCTGAGGTCGTAATTCACCTCGAGGTAGTTATCGTGAAACTCTATGTTCTGTTCGGGGTCCAGCACTTCCAGCAGGGCGGCCTGCGGGTCGCCCTGTATGTTGTTGCCGCTGACCTTATCGATCTCGTCGAGCACAAATACCGGGTTGGAGGATTTCACTTTACGCAGGTTCTGGATGATGCGTCCGGGCATGGCACCGATATAGGTTTTCCTGTGTCCGCGCAGTTCCGCTTCGTCGCGGATGCCGCCCAGCGACATGCGAATATATTTACGGCCAAGCGCCCTGGCGATGGAACGCCCGAGGGAGGTTTTCCCCACTCCGGGGGGGCCCACCAGGCAAAGGATCGGTGCCTTATGGTCCTTTTTCAGCTTGATCACCGCCAGGTGCTCAATAATCCGCTCCTTTACCTTCTCAAGCCCGTAATGGTCTTCATCCAGTATCTTCTGCGCATTGTGCAGGTCGAAGTTATCTGTGGTATACTCATTCCAGGGCAGTTCAACCAGCATTTCGAGATAGTTGACCTGAATGGAATATTCGGCTGCCTGCGGATTCATTCGCTGCAGCTTTCGCAGTTCGCTTTCAAAGACCTCCTTCACTTCTTTCGACCATTTTTTGGAGCCGGCCTTCTCCTTCATTTCATTGATCTCCTGCTCATAGGGGCTTCCGCCCAATTCCTCCTGTATGGTCTTAAGCTGCTGGTTCAGGAGAAAATCCCGCTGCTGCTTGTCGAGGTCGGTCTTCACCTTATCCTGTATCTGGCTTTTGAGTTCCAGCATCTGCATTTCACGGCTGAGGGCTTCCAGTACCTTGTTGGCCCGTTCAACGATATCGGAAATCTCAAGCAATTCCTGTTTTTCCCTGATCTGGATACTCAGGTTTGAAGAGGCAAAATTTACCAGGAAAAAGGGGCTTTCTATGTTCCTTATCGCAAAGGCGGCATCGGAAGGGATGTTTGGCGACATCTTGATGATCTGTATCGACATATCGCGCAGGGTGCTGATCAGGGCCTTGAAGCTTTTGTCGTTCTGGTCGACCATATGGTCGAGGTTTTCAAAGGGTTTTACCTTTGCCCTGAAATACGGATCGATCTGAACGATCTCGACAAGCCTGAACCGCTTCCGGCCCTGTATGATGGCCGTTGTGCTGCCATCGGGCATTTGCAGTATTTTGATGATATTGGCAACGGTTCCCACCCTGAAGAGGTCATCAGCAACAGGGTCTTCGATGCTGCTGTCTTTCTGGGTAACGACCCCGATGGTCTTATCCCTGGAATAGGCTTCCTTGATCAGCCTGATCGACTTATCCCTTCCCACCGTAATGGGTATCACCACGCCCGGGAAAAGCACATTGTTCCTCAGTGGCAATACGGGAAGTTCTTCGGGGATATCCTCCTCGTTCATCTTTTCCTCATCTTCATTCGAAAGCAGGGGGATGAATTCGGTTTCGCCGTTGATGATCTCTGTCAGGTCAAACAGGTTTTTATCGGTAAATTGGTCCATGTTGTAGTCAAAATGTCAGTAGTTCAAAAATTCCCCGGCAGGCTCATGATTGAATTATACTCCTTATCCCTGCCAATGGTTACACAAAAGCCCATATATACGGGGGGATAATCAGTCAATCATCGTGCCAAAAACACGATGCGTCAAAACGTGACAGGCTGCTTGCTTCATGACGCATAATTATTCAACCCGGAAAGGCATGAACAGGCGTGCGTGATCAGTAGCTGGTATTCATGGCTGTGAGCTCCCTCACAGCCATGAGGATTTCTTCCTCTGTCCGGTCAAAATCCATATCGCGCCGGTTGTATACCCTGCGGGCGATTTCGATGGCCTTTTTTACGGGAAAGTCGTTAAATCCTTTGGTTCCACCCCAGTTGAAGGAGGGTATAAAATTTCGCTGATAGCCGGAGCCGAAGACATTTGAGCTCACGCCCACCACTGTCCCCGTGTTGAACATGGTGTTGATGCCGCATTTGCTGTGGTCACCCATGATCAGCCCGCAAAACTGCAGGCCTGTATCGATAAAAGTCTGGTCGGGGTAGCTCCAGATCCTGACCGTATCATAATTGTTTTTAAGGTTGGATGTATTGGTGTCGGCGCCCAGGTTGCACCATTCCCCGATCACGGAGTTACCGAGAAAGCCGTCGTGGGCTTTGTTCGAATAGCCGAATATCACCACATTATTGAGTTCGCCTCCGACTTTGGAGAAGGGTCCTACGGTTGTGGGGCCATAGATCTTTGCCCCCATTTTCACGATGGAATGTTCGCAGAGGGCGAATGGCCCCCTGATCACCGAGCCTTCCATGATCTCGGCATCCCTGCCGATGTATACGGGCCCGGTGGTAGAATTGATAATGGCTCCCTGAATACTGGCACCTTCTTCGATAAAGATATCGTTGCCGATAATCTGATTGCCTTCGCCGGGTTTTTGCGACGCCCTTCCCTTTGTGATCAGGTCGTAATCGGCCCGGATGGCTTCGCCGTTCAGGCTGAAAATCTCCCAGCTATTGTTAACTTTCAGATAAGCGGAAGCAGTTTCGATTTCTTCCATCCCCCCCGGGTCCCCTTCCATTCCTTCCAGTTCGGCTGCCGTGATGCGCATGGCGATGATCACTTCGCCCTTTACCAGGGCCTGGTCGACTTTCAGTTCATTGATCTCTTCCACCATTTTTTGGTTTGGCAGGATGGAACCGTTGATCAGGATGTTGTCATCCGCCTTTACAATGGGGAATTTATAGCTGAGGTATTCCTCGGTGAGGGAAGATGTTTTCTGTCCGAGAAAATACTCCCATTTTTCCCTGATGGTTGTAATACCGATACGAATATCGGCCACCGGCCTGGTAAAGGTCAGCGGCAATAGTGAATTTCTTTTAAAATGATCGAAAATGATGTAATTCATCGCTTATACTGTTGCTGAAGCAAAGGTAGGAAATAATATTGATCTGCAAGCCCAAAAGCGGCATCATTCATAAGAAATCAAACGGCTGCCTGCAAAAAAAAACTGCCGGCCCAAAAGGTGCCGGCAGCCCGACGGTATTACCCGTATACGGTTATTCCTGCTTATCGTCTTTCTTTTCAAGGTGTTTTTTATACCTGTTGCGGAATTTGTCGACACGGCCGGCCGTATCAACCAATTGCATTTTACCGGTGTAGAAAGGATGTGATGTATTGGAGATCTCGAGTTTTACGAGCGGATACTCTTTCCCGTCTTCCCATTCGATGGTTTCCTTGGTCTTTACGGTGGATTTTGACAGAAAAGCATAACCGTTCGACATATCCTTAAACACGACGAACTTATAATCATTGGGGTGAATGTCTTTCTTCATAGGACTTCAGATTTATTTCGGGCTGCAAAAGTACAAGCATTTTGCGGAATATCAAATTTTTTTGATCCTTTTTTATGCATTCAACCGTGAAACGGGAATATGCGCCATCATGACCTTCAGAGTTCCGACAAAAAAGCCATGGTATCCACGCCATCGGCATAATCCCACAGGCGGGGATACTGGCCCCGTCCGGGAGGGATGCTGCCGGGGATATCCATGTCTGCTGCAATCACGCATTGTATTTGTTCCCCGGCATTCTGGATATACGCATTTAGCTGTTCAGGGTTTTGATAGGTCTCGTAATACAATACCGAAACGGGCGATGCCAGCCGGGGGTCTTCCTTCAGCAGCAGGAAGCCGTTATCGAAATGCGGATCGCCGTTGACCAGGTAAACCGACTTGTTATAATCGTAATTGTTCCTGTATTTATGATGGTCTGCAACATGTGAAAAGCTTTCCATGGCGATGAAAAAATCCCTGAAGTCGTAGCCTTCCGGCACGAGCACCTTTGAAACATTGCGGCAGCCAAGGCCATAGAAGAGAAAGATATCATCGCCAAGTTTTTGGAGCGTATCACTTGATTCGTTCCCCGAGAGAACGGCCAGCGCATTGCGGTTTTTTCTGATGATGTGCGGATATCCGGCAAAGTACTCCCTGAAGTAGCGGGCGCTGTTGTTACTCCCGGTGGCGATGACGGCATCGAAGTTCCGGATTGGTCCGGAAGAGAATTCCATCCTGTTTTCGTAGCCGGGCCCGATCTCCGACAGCAGGCTGCCGATGGCCGGGATCAGGTAGGCATCGTTGGATGAAGGTTTGGCCAGAAGCCTGTGGCCCGAGATGAGTACCGAGAGAAAATCATGAAACCCGACTGCCGGGACGTTGCCCGCCATTATGACGGCCACCTTTTTTTGGCCCTCTTCATTAACAGCGGGATACATTTGCAGCCAGTGCCGAAGCGCCGGACGCTCCATCACGGAGCCCAGCGCATATAGCATTCCGTATACCGAAGCGGGGGTAAACCAGGAATTGGAGGAGAGGGACTTTTCTATCGCACCCGCGAAAGCCGCGGCATCATACCCCTGCCGGGCCATCTCATTGCAGTTGCCTTCATTCCCCGCAGCGGCGAGCAGGTGGCCGAGACGGGCGAAAACATCAATCTTATGACGCAAATCCATGCTGTTTTTGCTTTTTCCTGAAGCAACAAAAATATACAATAAAATTATTCAGTGCCCAAAGCGGCATTAAGGCTAAATTTATATCTTTGTGGTTCCCGGAAAGAGGGAATCAAAGATCACAATAAACGATTAAACTTATAAACTATGAAGAAGCACAATTTTTATGCAGGACCCTCCATCCTTCCCCAGTACACCATCGAAAACACTGCCAGGGCACTGATCGATTTTGAAGGCATGGGCTTGTCGTTAATGGAAATATCACACAGAAGCAAGCAGTTTGTGGCTGTGGTTGACGAAGCGGAAGCGCTTTTCAGGGAGTTGCTCAGCATACCCGAAGGATATTCGGTCATTTTTCTCGGAGGCGGCGCCAGCCTGCAGTTTGCCATGGTACCTTTCAACATCATGAAGCACAAGGCCGCCTACCTCAATACGGGGGTGTGGGCAAAAAAAGCCATCAAGGAGGCCCAGGGTTTTGGTGAAGTGGTTGTGGTCGGCAGTTCCGAAGATCAGAACTTTACCTATATCCCCAAGGGTTACAACATTCCGGAAGATGCGGATTATTTCCACATCACCACCAACAACACCATTTACGGAACAGAGATCAAACATGACATTGACTCACCCGTTCCGTTGGTTGCCGACATGTCGTCAGACATCTTCAGCCGCCCCCTCGACGTTTCAAAATACGCGATCATTTACGGTGGCGCCCAAAAGAACCTTGCCCCTGCAGGGGTTACCTTTGTGATCATTAAAAATGACATTCTCGGAAAGGTCGACCGCCACATCCCCACCATGCTCAACTACCAGACGCATATCGACAAGGCATCCATGTTCAACACACCGCCCTGCGTACCCGTATATGCTGCCCTGCAAACCCTTAAATGGCTGAAGCAGATGGGAGGCGTAACCGAAATGCAGAAGCGCAACGAACACAAAGCTGGCCTGCTGTATGATGAAATAGACCGCAATGCATTGTTCATGCCAACCGTTCCGGCTATTGAAGACCGCTCGCTCATGAACATCTGTTTCGTGATGAACGAAGGTTATGAAAACCTCGAACAGGAATTCCTTGATTTTGCCACGGGCAAAGGCATGATCGGCATCAAGGGGCACCGCTCGGTTGGCGGATTCAGGGCTTCGACCTACAACGCCCTGCCGCTGGAAAGCGTACAGGCACTCATCAGTGTGATGCAGGAATTTGAAAATCTTCATAAATAATTCTATATTAGCAGTTTTAATTCCAGACGGGACGTTTCATGGTCCCGTTTTTATTCTGAAAACAAAAAACTACGGATATGACAAAAGTTTTGGTTGCCACAGTTAAGCCCTTCGCGCCCGCCGCCGTGAACGGGATCAGGGAAGTTATTGAAGGGGCGGGTTATGAAATGGTATTACTTGAAAAGTATGAAAACCAGCAGGCGCTGGCCGATGCCGTTTCCGATGCGGATGCCATGATCGTGAGGAGCGACCTGGCCGATGCCGCCGTGATCGGCGCCGCAGCGAATCTTAAGATCATTGTGCGGGCCGGAGCGGGTTACGACAATGTTGACCTGCAGGCCGCAACGGCCAGGGGTATGGTGGTAATGAACACACCCGGACAAAATTCCAATGCCGTGGCCGAACTGGCCCTCGGCATGATGGTGTATATGGCCAGGAATCAGTTCAATGGCACTTCAGGCAGGGAACTGAAAGGCAAAAAACTGGGGATCCATGCGTACGGAAATGTGGGAAGGCTCGTGGCCATGATCGCAAAAGGCTTCGGGATGGAATGCTTCGCCTTCGACCCCTTTATCAGCAAGGAAGATATTGAAAAGGACGGTGTACGGGCCCTGAACTCAGTTGAGGAACTTTACAGCCAGTGCCAGTATATTTCCCTGCACATCCCGGCCAATGAACAGACCCGGGGATCCATCAATTACGAATTGCTTTCGTCCATGCCCAAAGGCGCCACGCTGATAAACACAGCCCGCAAAGAGGTGGTATGTGAAAAGTCGCTTCTCAGGATCTATGCCGACCGGAGCGATTTTACCTATATCTCCGATATCGCACCCGATTGCCAGGCCGAAATCGCTGCCAATTATCCCGGCAGATTCTTATTTACCCCCAAAAAGATGGGCGCACAAACGGCAGAAGCCAACATCAATGCCGGCATCGCCGCCGCAAAGCAAATTGTTTCATTCCTGGAAAACGGCGACACCACCTTTCAGGTAAATAAATAAACCGCCCTACAGGATGCCGTCAAACCCGTTATTAACCCGATATTAAACGGAATTATGGAGAACGACAACGAAAGGAGCAACACCTTTTTCAGATTTGAGGACCTGCGGATCTATCACAAAGCCATCAAGTACGCCAAATGGGTCAATGAATCGACTAAGAAACATGTCAACAATCACCAGAACGTGCTGGTTGAGAAATTCAACCATGCTGCCAACAGCATTGCCCTGAACATTGCCGAAGGTTCGGCACGCAACAAAAGCCAGTTCATCTATTACCTGAAAATGGCCAAAAGCGCTGTCAGGGAAAGCCTCGTTTATACCAGCATCATGCACCAGCTCGAATATTTCGACGACCGCGAAGAGGAAGAATCGAGAAACCAGCTGATGGAAATGACCAAGATGACCGGGGCGCTCATCTCCTCGCTCCAGCGCAGCAGCCGGATGGAAGAGCAGGACGACAGTTACCCTGGCGACGAAATGCCTGCAGATTAAGGAAAGATGTTTGCAGGAAAATCCCTGATCAATAATATGAATTAACCAAAAGGCCCTTTCTTAAGGCCCGACAAACCAATTAAAAGCATGGCAATACTCAAAGCATTCAAAGGACTGAGGCCACCCGCTGATATAGCGAAGGAACTTGCTTCCCGGCCTTATGATGTATTAAATTCGGATGAAGCCCGGGCGGAGGCAGCAGGCAACCCATATTCCCTGCTGCATATCATCAAACCCGAAATAGATATGCCTCCCGAAGTGGATGTACACGATCAGTCGGTATACGACAAAGCCGTTGAAAACTTTACCAACTTCAGGGAAAGAGGCTGGCTCGTGCCGGATGATGATGAATACCTGTATATCTATGCCCAAACGATGAAAGGAAAAACCCAGTACGGGATTGTGGGATGTGCAGCCGTTGAGGACTACATGAACGGTATCATCAAAAAGCACGAACTTACGCGTCCCGACAAGGAAGAGGACCGGATGAAACATGTACGCATCAACAATGCCAACGTTGAACCCGTCTTTTTTTCCTACCCCGCCGTGGAAGCCCTGGACAGTATCATCGAACAATACGTCCGTGAAAACGAAGCGGAATATGACTTCATAGCCGTTGACGGTATCGGGCATCATTTCTGGGTGATCAGAGAAAAGGACGTGATCAGCAGGATCATTGAACTTTTCGGCAAAATACCTTTTACCTATGTTGCCGACGGCCACCACCGCACGGCTGCCGCCGCACTTGTGGGCAATGAGAAGAAGAACAACAACCCCGCACACACAGGAAATGAAGAGTACAATTTTTTCCTTGCCGTACATTTTCCCGACAACCAGCTGACCATCATCGACTACAACCGTGTAGTGAAAGACCTGAATGGGCTTGGAAAGGAAGAGTTCCTGGCTTTAATCTCGGAAGCATTCATTATAGAGGAAAAGAGGGAAACCATTTTTAAGCCTGCGCAGCTGCACGAATTCGGCATGTATCTCGACGGCGAATGGTATGCACTCAAGGCCAGGCCCGGCACATACGACGACAATGACCCGATCGGCGTACTCGATGTTACCATACTGTCGAATCACATCCTCGACAAAATACTGGGCATCAAAGATCTTCGCCGCGACAAGCGGATTGATTTTGTGGGCGGCATCAGAGGACTGGAAGAATTACAAAAGCGGGTCGACAGCGGGGAGATGAAAGTAGCATTTGCCCTGTACCCCGTTTCCATGAAACAACTGATCGACATAGCCGATACCGGCAACATCATGCCTCCGAAAACAACCTGGTTCGAGCCCAAATTGCGGAGCGGACTGGTGGTACACCTGCTTGATTAGAAGGAAATATGGCCTTGGGTAATAAGCCGGCGGCATGATCAGACATTCAACCTGATCAGCCTGGTATCGGTATCGTGCAAGGCTTTTTTCTCACCCGAATAGATCTCAGCGGTTACTTCATGGATCTGGCCCGTGATGGGCGTTCCGGGCACAAAGACATCCAGGGGCGACTGTGAAACATGGTCTATCTTTAATTCAAGTATGGATGGATGTTTGCTGATGTATATCTTCAGCATGGCACTTTTGCCTTCATTGTCGAGATCGGACACCCTGACCATGAGATTGCTGCGAACCAGCCTGTCATATAGACTTACCTTAAACTTCATACGGTCAAATTATTAAACCGCCTGCTTTTATAAACAAATCAAGCTCGAAGCATTACCATGGAAAAAGTTGAAACAAATCCCAAAGGCATAAACATAAAATGGCCAGCAATCTAATCGTTGCAATGATATAAAAATAATTATACCTTAGCAAGAACAAAAAACTCGTAAAAACTCATATCATGAACACATCCGACCTGGTTCTGAAGACCCTCCGTGAGGCCGGAAAGCCTTTAAAGAGCAAAGAAATTGCCGACCTTTCCAGGGTGGAAAAAGCCGAAATTGACAAAGCCATCAAGCAACTGAAGAAAGAAGAGCGGCTCATTTCCCCGAAAGCATGTTATTACGAGCCAAAATAATTCCCCGACACCGGCCATGAGCATACGCGAAAACTTATTACGCCTGAAGCAGTCGATGCCCCCGCATGTAAAACTGGTTGCCGTTTCCAAAACACAAGCTGTTGATGTGATAAGGGAGGCATATGATGCCGGGCAAAGGCTGTTCGGCGAGAATAAGGCACAGGAACTGATTGCCAAGCAACCCGGCCTGCCTGACGACATTCAATGGCATTTCATCGGGCACCTTCAGAGCAATAAGGTCAAATACCTGGTCCCGTTCGTGCGCATGATCGAGTCGGTCGACAGCCTCAGGCTTCTCAAAGAGATCAACAAGCAGGCTGGCAAGGCGGGCCGCAGGATCGACTGCCTGCTGCAGTTCCACATTGCCAGTGAAGAAACCAAATTTGGCCTCGACCCGGAAGAAGCCCGTTCCCTGTTATCATCAGAAAGTTACCAGGCAATGAAACATGTAAGGATCTGCGGGCTGATGGGCATGGCAACCTTTACTGACGATGAAAACATCCTTACCGTTGAATTCCGGACATTGCGCGGATATTTCGAAAGCATCAAAAACGATTTTTTCGCCCATGATGATGCATTCAGGGAAATATCAATGGGAATGAGCGGCGATTACGAAGTGGCTATCAGGGAAGGAAGCACCATTGTGCGGATAGGCACGGCCATTTTCGGAGAAAGGAATTAAGGGCTGCCCGGCAGTTTGCCATGAAAGCAGCTGACACGGGTTTTATGATTCTTTGATCCTGGCGGCCCCGTCTGCGATACCCGGTATATAGAAAGCCGGATCGATGCCTGTCATTTCCCGGTAAGCAGCCCCCACCCTTTCCACATAGCCGTTGATACAGTCATTTTCGATCAAAGCAATGGCACAGCCGCCAAACCCGGCCCCGGTCATTCGTGCACCCACGACCCCCTGCTGCTGCCGGCTAATATCGACCATGGCATCCAGTTCAGGACCGCTTACCTCATAATCATGCCTGAGGCTCTCATGCGACTGGTCCATCAGCCTTCCGAATTTCTCAATCTCCTTGTTCATGAGCGCCTTAACAGCTTCAAGCACCCGGCGGTTTTCGCTTACCACATGCCTGACCCGTTTGCGTACCACAGGATCGGGGATGACATGACTGATCTGTTCGAATGTTTCGATGCTCAGTTCGGCCAGGGAGGAAATATGCCGGGTGGTGGCGATGGCCGCCAGGCCCTGCCTGCATTCCGAAACGCGTTCATTGTATTTTGATTCACTGAGCTTGCGGATCTTCCCGGTATCGGCAATCACGATGGAGCAGCGACCGGCCGGAAAAGGCACATGAACATACTGTTCAGTGCCGCAATTCAGGAAAAGGGCTGCATTCTTTCTTCCTTTGCCAACAATGAACTGGTCCATGATGCCACATTGCACACCCACAAATTCGCGCTCTGCCCTCACGGCCATATGGATCAGTCCGGGCATATCGATGCCGCAGTCGTAAAGATGATTGATGGCCACCGCAGTGACAAGCTCGATGGAAGCCGATGATGAAAGCCCCGCCCCTGCCGGTATATTTCCGGCAAAATACATTTCGAGGCCGCCAATGGCCACCAATTTTTTATTAAATTCAACGATCACTCCAAGCGGATAATTGACCCAGTGATGATCATGCCTGATATGAAGCTTATCCAGGGGAATGTTTGCTTTATATTCAAAATTGGCACTTGCCAGGCTCAGTTCAGCGGCATCGGTCTTCCTCACCAGCAGACAGGTTCCCAAACCAATGGCCACAGGCAAAACGTAACCATTGTTATAATCGGTATGCTCACCAATGAGGTTGACGCGGCCGGGAGCGAAAAAAGCAAGGATGTCGTGCCCGCTTTCTCCGTAACGTTCTATGAATTCTTCTTTGAGTTTGCCGGTGTTCATCAGACAAAGATAGCGATCATTCCCGACTACACGAAAGCTGCAGCCGGAAACCGGAAATCAGCGGCCGGCAATCAAAAAGATACATCTCTGCAATCCCGTTTGTAATTCAATAAAATTTCATACCTTTGCAGCTGATTTTTTTCCTTAAGCTATCAGGACCCGTAGCTTAACTGGATAGAGCACCTGACTACGGATCAGGAGGTTGTGGGTTCGACTCCCGCCGGGTTCACGCGTAAAAAAAGCTGCCGCTGGCAGCTTTTTTTATGCATATAAAATTCTGTATTCTGTATGTGAAATTTAAAATGTAAGGGTTGATTTTTGATCACAACCCTCTCAGCCATTCAGGCCTCAGTCCTGCACCGGAAGGATCATTGAGGACTGCATTGATCTCATTGATCATCCTTTGCCTGTCGCGGCCCAATGTACCCTTCAGCACCAGGTAATTGGAAGCGTGATCGCTGCGAAAAATGGTCTGTTCCAATTCGGTATGCCCAATAAAGGTCTTCAGCTCAGCCAGCAGGCCGGAAATGCTGCAGGGTTCAAAATCGCCCCTGAACCTGCGCATAAAATGTTCCAATCCATTGGGGTAACTCAGTACCAGTGTCGACAGGTATTCGGGTTGTACCGCATTCACAAGCCCTGCCGAGTTCACGGCATGCTGTTCGCTGTAACGCTGTCCTCCAAGGCCGGTGAGGATCATCACCGAGCTGCGGATCCCCGCCTTTTTCGACCTTTGCAGCCCTTTAACGGTAGTTGTAAAGGTTTCACCCTTGTTCACCATACGAAGCACCTCATCATCTCCTGATTCTATCCCCACATAGATCAACGAAAGCCCGGCCTCCCTGATCGCCGCCAGCTCAGGGAACGGTTTAGCCAGCAGGTCACGGGGCAAAGCATATGCCGATACGCGGGTAAGCCGGGGGAAAGCGGCCCGCAACTCCGCCAGCAGATCAAGCAGGTAAGGGGTTGGCAGCACCATGGCGTTGCCATCGCCCAGGAAAACTTTCCTTACATCGTTCTTAAACGGATCCAGCGTCCGAAGCTCTGCCTTTACCTCGGCAATATCCCTGATGCTGAATTTTTTACTTGTATACATTTCGCAAAAGGCACAACGATTCCAGCTGCAGCCGATCGTTGGCTGCAAAATGAGCGAATAGGCCTCGCTGGGCGGGCGGAAAAGCGGTTCGTGGTATGATAATGGAAAGTTATTCAATATACAATATTCAAAATTAAACCTCCTCAAAAGGATGCTCCATCCCAAAATCCGGCAGGTAATGCCCGCTGCTTTCGATTCCCTGTATAAAACCGCGGGTAATGCCCAGTTCATGCATGCGCCTGACCACCTTCCCGTATTCTGCCGGGCTAACCGGTTGCTGCAAAGCCGCATACTCTCCGGCACGGTGGCAGGGATAGTATTGCGACATCAGGGCAATATGTACGCGGGGCGAGAGCGCTTCCGCAATCGTTTCTACAACACTGATGCTGTTGGCAGTATGCCCCGGCAGAACCAGGTGTCTGATCAGCATTCCCCGCATGGCATAGCCTTCGGCATCCACAATAAGGTTACTGCCCATCTGCCTGAACATTTCCCTGTGCGCCGCCAGGGCAACAGCCGGATAATCGGCGGCATCGGAATACCTCTGCGCAAGTTCCGCATCCATGTACTTAAAATCGGGCAGGTAAACATCCACCATTCCTTCGAGCCTTTTCAATTGTTCAACATCATCGTAGCCGTTTGAATTATACACGATGACGGGATGATAACCCGACGCCCCGAGTGCATTCACGATGACCTTCACCTGCGGGATGAAGTGCCCCGGCGACACAAAACCCAATATGTTGATACCGGTATCCAGAATGTGCATGATCTGTAAAAGGGCTTCGTCAAGGCTCATCTCATCGCGCCGGTGATCAAGGCTGTTGTCGCTGATCTGCCAGTTCTGGCAGTAGACACACTGTAAATTGCAGTTGGTAAAAAAGATATTGCAGATGCCCCTGCTGCCGCTGATCACCGGTTCCTCTCCCCTGTGGATACATATGGACGAAATGCTGAATCCCGCACCGGCCCTGCAATACCCCCTTTTTGCAGAAAACCTGTCGGCATTGCACTTACGCGGACAGATATTGCAAGCTCTGAGTTCTTCCAGCGGCAAAAGAATATCCCTGTTTAACGTCATGGTTTTCATATTTCCGTTTTCCGGGGGACCGGATGTCCGGTCAGGCCATTCCTTTGTGAAACGTGCCTGTCCCTTACATACATGTTCCCGGCAAAGCTTTACAGGCGTTTACCGCAAAAGTCGGCAAATCCTGTCAAACAGCAAGCAACATTCAAAGATACGCTCCATTCTTCATTTGCAGTAACTGATCATTTTTTTTTATCTTCACAAAAAAATTATCATTATAAACCTGGTCTGTCAGTCAATACAAACACCATCATATTATGATGCAGCGCATGGAGTTGGCTTCATCACCCTCAACAGGATTATCATATGATAAATAAGGCATTTACCCTGATCATCGTATCACTCATTGCTTTGAGCGCTTTTCCCCAATCCGAGCTCATGCAGGAAACGGTCAGGCTGACCCGCGAAAGCCTGATCAGGGAAGGCCTGGTCATTCTGGAAGAGTATTCGATGGAACTGAATGCCGGCGAGACCATCATGCTGCCTGAGCGGATATTTACGGAGAGGACCGAATACATCGCGCTCCTGTTCACGGAAAACTGCGAAAGCTGTCTTCCGGAGATCTTTCTCGACATCAAAGGTAAAAACCTTGACCTGGGGCAGCAAATAAAGAGGGCCGAAGAAATTGCCATCGTTTACGCCCTGATCTACCTCGACCGGAAAAGAAGCGGGAAAGTGATCGGAAAGATCGAAAGCAGCCTGACCCACCATGCCTGTATCATGCTGATCAGTCAGTAAATGCCCGCCCTTCCCGGTGCTTCCCGTGATACATCCCTGCGCGTTTTCCGGCAGTTATGACCGGTGGTGCCTTACAATCCTATCCGGCGGTTAATCCGGTGCAACGCCGCCCCCCTTTCCCCGCCTGCAGGCCTCCCGCCTGCTTTCATGCCACATGAACTTATTCATTATCTTTGCCGCACACACAGCTATCCATGAAGACCATCATCAGTTTGCTTACCCGTTTTGTTCCGCGCAGGTACCTGCAATCGGTCAGTCATTTCATCCTGCGGTTGGTGGCTGTTTTTTACCGGGGCGATCAGAATGAGTGCCCTGTTTGCGGAAGGCATTTCAGGAAGTTTTTGCCTTATGGCAGGATCATCAGGCGTGAGAACGCCCTCTGTCCCTCCTGTCTCTCCCTGGAGCGGCACCGGCTGATATGGTTATACCTGAAAAATGAGACCGATTTCTTCAGCGCGAAGCTGAAGGTGCTGCATGTGGCCCCCGAATACTGCTTTATAAAGCGTTTCAGGGCACTGGAAAACCTGGAATACATCACGGCCGACCTGGAATCGCCCCTGGCCGATGTTAAGATGGACATCATGGAGATTCCTTTTGATGATGACACTTTTGACATGATCATCTGTAATCACACCCTTGAGCATGTTGATGACGACCGCAGGGCCATGCGCGAACTGTACCGTGTATTGAAGCCCGGCGGCCGGGGCATCCTCAACTCCCCCATCAACGGTAAACGGACGGTAACTTACGAAGACCCCGCCATCACCGCCCCGGCGGAAAGGGAAAAACATTTCGGACAGCGCGACCATTTACGCGAATACGGTCTGGATTACGCCGACCGGCTTGCCGAAGCCGGTTTTATCGTGCAGCCACAGGATGTCATTGCCGGTCTGAGCGAAGAGGAGGCCGCACGCTACGCCCTGATCCATTATGGCGGGAAAGGTCCCGAAGACCTGGTTTACCTCGTCAGGAAGCTGCGATAAGCCGATGCAGCTCCCTGCAGTCCCTATTGTTTTATTCATCCATGATACAGCGCACGCTCATTCCCATGGCCCGGTACCCATCGTTCACGGTGCTTGACGTCGAATAATAGAAAAGACGCTTTACGCCGATGACTCCGGGGGTACTGCTGTGTACCATTCCATAACTTCCCGGGTTGACAAAGGTTCCGTCGGAGTTGTGCCTGTATCCGGCAACAGGCAGTTTCAGCGGTGAATTGAAGGCTCCGGCGGCGTTCCCGCCTGGAAAGGATGCATCCAGGGCGACCAGTTCATCGCGTGTCGGGATCCTGAAACCCGCCGGACAGGGATTGTTTATGCCTGCAACTCCCTGCCAGAGGTTGTCATTGGGTGGGTTCCGCCAATCCTGCGGATGAGAACCGTTAAGAATGAACAGGTCATGCCCGGGATCATCTGTAACGGAAAGGCTTGTAGTGGTTCCATTAACGGCTGTTCCCGATGTGCCGCCTGTCCAGTTTATACACTCGTGGCCGTCTGATAAGCGTCCCCACTGGAAAAGCGCTCCGTAAGCCAGGTAGTCGTCGCTGCTTTGGGCTACCCCCGACGCACCCAGGTTGCGGTCGTGCCACACATATCCCGCCGCATGAACCGTATCGTATACCTGTTCTTCGCCACACATATCTGTTTCCCCGCCGGGGTTGTTTATATTACATAGATTTACCCAGCCTGTTCCGTCATAAAATTCAATGCATTGAATGGTGGTATTATAGATCATGAGGCCGGTGGCCGGTGCACTGATGGCATTCCGCTGGGCGCTCGTCATCCTTGGCGGCAGAAATCCCATGGTAGTGGAGGATACTTCGAGCATGGCGCTGCCGTCGGCCGGACTTCCATCATTATTCAAGACCATCTGGGCGCTGAGCGATGCCGTGATCATGATAAAGATACAAAAGGTCATTATTATTGCTTTCATATTCATTGTTATTTAGTTTGGATGTGCGATTTTCTATATGATAATATATTTGCCATTGAATTTTCCTGGGCGCTTCCGTACATTTTGCCTCTCAATATCAGTTTGTGAAGCATCAGCATTTCCAAAAACTCCTTCGTCCGGTTGAAGCATTTGCGCTGTATGATGATCACCACCCCGCCTCCCCATGGTCTTTCCTGGTTTCCGTATCATATTCACTGGTCCTTGCTGATACTCATGTTTGAATATAGCCAGGCGCTTCGCGGTATAATGAGCCTTACTGCCACCGCCGGACGTATGAAAAATGTCGCAGTATACAAACAAATCAAAAGTGTCAATAATCCTTAATGCAACGTACAGAGACCCCGTGCGCCCGGTAATTGCCGTTCACGTGGGCACCGCTAACGTTGAAGTTCAGGAACCTTGAGTAGGAACCGGAAACCGTACTTGACCAATAGTAGCCGATGGAGCCAACGAAGTCGAGCGAACCATCGCTGGCGTCGCGGCGGCCCGCCATGGGCAACTTCAGTGGGGAGGCGAAAGCACCGGCTGCATCTTGGCTGATCCAGTTATTCCGTTCGCAATCAATTTCTGTCTCTGTTGGCAATCGGTAACCTGCCGGGCAGGGATTATTGGTGCCGCTAACACCCTGCCAGAGTGTGCCGACCTGGGGATCAAGCCAGTCCCAAGGGCTGATGTCTTCGGTAATAAACAATCCATCCCAGGAGTTGCCGTCGTTGGGAACAGCTGAGGTGGCGTTGGTAGATGTGATGCCTGATGAACGATCTTCGTGGCCCTCAGAAGCACGCCCCCATTGGTATAAATCACCGTAAGATAAGGGATCAGTACTTGATGTGGCTACCTGTGAAGCACCCAGGTTGCGGTCCATCCAATATACAACCGGACCAGGACATGAACCCTGCACAGAAACAGGCGGTGTGTACGAAGCTCCTGTGCATACATCATACCATGCCGAACCATTCCAAAACTCCAGGCATGTACTGTCGGTATTGTAGATCGTAAGGCCAGTGGCAGGGGATGCAATAGCCTCACGTTGAATGGTGTTCATCCTTGGCGGCAAAAAGCCCTTATCGGTGCTTTTTACTTCGAGCATGGCTGAGCCGTCGGGTTGGCTGCCATCGCCGCTAACGGCCACCTGGGCATGCGTAACCGATGCCAGTGAAACGGAGAAGATCAATACTGTGAGAATTGTTGACTTCATAAAGTGTTTGTTTAAGTGTTTTTATTCTTCAATTCTTTTCTTTCCAAAGGATATATATTTCATTGACCAGCGGCAAGCATGCCTGAGTGTACCCGGGGCAAGGCCTTTGCCGCCTCTTTTGGTTTAAGGGTTGCCATGCATATTATTGATCATTACTGATACTCATAATTTAAACTGTCCAAAGATATGGCCGGCCTTATGCAGTATGCAAATATTGACCCTGGACATAATCCGGACAGGCAAAAAATAAATATTTGGCCGGATACGGAAAGCACCCGCCGACAAGCTGAAAACGTAATCCGGGGAGCCCGTTTATGGATAAAACAATTGGCTAAGCATCTGCCGTATGGGCGGTATGGGATCCGGAATGCATGCACCTCAAAATGAGGTCCGGATGAGATGAAGTTTACGCCCGCTCATTTTGCCTTCAACAATCCGTACCGGAAATTGTTATAACTTTATTCGCATGGAAAGAGAAATACTCAGCACCAATCGCAAGGCCTTGCGCATCAATCTGAACCCGCTCATATACGGCTCTTTTGCAGAGATCGGCGGCGGGCAGGAGGTGGCACGCCACTTCTTCCAGGCCGGCGGAGCCTCGGGAACGGTAGCCAAGACGATTTCGGCCTACGACAAGGCATACAGTGATAAGCTTTATAATAAGAATAAAAGCGGCCGTTATGTGTCGGAGACCAGGCTCCGCAAGATGCTTGCCACGGAGTTCGATGAACTTAGCGGCCTGCTGAAGGGCATTCGGCGCCCCGACACGGTTTTTTTCGCTTTTGCCAACACCATTGAAACCCTGAACTTTACAAAAACCAACCAGGGACACGGTTGGCTCGGGGTGCGTTTCCAGCTGACCGCCGGCACCGTGCCCAACGAGGTGATCATACATGTAAACCTGAAGGAGAATGATGCCCTCCTGCAGCAACAGACGCTGGGGGTGCTGGGAGTTAACCTGCTCTTTGCCTGTTACGAACATCACCAACGCCCGAATGAGTTCCTGCGTTCGCTGCTCGACAACCTCTCGCGCGACCGCATAGAGATCAGCATGGTCAGGATGTCGGGGCCCGGCTTCAGCTATGTCGACAACAGGCTGCTGGCGGTGCAGATGGTAAAGAACGGCATGACCAGCGCGGTAATGTTCGACCGCAAGGGGAATGTGCAGCAGCCTTCCGACATGCTTTATAAGAAGAATGTGCTTGCCTTCAGGGGCAGTTTCAGGCCGATCACCTACGTCGGCTTCGACATGCTGAAGACAAGCTACAGCATCTTTAAGAAAGACAAGCACTACAGCCGCGACAACACCATTGCGCTTTGCGAGATGACGCTCAACAACCTGATGGACGAAGGGGAGCTGGACGAGCTCGACTTCCTCGACCGTGTCGACATGCTTAACGGCATGGGGCAGCATGTGATGGTATCGACATTCAGGGAGTATTACAAGCTGGTCGATTACCTTTCCCGTTTCAGGATCGGCCGCCTGCGCATCGTGATCGGCATCCCCACCTTCCTGAACGTGCTGAACGAACGTTATTACACCAACCTCAGGGGAGGCATCCTCGAGGCCCTTGGCAGGCTCTTCCCCGAAAACGTGAAGTTTTACGTCTACCCCACCATATCGGCCATCTCCCTCGACCAGCGCAGACCGGGCGGAAAGCTGCTCACATCCAGAAATATCGAACTGCCCGATAAACTCGGCCCCCTCTACGAATACCTGGTGGCCTGCCGCCGCATCATCGACATAAAGAATGTAAGAAAAGACCGTTTATATATCAGCTCACCCTATGTGCTCAGGATGATCAGGGAAGACATCCCCGGCTGGGAAGATATGGTGCCCAATTATATTGAAGAGCTGATCAGGAGCAGGAAACTGTTCGGCTACAGCGGCGACGGCAAGCCCCGCAATGACGGGGTTGCCGGCAAAGACTCCTGTAAATGACGGTGGCGAACCCTGAAGCTGACAAACCGCAATAAGCAGTATATGCCGCGTGGCGGATGATGGCATAAATTTTTATACTTTTATGGCATTCAAGCACGCAAGATCATGAAGTCCTCCCCTACGCCACTGGCCGAACGCCTTCGCCCCCGCAATCTCGACGATTACCTCGGGCAGGACCACCTCGTTGGCAGGGATGCCATCCTGCGAAAAGCCATCGCCTCGGGCAATATCCCCTCCATGATCCTCTGGGGCCCGCCGGGAGTCGGGAAGACCACCCTGGCGTATATCATCTCCCTGCAGCTCAACAGGCCTTTCTACACCCTGAGTGCCGTAAGTTCGGGAGTAAAAGACGTGAGGGAGGTGATACTGAAGGCCGGGCAACAGGGCGGACAAGCCATCCTGTTCATTGACGAAATACACCGTTTCAGCAAATCGCAGCAGGACTCGCTGCTGGGGGCTGTAGAAAAAGGCATCGTCACCCTCATCGGCGCCACCACCGAAAACCCCTCTTTTGAGGTCATTTCACCCCTGCTGTCGCGCTGCCAGGTATACATTTTAAAACCATTTGAAAAGAAGGAGTTGCTGGCATTACTGGATAAAGCCGTCAGATACTTCGGTGATGAACAAAACGTCGAAATCATTATCAGGGAAGACGAGGCATTGCTGCGCATCTCAGGCGGTGATGCCAGGAAGCTGCTCAACGCACTGGAGCTGATCGTATATTCCGCACCCGGGGGTGAAGCCGTTGAGGTCGACAACAAGACGGCCACGGAAGTGATACAGGAGAACATGGCCATCTACGACAAGGGGGGCGAGATGCATTACGACATCATCTCCGCCTTTATCAAGTCGCTGCGCGGCAGCGATCCCAATGCTGCGGTATACTGGCTTGCCCGCATGGTGGAAGGTGGTGAGGACCCTAAATTCATCGCCCGCCGCATGCTCATCCTTGCTTCCGAAGATATCGGAAACGCCAACCCCAATGCACTGCTGCTGGCCAACGCCTGCTTCGATGCCGTGAACAAGATCGGATGGCCCGAAAGCCGCATCATCCTGTCGCAAACAGCCATCTACCTTGCAGCATCGCCCAAGAGCAACAGTGCCTATATGGCCATCGGAAAAGCCGAAAAAACCGTAAAACAAACGGGCGCGCTGCCGGTGCCCCTGCATCTTCGTAACGCCCCCTCAACACTCATGAAAGAGATCGGTTACGGCGACGGCTACAGGTACGCGCACGACTACGACAATAATTTCGCCGAACAGGAGTTTTTACCCGGTAAGATCGCAGGAACGCAATTCTATTTGCCCGGCAACAATGCCAGGGAAAAAGAACTGCAAAAGAGGCTGCAGGGGTTGTGGAAACGCAAATACGGATATTGAGGCTGAGAAGAACGGAAAGCATGAGAACATTCAAAAACAATACACAGCAGCTTTTTCACACCCCGCTGCCCGAAAATTATCATGTTGTATGTGCATCAGCCGGAAGTTCCGGCAAGAGAAAATGAATAATAGAGAAATATAAATAACAAAAAAATATGCTTCCATCCATCCCCGGCATCAGCCATACCGCCAGCGGCAACTTCTTTTTGATTGCCGGCCCCTGCATCATCGAAAACGAACGCATGCCGTTTGAGATTGCCGAAGTCCTTGCAGGGATCAGCCAAAGGCTGAACATCCCCCTGATCTTCAAGGCATCCTACAGAAAGTCCAACCGCTCCAGGATCGATTCCTTCACCGGCATTGGCGACCTGGAGGGACTGGAGATACTGAAGGCCGTCGGCAGCAGCTTTGGCATCCCTGTGATCACCGATATCCACCAGCCGGAGGAGGCTGCGCTGGCAGCAGAACACGTCGATGTTTTACAGATTCCCGCCTTTTTATGCAGGCAAACCGACCTGCTTCTTGCCGCCGGTGCCACGGGCAAGGCCGTAAACATCAAGAAAGGTCAGTTTTTGTCGGCCGAAGCCATGGGCTTCGCCATTGAGAAGGTCAGGAGTTCGGGCCGGGGACAGGTGATGCTCACCGAGCGGGGCAGCATGTTTGGTTACAGCGACCTGGTGGTTGATATCCGCAACATCCCCTGGATGCAGGCGCACGGGGTTCCGGTGATTGCCGACATCACGCATTCGCTGCAGCAGCCCAACCAGGCGGGTGGCGTGAGCGGCGGCCTGCCGGGGCTTATCACCACCATGGGGCGTGCCGCCGTGGCAGCAGGTGCCGACGGCATTTTCATTGAAACGCATCCCAACCCCCCGGCAGCCCTTTCGGACGGTGCCAACATGCTGCCGCTCGATCAGCTGGAGGCGCTGCTCATGAGCCTGGTAAGGATCAGAAAAGCCTTGTGAACAAACCCTGTGTATGCCTATGGGTTGTCGAGGCGCAGAGAATTGAGCCCGCCCGTATTTCCGTCGAACTCCACATTGCCGGCATTAACAGGCAGCGAAGAAACCATGCCGAACTGGCTCAGCGGCAGGTGCAGGCTCGCCACGGAACTGCCCCTGAACGATACCGTTACCGTACCGGTTTCGGGTATCCGGTAACAAATACCATGGCCGGCTGCGGCAGGCAGCAGGCTGGCATTTTTGCCCGCATCCTTCAGCATGCCGGTACTTCCGTCGAGATCGACCCTGATCATGACAGGTTCGCCGCCGCTGCCGCCATCCATGATCCCTGACGACTGAGAGATACGGAACAGCGTAATATTTTTGCCTTCCTGGCCGGAAGCGGGCAGCCAGTTAAAGCGGTAATGGATGTGGCTGGTCACCACGGCCCCCGTAAAAAGCCTTAAATATTCCTCTTCCAGCTTTTGCAGGCCTTCATCCATATAGCGAAGGGCCTCTCCGCTGTAGTTCACTTCCTGGAAGCCGATGAGCAGGTTGTAACGGTCTTCGCGTATCCTGCCGATCATCACGGCCGTTTCCCTGGCTTTTTCCTCCAGCGGCTTTTGTTGCATGCTGGTACGGAAACTCAGGTCGCGTACGATCATGGTGTCGATGCTGATCCTGCGCACGATGGTGTCGATTTTCGGGTACATGTTATAGCCGGCATCCATTCTGAATATTTCACTGATCTCATCGGGTCCGGTCAGGTTACCGATCGCGTTTCCACCGGCCTTTTCTGCCGGGATCCCGGCCACGGAGGTGATCATGCCGGCACCGTTCAGGCGCAGGATGCTTTGCCAGTTTTGTCTGGAAGATTTTTCGTCGGGGGCGATAAAGTAATGGTGTTCGGGATCGGGCACCGGCACTGGGTTGAGGCTTACATCCGCAATATTGTAAACGATGTCATCCTCGCGGATAAAATTGCTGATGCCCATGTATTTTTCGGCATAATTGCGCAGGGGGCCTGCAAAGTGTTCTTTCCGTTCAACCACCACGTCGACGGTGATCATGGTTTGCGGAAGGGCGTAGACGATTCCGCCCTGGTTACCCATGGCAAAGGAACCGTCGATGCGGCTTACCCTGACCTGGGCCTGCAGGCCGAAAGAAATGAATAACAGCATCAATGCCAGGAAACGTATCATTGTTCTTATGTTCATCATGACGGGCTTAAAAATCCAAAGTTACTGATTATCCTTTTACGCTCAACCGGGCAAAGGGTTGCGCGCGGCTTAGTGAATTCCGCTTTAGCGGGATGCCTGCCCCGAAACCTCGGTGGTTTCAGTGTTTCAGTGTTTCAGTGTTTCAGTGTTTCAGTGTTTCA